>JAZUBO010000035.1:0-12680 GCA_045638585.1 Acutalibacteraceae bacterium | reverse complement strand
AAGTTAAAGCAATTATTGATATCGGTGCTCAGCATCTTAAGGGTATTTCCATTGATACTGATGGTACAGTTAAAAACTTTGCTATCAACGATAAATGTGCCGCAGGTACAGGCAGATTTTATGAAGCAATGGCAAATGCTTTTGAAATGACTCTTCCCGAATTTTCAAAGCTTTCATTAGAAGCAAAAAATACTATTCCGATTACCGCTCAGTGCACAGTTTTTGCAGAAAGCGAAGTTATTTCCCTTGTTGGTGAGGGTAAACCTATGGATGAAATTGCCGCAGGTATTCAATTAGCAGTTGCTAAAAGATGCTTTGTTATGGCTAAAAAAGCGGGAGTTACCGATAGTATTACTCTTACGGGCGGATGTGCTAAAAACGACGGTCTCAAAAAAGCAATAGAAAAAGTTCTTAAAATCAAGGTTGTTGAGCTTTCAACCGACCCTCAGCTTATGGGTGCTTTAGGTGCTGCTGAATATGCTCGTCAGAAGGGTATGGCAAAGGAGTATTGATATGTTAGAAATAATTTTAATTGTTTTAGCAGTTTTAGTAGCTCTTTTTCTTATTACGTTTACAATTTATTGGTTTAATATTGATATGAAGCTTGTAAGAAAAATTTACGATGCACTTCAGAAGCACTACGATAATATGAAAAGAGATAAAAAACTGTAATGGATTATTTTGCATCTTTAACAGAAAGATTTTACAACGTCTGTTCTCGATTAAACAAGAAAACTTATCCGTATAGTAAAAGCAATGTCTGGAACGATTTAGGGTATAATCAGGTCTTGCTGCAGCGTTATACAAAATACGAGCTTGACGGCATCGGTTATAACCTTGTAACAACCGATGATTTGACTGATGAAGTTGTAGTTTTCGGTGACGATTTACAGGATATTGACAGCAACAGAAAATTTGCCAGAGTATCATTGATTCAGGTTGAGGATATCCCCGAAACTCAGAAAATGTATGACGTTTTGAAAAAGCTTGACTTTGTGAAGTATCACATTTCACCTGAAGGGTATATGATGCGCTCAACCTCTCAGACTCATAAAGAGGCGGTGCGAGTATCCAGGGATGCTTTGAAAAAGGGGATTAGCTTTGAAAAAATCGGTAACCTGTTCATAGAAAATTTAAAGGAAAATTCTACAGTAAAAGCTGTAAAGGTCTTTTTCTTTACAAGCTCGAAAACGGATTTCAAAGAGCTTGAAAAAATAGCTCAGAAAAATCACGATATTACCGAAGCACTTAATCAGATTATGAACAACGTTATGCTCGATTGCGATAACTGTAACCTTAAAGCTATATGCGACGAGGTAGAGGGAATGAGAGAGCTCCATTTCAAAGCAACGAAGCAATAAAATAAAAAATCATAAAAATTAAGCAACTGCTGATTTTGGTTCAGCAGTTGCTTTTTTTTGTTTGTTATTAAACTGTTGTTTCAGTCGGTGTTTCGTTTTGAAGAGGTGGAGTAGTTTCAACTTCTGTAGTTAAAAGAAGTTTAACCTCTGCTTTAAACATATCACCGTCTATAGATATTTTGAAAATACCGTTTTGAAGCTCTGCAAAGCTTTGAGCAATTGAAAGACCGAGACCGCTACCGTCGGTAGTACGTGAGTTGTCACCTCTGACAAATCTTTCAGTTAATTCATCGGGGTTGATGTTAAGCTTTTCTTTACTGATGTTTTTTATTGAAAATACACCGTAATCGTTTTCCTTGTAAACATCAACGTAAACTCTCGTGCCTGTAAGTGAATATTTACGTGCATTTGAGAAAAGGTTATCTATTATTCTGAATGTGTGCTGACTGTCAGCGCTTACAAAAATATCAGAATCCTTTTCTGTAAGTACAAGGTCAAGCCCTGCGTTTTCAAGCACGTCGCTGTTTTCACCAACCGCCTGTAAAGCAAGCTCGTTAAGATTTACAACGGATAAATTCATTTTAATATTACCCGAGGTTGCTTTACTTGCTTCCGTAAGGTCTTCGATGAGCCTTTTAAGCTTCTTTGATTTTTCATCAAGAATATCAATATATTTCTTTTCATCTTCACCCTCAATTTCACACATTTTAAGAAGTGAAACGTAGTTGATAATTGAGGTGAGAGGAGTTTTTAAGTCATGAGAGACGTTTGTTATAAGCTCTGTCTTTAAATGTTCGCCCTTAATTGCTTCGTCAACCGCAGTTTGTATACTGTCTCGGCATTCCTTTAAGTCAATTACAAAGGGTCTTAGTGCTTTAACGTATGTTTCGGGAGCAATCTCAATATTAAAATCACCGGTTTTGATTTGCTCTGCGATTCCCATAAGTCTGTTAACATCACTAATGTAAAGATAAATGTAAACCATACAAAGTATATCGATTACAACCATTGGAATTACTAAAGGAACTCCGCCAAGTAAGCAACAGAATGCACACGCAATGTTTATAGCCGCTAATATTGAAATTGCAATTATAAGCTTCTTTTTTAAGTCTTTAATTGATTGGGGTAACGCCTGTCTGGTTTTATATGCGCCTTTAATCTTGTTAACTGTAAATGAAGTTATAAATCTGTTTGAGAATGTACCTGCTTTGCAATTTCTTACAATGTAAAGAACAAAATTGAGCAAAACAAGTGAGAATGCTGCGAAGCAGAGACCAATAAAGTAAAGACAGGTTTTGTCGGTAATTAACCATAAAAGTGCGTTTGCATCATAAGTGTTGAAAATGTTGTCTAACGAAAAGTCTGATGCAACACCGATAACAACACCCGCACCGGCAATTACAAGCAACGCACCGTGTAAAAGGAGGTTTATTACAAACGGTATTCTGTCGGTTGCTGAAAGCTTTATTGATTCATCCTTTCTTTTACCGCTGAAAACGCAAGCCACAATAAACCATGCTATAGAAATTACCGCGAAAGCAGCCGCAGAGGTAATATAAGTGTTAAGACTGTTGCTTTCAACCTCGTGAAATGCGTTTACAATATTGAAAAAATTATCGCCTTGAACAACGTTTTCGTTCAATTTAACGTAAAGGGAGTAACCGTTAAAATATTCACGGATGTATTGTTCATCAAGAGGCGTTGAATAGAATAAGCCACTTTCGTAAAAGAATTTCAGAAGCTTTGTTGACGGGTTAGGTATAGCAGAGGGTGAGCTGAGCTTATTGCCGTCAAATCTTATGAAATACAAATCGTTCTTTGTTAAGCTTTTTATAAAATCCTTGTGGTCTTCATCAGAGTTTGTGATAAAAGCACCGGTTTCGTTGTTTATAAGCAAATATTTAACATTGACATATCTGCTTATACTTTCTCTGACGTGTAATATTTCAGTATTGTAAATTTCGTCTAAACGCCAATAGCGTTTGTCGTCAAATTCCTGAGTAATAGTTTCTTCGCTTGTTGCATCGTCAACCAATTCAAAAATATGAGATCTTAAAAGCTGATACTTGTTATTCCATTCGTCGAAATTAGCATATGATTCTTTTAACGCGAAAAGCTCTTCATCACTTATGGGTATACTGCTTATTTCATAAGGTTCAGATGGATATAACTCAACGGAATATGAGGTCACATCTTCGGTAGCACTATAATCACCGAAGTCCTCGTTTTCTGAGTTGTAATAGTAATTATAGTATTCATCGGGTGTGCAGATTTCACCTGTTTCGGTATTGAAATAGTTACCGTTTGCATCGATAACCCATTTCTGAAGCTGGGGTACAGTTATTTCTTCCGTTGTTTCAGGTTTTAATTTTTTTAATTCCTGAATAGTTCTGAAAAGCTTAATCGCTCTTTCTTCCTGTTGGTTTAAAAGAGTGAGTTGCTCTTTTGCATAATCTGTTTCGCGGAATTCCTCAAAGGTTAAATTATCAGAATAAACTCCAATAATCGGTTTTAACGCAGAAAGATTCCATAAAACACTTCTAACCGAGCTTTGAGCGGCTTCCGTCTGGTAGAAGTTTCCATCGGTGCAGTTAAAAAACATTGCTTTTCTTATTGCATTAAGACCTTGACACCCCGCAAGGAATGCAAAAACTACAGTCAATATAATAGCTGTTGCTTTCAAAAAAGGGTTGTATTTAGATTTTTTCAATTTTGTATCCAATTCCCCACACCACCTTTAAATATTTAGGGTCCTTCGGGTTGATTTCTATTTTTTCTCTTATTCGTCTTATATGTACCGTTACGGTTTTGTCGCCAACCATACAGGGCTCACCCCATACAGCCTCATAAATTTGGGTTGTTGATAGAATACAACCTAAATTTTTCATAAGATGCTCTACAATTCCGTATTCCGTTGCAGTAAGCTTAACGGGTTCACCGTCAACGGTTACTTCGTGAGCTATTGTGTCAATAGCGAGGCCACCGTTTACGATAACGCCTTGCTTTTTCTGGAGACTACCTAAGGAGCAGTAACGCCTGATCTGGCTTTTAACTCTTGCCGTAAGCTCTAACGGATTAAACGGCTTTGTGACGTAATCGTCTGCACCAAAGCCAAGCCCCGTAATTTTATCTGTGTCTTCACTTTTTGCAGAAAGAAGAATGATAGGTATATTCTTTGTCTGTCTTATTCTTAAAGTGGTTTCAAGCCCATCAAGAACGGGCATCATTATATCGAGAACAATACAGTGCACCTCGTTGTTTTCGATAATGCTTAAAGCCTCTTTGCCGTTAGTTGCAAGAAGAGGATTATAACCCTCCATTTTAAGATAAATTTCAATTGACTTAAGAATAGCCTTATCATCGTCACATATAAGCACGTTGTACATAGAAATCCCCCTAACCCTTTTACATCTAGATGGTAACAAGCTAAAGTTACAAAACGGGTTATAAAATTATTAAAAAAATATTACAAAAATTAAAGAATTAACTGATTATGTCAAAAATCATCAGCTTACGACCAATTATACCACAATTATATAAAACTTTACAACACACACCGACCTTTTTTACGTAACCATATATTTACAATAAACGATATAATATTTTATCGGGAGTAGAAAAATGAACGTGAAAAATGCTGTAAGGGTGTACAGCGGAAGATGGCAAAAAGAAAAAAATGAAACGCTAAAAAAAACAGTTGTAAGGCATATCGTAAGCTTTGCTTTAGGTGTGCTTTTTAGTTTTTCCGGCTTCAGTAAAGAGTTTTCACCTTTCGGTGCGGCTTTTTGCGGTAGTGTTTCAAAAGATTTAACCTTAACTGCGTCTTTGGGTGCAATAGTCGGATGGTTTTTTGCTTTAGATTCTGTTTCTGCTTTAAGGTATACCTCTGCGGTTTTTTCCTTGTGTGTAATTATGACCGCATTAAAGCCCTTTAAAGCTATAAGGGATAACAGTATAACACCCTCGGTGGTTGTTTTTATTTGTCTTTTTGTAACGGGTCTTGCAATAGCCTTTGCCGATGATGTTTCTCTTTTATCTGTAATGCTTTGCTTTGCTGAAAGCACAGTGGGTAGCGTAACCTCGTTTTTATTGATGAAAAGCTTTTCTGCCTTGAATATAAAAGGCGGGCTTTCTTCTCTTACCTCAAAAGAAGCAACGGCAATTTTTATATCTGTAATGATATTGCTTCTGTCATTAAGAAACGTAAACATCTTCGGTGTTTATCCGGTTCATATTATTATTTCTCTACTTATCCTAACCTGCGGTTATTATACGAAAGAAGCAGGGGGTGCTATAGTCGGTATCTGTGGCGGTATAACAATGGGGCTTTCGGGTGCAGATATGTTCCTCTTAAGCTTTTATTCCTTTGGTGGTCTTCTTTCGGGTGTGTTTTCGGGGTTTGGTAGAATTGCAAGTGTTGTAGCATTTATCTTTACGGGTTTAGCCGTTGGTGCATTGTCTTACGATAGCTTTGAAAGCTATAACGTAATAATTGAAACGCTTATTTCAGCACTGGTTTTCATCATTGTAAGCTATAAATTCGATGAGCAGATACGAAACGTGTTAAGACCGTCTGTAACTTCACCAATAATAGATACCGTAAAAAATGAAATGTTTTATAAAATCAGAAATGCATCTGCCGTTTCAACGGAAATTTGTTCTTCTTTAACAAGTGTAAACGATGCGTTATCCAAGTCTGAAAAAAGTGATATTGCTTATATCCCTAAAAAAACTAAAGAACGGGTTTGTGGCTCTTGCGGGTTGTATGATTCTTGTTGGGGTGATTCCTTTGAAAATACGCAGGATGCTTTTAACACCTTGCTTTCCTTGAAAAAAGAGGGGATATATTTAGAATATAAAACAGTACCCCAACAGTTTTCTGCCCGTTGCATAAGAACGGAAAACGTGGCAAGTAGCTTTAACCGTCTTTACGGTGAATATAAAATAAGAAGAAAAAATGAAATGCGATTTAAAGAAATGAATTCTTTGGTTGCCGAGCAGTTTATAAACGTTTCCTCGCTCCTTGATTCCTTGTGCGAGGATTTAGATAAGGAAATATGCTTCGATATGGATACAGCCACAAGAGTGAGAGCTGCCGCTACAAATTGCTCGTTTGAGGTGCTTGAATGTTGTTGTGTGATAAATGAGCTTGAAAAAATGACCATAGAGCTAAAAACAAAATTACTTAAAGGAAAAATTATTTTAAGCCCTTTAAGTGAACAGATTAAGCTTATAACAAACAGAAGCTTTGAGCTACCTTTAATTGACCGTCAAGGCGATATTACCCGCTTTGTATATAAAGAAAAGTCAGAATATAAAGTGTTAAGCTCCGGTGTTCAGTTCTGTGCAAACGGTGAAAAATATTCAGGTGATACCTTTTCAACCTTCGAAGATGGAAAAGGGCTTTTTTATGCGGTTATTTGCGACGGAATGGGCACGGGAACAAAGGCGGCACTTACCTCGGGTCTCGCGGTAACTCTTCTTGAAAAGCTTATTAAAGGCGGTTTTGGTATAAAAGCCGCAATAAATACAGTTAATACATCGCTTATTTCAAAAAGCGGTGAAGAATGTTCTGTAACCCTTGATTTAATCGTTGTTGATTTATTTACGGGTCATACCGAGTTTTATAAATGTGGTGCGGCAGATTCAGTTGTAAAGAAAAACAACAGACTTTTCAATATTTCATTTTCTTCTTTACCCCTCGGTATTATAAGCAATACGGAAATCAGCTGTGGAACGGGAACACTCGGTGCGGGTGATGCTATCGTAATGTTTTCCGATGGTGTAAGAGAAGAAGATTTACCTTTTCTTAAAAAATCGCTCAAAAGCTTTACGGGTGGAAATATAAGAAGCTTTACCTGCGAGCTTTGCGAAAATATAAGAAGATACCAGACGGAGAAAAACGATGATTTAACCGTAATAACCTTGGTTTTAACTAAAAATGAATAGGAGAGTTGTATGTATAGATTTACAGGGTTTACCGAAAGCGCAAATAACGCCTTGAATTATGCGGTGGAAAGTGCCGAGAATTTAGGTCATACCTATATCGGTAGTGAGCATATGCTGCTGGGACTTTTGTCAGATACAAGAATGGTTTCGGCATCTATTCTTGCAAGTAAAAAAATCACCCTCAAAAAAGCAGAGGAAAGGGTTAAGGCTACGGTTGGAATAGGTCTTCCCACAAGTCTTACCCCCGACGATATCACCCCAAGATGCCGTAAAATTATTGAAAACGCCTTGAGCATGGGTAAAAGTGCTCCTATGGGTGAATCGGGGACACAACAGCTTTTAAATGCCCTTTTAAGAGAAAGCCAGAGCGCAGGCTGTAAAATAATTATTGCTTTAGGGGTTATGCCTTACGAAATTAACAGTGACTCTTCAAGTGATTTGTCAGATTCAAAGCAACACAAGTCAACCGAAGCAGGTAAAAAAACTCTTTTGAAATACGGCAGAGATATGACCGAGCTTGCCGAAAACGGTGAAATTGACCCCGTTATTTCAAGAAATAAAGAGATAGAGCGTGTCATAGAAATTCTTTGCAGAAGAAGTAAAAATAACCCTTGCCTTATCGGAGAGCCGGGTGTAGGCAAAACTGCCGTTGCCGAGGGTCTTGCCTTAAAAATTGCCGAGGGAGACGTGCCCGATATTTTAAAAAGAAAACGTCTTATAAGTGTTGACCTTACTTGTATGGTTGCAGGCACAAAATACCGTGGTGACTTTGAAGAACGAATTAAAAATATGATTGATGAGGTTTGCTCCGACGGTAACGTGATACTTTTTATTGACGAGCTTCATAACATAGTCGGTGCAGGGTCTGCCGAGGGTGCTGTAGATGCGGCTAATATTTTAAAACCCTTTCTCACAAGGGGAGATATACAGGTCGTAGGTGCTACAACTATCGATGAATACAGAAAATATATTGAAAAGGATGCGGCTCTTGAAAGACGATTTCAGACAATAAGCGTTGATGAGCCAAACAGGGAAAGCACAATAGAAATGCTTTGCGGTATAAGAGAGAAATATGAGAAGCATCATAAAGTAAAAATAACCGATGAAGCTATAATCGCGGCTGTGGATTATGGAGCAAGGTATATAACGGACCGATTTTTGCCTGATAAAGCAATAGATTTAATAGATGAAGCCTCTTCAAAGGTACGTCTTTTAAGTCTTACACCGCCCGATAGTATAAAATCATTAGAGTTAAAGCTAAAAGAACTTTCAGAGCAAAAGCATAACGCAATAGAAAATCAGGATTTTGAAGCTGCCGCTTCTCTTCGCGATAAAGAAAAGCTTACAACCAATGAGTTAAGATTTAAAACAAGAGAATGGAGAGATTCAGCAGTTGATGTTGAAAAAACAGTTGGAGCTGAAGATGTTGCCAAGGTTGTTTCCTCGTGGACGGGGATACCCGTTTCTCAGATTGCTGAAGAAGAAAGTGAAAAGCTTATACGTCTTGAAGGTGAGCTTCATAAACGAATAGTCGGTCAGAATGAAGCTGTAAATGCAGTTGCAAAAGCAATAAGAAGAGGTCGGTCGGGGCTTAAAAACCCAAACAGACCCATAGGCTCATTTTTGTTTTTAGGTCCTACCGGTGTAGGTAAAACAGAGCTTACAAAAGCTCTGGCAGAATGTCTTTTCGGCTCGGAGCAACAAATAATAAAAATTGATATGTCCGAGTATATGGAAAAACATTCCGTTTCCCGTCTTATAGGCTCACCGCCCGGTTACGTCGGCTTTGAAGAGGGTGGTCAGTTAACCGACAAAGTTAAAAGAAAGCCGTATTCAATAGTGCTTTTTGATGAAATAGAAAAAGCTGATACCGAGGTTTTTAATTTGCTTCTTCAGGTAATGGAGGATGGTGTTTTAACAGAAACCTCGGGCAGAAAAGTAGATTTTAAAAACAGTGTTATAATTATGACCTCAAATATCGGTGCAGAGCTTATTTCAAACAATAAATCTGCGTTAGGCTTTTCGGGTGAAAAAGATGATGCTGCAAGAAGAGAGTTTCTGAAAAAAAGTGTTAATGACGAGGTAAAAAAATATTTCAAGCCCGAGTTTATAAACAGGGTAGATGAAATTATAATTTTTGAGCGTCTTACCAAAGAAGAAATAAAGGAAATTGCCCGTAGAATGTTGAATGAATTAAAAGAACGATGCAAAAATAACGGTATCAACGTTACGTTTGATTTGAGTGCAATAGAGTATATTTCTGAAAAAGGCTTCGATGATATTTACGGCGCAAGACCATTAAGAAGAGAAATAACCTCGCAGATTGAAGATCAACTTGCCACAATGAAGCTTTCGGGTGAAATACCACCAAATAAAACCGTAAAATGCTATTGTGAAAATGAAAATATAAAATTTAAAACTGAAGATTAAAATAAACAACAGGATTTCCTTATTATAGGTAATCCTGTTGTTGACTTTTTATGGAAAGAATTTTATAATAGAAGTAATTTCGCAAAGGAATGTATCGATATGTTTTTTAAGAAAAAAGAAAAGCCACAGGGCTATGTTCACAAACCCCGTGATTTTGACAGAGATGAAAGAATTGAAATACAAAAAATTGTTTCATCAATTCCCGTTACAAGAAAATTACTTTCTTATGATTTGCTTATCACCGCGATTAATAATTACGTTGTGAAAAACATTAAAATCGGTTCAAATGCCGCCCGTAACGTTAATACAACGAAATATCCGCAGGTGTTTTTCAGTTCAATGAGAGATTTAATTTCAAGTACGGAAAACCTTGTTAAAATCGAGCCTTATTGGCGTTTTGAGGGCAACGGTCCAACCGACCAGCTCAACGATATAAACGAGCGTCGTGACCGTATAATCAAAGGCTTTATAAACGAAACCTTTACAGAGCTTGTTGAAGAGCTTGAAAAAACTAAAAGCCCGTCAAAAAAACAAAAGCTTTTCGACGATTATCAGAATTCGCTTATAAACAATATCGATATATGCGGTGAAGAAAATTTTGAGTTTTTCAAGAAACTTTGCCGTGAAAAGTTAAATATCAGTGAAGAAGGAGAATAACAAAATGAGTTACCTTACAGACATTGAAATTGCCCAGAATTGTAAAATGCAGCCTATTACCGAAATTGCAAAAAAAGCAGGTGTAGGTGAAAAATATCTCGAGCCTTACGGATGGTATAAAGCAAAGATTGATTTATCATACCTTAAAGAAGCAAAGAAAAACGGTAAGCTTGTTCTCGTAACAGCTATTACTCCCACACCTGCTGGTGAGGGTAAAACAACTACCACAATCGGTCTTGCTGATGCTATGAATCTTTGTGGCTATAATACTTGCGTTGCTCTTCGTGAGCCCTCTCTTGGCCCCGTTTTCGGTGTTAAAGGCGGTGCAGCAGGGGGCGGTTACGCACAGGTTGTTCCTATGGAAGATATCAACCTTCACTTTACTGGTGACTTCCATGCTATTGGTGCTGCTAACAACCTTCTTGCCGCAATGCTTGATAACCATATTCAGCAGGGTAATGCCCTCGGTATTGACGTTAAGCGTATCACATGGAAACGTTGCGTTGATATGAACGACAGACAGTTAAGAAATATAATTAACGGTCTTGGTGGCAGAATGAACGGTGTTCCTCGTGAAGACGGCTTCGATATCACAGTTGCAAGTGAAATTATGGCTGTTTTCTGCCTTGCAATATCTATTACAGACCTTAAAGAGCGTCTTGCAAGAATCGTCGTTGCTTACGATTACAGCGGCAAACCCGTTACTTGCGGTGATATTAAAGCTCAGGGTGCTATGACTGCACTTCTCGTTGATGCAGTTAAACCCAACCTTGTTCAGACTCTTGAAGGCACGCCCGCATTTGTTCACGGTGGTCCTTTTGCTAACATTGCTCACGGCTGTAATACAGTTCTTGCTACTAAAATGGCTATGGCAACTGCTGATTACGCTATCACAGAAGCAGGCTTTGGTGCAGATTTAGGTGCTGAAAAATTCCTCGATATCAAGTGCAGAGCCGCAGGTCTTACACCCTCTGCGGTTGTAGTTGTTGCAACTGTAAGAGCTCTTAAGATGCACGGTGGTCTTAAGAAAGACCAGTTGGGTGAAGAAAACCTTGAAGCACTTGAAAAGGGTATTCCAAACCTTCTTCGTCACGTTTCAAATATCAAAAACGTTTATAAGCTTCCTTGTGTTGTTGCTGTTAACCGTTTCCCCACTGATACAGATAACGAAATCGAATTCATTATCAATAAATGTAAAGAGCTCGGTGTTAACACAGTTCTTTCTACTGTTTGGGCTAACGGTGGCAAAGGCGGTGTAGAGCTTGCAGAAGAGGTTGTTCGTCTTTGCAACGAAGAAGATAATTCTAACTTTACATATTCATATGAAAGTGATTCTTCAATTGAAGAAAAAATTGAAGCAGTTGTTAAAAAGGTTTACGGCGGTAACGGCATTACAGTTATGCCTAACGCCAAGAAGCAGATTGCTCAATTAACCGAGCTCGGTTTTGAAAAAATGCCAATTTGTATAGCAAAAACACAGTATAGTTTTTCTGACGACCCAACTAAACTTGGAGCACCGGAAAACTTTACAGTAACCATCAAAAACGTAAAAGTATCAGCAGGCGCAGGCTTTATCGTTGTTTTAACAGGCGATATTTTAACTATGCCAGGGCTTCCCAAAGTTCCTGCCGCTGAACGTATTGACGTTGATAAAGATGGTAAAATTTCAGGATTGTTTTAATTATAAAAGCCTTGTATAATATATACAGGGCTTTGATTATTTTTTAAGGAGGTATATTAATAATGGAGAACAAGTATATTCTTGAACTTGCAAAACAATATCCTAACCGAAACAGAGTATCAAGCGAAATCATTAACCTTAACGCAATTCTTGCTTTGCCTAAAGGAACGGAGCACTTTTTAAGTGATATCCATGGCGAGCATCAGGCATTTTTCCATATTCGTAAAAATGCATCAGGGGTTATACGTAAGAAAGTGGATCAGCTTTTTGCAAAAAGTCTGCAGACTAAAGAAAGAAAGGAACTTGCAACGTTAATCTACTACCCTGAAGAAAAACTTCTTGAACTAAACGAACAAAAGATAATTGATGATGAATGGTATAACGTAACGTTATTACGCCTATTGGAAATCTGCCGTCTTGTAAGCAGTAAATATACCCGTTCAAAAGTGCGTAAGCACCTTTCAAGAACTGCTATGGGTTACGATTATATTATTGACGAGCTTTTAAATAACGATTACGATGAAGTCAATAAGGAAAGATATTACGAAAACATCATTAAAACTATTATTGAAATAGGCTCTGCCGAACAACTTATTATTGCA
>JAZUBO010000034.1:0-71849 GCA_045638585.1 Acutalibacteraceae bacterium | reverse complement strand
AAATGTAAGAAAGTTATCTTTTTAATAAAATTAATATGATACTATTTCTTGTGAATTTACTTTTTAAAAAGAGGTTACTTGGTGTAAATGAAACCTATGGTTTCACGACGTTCGAGGGCTCACGTCGAGAACTCTCCACCGTCCGGAAAACTTTATTGTTATATATAATCTTTGGCGCGAAATATGCTTTTTCTCATAAACTACAAAACAAAAGACGGTCCCCCTCTCTTCGAAGAGAGGTACGACCATCTTGAAACTATATTTTTCTAATTTTCTTTTTGTATGCGAAGCTTATAATGCCGACCGCAGGTCCCGACATTTGCCACTTTCCACTTTCCACTTGCCATTTAAAATAGCGTCGCAGACCCTTAACTTCTTCACTATTCACTTTTCACTCTTCACTGTGAGCAAAGCGAACTACGTCATCCTCACTCCAAAGCTTCCGCAATTCTTGCAAAGTCTTCCATTGTAAGCTTTTCGGCTCTTACTGTTTTTTCAAGCCCTGCCTCATTAAGTGCCGCGGCAACCTTGTCTTTACCTATACCTAACCCTGCACTTATAGAGTTTTCGGCAGTTTTTCTTCTTTGTGAAAATGCCGCTTTTACCGTTTTAAAGAAGAACTCTTCATTTTTAACCTTAACGGGTGGCTCTTTTCTTACGGTAAGGCGGATAACCTCGCTGTTTACCTTGGGCGGTGGCAAGAAGGAATCGTTCGGAACAAAGAAAAGCTCCTCGCTTTCGGCATAATAATTTACCGCTACCGTAACAGCACCGCCATCGCGACTGCCAACCTGAGCACAAAGTCTGTCCGCCGCTTCCTTTTGCACCATAACTGTTATTGATTTTAAAGGTAATCTGCTTTCTAAAAGCATCATAATTATGGGTGAGGTAATGTAATAAGGAAGATTCGCACAAACTACGATATCCATACCATTACATTTTTCCTCAATAATCTGCGGAAGATTTGCTTTCATAACGTCTTCATTTATAATTTCAACGTTATCAAAGTCTGACAAGGTTTCCTTTAAAACGGGTAAAAGGCGTCTGTCAAGCTCAAAGCTTAAAACCTTACCTGCCCTTTTTGCAAGCTCGGCAGTTAAAACACCAACACCGGGACCGATTTCTATAGCACAGGTGTTTTCGTCAAGACCTGCCGCCTCTGCCATTGCAGGACAAACGTCAGGGTCAACAAGGAAATTCTGACCCAGGCCTTTATTAAAGGTAACACCATGCTTACCCATTACTGATTTTATAACGTTGATATCGGAAAGATTTTTCATTTTTGCCCCCGAAAGTATTGAAAATAGTTATAGATTAAGATATATTTAATTATACAAGTTACAAAACGGTTGTCAATGGAATTTCTTATTTTGATAGCCCAAAGGAAGTGTACTTATGAAAACTATTAAGGATGCAAAATTTATAAGACAAAATGCAGACTTCGGTGATGTAAGACCCGTATTCAAAAAAGTAATCTGGTTAGACAAGCCCGTCAGAAAAGCAACTCTTTTCTGCTCTGCTTTAGGTTATTACGAGGCATATTTCAACAATCATAGAGTTGGTAAATTTATATTCGCTCCCGGTTGGACTACTTACGGAAAAAGACTTCAATATCAGGAATACAACGTTACAAATCTTCTTGAAGAGTGCAATACTCTTGATATTGCCCTGGGTAACGGTATGCGTTTTCACGGTAACCCCCACGAAAATTACGAAAGCATAACATCAAGAGAAGATGCTCTTATTGCAGCACTCGTTATTGAATATGAAGACGGCACAGAGGATTTCATTCCCACAGACTCATCTTGGAAATGCAGTAAAACTAATATTATGTATTCTCATATTTATAACGGTGAAGCCGTTGATTTTACTGCAAATACAGACGAAGAATTTCCTGTAAAGGAGCTTCCCGATATCAATATGGATATCCTTATTGAAACAGAGGGCGAAGAGGTCCGCGAAATGACCCGTCTTAACGCTTTGGAAATCATAAAAACACCCAAGGGTGAAACAGTTATCGATTTCGGTCAGAATCTTACAGGCTACGTTGAGTGGAATGTTCCTGCAAAAAAAGGTCAGGAATTCAAGCTTTATCACGCAGAAATTCTTGACAAGGACGGCAATTTCTATACAGAGAATTTAAGAGGTGCGAAAGCACAGGTTACCGTTATTTCAGACGGTATTGAAAGAGCATATAAGCCCCACTTCTCATTCCAGGGCTTCAGATTTATAAAGCTTGAGGGCTTTGATGAGGAGGATATCAAGCTAGAAAACTTCACCGCAGTTGTTGTTTTCTCAGATATGAAGAGAATCGGCTATTTTGCTTGCGGTAACGACCTTGTTCAGCAGCTATATGAAAATATAGTATGGGGGCTTCGCGGTAATTTCCTCGATGTTCCCACAGACTGCCCCCAGAGAGATGAAAGACTCGGTTGGACGGGTGATGCTCAGGTTTTTGCCCGTACTGCTTCAACTACATATAAAACAGATAAATTCTTCAGAAAATGGTTGCACGACCTTGCTGCTGACCAACGTGAAAGCGGTGCTATTACAGACGTTTGCCCCGACCTTCAGAATTGGGAATCTCACGGTTCTTCTGCCTGGGCAGATGCAAGCGTTATCGTACCTTACCAGGTTTATGCCGCTTACGGTGATAAAACAATAATCGAAGACCAGTTTGAGTCAATGAAAAAATGGATTGGCTTTATGGAAAACAACGGCACAGAAAGAGGCCTTTTCGATAAACATCCTTACCATTTCGGCGACTGGCTTTCTCTCGACGCAGGTTACGAAGCAACAGGCGGTCTTACAGATAAAAACCTTATCGGCTCTGCATTTTTAGCTTACTCAAATTCTCTCTTTATAAAAATGGGTAAAGCAATAGGCAAGGATATGTCCTACTATGAAGAGCTTTACGATTTATCCGTTAAGGCATACAGAAAGAAATTCTTAAACACAGGCAAACCCGAGCACGAAACCCAGACCTCAAACGTGCTTGCTCTTTACTTTAACCTTACCGATAACAGAGAGCGTGAGGCAGAAAAGCTTGTAAAGGATATCGAGTCTTGCGGTCACCTTAAAACAGGCTTCGTTGGTACACCCTATCTTCTTCACACTCTTACCGATATCGGCAGAGCTGACCTTGCATACAAGCTTCTTTTAAGAAAAGAGTTCCCCTCATGGCTCTTCCCCGTTACAAAGGGCGCTACAACTATGTGGGAAAGATGGGACGGTATGAAAGAGGACGGCTCTTTCGCAACACCCGAAATGAACTCATTCAACCACTATGCTTATGGTGCAGTTGGCGACTGGCTTTATAAAACAGTTGCAGGTATCGATTACGATTTTGACGAGCCAGGCTACAAGCATATTATTTTCCGTCCGCTTCCCTGCAAGGCTCTCGGCTACGCAAAAGCAAGAATTATCACAGAACACGGTGATATTATTTCAGGCTGGGAATACACAGGAAAAGGCAACGAATGTAAATTTACATTTACTATCCCCAACGGTTGCCACGCAACTCTTTATCTTGACGATGAAGAATACGAATTCGAAAGCGGTACTTATGATACTGTTTTTGAGTATGAAGGAATATAATGCTCGCTACGCTCGCAGTGAAGAGTGAAAAGTGAATAGTGAAGAAGTAAGGGTCTGCGACGCTATTTTAAATGGCAAGTGGAAAGTGGAAAGTGGCAAATGTCGGGACCTGCGGTCGGCATTATAAGCTTCGCAACAAATTAATATAACAATAACGGATAGTATATTTCGTGTTAATATACTATCCGTTAATTTTTAATTTAAAATCGGCACGTAGTGCCCTTTAATTTGCCATTTGCCACTTGCAATTTGCCATTTGCAGTTTGCCACTTACTTCACCGTTATCGTCGCATATTGGTCATACTCAAAGTTTTTACTGTCTAACTGAGTGATTTTACTGCCGTTGGCATAAACGTTATCAAACTGTGCAGAAATTGTGTTAGTTGTTTTGCCGTTTGATGCAACTTTATTGGGTTTTAGTGAATTATAAGTAATATCCTTATAAACAATGTCTGAAATTCTGAAATTTTCTACGTCGCTACCGTAAATAAGACAGCCGATAGCTCTGCCGTGTGCCTCATGAATTTCAATATTTTCGAATTTAACGTTTGAAATACTACCGCCTTGATTTTCAACAATGATAGCAAGTGCGGGAATTCTGTCGTAATCCCAGGTTGCATCGTGGAAAATAACAGAGGAATCCCTAAAGGTAATATCTTGAATATCCTTTAAAACCTCACCGCATATACCAAAGCATCTTGCTTTACCGTTCCACGCGGTACAATTTGAAAAGGTTATGTTTTTACTGATTGCTCCATCTCCACCACCGGCGGCTTTAACGTCAAACAAATCGTCACCGCTTCTGCAGAATGAATTTTCAATGGTTGCATTTCTTGTGTTACAAATTGCAAAGGCATCAGAATTCTGTCTGTAGCCGAAAATGTCAACGTTTTTAATAGTTACGTTTTCACAGTCATAAGTAATAAATGCCCACTCAGCCGGATTTATGATTTTAATACCATCTACTTCAACATCTCTGCTGTAGGCAAAAACAATACCTCGTCTTTCACGTCTGTCAAGATGAGAAAAGTCTATAACACCGTTACCAAGAAGCTTTACGTTATTACACACAGTAAAGTTTAAATACGGTGTACGGGTCAGACCTAACGGCAACTGACCGGCATTCATTTCTGCAGTATCCTGTTTACTTGTATCCTGCAAATCATCTGCTTCGCTGTTTATATCATATTTGTGCTCTGCAAGAAGATATGCACCACGTTTAAGATAATAAACTGTATCATTTGAGCCGAAAAAATTGTAGCACGGACTTTTATGAAGACCTTTTTCTACCACAACAACATTATTTATACCGTATTGTCTTTGTAATTCAACAATTTGGGCCTCTTCATCAACAAGCTCTTTTACAAAAAAGGTGAATCCATGCTCCTGATCTGTATCGTTGAATACGAAAGTATACGTACCGAGCTGTGTAATTTCCGCATTTACAACATTCATACCGAAAATATAGTCAACATCAATACTTGACGGGAAAATATCCACTTTGTTTATAACAAAATCATCTGTATTAAGTTGTAAAGATAATGAAATATCTTTGGTTGTATCAACGTAAACCTCACAGAAAGAGTGAAGTGCTCCTTGTTGGGTTGAACCTACGAAAACAGTTGTTCCGTAAACAGGAACTCGTCTTCCGTCAACATAAGCATTAAAATAAGGCGACTTGATTATACCGTTTATATCCTGATAACCTTGGGCATTAGTGTATAATTCATCACCGTCATCATCTGCTCGACTCAAAAAGGCTTTTAATGTTAAACCTGCCTCACCCGGCTGTATAATTGCCTCTTCGGGATATTCAAGGTATTCATAGTTATATACCTCGGGTTCGCGAACGGGCGGTTTCTCGCTTGGTTTGTCAAAAATGTTAAATGCTGAAATAAATGATAAAAACAATGCGAGAACTGCTTTTAAAAATTCCATATTTAAAATCCTTTCGGTGCAAAATGTTAACTGAATTAAATCTATCACATCAAACACCAAAAATCAAGAAAATTCCATATAAAAAATATTTAGTTTACACCCGTTTGCCTAGAGTGGGTAAAGTGTATCCGAATCAGATTTTGGGATAGTCTTTTCCACTCATATTTCGTTAAAATACTCGCCAATCCGTCAGGATTAGCTGCGTTTTTGCCTCATCTGAGTGAAAAACACTTAATCACAAAATTCTCCGACCTTAAATGAACGAGGTTTCGAGGAGTTTTGGTCGTATTTGACTGCAGACAGGCTGGCGCCTTTCAAAGGCAAATCGGGCAAAAGTACCGAAACATCGCCATTTAAGGCTGGTTCGGATATGCTTTACCCACTCTATGATAAAAACGAATATTAACATGCGGCATCTGCAAAAACAGCAAGCTTTTTCTCCTCTTGTTTCTTTTATGAAAAAGTGATATATTTATTATGTATAATTTAATTGGGGTGAGGTTTTGAAAGGATTCTTTATTTTGGGCGGTATTGTTATTGCTGCTTTTATTCTCGTTTTAGTTTTCAATGCAGTAAAAGCTAAACTAAAAGCACCAAAATTATCACAAAGACCACAGCATAAAACACCCGAAGAGCAAAAGGAATATGCCTTAAAGCTCTCAAAAATGATTCAATGCAAAACAGTTTCTGTTGACGGAAGCTTTGATGATACTGAGTTTAAAAAGCTTCGTCTTGTTATGGAAGAGCTTTTTCCTTTAATTCACAAAAATACTGAAAAAATGATATTCAGTGATGACTGTTGGGTTTACAAGTTAAAAGGTAAAGACGAAAACCGTAATATTATGATTATGAGCCATCACGACGTTGTTGATGCTACGGGGGAATGGCTTCACCCGGGCTTTTGCGGTGAGATTTTTGACGGTTGCTTATGGGGCAGAGGCACTATTGACACAAAAACACCTTTATTTGCAGAGTTTTCTGCCCTTGAAGAGTTGCTCGGTGAGGGCTTTATCCCAGAATGTAACGTTTACATAGCATCATCTCACAACGAGGAAATCGGTGGAGACGGTATACCCGAGGCTTTAAAATATTTTAAAGAAAACAATATCACCTTTGAAACGGTGCTTGACGAGGGCGGTGCAATTATTTCACCACCCTTACCGATGATAAAAACCAACTGTGCTATGATGGCAGTCCACGAAAAAGGCAGATACACCTTAAACTGCTATGCTAAAGACGGTGGCGGTCACAAGGGTCTTGCGGCAAACAAAAACACACCCGTCGCAAGAATGAGTGCTTTTATCACCGAGATAAATACAAAAAATCTTTTTATTACAAGGCTTCACCCACAGGTGAAAGCAATGTTTACCCACCTTTCACCCTACACGCCCTTTGTTATGCGGCTTCTTTTTTCAAATCTCTGGTGCTTTGGCGGACTTTTAAAAACTGTTATGCCGAAATTAAATGCACAAGCAGGGTCTATGGTTGGCACAACGTGTACATTCAACGATATCAATATGAATAAAGAAGAAAAGCATTGTTATTCAAAGGCATTTATCCGTTGCGTTGATGATAAGGATTTAGAAAAAGACTTACTCGAAATTAAGAAAATTGCCGATAAATACGGAATTGAATTAGTACCCGGTGAAAACAATGAGTATTTTAAGCCTGCAGACTTAAATCATAAGGCTTTCGCGTACACTAAAAAAATTATTTCAGAGGTTTTCCCCGACGTTGTGGCTGCACCATATATTTTACCCGCAGGTACTGATGCCCGTCATCTTTGCGAAATCTGTGACTGTGTTATTCGATTCGCACCTATTGAAATGAATGACAAGCAGTTCGCAACCGTGCACAGCGAAAACGAGAACATTTCTTTGGAAAGCATCGCAAACTCGGTCGTATTCTATAAAAAATACTTAAAAAATTATCAGTAAATGAGTGATTGTTTTGGGAGAGAAATTTAAACAAGCTATCGGTGTTGAGGGCAAATTTATTGACACCGTTTGGCCTATGATTCAATATTGCTTCGCTAACATATTTATGGGTGGCGGTGGCTACATAATCAGTATGTATTTCACGGTTTTCCTTACTAACGTTGTTGGTATGGATATCAGCCACGCAACCTTTATTATAATGATAGCTACTATCTGGGACGGTATAAACGACCCGCTTATGGGTCTTATTACTGACAGAACAAGGTCAAAATACGGCAGACACAGACGTTATCTTTTATGGAGCATACCACCTCTTGTAATTTCTTACTCTATGCTCTGGAATTCTTTCGGTCTTGATGCGAAAGAAAACCCGACTATCTGTGTAATTTACTATGCTTTCGCATACATTCTTTATAAAACTGCCTACACAATGGTAGACGTGCCTCATACGGCAATGCTCCCCACCCTTGCACCCGAATATAACAAGAGAACACAGTATACCTCTGTAAGCTATATTTTCAATTCGGTTGGTATGATACCCTCATACATTATTCTTCTTATATTCCTCTCTGTTTTCGGGTCAGGCAACGAGCTTTCCCAAAACTCAAAAATGCCCTTTATGGTTACGGGTATCGTGCTTTCAGTGGTTTACGCATGTTCAATTTTCGCAACCTTTAAAACCTGTAAAGAGCCAAGCTCACTTAATGAAAAATTACCCCCTCTCGACATAAAATCTGCAATAGACGAGTATATTCAGGTATTCAGAAACAAATCGTTCAGAGATTATTTCTGTATGTCTTTCTTCTGGCAGATGGCAAGAAGCTTTTATTCTACTACAAACGTTTACTATATAACTTATCTTGCAAATCTTTACAGATACTATCCCCTTTTCAATACCTTTGCAGGTGTTTTTGAATCACTTGCTTTCCCCCTTAACTATGCTCTTACTATTAAAAAAGGTAAAAGTAAATGCGGTGCGATAGTTACACCTTTTATGATAATCGGCTTAGGAATTGCCCTTTTCGTAAAGCCCGTTGCACCCGATGGAAATTATATGCTTACACTCGTACTTATGATTTTAGGCGGTGCGGTGCTTTACCCATTTGGTATGAGTGGCTTGGGATTTGTAAGTAACAACGTTTTACCCGATATTACAGACGTTGACGAGCTTATCACCGGTAGACGTCGTGAGGGCGTTATCGGCACCTTCAACACTATGATAAAGCAGGTAACAGGCGGTATTATGACCTTTGCGGTTGGTTTAATTCTTAAGTCCTTCGGTCTTGTTACGGGTAACGAGGGCGTTTATATTGAGCAGACTGATTCAGCTCTTTTCGGTATCCGCCTTTGCATATCAATTTTACCGATGATTAGTGCTTTAATCGCTTGGCTTATGCTCAGAAGATTTAAAATGACTAAAGACGACCACACTATGATCAGAGCCGCTATTGCAACAAAGCATAAATACGGAAACGTTATTCTTACCGACTATGAAAGAGAAAGGTGCGAGCTTCTTTCGGGCTACAAGCTTGAAAAAACGTGGTTGGGTAAAAATAACCCTGAAAGCGAAGCGCACCCTCTTGAAAAGAATGAAAACGGTGAATATGTAATTCTTATAAAGAAAAAAGAAGAAGCAAAAGAAGAAATTAAAATCGGGGAGGCAGAATAAAATGGCAAAGCTTGAAAAAATAGAAAACGTTGATATTACCGTAACAGAGCCACCGAAAAAAGAGAAAAATATCATCAAAGATATTTTATTTTATATTATTCAATGGACTTGGGGTCTTCCCGTAAATATTGTTGGCGGTATTGCTTACCTTATCTGCACTAAAATTTTAAAAAGACGTCACAGCAAATTCGGTTATGCATATATCGTTTATCTTCCCTGGAATGCAGGCGGGCTTTCAATGGGTCTTTTCATCTTTATGAAGGACCGAGGCGAAGAGCCTAACCCTTGGAGCTACAACACCCGTATTCACGAATACGGTCATACCTGGCAATGCTTACTTTTAGGTCCGCTTTATTATATCGTTATCGCTATACCCTCTGTAATCTGGTGCAATTTCTTCCAGAAATACAGAGAGAAAAACAACGTTTCATACTACAAGCTCTATTGCGAAGCCTGGGCAAACTCATTCGGTCAGAGGTTTACGGGTATGAAAATGGTGGAAACGGGAAAATAAGTGGCAAATTGCAAGTGGCAAGTGGCAAATTTCGGAACTGCGTTAGCACTTATAAATGGCAAATTGCAAGTGGCAAGTGGCAAATTAATGGGTACTTCGTGCCGATTATAGAATAAAAGGTGGTGAATATTTTGGTTGATTTTGATACAAGGGTACAATTTTTAAAAGGCATAGGTGAGGCGAGGGCTAAAACTCTCGCAAAGCAAAGCATATACTCTGTGGGTGACCTTTTGCGAAACTACCCCAGAGCCTACGAAGACTGGAACAATACTAAAGGTATAAGAGATTGCGAGATAAACGAAAGCGTTTGCATCAAGGCTATTGTTGCGGAAAACCCAAGAGTTGTACAGTTGAACGGTGGCAGAATACTTGTAAAAACAGTTATCGCAGACGGCAACGACTATATGCCTGTGACCTTTTTTAACAATAAATATGTAAAAGACCAGCTTAAAGAGGATGAAGAATATCTTTTCTTCGGGAAAATCACCCAAGATAAATACGGCAGTAAAACTATGCTTTCACCTCGCTTTGAAAAAGCACAAGGAAAGCAAAGAATAAGACCGATTTACAAGGCAACAGCCGCTTTATCATCAAAAACTATTGAAAAATTCACCGAAACTGCAATAAACGGGATAAAAGGACAGCTTCCCGAAATAATTCCCGATTATATTATAAAAAAATATCGTCTTATGAGCTTTTGGGAAAGCCTTAAGGCAGTCCATTTCCCCGAAAGCGAAGACGAGCTGGCTCTCGCAAAAAGACGACTTATTTTTGAAGAGCTTTTGCTTTTACAGATGGGTCTTCTTACAGAAAAAAATTCAGGTGCTACAAGGCTTTCAACACCTATCACAAAGGATTATACTGAAGCTTTTTATAATTCTTTACCCTTTGAGCCTACAAACGCTCAAAAAAGAGCAGTTTCTGAGGCAATTGCAGATATGAAATCTCAAAAGCCCATGAACAGACTTTTACAGGGTGACGTTGGCTCGGGTAAAACTGCAGTTGCAGCCGCTATTATGTTTAATGCGGTTAAAAACGGTTTTCAGGCGGCACTTATGGCACCAACTGAAGTCCTCGCAAATCAGCATTATAAAACTCTTTCTGCATTTTTCGGTGACGATATAAATATTCAGCTTCTTACAGGCTCTGTTACCGCTAAAAATAAACGTATAATCAGAGAAATGCTCCAAAGCGGAGAATGTGATATCGTTGTAGGTACTCACGCGGTTATACAGAATGACGTTGAATTCAATAATTTAGGTCTTGTTATAACAGACGAGCAGCACCGTTTCGGTGTAGGTCAAAGGGCGGCTCTTTCAGGTAAGGGCAACAACCCACATACACTTGTTATGTCTGCAACGCCCATACCCCGCACTCTTGCTATGATGATTTACGGTGACCTTGATATTTCGGTGCTTGACGAGTTACCCAAGGGTAGACAGCCTGTTAAAACCTATTGTGTACCAACAAGCTATCACGAAAGAATTTATAAATTCATAAGAAAAAATATTGCCGCAGGACGACAAGCCTACATCGTTTGCCCTCTTGTTGAGGAAAGCGACAGTGACCTTGTTCCTGCGACGGAATATTACGAATATCTTAAAAGCACCTATTTTTCAGACTGTACCTTGGGACTTTTGCATGGTCAGATGAAGCCCAAAGCAAAGGACGAGGTAATGAAAAGATTTTATTCAGGTGAAATTCAGCTTCTTATTTCTACGGTTGTTATTGAGGTTGGTGTTGACGTGCCTAACGCAACGGTTATGGCTATTGAAAACGCTGAACGCTTCGGTCTTTCACAGCTTCATCAGCTACGAGGCAGAATAGGAAGAGGTACGGAGGAAAGCACCTGTATTCTTCTTTCTGATGCACAAAACGATGAAGCACAAGAAAGATTTGAAATTATGTGCAAAACCTCTGACGGCTTCGAAATTGCTAAAAAAGACCTTGAGCTACGAGGACCCGGTGACTTTTTCGGCTCTCGTCAGCACGGTCTACCCGATATGAGAATTGCAAATCTTATGACAGATACAAGAATTCTCTATGAAGCACAAAAAACGGCAAAGGAATTGGTAGACGGTACTTCCCCCGCTACAAAAGAGGAGCTTGAAAGACTAAACGGAGAGGTTCAAAGACTTTTTACAAGAGTTTCGTTTAATTGAGTGGAAAATTTCGGAACTGCGACGGTAATTTTAAAGTCACCAGTCGCCAAACTCACTGCGCTCGTAGATTCAAATGGCAAATTGCAAGTGATAAGTGGCAAATTTCGGGACCTGCGGTCGGCATTATAAAGCTTCGCAAATTTTAAATATTTCACTTCCTGCGAAGCACCGCCAGTCTCACGCTGCAAGAGGGAAATTTTCTTCTGTAAAGCCGAGGATATATGCAATTCTTATAGGAATTTCATAGTTATTTACTGTTTCACCATTTTCAATAAGCTTATTTGAGCCGTAAACTAAAAGCGGCACGTTTGCGGCAGAGTGTGAGCCTGATGTAAATACATATCTGTCGCCCTCTTGAGCGATAGCACCTGTTTCGTGGTCAGCGGTGATAACAACGAGGGTTTCACCGTCTTTTTCCGCGTAATCAAGAACGTAATCGATAACTCTGTCAAATTCCATAACAGCTTCCATCATATTTTCATCCTCATTTGAATGAGAATGCTTATCAATGTGAGCACCCTCAATCATAAGGAAGAAGCCTTCATCTGTATCATCAAGCAAGTCGATGGCTTTTTTAGTCATTTGCTCTAAAGTTGGTGTGTTTTCATCTGACTGCTCTAATGTCCAGAGGTTATTAGTAAACTGTGCGAAGCTTCTGCTACCCTCTTTGAGTGCCATCATTTCGTCATCAGTGGTAACGTAAGTAAAGCCTTTTGAATTTGCGGCTTCTTTTGTTGCAACACCATTTGCCGCACCCCATATAAGGTCAATTTTTGAATTAAGCTGGTCTTCGGTAATGCCTTCTGTTTTATCACGGTTTGACTCGTGAGCAGAAAATGCAGAGGGTGTAGCACCTGAGGTTTCGTCAGAGGTGATAACACCTGTTTTCATACCTCTTTCAATGCAAAGCTCAGTAATATTTTTGGGGTGAGAAACAACGTCAAGGCTATCTGTAAGATAAACACCGATAGCACCGTTATAAGTTCTTACACCTGTAGCAAGAGCTGTACCGCTTGCAGCACTGTCTGTAACCTTATCTGTAAGAGAACGGGTCATAGCATCGCCTCTTATAGCAACAGTATCCATAACAAGCTCAATACCCTTTTCATTCTTTGTTTTTTCTAAATGGTTAAAACCCATACCGTCGCCGATAAGGTAAATAACGTTTTTAACGTTACTGTCTTTATAATTTTGGGCTTCGGTTGTTGTTGGTGCAACAAAAGCACCAAAAGTAGTACCGATAGTAATAATTAAGCTCATAAAAATTGAGCTTATCTGAAGGAATAAATTTTCTAACATTGTTACCATAATAAACACCTCTTATTTGATATGGTTATATTTCCATATTATAACAATATTTCTCTAAAATCAATATTTATTTGATTATAAATTTATCGTCTTCTTTTAAATCAAGGCTTGTTATTATATCCTCAAAATTTTCTTTTGCATCAATAAGGGCAGATGTTTTATGAGAATCACTACCCAAATAAAATTTACAGCCACATTCCTTTGCGATTTTATAAGGTCTTAAAAGAATATTTTTGTCTTCCTCATCAAGAGAAATCGTTTTCATATTAAGCTCAATGCCAACTCCTTTTTCGGCACAATCCTCAAAAAGCTTATATAAAACACCGTCGGGAATAAGGCTTATAACCTCTTTCGTTTTACCTTTTAAAATATGACCGCAGGTTAAATGGGCAATACCGATTTTATGCCACGGTAAATCTTTTTTAAGTAATTCTTCAAATCTTTTTACCCAGCTTTCTGCCGCTTCCTCAGGTGTTTCAATTTTCTTTCTCACCGTATTCCCCGCAAGGTGCATATGGGTTGTGGGTATAACTATAAAATCAAACCTTGAAAGTCTTTCTTCACTTATACCGACTATATAATTATAGTCCATATCCGCCTCGCAGCCGAAAAGAAACTTAACGTTTTCGTCTTGAGGTAATGGTAAAACAGATGTAAGACAAGAAAATCTTTGTTTTTCGTGCCATTCGGCTTCGCTTTTTACGTTTTCATCCCACAAATGATTTGTAAGGCAGACCTTTTTAAAGCCGTTTTTCTTTGCATATTCTAAAATAGCCTCCGGGGTTTGATTTTCGTCATGGCAGCAGGGTGAAACTGTTGAATGAATATGAAAATCGTGGTCCGCAATATATCTCACTTTTCTCACCGCCTTAAATATCGTTTTCTATCTATACATTATATATTATATCTCTCATAGTATAAAATCAAGAATTTTTTAGACGGTGTAAAGCCTTGAAATAAAGCAGTAAATATGATAGAATTACCTCAACTGTGAATATTTTAATAGGAGTGTAGTTATGAAAAAATCAACTCTTTACTTTGGTGAATTCAAACAATACGATAAAAAGTTTATCACCGCTGAAAACGGTGTTAATCCCGAAAGCATCTGCGACGTTGCTTTTGAGGGTGAAGCTCTTTACCTTACAGACGGTGAAAGCCTTTTTCAATATGACAATGGTGCTGCTAAAAAGCTTCCCGGTAAGGTTTCAAAGCTTTTCTCTAAAAAGGGTAAGCTTTACGGTGCAGTAGGTAATTCTCTTGCAGAAATCAAAAAAGGTAAAATCAAAAAAATTGCAGAGTTTGACAATGCTGTTGTTGATATTTCCGTTGCTCTTGACGGCTCTGTTTGGCTAATTACAGAGGAAGATTTATATCTTGAAAAAGATGGTGAATTCGAGAAAATCGTTGATCTTCCCGGCGAAACAGTTTGCCTTGCCGCTCTTAACAATAAAGTAAAATACGGTGAAACCGTTTACGTTGGCTCAACTGTTGAGGGTCTTTTATCAATGAAGGGTAAACGTCGTCATTGGGCAGAGCTTCTCCCCGATAACACAGGCGTTATGAGTAAAAAAATCAACTGTCTTCAGATAGATGCTCTCGGTCATTTATGGGTTGGCTCTGATGAGGGTCTTAACATTTACGACGGTAAAAATTATTGGTTTAACGGTAACGATTTTTATTCAGTACCCGACGGCTCATTCAACGATATGTATTTCGCACCCGACGGAAAGAAATACTTTGCTACAAACACAGGTATTATCACTCTTATTGAGGGTAAGCTTTCATATTTCTCATACGGTGCATGGCTTATGCACCCCACAGTAACAAAGCTTGCAGTGTCTGACAACGGTACAATTGCCGCAGTTACACCCCGAGGAATAAGCGTTATTACTCATAAATATATGACTCTCGAAGAGAAAGCAAATCATTACGATAAATTAACCGAAAAATATTTTATGAGAAACGAGGGCTACCACGTTGACAGAATTCTCAGAAAATACGGTGACTTAGAGTCAGGCTGGCTTCCCAACTCTGACAATGACGGTCTTTTCACAGGTCTTTACTGTGCAAGTCAGTGCTTCCGTTATAAAGCAACAGGTAGTGCCGAAGCAAGGGCAAATGCTAAAAGAGCAGTTGAAGCTATGATTAAGCTTACCGAGGTAACAGGTAAATCAGGCTTCACCGCAAGAGCCACAAGATATTCCGATGACCCCTATTTTGGTACAGGTAACCGTGAGGAATGGCACGTTTGCAAGGATAACCCCGACTGTGAATGGCTCGGTGAAACCTCAAGTGACGAAATGACAGGTCATTACTTTGCATACGGTATTTATTTTGACCTTGTTGCAGATAAAAAAGAGAAAAAGAAAATTGCAGAGGTAGTTAAAAAGATTACCGACCACATCATCGAAAACAATTTCCATCTTTGCGACGTTGACGGTGTGCCTACCACATGGGCAAACTGGGAGCCCGAGCTTCTTAACAACGATGACCGCTGGTTCTTTGAAAGAGGAACAAACTCTCTTGAAATTCTTTCTTTCCTTAAAACTACATACCACGTAACAGGTGATGAAAAGTATAACGAGGTTTTCGATATGCTTATTGAAAAATATCACTATGCTATGAACTGTATGCAGTACAAATGTGAAGACTGTCACATCGCTCATATCGACGACCAGCTTGACTTCACAAACATTTATCCCCTTATTATGTACACCGAAAACGATGCACAGAAGGAAATTTTCAAAATGGGTCTTACTCACCACTTTGATTACGAGAAAATTGAACGCGCTCCCTTCTTCAATATCGTTTACGGCTCATTGACAAATCAGGCTTGTGACATTGAAAATGCGGCAAAATCTCTTTCTGAAATGAATCTTGACCTTGTTGTATGGCCCACCTACAACAGCTACAGAAAGGATATCGTTATCGACTACTCACCCGAAGAATTAGGTTGCGCTCCCCAGCTTAAATACCCTGTTGAGTATAGCTCACGTTTACTTGTAAACTACGACGGCAACCAGTTCGTTTGCGATTCAGGTGCAGAAGAATTTGTTTCAATCAACAAGAAATCTGCTAACCGTGCCGCAGCACTTCCCGGTACTGACGGTGCAAACGGTATGAGAACAGTTATGCCTTATATTTATCTTCTTCCCTATTGGATGGGCAGAGCTCACGGACTTTTAGGAGACTAAGAAGCTCACTTCGTTCGCAGTGAATAGTGAAAAGTGAATAGTGAAAAAGTAAGGGTCTGCGACGGCATTATATTTGCTATCGCAGACCTGTTGTTTTTTCTATAAACTAAATTGTAGCGAAGCCTATCCCTCTTTTTTGCTTGCAAAAAGGAGGGGGGACCGACCCTGAATAAACTTTATACAGTGATATGTATATTTCGTGCCTGTTAGTATATGAAAGAATTAACTGAATCGGGGCGGTGGGTGGTACCCGTAAATCAATTAACTCATACGATAAATTATGACGGTAAAGGAATAAACTTTGCAAACTTTCAACTTCATTTCGCATTTACAATTGCCAACGCAGTTCCGACATTTGCCACTTGCCATTTGCAATTTGCCACTGTCAAAAAGTGAAATACTTACACTTTTTGACAAAAATATAACATTGTTGACAAAATTGTTTTTACAATATACAATATTTTTGTATTTTATGGAAATACGGAAAGGACGGTTTTAAATGAAAAACCAAAGAAAACGTAGATTTATTGCGGTTCTTATGATGTGTATTTTTACTTTTATGTTAGGTACTATCTGCTCCGCAACCGCTGCTGAGCCTGCAGAAGATGCAGTTATTTTAACTGCCGCAGAGGACGATGCAGCATTCACAATTACATACGACCCCGAAGACCCTGAAAGTGCAGTTGATTATGACCTTTCTGACGGTGACTCTGCTTTAGAGTATGTAGGCAGTTATGCTGACAACCTTGAAGCTGACGAAAACTTTGAAAGCCACGTAAACGCTGCTATTGAAAAGGTTCGTGAGGATATCCCCTCTTATGCAACATTCTGGGCATTACTTGCTCCTATCGTTGCTATCGTTCTTGCTCTTATTACAAAAGAGGTTTACTCTTCTCTTGTAATCGGTATCATCGTTGGTGGTGCTATCTATGCAAAGTTTAATTTTGAGGGTACTCTCGTTCACGTTGTAAGTGATGGCTTTATTTCAAATATTGCAGACTCTTACAATATGGGTATTCTTATTTTCCTTGTTCTTTTAGGTGCTCTCGTTGCTATGATGAACAAGGCGGGTGGCTCTGCCGCATTCGGTAGATGGGCTGCTGCTCACATCAAATCAAGAGTTGGTGCACAGCTTGCAACAATTGCTCTCGGTGTTCTTATCTTTATCGACGACTATTTCAACTGCCTTACAGTTGGTTCAGTTATGAGACCTGTTGCTGATGCAAGTAAGATTTCAAGAGCAAAGCTCTCATACCTTATCGACGCTACTGCAGCACCTATTTGTATTATCGCGCCCATTTCTTCATGGGCTGCTGCAGTTGCAGGCTTCGCAAGAGGTGCAGGTGCAGAAAGCGGTATCAGCCTCTTTATTCAGGCTATCCCCTACAACTTCTATGCAATTCTTACAATTATAATGATGCTCTTCCTTGCTATAACAGGTCTTGATTTCGGTCCTATGAAAAAGCATGAAATCAACGCAAAAGAAAAGGGCGACCTTTTCACAAGCGGTACAATGCAGGCTATTGAAGAGATGAAAGTAAACGAAAAAGGCAGAGTTTGTGACCTTATAGTTCCCATTATCGTTCTTATCATAAGCTGTGTTATCGGTATGATTTACTCAGGCGGATTCTTCAGCGGTGAAAGCTTCATTGATTCTTTCTCAAACTCTGATGCTTCCGTTGGTCTTGCTTACGGTGCATTCGTTGCAATTATCATTACAGTAATTTTCTATCTTTTCAGAAGAGTTCTTACTTTCAAATCTATTATGGAATCTCTCCCCGAGGGCTTCAAGGCTATGGTTCCTGCTATTATGATTCTTGCTTGTGCTTGGACTCTTAAGGCTATGACAGACTCTCTCGGTGCAAAGATTTTCATTTCACAGCTTATTGAGGGTAGTGCAGGTGCATTCCAGTCATTCCTTCCCGCAATTATCTTCCTTATTGCTGTTGGTCTTTCATTCGCAACAGGTACTTCTTGGGGTACATTCGGTATTCTTATCCCCATCGTGCTCAGCGTATTTGAAGCAGGCGAGCCTATTACCATCGTAGCAATTTCTGCTTGTATGGCTGGTGCTGTTTGCGGTGACCACTGCTCACCCATTTCAGATACAACAATTATGGCTTCTGCAGGTGCACAGTGCGACCACATTAACCACGTTTCAACACAGCTTCCCTATGCGCTTACAGTAGCAGGTGTTTCAACAGTTGCTTACATTATCGCAGGCTTTGTTTCAAACTGGTTAATCGTTCTTCCCATCGCAATTGCTCTTATGATTGGCACATTGCTTGTTATTAAAGCAGTTTCAGGAAAGAAAGCGTAAATAAAAATTGCAAATTGCAAGTGGCAAGTGGCAAATTAATGGGCACTTCGTGCCGATTTTAAAGATGCTAGATGCCAGATGCCAGTTTCCGGATGCCAGATGGCTTCGCAGGGAACAAACAATTTACTAATTCAATAAATTTTAAAAGGCGGTGTACCTCTCTTCGAAGAGAGGGGGACCGCCTTAATTTTTTTACTCATTTTATTAATTTTTAAGCGTGCCTATAAAGTAATTTTTACGATACAGTTTAACGGGCGGTGGAGAGTTCTCTACGCGACAAAGGAGCGTAGTTGAATCGTAAGATTCAATTGGAATAAACTACCCACCACGAAAAAGTAAAGGAGCAAGAAATGGATAAAAGAAAACCATTACCCATAAATCCCGAATTAAAAGAATATGCCGTTAAAATGAGAAAAAATATGACCGATGAAGAAAAGAAAGTCTGGTATCAGATTTTAAAAGGTCGTGTGCCGAAATTTCACAAGCAAAGAATAATAGGTAACTATATTGTAGATTTCTATTATCCTAAATTAAAATTGATAATCGAGATTGACGGTTATCAGCATTTTTACGAAGAAAATAAAGAATATGATAATAAGCGAGCAGAATATCTTGAAAACCTCGGTTTCTATGTTTTAAAAGTTGAAAATACAGAGGTTAATAAAGATATTGAAGAAGTAAGATTAATAATAAATAACGTGTGTGAAGCTTTGGAAAATGGTGTGAAAATTGCTCCTGAATATAGAGAATAATAGGTAAAGGATTTTATTATACGTGCCTTGCGGCACTATAACTCTCCACCAACACTCCGCTTTGCTCCGTGTCGGTCCCCCTCTCTTCACAAGAGAGGTACACCGCCTTGGATAATTTTTTCGTTTTATTGAATTTGTTGCTCCCTGCGAAGCTTATAATGCCGACCGCAGGTCCCGACATTTGCCATTTGCCATTTGCCACTTGCCACTTATAATTGCAACGCAGTTCCGTCACTCCTAACTCCTCACTCCTTACTTACTTTTTCTATTGACTAATTGCCTTTTCGGGTGTAAAATATATAATTGAATTATTTTGTATTTCTTTGATAGGAGGAATAGTTTTGGATATTATTTCTGTCCAGGGATTATCTAAATCTTATGGCGATAATACCGTGCTTAACGATATGTTTTTTACCCTCCCGAAGGGTGAGGTTATCGGTCTTTTCGGCCCTAACGGTTGCGGTAAAACAACACTTATGAAAATTCTCACAGGTCTTATTCACGATTACAAAGGCTCTGTGCTTATAAACGACTGTGTACCGGGTGAAAAAACGAAGGCTTTTACTGCTTATCTTCCCGAGCAGACCTTTGTTCACGACTGGATGAGAAATATAGATGCAGTTGATTATTTCAACGATTTCTTTTCAGATTTCGATAAAAATAAAGCTCTTGAAATGCTTAAGAAATTCGGTCTTCCCGAGAAGCAGAAAGCAAAAACAATGTCAAAGGGTATGCAGGAAAAGCTACTTCTTTCTCTTGTAATGTCAAGACAGGCAGAGCTTTACATTCTCGACGAGCCTATGGGTGGTGTTGACCCTGCAACAAGGTCAAGTATTCTTGATTTCATTATGGAAAACTATGCCGAGAAATCAACTCTTCTTATTTCAACCCATCTTATAAACGATTTACAGTCCGTTTTCTCTCACGCTCTCTTTATCGGTGGCGGTAAGGTGCTTATAAATGACAGCGTTGACTCTCTTACAAAAGACGGAAAAACAATTGAGGACATTTTCAAGGAGGTATTCAACAATGTTTGGTAAGCTCTTAAAAAATGACCTTAAAGCACAGTGGCATTCAATATCAACAATTTTACTTTGTATTGCTTTTATTGCTGTTGGTGCTGAAATTTTTACACTAACTACAAAACAGCAAGCTTTTAAGGTTTTAGGCGGTATGCTTGTTTTTATGGCTTTAGGCTTTGCTTGCATCGTAATGCTTATTGCCGTTGCTCTTATGTTTTCTAAAACGATGTTTGGAAGAGCAGGCTACCTTACACTTACACTTCCCGTTAAAACGGGCTCTTTGCTTGTTTCTAAAACAGTTTCCGGTCTTATCTGGGTATTTTCTGTTTATTCGCTTTTTATAGGCTCTCTTTTCTTGTGGGTTTATCAGGTACAGCAGACTTTAGGTGACCAGATTTTAGACAGCGTTGAGGATATCCTTTCTATTTTTGGTGTACCCTCTTTCCTTACAATTTCCATTGGTGTTATATTCTTCCTTATTTCTCTTGCGGTAATCACCTTAGTTATGGTACAGGCTCTTCAGTTGAGCATCACCCTCTCTAACATCTCACCGCTTTCAAAATTCGGTAATATCGGCACAATTGTAATGTTCTTCGTTATTTTCCTTGTTGTTCAGTCTTTAACAACCGAGCTTTCCGACCTTTTCCCCATCGGCTTCGTTGTTACCTCAGATACAGTTAAATTTACAAGCGATATCGCAAGAACTAAAGCCGCTATGGGCGGTGCAGGCTTAGGTATAGCTATTTGTGGATCTATTTTCCGTCTTTTAGCCGCTATCGGTCTTCATTACCCCACAGTTTATTTAATTCAGAAGAAAATTAACATTAAATAAGCTATTTTTAAAAGTAATCAATTTGTTTTAGGGTGGATAGAGTAGATAAGCTATCCTCTCTGTGAAAGGACGTTTTTAATATGGATAATATGAACGGTCTTAAAAGAACCGTTTACTGCGGTGAGCTTCGCGCTGAAAACATCGGTGAAGAGGTTACCGTTTGCGGTTGGGTTGCAAAGCAACGTGACTTAGGTGCTCTTATTTTCATCGACTTACGTGACAGAACAGGTATTGTTCAGTTAGCATTTGACGAAAATACAGACAAGGAAATTTTTGAAAAGGCTTTTGCGGCAAGAAGTGAATTCGTGCTTATGGCAAAGGGTGTTGTTCGTGAAAGGTCTTCTAAAAACTCTGAAATTCCCACAGGTGACATCGAAATCGACGTTAAGGATTTAAGAGTTCTCTCAAAAAGCGAAACTCCTCCCTTTGATATCGTTGAAAACTGTCAGACTGCGGAGCTTACAAGACTTAAATACAGATATCTTGACCTCCGCCGTCCCGATTTACAGAAAAATATTCTTTTCCGTCACAAAGTAACAAAGATTACCCGTGACTATTTCGACGAAAACGGCTTTATTGAGATAGAAACACCTATGCTCATCAAGTCAACTCCCGAGGGCGCAAGAGACTTCCTTGTTCCCAGCCGTATTCATCAGGGTAGCTTCTATGCTCTTCCCCAGTCACCCCAGCTTTACAAACAGCTTTCAATGGTTGCAGGCTTCGACAGATATATGCAGATTGCTCGTTGCTTCCGTGACGAAGACTTAAGAGCTGACCGTCAGCCCGAGTTTACACAGATTGACCTTGAAATGTCTTTCGTTACAATGGAAGACGTTCTTAAAATCGGTGAAGGCTATATGGCAAGAGTTTTCAAGGAAACTCTTGGTGTAGATATTCCTCTTCCTCTTCCCCGTCTTACTTATAAAGAGGCTATGGAGCGTTACGGCTCTGACAAGCCTGACACACGCTTCGGTATGGAAATCTTTGACCTTACCGATATCGTTAAAGACTGTGGCTTCTCTGTATTCTCATCAGCAGTTCAGGGTGGCGGTAGTGTAAGAGGTATCACCGCTAAAAACGCAGTTTCAGTTTACACAAGAAAAGAAATCGACAAGCTTACAGAGTTTGCAAAGGGTATCGGTGCTAAGGGTCTTGCCTGGGTAAGACTTACCGACGACGGTATTGCTTCATCCTTCGGTAAATTTATGACTGAAGACGAAATGAATGCAATTCTCGAAAAAGCAGGTGCTGAAAAGGGCGATGTTGTTTTCATTATTGCAGATACAAAGAACAGCTCTGTTCTCTCTGTTTTAGGTGCACTTCGTAACGAATCAGCTAAAAAGCTTGACATTATCGGTGACGGCTTTAATCTTCTCTGGATTGTTGAATTCCCGTTCTTTGACTGGGATGAGGATGCAGGTCAGTTTGTTGCTATGCACCATCCCTTCACCTCTCCCCTCCCTGAATGTCTTCCTTACCTTGAAACTGACAAAGCTTCAGTTCGTGCAGAGGCTTACGACCTTGTTCTTAACGGTATCGAGCTTTCTTCAGGCTCTATCCGTATTACAAACCCCGAGCTTCAGGACAGAATCTTCAAGCTCCTCGGTCTTTCAGACGAAGAAGCACAGCAGAAATTCGGCTATCTTCTTGATGCTTTCAAGTTCGGTCCTCCCCCCCACGGCGGTATGGGTATCGGTCTCGACAGACTTATTATGCAGCTTCTTAAGGCAGATTCATTAAGAGACGTTATTGCATTCCCAAAGGTACAGAATGCAAGCGAGCCTATGACAGAATGTCCCTCAAGAGTTGACAATGTTCAGCTTGACGAATTAGGAATAGGCATTATAGCCGACGAGAATTAATTGTCTTATCAATTTTTAATTGCATTTTTGCCCTTGTTTAGTGCTAAAATCTTAAAAAACACTTGAAAATAGGGGCAAAATGTTATACTATTATCATGTAGAAAAATGAAAATCATTTTCGGAGGATTTATTTATGGTAACAGCAGGCGATTTTAAAAATGGCGTAACTTTTGAAATGGACGGTAAGGTTTATTCTATTATCGAATTCCAGCACGTTAAACCCGGTAAAGGTGCTGCTTTCGTTAGAACAAAAATCAGAGACGTTATCAATGGTAGCGTTACTGAAAAAACTTTCAACCCCACAGAAAAGTTCCCCACAGCTTTTATTGAAAGAAAAGATATGGAATATTCATATGAGGATGGCGGTCTTTACTACTTTATGGACCAGGAAACATATGAAATGATTCCCGTTGACGCATCAAATCTTAGCGACAACTTCAAGTTCGTTAAAGAAAATATGGTTTGTAAGATTCTTTCTTACAAGGGTAACGTTTTCGGTGTAGAGCCCCCCACATTCGTTACTCTTAAAATTGCTAAAACAGACCCCGGTTTCGCAGGTAACACAGCTACTAACGCTACTAAACCCGCTACTCTTGAAACAGGTGCTGAAATTAAAGTTCCCCTCTTTATCGATGAAGGTGAAGAAATCAATATCGATACAAGAACAGGTGAATATCTCTCAAGAGCATAATCAATACTAATATTACCAAAACTAATATTATTCTGATTTTTAAGGAGGTCATTTTATGACACTTACAGAAAAGGTTGCATACCTTAAAGGTCTTGCTGAAGGTCTTGACCTTAAGAAGGACGACAAAGAAACAAAGATTTTTGAAGCTATTTTCGATATTCTTGAAGATTTAGCTCTTACAGTTACTGATATCGATGAAGACCTCAGTGCTGTTGAAGAATTCGTTGATGCTATCGACGAAGATCTTGATGAGCTTGAAGAATACATCTACTGCGACGAGGATGACGACGATTTCTGTTGTTGCGACGATGAGGACGACCTCTATGAAGTAGAGTGCCCCTCTTGCGGTGAGGAAATTTTCCTTGACGAAGAAATGCTTGATGAAGAATTTATCGAATGTCCCGCTTGCGGTGAAAAGCTTGAGCTTGACATCGACTGGGACGATTGCGATTGTGACTGCGATTGCGGTTGCTGTGGCGACGAAGAATAAGTTATAAAAAATCCCTGAAAGAATTTCTCTTTCAGGGATTTTTTGCGATATAAATCCTTACGGATTTGCGATATACACCTACGGTGCTCGATATGTGCTTCGCACGCGATATGTTTGCTTCGCAAACGAGATTTAAGTTATTATATATAACATACCTATTAAAAATGAAACTACCCGAAAAGAAAAAACTGAATTCTTTTCGGGTAGTTGTTTTTTATGCTTTATTTAAACAATTTATATACTATTAATTAGTATTATCTTTTTCAGGGGCTATAGCGATATCGTTTTTATCTTTTGTTTTTTTATTTTCTTCTTTTTTGTTATTTTCTTCTACTTGCTGGGTAATTTCTTGTTTTTCGGGAGTTTTATTGGAAATCTCAAGGCAGACCGAGGTAAAAACAAAGGAAAAGATAAAAATGAGAACTATAATAAGACCGATAAGGATGCTTCTTAAGGTTTCTCTCTTTTTAACTGCTCTGCTTTCACCTATAACGTATTTACTTGAGCCTAATTTACCGGGATAATTTTTCGCAAAGCCGTAATAGCTTTTTCTTTTTTTAACGTATTCCCGTTCGTTTTTAAACATTTAATTCACGCCTCTGTAAAATCTGTGTAAAAGGAAAAAATATTTTAAAAATCATTAAAAATTCTGTTATCCCTTGAAAATATCTAAAATAGAAACTCTGTTTTCTTTTAAAACTATGTTTGATTTACCGTAAAGCTCTGTTTGAAGAGTATTTGCCGCTAGCTCATAGTCAACAACCCATATCCATAAACCGTTATTACTTGAAATACGGCTGTTTTCAGTTGGCATCTGAAGCTCTGAAACAGAATATGAATACCATTTACCCGTTAAAGCGCTGACGCCTAAAGAAATAATCTGCGATTTTTTAAAGCCTGTTTTAATATATGGAAGAAAAACGTCAATATATTCGTTGAGTTCACTAATTGTTGCAGTTGAAACCTTTCCTATAATTGCTTCAATAACCTGCCTTTGTCTTCTCGTTCTGCTAACGTCACCGTCGGCATCTAACATTCTCATCTGACAAAAATGAAGAGTTTCATCACCGTTAAGAGTAACCGATTCTCCCCAAGGCACGTTGAATTTGTAAACATCATTAAGATATGCCGCTTCATACTGCTCAACCTTAACAGTTACACCGCCCATAGCATCAATTATTGCCTTGAAGGACTCAAAATTAACTAAAACGTAGTTATCAATTTTGATTTTATAATTGTTTTCTATGGTTTTTTGTAAGCATTCAATACCGCCTAAAGAATATGCGGCATTTAATTTTGTGTAACACGAGCCATTTTCGGTTTCAATATAACAATAAGTATCTCTTAAAAACGAAACAAGCTTTATCTGTTTAGTTTTTTTATTAAGAGAAGCTACCATCATAACGTCTGTATTACCCGAATAACTGCCCTCGCGACTGTCAAAGCCGACTAAAAGCACGTTTATCACGCTTTTATCAGACATTTTCTTATCGTTATCGGTGGTTGCCCACTTTTTAATTGCTTCTTTAAAATCGGAAGAACCGATATCGACGTCGATATTACCCGGTTCTTCCGCAAAAATTATATCTTCTTTTTGATTATCATCAGAAGCAACGGTTTCTTGGGGGTTTTCGTCTATTTTTTCACCCATTTTATTGAATTTATCAATAACAAATGCGGTAACAGTAATAGTTAAAACTAAAAATATACTTAAAACAGAAATAAGTATCTTCTTTAAGGTCTTATTTTTAGCTTTTTTATCCCCTTTTCCGTAATTTTCAGACATAACTTATTCCTCTTCGGCTACTTCGTTACCGTCTGCAACCTCTTCTTCGTTATCAATTACTTCTGTATCGTCACTATCTTCAGAGGTATCCCCTGCACCCTCAGCAGCAGTACCGTCATCCTCTACCTCACCGTTGATTTCTTCTTCATCGTGTTCAGTAGTTGAAAGAGTAACAACCTTGTCACCCTCACCAAGACGCATTACCTTAACACCCTTTGAGGGACGAGCGCAAACTCTTACTGCACTTGCAGGAATTCTGATAATAATACCGTCCTGAGAAATGAGAATTATATCTTCATCCTCTTCAATTGCGCTAATTGCTGCAACCTGACCGTATTTATCAATATGATAGTTTTTAAGAGCCTTACCGCCTCTTGACTGTAAACGGTAATTGTTGTTTTCACTTATTCTGCCGAAGCCGGTTTCACTAACTGTAAGAAGCTTGCCCTCTTCAGACATTACGCACATACCGATAACCTCGTCACCCTCTTTGAGAGTGATAGCCTTAACACCGCTTGCAGTTCTACCGAGAGGTCTTGCATCGCTTTCATTGAAACGAATACACATACCAAGCTTTGTTGCAACGAGAAGCTGGTCGTTACCTGTAGTAAGTCTTACCCAGGCAAGCTCGTCATCTTCTCTGAGGCTAACTGCGATAATACCGTTCTTTCTGATGTTCTTGAATACGTCAAGTAAAGAACGCTTGATGATACCTTTTCGGGTAACCATACAAATATATGAGCCGTCATCCTCTTTAGGCACCTGAATCATAGCGGAAACCTTTTCACCTGCTTCAAGGGGAAGAATGTTAACGATATTTGTACCCTTACTTGATTTGCTACCCTCGGGAATTTCATAACCCTTAAGTCTGTATGCTCTACCGCGGGTTGTAAAGAACATAATATGGTCGTGAGAGGATGCAATAAACATAGTTTCAGCATAATCGTCTTCACGACGGGTCATACCCTTAACACCGCGACCGCCTCTGTTTTGAATTGAGAACTGGTCAACGGGCTGACGCTTAATGTAACCCATATTAGTATAGGTGTACATACATTTTTCTTCAGGAATAAGGTCTTCAATATCAACCTCACCTCTAACGTTTTCAATAGCTGTTCTTCTCTTATCAGAGAATTTATTGCTGATAGCGGAAAGCTCTTCTTTGACAATATTAAGAACTCTTTCGTGAGATCCGAGAATTGATTCGTAATCCTTGATTTTTTCTCTGAGCTCGTTTAATTCATTTGTAATCTTGAGAATTTCAAGACCTGCCAACTGACCTAAACGGAAAGCAACAATAGCTGCTGCCTGAGCCTCATCAAAATCAAATTTTTCCATAATAGCAGTCTTTGCTTCTGCCTGACCGCCCTTACAAGCACGGATTGTTGCGATAATTTCGTCAACAATATCAATAGCTTTAGCAAGACCATCTAAAATGTGAGCTCTTTCCTGCGCTTTTTTAAGGTCAAACTGTGTTCTTCTTACAATAATATTGCATTGATGGTCAATATATTTCTGAAGAATTTCTTTAAGAGTAAGAATTTTCGGCTGACCCTCATCAAGAGCAAGAAGAATTACACCACAGGTTGACTGAAGCTGTGTAAATGAGAAAAGCTTGTTGAGCACAACCTGAGGGTTAGCATCACGCTTAAGCTCAATCTCAATGTGCATACCTGTTTTATCTGATGAATAGTCATTGATATCGTCGATACCCTCAACTCTTTTTTCTTTGGCAAGGTCAGCAATAGACTCAATAAGTCTTGCTTTATTTACCATATAAGGAATTTCGGTAACAATAATCTTAAATTTACCGTTTTTCATCTCAACGATTTCTGTTTTTGCACGAACAATTATCTTTGCTCGACCTGTAGCATAAGCAGCTCTGATACCTGCCCTACCCATAATGATACCGCCTGTGGGAAAGTCGGGACCCTGAATATGCTCCATAAGGTCCTCAAGCTCTGCTTCGGGGTTATCAATAAGACATTCGATAGCTCCGCAAACCTCACCTAAATTATGAGGCGGAATATTTGTAGCCATACCAACGGCAATACCCTGTGAACCGTTAACAAGAAGGTTGGGGAATCTTGAGGGTAAAACTACAGGCTCTTTAAGTCGGTCATCGTAGTTAGGAACAAAGTCAACAGTATTTTTTTCAATATCTGTGAGCATTTCCAAAGCCATTTTGCTCATTCTTGACTCTGTATAACGGTATGCAGCAGGCGGGTCACCGTCAATTGAACCGAAGTTACCGTGACCGTCAACAAGCATATATCTCATTGAGAAATCCTGTGCAAGTCTTACCATTGCATCGTAAACAGATGCGTCACCATGGGGATGGTATCTACCGAGAACAGAACCAACTGTGTCCGCACACTTACGGTGGGGCTTGTCGGGATAAAGGCTGTTCTCATACATTGTGTAAAGAATTCTTCTGTGAACGGGCTTCAAACCGTCACGTACATCGGGAAGAGCACGGGCGGTAATAACAGACATTGAATAATCAAGGAAAGCTGTTCTGACTTCTTTATTAATTTCAACGTTTATGATTCTTTGATTTGCATAAGGGTCAGGAAGATTGTTTACACCTTGAGTGACGCCTTCAGCTTTTTCATTAAATTCGTCCATCTTTTAAATCCTCCCTTTCTTAAATATCAAGATTTTTAACGTATTTCGCGTTTTTCTCAATAAATTCTCTTCTGGGCTCAACCTGGTCACCCATAAGAATTGAGAATGTTTCATCTGCTTTTTCAGCATCTTCAACTGTAACTCTTAACATAAGTCTTGTTTCGGGATTCATTGTTGTATCCCAAAGCTGCTCGGGGTCCATTTCACCAAGACCCTTGTATCGCTGAATTGAAAAACCTGTTCCAACCTCAGCCATAATTTTATCTCTTTCTTCATCAGAATAAGCATATTGATGCTTCTGACCCTTACTTATTCTGTAAAGCGGAGGCTGTGCAAGGTAAACGTGACCTTGTTTAATAAGCTCGGGCATATAGCGGAAGAAGAAGGTAAGAAGAAGTGTTCTGATATGCGCACCGTCAACGTCGGCATCGGCCATGATAATAATTTTGTCATAACGAAGCTTTGTTATATCGAAATCTTCACCGAGACCCGTACCTAAAGCAAGTACAACGGGTGTAAGCTTATCGTTACCGATAACCTTGTCAACTCTTGCCTTTTCAACGTTAAGCATTTTACCCCAAAGAGGAAGAATTGCCTGAATCATTCTGTCACGGCCTGCTTTTGCAGAGCCGCCCGCAGAGTCACCCTCGACGATGTAAATTTCAGTTTTTGATGCGTCTTTATCAATACAGTCAGCAAGCTTACCGGGAAGAGAGTTGCTCTTAAGAACAGATTTTCTTGCACTGTCTCTTGCCTTACGGGCTGCTTCTCTTGCTCTTGAAGCATCGAGAGCTTTACTGAAAATAGCCTTTGCCTCTGACGGATTTTCTTCAAAATATGTTGAAAGCTTTTCATAAACACATTTTGAAACAAGGGGTGTAATATCGGTGTTACCTAATTTACCCTTTGTTTGTCCTTCAAACTGTGCTTCTGTAAGCTTAACGCTGATAACTGCGGTAAGACCCTCACGAACGTCATCACCTGAAAGGTTTTTATCGTTATCCTTTAAAAGCTTATATTTTCTACCGTATTCATTGAAAACTCTTGTTAAAGCAGTTTTGAAGCCGTTTTCATGAGTACCACCGTCAATTGTTCTTACGTTGTTAGCGAAGCTTAAGATTAAATCGTTGTAGCTATCGTTATACATAAGAGCAATGTTAGCTTCTCTGTCACCGCTTACAGCAGAAAATGAAATGGGCTTTTCGTGTAAGGGCTTAAGTCCTCTTTTATTAGTTTCAAATTCTACGAAGGATGAAATACCGCCTTCAAAGCAGTAAATTTCTTTAACCTCGTCAACGTCACGCTTATCAGTAAGAGAAATTGAAAGACCTGCATTAAGGAAAGCCTGTTCTCTTAATCTTCTTTCAAGAGTTTCAAACTCATAAACGGTTGTTTCTGTAAATATTTCGGGGTCGGCTTTAAATCTTATAAGTGTACCTGTTTCATTAGTATCACCTATAACCTTTAAATCGCAAGTAGGCGTACCTCTTTCAAATCTCTGATAGTGAACGTGACCATCCTGAGATACCTCTACCTCAAACCACTCTGAAAGGGCGTTAACAACTGATGAACCAACACCGTGAAGACCGCCTGATACCTTATAACCGCTACCGCCGAATTTACCACCTGCGTGAAGAACGGTAAGAACAACGGTTACGGCCGGAAGACCCTGCTGCTCGTTTATACCAACGGGGATACCACGACCGTTATCGCGAACGGTAATAATGTCACCGGGAAGTATTTCTACCTCGATATGAGTACAGAATCCTGCAAGGGCCTCGTCGATAGAGTTATCAACGATTTCATATACAAGGTGGTGAAGACCCTTAGGACCGGTTGAGCCTATGTACATACCGGGTCTTTTTCTAACTGCTTCAAGACCTTCAAGCACCTGAATAGCACTTGCATCGTATTTTTCGGTAACTACGGTATCAATAGCTTCTTCAGTGAGAACTACTGAATCTTCCAAAGCTTCCTGACGAAGCTCTTCTTCGGTTTTAATAATGTTTTCGTCCAATTTTCTGACCTCCGTAGAAAATTCAAATAATTATATAAATTTTAATTATTTCCTTAATTGAATAAAATTGAGTAATAATGGGCTTTAAATTAATGATGAGCCTTGCCCGACTCAATTCGTCTTAAAATCGTGCCAACCGCAACGGGAGAAATATATATTTTCTTACCCTTTTTAGTCTGGCAAACAATAAATGATTTTGGTAATTCAAAGGGAGCAACGTTTACAACGTTTTTCTCTTTTTCGGCATTATTAAGATAATCTATAGTCTTTTTCATAACCGTTGTGTTATCCATATCAAAAATGCCGATAATTTCTTTATCTAAAACAACGGTATCGTGACCTATATGAATAAACACTAGATTACTTCACCGCCTTTTATCTCAAAGGACTTTCCACCGCACAGCCTTAAAACCTGTGACGGGTCGCAGCAGGTGAGAAAAACCTGTCTGTCGGTAATGTGGTTTAAAACGTAATCCTGACGTTTTTCGTCCAGCTCACTCATAACGTCATCTAAAAGAGCTACGGGTGTTTCACCGGTAACCTTTTTAATTATTTCCGATTCACCAAGCTTTAAAGCTAATGCACAAGACCTTTGCTGACCTTGCGAGCCAAAGCTTCTCGCACTGACACCGTTTATAAGAATTTCAATGTCGTCTCTATGAGGACCGACAGAGGTTGTTTTATAAATAACGTCTTCTTTTCGAGCTTCTTTTATTTTTTCAAGCTCCCCAATATAAATATCTTTCGGTGAACTGTTTTTATCTATTTCTTTTGATTTTGAATAAAAAACCGAAATATTTTCTTTATTTTCCGAAATTCCCGAATATATATTCATACTATATTCAGAAAGAATTTCTATGTATTTTAATCTTTCAACTATAACTGCCGCAGAATATCTTGCTAACTGGTCGTCAAAGGAATCTAAAACGTCATACAATTGAGGACTCATATATAAATCCTTTAAAAGAGCATTTCTGTGCATCAAAACCTTTTTGTATGACGCAAGATACTCTGCATACTGTGGCTTTAGCTGACAAAGGGCGGTATCAAGAAATTTTCTTCTTGCTCCCGGACCGTCTTTAATAAGAGAAAGATGAACGGGTGAAAAAATTACAGCATAAAACGAGCCGATAAGCTCTGCAGATGAACGAAGCTGAATTCCGTTTAAGGAAACGTTTTTCTTTTTTTCACTGAAAATGATTTCAGACTGCTTTTCTCTTGAATTATCTCTGAAATTAAGGTTGATTTTTGCGAAATCTTCACCGAACTTTAAAAATTCCGCATCCTTGGCCCCGCGAAAGCTTTTACAACCCGTAAAAAGCCAGATAGATTCAAGAATGTTTGTTTTACCCTGGGCATTTTCACCGAAAATGACGTTAACTCCTTGGTCAGCCGATAAAGTTAAATCGGTAATATTTCTGAAATTATTCAGTTTTACAGAATCTACCGTCATAATTTCACCGTTTACCTTTGTTTAGTCGTTAGTCACCAGATGCCAAATACCAGTTTGCAGATGGCTTCGCATATTTTTAGTTTTATTATCAAATTAAATTGTTGAGAAGCTTTATAATGGCGACCGCAGGTCCCGACATTTGCCACTTGACAATTTCAATTTGCCATTTATTTTACATCATAAATAACGTGGTCGAACTCTGCACAATCGCCTGAACGCATTTTTTTGCCTCGCATTGTGCAGACCTCACCATTAACTTTAACTTCACCGTCTTGAATGATAATTTTTGCGTGGCCGCCTGTGTTAACAACGCCAACATTCTTTAAAAGGTCGTCAAGACGGATATATTCACCTTTTAAAATAAACTCTTTATGCTCTTTTTGAGCAACCTTAACTTTTATTTTCATTATTCTACAATCTTCCGTAAAAATGTTTATAACTTTTTATTATAGCATTGGAATTTTAATTAACCAATATTTTCGTTTTTAAGACGCATAGGAATAATGAGGAAAATAAAGTTATCACCCTCAATAGGCTTCACGATAATAGGTGAAACTGGGCTTGAAAGCTCAATATTAACCTCATCAACGTCAACTGTTCTTAAGCAGTCAATAAGATATGTGTTATTAAAGCCGATTTCAACTCTTTTACCCTCAATAGAAGCGGGAATTTTATCGGTTGCAGCACCGAGAGAGGTTGCACTTGACATTCTTATTGTATTTTCATCAAAAACGCATCTTACAGGGCTTTTAATTTTGCTTGTGATAAGAAGAGAGGTTCTTTCAACACTGTCAAGAATAAGCTTAAGGTTAACTCTTGCCTTTGTTGAGCTTTCAGAGGGGATTGCATTTTTATAATTAAAGAATTCACCCTCTAAAAGACGGGAAATAATTCTGTAATTGCCGATTTCAAAAAGAATAAACTTTTTGCCGATTGAGAAAGTGATGTTTGTTTCATCATAGTCTGCTAATTTAACAACCTCTGAAAGAGTTTTAGCTGGTACAACGAAGGTCATATCGTCGCCTGCATATTCAATAGGCTCGTTTCTTATAGCAAGACGGAAGCCGTCGCAGGAAATAAGTCTTAAATTATTGTTTTCAACCTCAAATTTAATACCCTTGTGAACGGGCTTAATGTCCTGAATAGCAACAGCGAAAATTGTCTGCTTAACCATATTTTTAAGAATGCCCTGTTTAATAGCAAAGGGAATACCTCCTGAAACTGTGGGAAGCTCGGGGTAATCGTCTGCAGGGATACCAACAAGTGAAAATTCTGCTTCACCTGAGGTAATTTTGCAAAGGTTATGGTTATCAGAGCTTATAGTAACGCTTTGGGAAGGTAATCTTCTTAAAATGTCGCAAAGAAGACGGGCATTAAGAACAATGCTACCCTCTGATTCTGCTGAGCATTCAATAATAGTTGTAATGCCAACCTCAAGATCATAGCCTGTAAGGGTAAGCTTTGAGTTTTTAGCATTAAGAAGAATACCCTCTGTTGCAGGGAGAGTGCTTTTCTGCGGAACACCTCTCTGAACGATGTTACAAGCTTCTGCAAGAACTGATGTGTTACATACAATTTTCATAAATAATCCTCCGTTCGGTAGAGTTGAAAAAAATTTTGAATTTGAATGAATAAAATAAAAATTTCTGCCAAAAATAATATATTAAACAGTAGCAGTAGTAGAGCCTGTCTAATTTGTAGAAAACCTTCGCGGTAGTTGATTTTATTGGGTTTTCAGGACATTCATCGCTTGTCCATAAAATGTTAAATAATGTCAGTAATTAACACTCTGAATTTACCCTTGTCAGTAATGTTTATAACTTTTTAAACATTGACGTTTAATTGTTCAAAAAATACGGATTATTTTTTTAATCGTTTCTCTCGTCTTTAATGCTCTTCATTATATCGTAAACGGTTGTTTTAAGCTGAGGGTTGTCCTCCATCTTGCTTTCAGCCGCTTCTAATGAGTAAATAACGGTAGAGTGCTTCTTACCGCCAAACTGAACACCTATTTCCTCATAGGTGAGGTTTGTTACCTCTCTCATAATGTACATAGCAAACTGACGTGCATTTGAAATTTCCGCCTTTTTCTTTTCAGAACGGATATCCTCAGGGTTAACGCCAAAGCTTCTTGCCACCTTGTCAATAATGTTATTGATTGTAACCTCTGTAGGCTGTGCATAATAAATAATGTCTCTGATAACGTCGTTTGCAATGCCGATAGTAGGAATTGTCTGGTTAAGGCTGTATATTGCGTAAAGCTTGTTTACAACGCCCTCAATCTGACGAACGTTGTTTTTAAGACGCTCTGCAACAAACTCAACAACGTCATCGGGAATAGGCATATTGTAAGCCTGTGCTTTTCTCTTTATAATCGCAATTCTTGTTTCAAGCATAGGCGGCTGAATATCAGCAAGAAGACCCTGAACGAAACGGCTTCTTAATCGTTCCTCAAGTGTTGCAATATCTTTTGGGGGACGGTCAGATGTAAGAACTATCTGCTTGCCCTGATTAATAAGAGCTTCAAAGGTATGGAAGAACTCCTCCTGTGCAACGCTTGTCTTGCCGATAAACTGAATATCGTCCATAAGAAGAATGTCTGCATTTCTGTATTTGTTATGGAATTCAGACATATTTTTTTCGGTGATATGGTCAATAATCTCATTAAGAAAATTTTCACCGCTTGTATAAATAATATTCATTGACGGTGCTTTTCTTGCAAGCTCTGCTCTGATAGCTTTAAGAAGATGAGTTTTACCTAAACCTGATTCACCATAAATGAAAAGCGGGTTATGTACGCTACCGGGATTATTTGAAACCGCAACCGCTGCAACGTAAGCAAACTGGTTTGTTGAGCCAACAATGAAATTGTTGAAGGTCGGGTCTAATCTGCCCGAGTCAAGCTCTGCGGCTGCAACCTGCTGGTTATAGGTATCATCGTCTGAAAGCTTTGCAGCTTCATCATCAACGGTAACGATAATTCTTGTTTTAAAGCCTAAAACGTTTGCGGTAGCTTCTGTAATTTCATCAAGAAAACGATTGTTGATAATATTTTTTTTGAAAGCTGAGGATGCTTCTAAAACTAAGCTGTCACCATCAAATGATACGGGCTTTAAATCACTAATCCAGGTGGACATAACTGCCCCTGAAACGTTACCTGTTATTTCTTTTAATATGGCATTCCACATATCTAAAAGATTGTCCAAAATTTTCACCCCAAAAACACAATATAAGTATATTAATATATTAAGTAAAATATATATTCTATTGAATTATATCATATACTATAGTTTATTGCAACCCAAACGGCAAAAAATATCGACATTTATCGTAAAAATTGTTCATAACTTTTATATAAAAATTTTAACAAAATTTAACTATTTACAGTCTTGAAATTTTCATTGTCTTAATGTAATATAAAATTGAATAAATATATATAAAAAAATAAAAATTTTTGACGAAGAAAGGCGAAAAATGGACTTTACAAAATACACTTGCCCCCTTTGTAAGCAAGCTTTTAAGGATACTGATGACGTTGTTGTCTGCCCCGATTGCGGTACCCCTCATCATAGAGAATGTTGGTTGGAAAACGGTGAATGCTTAAGAGCTGACAAGCACGGCTTAAACGAGCCTGTTGAGGTAGAATTTAAAGATGTTGAAACCGAAGAAAAATCAGATAATAATACTGAAAATAATGCACAGTCAATTGCTTATATCGGTGATACAAATAATGCTTTTAACTCCGAAAATAATGAAAAAGAGTCTCCTCAAAAAATTGTTCAGGATATTATGGACAAGCTTGAAAAAGGAAATCAGCAGGAAGTTCTTATTGATAATCAGAAGGTTTCTCATTTTGTAGCGGCTATAGGTAAAAATCAGGATTATTATTTACCTCGATTTATGCTTTTTGAAAAGATTAAAAAGCCGTTTTCATGGAATATTGCAGGATTTTTTGTTCCTCTTGCATGGGCACTTTACAGAAAAATGTATAAGGTGGCAGCCCTTGTATTTGCTATGTATTTGGCGGTTTTTGCAATAACCTCTTTGCCTCTTATGACAAATGAGGAATATTTCGAGGCATCACAAGCCTGTTTGCAGGAAGACCCTGAGTATATGGTTAATATTCTTATGTATGATTCAGGCTCCGGTGACGTATCCTTAACTGCAAATCAGGTAAAGCTTTATGAAATAATTAAGAATGCAGAAATACCTGCGTATATTATAGTTATAACCTATGTTCTGACTTTAGGGTCACGAATTGCTGTAGGTATTTTCGGAACATATCTATATTTTAAAAAGCTTTCAAAGAACATTACCAAGGCAAAAGAAAAGGCAAGCATTCTCAATATGTCAGAGGATTCCTTGAAAATGTTGCTTTTCAAAAAATACGGAACTTTACCTATTATAATCTGCGCTATCGTTGGCTTTTTTGAGTTGAAAATGTTCTATTAATAAAAAAATTACTGATATAGTTTTTGTGGAAAAAACAGGGGATAGAAGGAATGAAATTAAAAATCTACGGAACTTGTGCGGCAGAGGGCTTCCCTGCTATGTTCTGCAGCTGTTCCGTTTGTGAAAATGCTCGTAAATGGGGCGGAAAAAATATAAGAACTCGTTCTCAGGCAGCTGTTGACGATAAAATTCTTATAGATTTTTCTGCCGATACATATTTACATATTTTAAGCTACGGTCTTGATTTAAGAAAAATCAAAGCTTGTCTTATAACTCACGGTCACGATGACCATTTATACCCTCACGATTTAAAATACAGAATTGAAAAATACGGTCACAGTAAAGAGGGAGAAAGAGAAAATAAAAAGCCTCTTCCCGTATACGCTACAAAGGAATCGGGGGAGAGTCTTAAAAAAATTATAGACGGTGAGGTTAAAAAGAAAGACGAAAATGCTCTTGAATATAAAGAGATTTCACCTTTTAAAAGCTTTGAAATTGAGGGCTTTAAAATAACACCTGTTAAGGCAAGCCACGCACAAGCTCTTAACCCTTGCTTTTATATTATTGAAAAAGAGGGAAAGGCTCTTCTTTGGGCTCACGATACAGGTTATTTTCCCGATGAAACTTGGGATTACATAGAAAAAAGCGGAATAAAATTTGATTTTGTTTCCCTTGACTGCACCTCAATTTTAATTGATACAGCTTATTCTCATCATATGGGCTTAAAGGCTTGCTGTGACGTTAAGGACAGGCTTTTAAAGAAAAATGCAGACGAAAAAACTGTGTTTTTATTGAATCATTTTTCTCATAACGGTGGTCTTTGCTATGATGAGCTTGTGCCTGTAGCCGAAAAGCTTGGTTTTCTCGTTTCCTATGACGGAATTGAATTTGAAATTTAACTGATAGTTTATTTTACATAGCTGATTTTACATGAAAAGCAGGTGATATGATGCACACACCTCTTGCAGACAGAATACGTCCGCAAAGTCTTGACGATATTGTAGGTCAACAGCACCTTATAGGCGAGGGGAAGCCCTTGAGAAATATAATAGAATCAGGGGAGCTGCCTAATCTTATATTTTACGGTCCGTCGGGTACGGGTAAAACAACTCTTGCAAGAATGATTGCAAAAAAGACCGACAGAACTCTTCGAAAGCTTAACTGCACAACCGCAGGCACGCAGGATATAAGAGATATCGTTGAAGATTTAAATGCTTTTACCGCACCAAACGGAATTTTGCTTTATCTTGACGAGATTCAGTATTTCAATAAAAAGCAGCAGCAGACCTTACTTGAATATATTGAAGACGGGTCAATAACTTTAATAGCATCAACAACTGAAAACCCTTATTTCTACGTTTATAGTGCTATTTTAAGCCGTTCTTCAGTATTTGAATTCAAATATGTAACGCCGGGTGAGGTAGAAAAAGCAGTTAACAGAGGCTTTGACCTTTTAGCAGAAGAAAAAGGGGAAGAGTTTCTCGTTGAAGACGGTGTTTCTCTTCATATTGCAACTGCTTGCGGTGGTGACGTAAGAAAATCTCTTAACTCGGTTGAGCTTTGCGTTTTAGCAGCCGCAAAACCTAAAGAAAACGAAAAAAGAATAATAACTCTCGAAAATGCAAAGGAATTAACGCAAAAAAGTGCTTTAAGATATGATCGGGAGGGTGACGAGCATTACGATATTTTATCTGCCTTTCAGAAGTCAATGAGAGGCTCTGACCCTGATGCTGCAATTCACTATCTTTCAAGGCTTTTAGAAGCAGGAGATATGACCTCGGCAATAAGAAGACTTTTAGTTTGTGCCGCTGAGGACGTTGGTCTTGCCTACCCTATGATTTTACCTATTGTAAAGGCGGCAACGGATATTGCTCTTCAGGTAGGTATGCCTGAAGCAAGGCTACCTCTTGCAGATGCAGTGATTTTAGTGTGTAATTCACCTAAATCTAATACAGCCCATAACGCAGTTAATGCCGCTATGGACGATATTAAAAAAGGTAAAAACGGTCCTATTCCAAGGCATCTTCAAAATAAGCATTTTGACGGTGAAGATGCAGAGATTAAGGGTCAGTTTTATAACTATCCTCACGACTACCCGAATGCTTGGGTTAAGCAACAGTATTTACCCGATGCTCTTAAAAATGCAAGGTATTATGAATACGGCAAAAACAAGCAAGAGCAAGCGGCTAAAGAATATTGGGACAAAATAAAAGGGGGACTTTAAATGAAAAAAAGAACGATTTTTATTTCCGTAATTATGTGCTTACTTTTAATTTTCGGTAGCTTTTCTGTTTTTGCCGAGGATGTTGGCGTTATCGGAGGTGCTGACGGCGAAACAGAAATCATTGTAAGTGACGAGGAAATAGTGGACGAAGTAACCGAAGAAGAGTTTGAAGAGGTTTTCGGTGAAGATTTTATGGGAGCAATGATATTTTTTATGGTTGCTTACATGTTTTCAATGCTTTGCCTTCCCGCACTTATAGTTATGATAGTATTTATCGTTAAAAACAACAAGGCAAAGAAGGATATTAAGGAATTCGAGCTTCGTTTCGGTCCCATTTCTCCGATTTATAACGGTAACGTAAATAATTTTAATACTACACCCTATTACAACAATTCGTATAAAGGCTTTAATAATAATCAAGGGGGTCAGATGTAATGAAAAACGTTAAAAAGCTCGCTTTACTTTTAGTTATAAGCCTTTTAGCTTCTTGCTTTTTCGGTATTAGTGCTTTTGCAGGGGATGAAGCTATTGAAAATGATTATTTTGAAGTAAATACAGATATTTTATACGCAAAAATTCCTGACGATTTTGAATTCGACCCTTATGGCTCAATGAGTTATTTAGAAACGTATTATTTCTCTGACTATGAATTGAGTTCTATTCAGTTTTTAGTACTTGAAAATAACAAAGCACCCAACGGAATTACGGCTATTTCCAATGCTCAAGCTATTGAAATAGTAGAGGATTATTACGGTGCTCAACGTAGCTACGTTATTGAAAATGCAAAGGTTACGAAAGCAACCGTAAACGGTATTTCCGCTTTAAGAATAGACGGTGCTTTTTCATATTTTCCTTTTGATTCAGCAGATTATCAGGAGGATGAATATTATTACGGAATGTGTGCATATCTTCTTGCTACAAAAGAAAACGTTTTCGTAATAGTTTACGAAAGCTGGTATGAAGAGGTTGAAATTGAAGATTTTGAAGAGGTAATTTCAACCGTGCTTATTAACGGTACATATTTTGATGGCGATAAATTAACTGTTAATCACGATTTTTCATCTGCACCCGATTATAAAGATGCTACAATTGCAGATGCGGAAAACTATGACGGATACTGGGACGACGGTTCTTTTGATGACGAAATCTTTAATGAAGAAGCTTTAGGAGTTTTTGAAGAAGGCTTTTCAGTAATCGTGATAGTTGTGTGCATTTTCACTTTAATTTTACCTACGGTTATATTTATAGTTCTTGCTATAGTATTTGGTGTTAAATATAATAAGAATAAGAAAAAGCTTGATGAATACGAGGCTCGTTACGGCTTTAAGGGATTAAATTATTATAACAATCCTAACCCCGTTCAACCTAATATTTACGGTTATAATCAGCAGTCTTACAGTGCTCAAGGCTATAACGCACAACCTCAACAGGCGGATATGTATCAACAGCCAGTAGGTACGCCCGTATCTCCCGTGGATACACCTACGTCACCTACAGAAACCCCCATACCGCCACAAGACCCAACGGTGAATTCATAAAACATTAAATAATCTTGCCTATAAGCTTCAAGCTCATAGGCGGATGAAAATGAATAAAAGGTGGCTTTAAAATGAAAAAAAGTATCGCTATTTTATCACTTGTGTTAGCATTTATAATGGCTTTCGGTGTTATAACTGCTTCAGCAAAGGGAAATGCTCTTTCAAATGATAAATTTTATGTTGAGCTTCCCGATGGCTTTGAAATTTGCACCGATTACGGAGATAGCCACTATTATCTCGAAAATGAATATTCCTATGACGGAATAGAAATAGTTGTCGAGGGTAACCTGCGTTTCCCCGATGGTATCAAAAAAACTCCTGAAAACATTATTGAGGAAAGATTTAAAGATTTCTTCTACGATGCTGAAGGAACCGGCTTTGCTGAAATTAAAAAATTAGAAAAAGGCGATATCAACGGTATCAGCGCTTGCTACGTTTACGGTACTGTTGACAACGAATTATATTCAGACGATATATTCGCTTATATTTTAACTACCGAAGAAAATCTTTTCGTTGTTTACACAACAATAAGCTCAGGTATACAAGAGGAGGGTAAACAGCCCGATTATCTTAAGGATTTTATGAGAACTTTTCTTGTAAACGGTACATATTACGACGGTGAAAAGCTTTCAAAAAACCATGATTTTTCAAAGGCAGAGCATTATATAGATGCCCTTGAAAGAGATATGCTTACAGACGATTATTATGAATATAGCGACGATATGACCGGTGTTGTTTTTGCTGTTATTATTTTAGCATTTATTTTACCTTTAGTATTCATAGTATTTGTTATCCTCTTCTTTAAAACACGTAAGAAGCTTAAAGAATATAAAGAGCTTTTCGGACCTATTGAAAAGGCAAGGGCTGCTATGTATCAGCAGAAGATGCAAAACGGTTACGGTGCATATAACTATAACAACCAACAACCCTATGGATATGCACCCAACGTGCCTCCGTCAAATATGCAGGGTTATAATTCTGGTGCCGGTGCTTACGCTCAACCTCAGTATGCGCCACCTTCACAGCCTTATTATCAGCCCACACAGCCTATGCAGAATAATCAACCTGCACAGCAGTATTATCAGCCTGCTCAACCGGCTCAGCCCGTACAACCCACACAACCTGCACAATCAACACTTTCTCCCGAAATGCAGGAATTTCAGAATAATAATGTAAATAATTAAAAAAATAAATTAAAATATATTTTTTGAGGTGTTTTTTATGAAACAATTTCCTATTGGTATTATCATCAACAGCTTCCGCACAGACATTCCCACCGCAGTAAAAAAAGCGGCTGAATGTGGCGCACAGGGTATTCAGGTTTACGCTACAAGTGGCGAAATGTCACCCGATGTGCTTGTTGGCTCAAAGAGAAAAGAGTTTTTAGACCTTGTAAAATCAAATGGTCTTGTAATCTCTGCCCTTTGCGGTGACCTTGGTGGCGGTGGATTTATCCACGCTGATAAAAACAGAGAAAGAGTTGATTTTTCAAAGAAAATTCTTGACCTTGCTAAGGAGCTTGAAACAGACGTTGTTACAACTCATATCGGTGTTGTTCCCAGTGACCCCAACCACGACAGATATAAAATTATGCAGGAGGCTTGTCACGAGCTTGCAGAATATGCAGATTCTATTGATGCTCACTTTGCAGTTGAAACAGGTCCTGAAACAAGCGCAGTTTTAAAGGGCTTCCTTGATAGCCTTGATTCTACAGGCGTCGGTGTTAACCTTGACCCCGCAAACTTGGTTATGGTTACAGGTGATGACCCTGTTCAGGCAGTTCATAATCTTAAAAAATATATCGTACATACACACGCAAAAGACGGTAAGCAGATTTTCTACAAAGACCCCGAAATCGTTTACGGTATTAAGAAAGACGTTATCGTTACTGAGGATTCATTTATCGAGGTTCCTCTTGGCGAAGGTAGCGTTCCTTTCCCCGCTTACCTTAAAGCACTTGAAGAAATCGGCTACAACGGCTTCCTTACAATTGAACGTGAGGTAGGGGACGACCCCGCAAAGGATATTAAGGCAGCAGTTGATTTCCTTAAGAATACAATGAGATAAAGTGTAAAGCCTTGCATGAACTGTGCAAGGCTTTAAAATTTGCATATAATCAGTAAATATGCTATAATATCATATAAGAAAAAAGAGAACGGAGAGAAAAATGGAGCAGAATATTTCTAAAAAAGAAATAATATTAAATAAAATAAAAAAATTCAGAGTGAAAAATTTTATTATGCTCACTCTTGCAGGTATGATAAATGCTTTCGGCGTAATTTGCTTTTTAAGTCCCGTAAAGCTTTATGACAGCGGTATTTCGGGTACGTCAATGCTTCTTGCTCAGGTTACACCCGAATATTTAACCTTGTCAATTTTCCTTTTAGTTCTTAATATTCCGCTTTTTGTTTACGGTATGAAAAAGCAAGGTGTGCATTTTACCGTTTGTGCCGTTTATACGGTTGCTATTTATTCACTTTCTGCATATCTTATTACAGATGTTTTGCCAATTGACGTAAACCTAGCATCACCCCTTGCAGGCACTGATTTGCTTTTATGCGCTCTTTTCGGTGGTATGATTTCAGGTATCGGAAGCGGTATGGCAATAAGATTCGGCGGTGCTATGGACGGTATCGAGGTTATGGCGGTAATATTTGCAAAGAAGCTTGGTATTACCGTTGGTACGTTCGTTATGATTTATAACGTAACACTATATATTATCTGCGGTCTTCTTTTGAAAAGCTGGATTTTACCTCTTTATTCAATAGTGGCTTACGGTGCTGCTTTAAAAACGGTAGACTTTATCGTAGAAGGCTTTGACCGTGCAAAGTGTGCTATGATTATAACAACAGAGCCCGACGACGTCTGCTGGATTCTTTCAGATGCCTTCGAAAGCGGTATGACTCGTATCGAGGTTGTAGGCGGGTATTCTAACAAGCCGAAAACAATGATTTATTTTATAGTAAACAGATTTCAGGTTGCAAAGCTTAAAGAAATTGTTCACGAAATTGACCCCGGTGCATATATTTCTATAAGCGAGGTAGCAGACGTGTTTACCTCAAAGCACAGCAAGAAGGATTAATTTAAACCTGTTTTAATAAAAATTCAATAAAAAAGAAGAAAGCACCGACTGAGGGGACAGTCGGTGCTTTCCCGATACATAGTATAGCACAATGTATCTCTTGAGGAGGGTTAGTTTCTATGAATAGAAACTAAGTACTTGTACTCGGGTGCGGCTCCTTTTCCAAGCACAAGCGGATTATACCAATCCGATATTGTATTATTGTTGTGCAATTATGAACAAATTGTTAACGAAAAAGTGTTTCACGTGAAACAGTGCTTACTTTGTTCGCAGTGAAGAGTTAAAAGTGAATAGTGAAGAAGTTAAGGGTCTGCGACGAACTTAAATGGCAAATTGCAAATGGCAAGTGGCAAATGTCGGAACTGCGTTGGCATTGTAAAGATGCCAGACTCGCTGCGCTCGCAGTGAAGAGTTAAAAGTGAATAGTGAAGAAGTTAAGGGTCTGCGACGCTATTATATAAGCTTCGCGGACTTGTTACTTTCATTGTAACATTAAATTGTATCAATAGCCTATCCCTCTTTTTTCTGTTTTGCAGAAAAAGGAGGGGGGACCGACCTTTAACAAACTTTATATAGTGATGTGTATATTTCGTGCCTGTTAATATATGAAAGGGTTAATTAAATCGGGGCGGTGGGTGGTACACGTAAACTATTTACCTCATATGATAAATTACGACGGTAAAGGAATAAATTTATTGTTCTATTTTACGTAAATGATAAAAAACGCCAGGGCACCACCCACCGTTCCGATTAAAATTTATAATATACGAAACAGATTTCACGAAATCCCCTTAACTCTTAAATTGAGTAAGAGAAAGAATGGTCCCCCCTCCTTTTTGTAAGCAAAAAAGAGGGATAGGCTTCGCAATTTTCAACTTTTTTACTTTCCGCGAAGCTTCTGGTGACTGGCGGCTACTTTGTTTCACGTGAAACAGTGCTCACTTTGTTCACAGTGAAGAGTGAAAAGTGAATAGTGAAGAAGTTAAGGGTCTGCGACAGACTCGCTGCGCTCGTAGTGAAGAGTTAAAAGTGAATAGTGAAGAAGTTAAGGGTCAGCGACGGCAATTATAAAGTGACCAGTCGCCAGTAAGGTTCGTTCGCATTTCGCACTTCACATATATAATCGGCATGTAGTGCCCCTTAATTTGCCACTTGCCATTTGCAATTTCCCATTTTGTATTGCAACTGTTTATCTTTTGTGTTAGAATAGTAACATTGAAAAAAAGGAGTGCATAAAATGGACTTAAAACAAACAGTTACAGATGGCGTTTCCAAGGTTAAGACCTATTGGAAAACACCTATGGCAGGTCGTTACATGACCTTTAAAGAAATTGCTGCTTATTCAGGCGGTGGCATTGGTGCCTATATGATTATCACTATGGGTTCCGCTTGCTTGCTTTCATCAAACAATGTTTTGCTTTCCAGCGCATTAGGTATCGGACCTACAGATATGTATATAATGTACCTTATCGCAGTTGTTGCAAACATATTCCTTACAGGTGTTCGTGCGAACATTATTGATAATACACGAAACAAAGCAGGTAAATACAGACCATATATTGTTACAATGGCGCTTCCTGCAGCTGTTGCTTGTATTTTAACTGTATGGTTCCCGTATAACCAGCTTCCCGTATGGCTTGGTGAAGGTACACTTTTCGGTAAAGATATCGCATATATTGCAAAGTGCGCTATCATTATGGTATTTAACCTTCTCATTCATTTCTTCTACTATTTCTTCTATGATGCATATGAAAATCTTATCCACGTTCTTTCTCCTAACTCTCAGGAGCGTACAGACGTTGCATCAATAAAGAGTGTTGTTTATTCCTTTGCTCCTACAGTTGTTAACCTTTTAACTCCTATTATCGCACAGCACTTATTCCATACAAACTCTACAGATATCCGTGTTTACAGATTCCTCTATCCCATTCTTACAGTGGGCGGTCTTCTTCTTTGTATGGTTGTTTATAAGCATACTGAAGAAAAGATTGTTCAGGCAAGAACCCATGTTGTTCAGATCAGATTTATCGATGCACTTAAGGCGGTTGCCAAAAACAAATATTTCTGGATTATCTCTCTTGCAGGTTGGTTAGGCTTCCTTGAGGCTTCGTTCCTTAATATTCTTGCTTGGCTTTATAACTACGCAGGTGCTTGTTCCGGTACTGAGTACGGTTTTATAACACTTGTTTACGGTAATGCATCTCTCTGGGGTATGATTCTTGCACCCTTCTGCATAAGAAAATGGGGTAAAAAGAACGTTCTTATTGTAACAAACGCTTTTAACATATTGTTTATTCTTATGCTCCTTCCGCTTGTAAAAGACGTTACAAACGTTATAATCTGGCTGGTTATGGGTTGTATGTACTTTAATGCACTTATGGGCTCATTTGCGCATATTCTTAACCCTGCTGTTCAGGCAGATATTCGTGACTACCAGCATTATAAAACAGGAGAAAGAATTGACGGTATGTTTGCCGCAGTAGCAACTATCGGTACTGTGCTTAATCTTGCATTCTCCGCTGTCCTTCCCATTGTTTATGAAAATAACGGAATTACAGAGATAAATGCAAAGCTTGTTACCTCAAGACCCGAAATTCTTAACAGATTACTCGGTGACGGCAAGACTGTTGGCCAAATCCTTGCAGCCCAGCTTGAAGCCGGCCAGGATAACTACGTAAATCCCTACTCTGCACTTTACGACCCTGCTATTCTCACTAACTTACTTAAAGTGCTTATTCTTCTTTCAGTATTTGGCGCTGCAATGAACGTTATTCCGTATTTCTGGTATGACTTTAACGAAAGAAAACAGAAATCTGTTATCAGAGTTCTTAAAATTAGAGCTATGTTTGAAGACTTCGGTAACGGTGTGCTTGATGACGGTGAGCTTGTTGAAGCAGTTGATATTATCCGTAATTCAAGAGAAATGGTATGTGCTGAGCCTAAAATACTCGATAAGTCAACATATAAGTCCATTAAAGATAAAGCTGAAAGAAAAGCTGCTAAAAAGGCTTACAAGGCAGATTTAGAGTTTAACGAAGAGATTGAAATTGCAAAATTCGTTTGCGAAGAGCTTGACAAATTCTCAACTATCGTTATGCAGAAGAAGGTTGAGGAAAGCGAAAGAATTTATGCAAAAGGCCTTAACGGTGTTCGTAATGCAGAAAAAAGTGAAATTGCAGAGGCTATAAGAGAAGCTAAAGCATTACCTTCAAAGACCAAGGAAGAAAAAGAAATCAGAAAGAATGCTATTGAAATTGCAAAATCAAGAAAATCTGCTTTCAAGGCTGTAAAGAAATACTTTACAGAGGAAGAGGAATTCTCACAGCCCGATTTCGCAATTCTTGAAAAGTTCTTTGATATTGAAGACGAATGTGACGAAAAGCTTAAACCTCTTTACGAAGAAAAAAGACTCGCTAAAAAGCAGAAAGATACAGCAAGAGTACAGCAGATTACTGCAGAAATCAAAAAGGTTGAAGCAGAGAGAAACGAAGCAAGAAAGAACTCTAAAAATGAGATGGATAAACACGCTTTCTTTAATCGTGCTGCAAAGCCTTACCTTGATGCAGATAAGCTCCTCAAACAGAAAGAGAATTATAAGCATTTAGACGAGATTTCAAGCCATTATGAAGAGGCTAAAGCTCGTTACGAAAAAGAATTAGCTGAAAAAGAAGCCGAAAGAGCTCGCAAATTAGCTGAAGAAAAAGCTTATGATGAAAGAATCAAAGCTGAGAAAGCAGCAAAAAAAGCAGCTAAGAAATAATAATTCTTTTAAAGAAAAATAAATACTATAAAAAAGTCTGCGATAGCAATAATGCCGTCGCAGACCTTTGTTTTTTACTGAAAACGAAGTGAGCTTATAGATTTGTTTTTTCTATATATTAGATTATATCAAAGCTTATTTAATACCATCGCAGACCCTTAATTTTCCACTTGCCACTTGCAATTTTCAATTTGCAATAACCACCATCTGATGAATATCGACCTTCGGAACAGTGAAATTAGCTCTGCCGTTTTCATATTCAAATGGAATTTCTTTTCCCTCGGGTTCAAGAGTGATTTTTGCAGGCTTACTGTCGCATTTTACACTGCAAAGAACATTGTAAAGAGGAACTGTGTCTTCAATAACCTCTGTATTTTGTCCTCTCAAGGTTGTGTGGGCAAAGAGAAGATGAAGTACGCTTCTGTTTTCTTTTTCCTGCTTTGTAAGAGTTACAACCGCCTTATCGGGAAGATTTGTCAAAACAGTAGCTTCGTTGCCTAAAAGAGCTTCTGTAATGTGATTAAAAAGCTCTTTAAAGCAGATATGACCTAAATTTGCATAGCCTGTGAAAATATCCCAACCGATATAAGCCACGTTGCCCTTGATAACTGCGGCAGGGAATGCTTCCTCGGGGTTATTGGGTGCGTGCATATGTGAACAGAAATGCTCTAAGGTTCTGTTGTAGTAAGGATTCTGCATAAATGCTTCAACTGAACAGTCCTCTGCTTCAAGACAGAAGGATTTGCATCTCATTACGTATTCTGTAACACCGTTTGCAGTTTCATATTGCGGTATAAGGTAAGTTGGGTTAAATTCGTTTTCACCCTTGAATTTCGCACCGATATCAAGGAAAAATTCACCGTTTTTAACTAAAGCCTCACCGGTTGCTAAAACCTTACCGCCATTTTCAGCATATTTTTTAACCTTTTCAATTGTTTCGTCAGAAAGAATTTTAACGTCGGGTAAAATAAGCATTTTATACTTTCCAAAATCCATTGTTTCATCAATGAAATTGTATAAGTAGTTGCTTTCTAAAAGCATTCTGTTAGCACCCGTATCTGCCTTTACATCGCGGTCTTTCATAAGTGCTTCAGCGCTTAAAACAGCAATATCAGCAACGTGAACAGCACCGTCAAGCCAAGGCTCTTTTTCTTCAATAAGTGAGTAAGCCTTGCCTATAAGACCATAGGTAGCCATATTCATTTCGCATAAGGGGTGCATCTGGTCACCAATAGAGCAACCTGCACCGTTTGCGACGCTTAAAGAGGTCTCGTAAATAAGTGCATTAGGGTGCTTAAAGCCACCGAATTCGCCCCAGCTGTGATGGAATTTACCCGTCATACCTAAAAACTCAACATCGGGAAGAGTACGGGCGTATGCGGCTGAAAGGGGAAAGTGGTCGTAACCCCAACCGCCTGTTGGTAAGCTTTCGAGCTCAAGGTGGGTATTAAAATTGATATAGTCATAATCGCCTTTGGGAATATGACCGCCATTGTGGAAAATCGTTGCAGTAGCACTGTGCTTTCTCACCGCATTATTAGTTTCGGTAAGATATTTTTTAAATACGATATCGCCCATTTTTATACGGTCTTCTTCGCTGTTAACGTCGAGCCCTAACTCTTTCATATCCTTAAGACATTTTTCGCAATAGCAAACTCTCGGTGAAATAATATCGAGGAAAATACCGCAGGGGTTATATTTCACCATAACCTCTTCAATCTGACTGCAAAGAGCATCAAGGTAGCCGGTGTTAAAGCACATAAGGTGAAAATGCACCTCTTGAGTGTAATCAAACTGCTTTTGCTTGTCGGGTGTGTATTGATAACGCCATTCGGGTCTTCTTAAATAATCTTTTTCGTCGTAGCCTGCTGAGATATAAACAGGTGCATTAACACCTATTTCCTTACAGGCCTCAAGCTGAGCACCTAAAAGGTCGAAATCTAACTCGGGATGCATTTCATTTGCTTCGGTAGGGTGGTAAGACCAACCGTGATGGCATTTTGAGAAAACGGTAATAGAGTTTACGTGGCCTAATTTTAAGGCGTTTTGAAACTGCTCTTTTGAAAACCTTTTACCAACGGGCATAGTATCTCCGGTGTGAAAATCAAGGTGTACCTGACGACGTCTTAACATAAAAAATCCCCCAAAACAATTGTGATTTTAATATGAAGCTATTATACCTTACAGCTTTTATTAATTCAATTATCACCTTGCATAAAAAATGGAAGTGAATTTTATGCGAAGGCGTTGGTTAGTCACCACTTCCCACTTGCCATTTGCCACTTTTTATGCTACCCTAAAGCTATAATAATTACAGAGGTGATTATATGAAATTAGGTATAATAAACGGCTGGGAAGAGGGCAATATCAAATACGTTAGTGATAAAGGCCTTGAAGCAGTTGAATTTTGCGTAAACCATAACTATAATTCCGCTGAATTTCTCGGAAAAGCCAATGATATTAAAGGCTATTGCGAAAAATACGGTGTGGTTGTAGGCTCAATGGGCAGATGGGGAATGGTAAGAATTGACGATAACGGTGAAATTATCCCCGAGGCTTTGCAAGACGATAAAAATATAATCGATGCGGCTTCAATAATCGGTTGCCCTGTTTACAACTGCGGTGTAAACTACACTGAAAGCAAGGGCTTTTACGAAAACTGTCAGATTGCAATAGATTATCTCGGTCAGCTTATAGCTTATGCAGAGGGTAAAAACGTTAAAATTTCAGTCTATAACTGTGCTTGGGAAAATTTCGTTGTAGAGCCTAAAGCCTGGTATCCCGTGCTTTCTGCTTTACCAACTCTCGGTATTAAATACGATGCTTCTCATTGCCTTAGCAGAGGTGGCGATTATCTTGCCGAAATCAGAGATTGGGGCGAAAGATTTTACCATTTCCACCTTAAGGGAGCAGTTTACATAAACGGTGAGCATTACGACGATGCACCCGCAGGCCTTGATATGATAGACTGGAAATCTGTTATCGATTTACTTTATACAAAAGATTATAACGGTATGCTCTCTATCGAGCCTCATTCACATTTCTGGGAAGGTAAAAAAGGTCAGTGGGCTATTGATTATACAATAAGCTATTTCAGACCTATGATTATGCCCGAGGATTACGAATACGAAGACAACCCCTATATGCCGTAATTGAGAAGAGGGGATATTTATGAAAAAAATCTTAAAAATTGTTATACCGATTATATGTGCGGTAATTGTTTTGACAGGCACAATTCTTGTTGCGGTTTACCGTGACGATATTTTCGGTGATGGCATAGAAAACATCAACGAAAATACTTATGGGGAAATAAATCCTGATACCTGGACTGCGGTTGACGGTTTGGGAAGAACCTTGCCCACAGCCGAAGAAGCGGGTGAGAAAAACAAAGAAAAATTTGTAGGTATGTTTTATTGGACCTGGCATTACCATCACCTTATTAACCGACCTGCGAGAAATATAACAGAAATGCTTCTTTTAAATCCCGATGCTGTAAGAGATTTTGATAACCCTGTCTGGACTGATAACGAGGACGGTTGTCCGCATTATTGGAATGAGCCACTTTTCGGCTACTATACAAATCTTGATGAATATGTTGTAAGAAAGCATGCCGAGTTAATTGCCGATGCGGGCGTTGATGTTATAATATTTGATTGCACAAACGGAACTCAGATATGGGAAGAAGGCTATGAAACTCTTTTCAAGGTTTTTGAAGAGGCAATAAACGAGGGTGTAAACGTTCCTCAGATAGCCTTTATGTTACCTTTTAATTCTGACAAAGACCCGAATACTTCTTTACATAATCTTTATAACAATATTTATTCAAAGGGTCGATATGAAGACTTATGGTTTTTCTGGGATGGGAAGCCCTTGATTATGGCAGACCCTGATGCTCTTGATGATGAGAAGGAAGACGAAAAACAAATTCTTGATTTCTTTACATTCCGTAGAAATGAACCCGCATATTTTGCTGATGATAAATTTATAAGCGAAAAAAATTGGGGTTGGTGCAGTGACTATCCTCAAACAAAATACGGCAAAACTATTACTGACGGTATTGAGCAAATGTGCGTTTCCGTTGCACAGAATGCGGCTGACGGACAGCTTGTTGCAATGAATTCAGGCGGTAATGTTCAGGGTAGGAGCTTTACCCACGGTGATTATTCATATTCATATAAAAAAGGTAATGAGCTTATAACAGTTGACTCATCAACTGAAAATTCACTTCTTTACGGACTTAACTTTCAGCAGCAATGGGATTATGCAATAGAATGTGACCCCGAGTTTATTTTTGTAACGGGCTGGAACGAATGGCTGGCAGGTCGTTGGAAAGAATGGCAGGGTACGGAAAATGCTTTTCCTGACCAATTCAATGATGAATACAGCAGGGATATTGAGCCCTCAAACGGAATTTTAAAAGACCATTATTACTATCAGCTTGTTGCCAATATCAGAAAATTCAAGGGTATGGATAAAATCGAAACCGAAATAAAAAGTAAAACTATAGACATTTTCGGTGCAGATTCTCAATGGAACAGTATAAAATCAGAATACAACCATTATATAAACAGTACAAGAAAGCGTGATATCGACAGTTGGCAGGGTGTACACTACGAAAGCGATACTTTACGTAACGATTTTAAGAGTGTAAAGGTTACTTATGATAAAGATAATATTTATTTCCGTATAGAAACCGTAGATAATATTACAGATTTCACCGATACAGCCTGGATGAGAGTGCTTATTGATACCGATTTTACGGGTGAAAGCAAAAACTGGGAAGGCTTTGAGTATGTTATTAACAGAGAAAATGCTACCGAAGATGAAGTGATAATTGAAAAAAGCACAGGCGGATGGAAATTCAAGGAAACGGCAAAGGGAAAATATAATATAAATAAAAACGTAATGTATATGGAAATACCCAGAAGTGCGTTAGGTCTTGATAAAGATGCCAAGCCGTCATTTAATTTCAAATTATCCGATAATATGCAAACAGATGGTGACATTTTAGATTTCTATCAGAGCGGAGATGTAGCTCCCGGTGGAAGATTTATGTTTGTGTTTTAATTGAATAATGCAGTAAAAAATATATCCTCTTAAAAAGCAACACCGCAATCCCTTGATATTAAAGGAATTGCGGTGTTTATTTTTTATTTCTCAAACCATTCTAACGGTATATTATCTGCAACCAATTTGCCACCCTTTTCGTTGGGGTGAACGTTATCACCGCCAAGGTATTCCTTTTTAGAGCAGGTTGGCTTTTCGGGGTTAACACATAATGACGCCTGGTCATAAAATCCGTGAAAATGCGATCTGTTTTCAAAAAGAAGTTGGTTCGTTTTTGTAACAAGAGCTTCTTTTTCAGGACGAGAATCTACACTTTCGCCGAAATTAAGAATATTGAAAACAATCGGCTTAATATCATTCTTTTTAAGAGTATCGGTTAAAGTAATCATACCATCAACGAAATCCTCTGCAGAGCATCTTTCGGATTTTGGTGCCTGAAGAGTAGCAGGCTGCAAGAAGTCATTTGTACCTAATGCAATAATAGCGTATTCAACGTCGGGGTAGCTTAAAATGTCTCGTTCGATACGGTTAAGACCGCTTTTCCCGAAAAGACCCTTACAAAAAAATCGTGTACTGAAATCTCTTAAAAGGCGAGTACCCATAATAGATTTGTTAATTACCGAATATTTACCCGGGAATGCCTCATAAATTCTTTGGGCAAAGGCATTTGTCCAGTAGCCCTGCTGACTTATTGAGTCACCGTAAACAACAATGCTTTTTGCACCTGTGTCATTTAGCACCTGAACAGACTGAAAAAGGGGAATAGGCTTGTGAAAATACATTTTGAGAACTGAAGAGGCAATTTCTCTTACCTTGTCGCGCTTGCGACGTTGATTTTCAACTTGTGTGATATGTGAAACGTCACCGTTAACGGTTAAGAGAAGCGCGTTATCAAGAAGATTTCCGCTGCGAAGAGCACCTTTTTCAACGAAAACACTAATGCAGAAATATTCACCGACTTCAATATCCATTGGAATTTCGTCACTTATAGCAACCTGACCTGTTTTAAGGCAAAATGCTTTTTGTGACATAACAGTTGCGGTTTTACATTCACCAATGAAATTACCGTTTTCATCGCATTTTGCAACAGACATAGCACCGATATATACGTCGTTTTTCGCACATTCATTTGAAAGCTCAAAACGTACACTTTTACCTGAAAGTGCAGATTTTATTACAAGTCTGTATGTTTTCTCACAAGATGGGTAATAAAAAAACGAAAAAGCCGAGTGAGCCTGACCCCACACCTGCACCCATTTATTTTCCACAAAAATCCCCCTTTCAACATCGTTTGCAAATCAATATCTTAAATACTATAACATTTTTTGCAGAAAGATACAATATATTTTAAACTAACCCGTTTGAGATACATTTAAATCTATCTCGGTTGAGATAGCCAAAAAGCAAAATAAATATACTTACGACCCCTCAAAATCCCAAAACCAATTCCCCGAAAATGCCCGATTTCAAAGCGGAAATTTGCGCTTTTTCGTTGTATTTTCTACACTTTTCTATGCGAGTGATGGGATGTGGGAAAGTTGGGGAATGTGGGCAGAAAAAGGACGGTAAAAAATACAAGAACAACAAATTCACAATAAAAAATTTGAATTTAAGTACAAAGGTTTTCTATTGATTTTTAATGTTTTTACTAGTATAATTAATATGTGATTATATTATAGTGGGAGAGTGGTGTCTTTTATGGGTGATATGCCAACTTACAAAACATCAAGCATAAATAACCGTAGATACTTGGGAAACAAGTATAAATTGCTCCCATTTATAACAAGAGTAGTTGATGAAGAATGTACAGATATTTTTACTGTTGCAGATATTTTCTCTGGAACAGGAGCCGTATCATCAGCTTTTACAAACAAAATTCTTATCACAAACGATTTAATGTATAGTAACTATATATGTAACTATGCTTGGTTTGGAGCAGAAACATACGACCCTCAAAAAATAATAGACTTTGTAATAAGATATAATTCTTTGGGTAGTTGTGGTCGTAATTATATGACCGATAATTTTGCAGATACATACTTCAGCAAGAAGGATTGTTCTAAAATAGGGTATATACGACAAGATATAGAACGCAATTTTAAAAACAAGAATCTGAACAAAAGAGAAAGAGCGATTTTGATAACATCATTGTTATATGCTATGGATAAAATTGCAGTTACTTGTGGGCACTACGATGCATATCGTAAGGGTGCAGATTTTGAAACGCCTTTAGAACTTTTTGTTCCGTTAGCAGAAGTTAATAACAACCCTGAAAATGTATGTTACAACGAAGATGCAAACAATCTTGTAAAAAGAATCGAAGCAGACCTTGTTTACATAGACCCACCATATAATTCAAGACAATATTGCGATGCCTATCACCTTCTTGAAAATGTTGCAAGATGGGAGAAGCCTGAAGTATTTGGTATTGCAAAGAAAATGGATAGAAGTAGTATGAAAAGCAAATATTGTACTACTAGTGCAACGGAAGCTTTCGAAGCTTTAGTCGAAGATATCAAAGCGAAGTATATATTACTCTCATATAATAATATGGCAGAGAAAGGCAATTGTCGTTCTAACGCCAAAATTACAGATGAAGATATTATGAGAATTTTAAGCAAAAAAGGTACAGTAAAAGTGTTCGAAGAGAGTTATAAAGCATTTACAACAGGTAAATCTGATATAACGGAGAATGCAGAACGTCTATTTTTGTGTACTTGCTTTAACGAGGAGTAAAAAATGATTCAATCACCTCTTAACTATACAGGTGGAAAGTATAAATTGTTGCCGCAAATATTGCCACTATTCCCCGATGACATAAATGTGTTTGTCGATTTGTTTTGTGGTGGCTGTAATGTTGGTGTCAATGTAGAATGTCAAAAAGTAATTTACAATGACTTAGACCAAAACTTACTCTATTTGTATAATACTTTTAAAAATCTTGATAAAGACATCGTTTTAGAATGGATTTATGAAATTATAGAAAAATATGAACTTTCTTTAGTTAGCCTTAATGGATATGACTATTATGGTTGTGAAAGTAGCAAAGGTCTGGGAGAATACAATAGAGATAAGTTTTTGAAATTAAGAAGCGATTTTAATACCAAACACGCAAATGGTAATTTTGATTATTACTATTACGTGATGCTTTACGTGATTATTGTGTATGCTTTTAATAATCAGATTCGCTTTAATTCAAATGGAGAATTTAATTTGCCTGTTGGTAAAAGAGATTTTAATAAAAAGATGGAGCAGAAACTTATAGATTTTATTGATAGAATCCAAGAACAGAATTGTACTTTTACTTGTTGTGATTTTAGAGATTTCGATGTTTCATCTTTAACTTCAGAAGATTTTGTATATATTGACCCCCCATATTTGATTACTTGTGCAACATATAATGAACAAGGTGGATGGGATGAAACAGCTGAGAGAGATTTACTTTCTTTTTTAGATGATTTGCAGAAAAGAAATATAAGATTTGCGTTATCAAATGTTTTACGTAGCAAAGGAAAAGAAAATAAAATATTAATTGAGTGGCTCAGTAAGAATCCTGATAAGTACAAAGCGATACCGCTTAATTATAGTTATTCAAATTCCAACTATCAAACAAAAGATAGAACATCTATATCGGAAGAAGTTTTGGTAATAAATTATTGAGGAGAATGGTTATGCCAAATGCAATTCCTTATAAGAGCTTCTGTTGGAGCTTAGGAACGACAAGCTTCAGAACAAAAAATTTTAATAAAACCATCGAAGAGCAACTTGTACTCTTAGATGGTTTTTGGAAACTGTCTGAAAATCAAAATTGCGTTTGGAATGGCAATAATGAACTTCAAAGTCGTTATTATGAATATATGCAAAGCAAAGGATTTGTTGAGGGTGATGCCAAAAACAAACCGAAAGATGCCCGAGAAAAAACATCTGGACTAGTAGATATTGGGTTAATTGATGATGGCAGACACCTAACCGAGGCTGGTCTTGCTTTGCTTGAAATTTGTTTATCAAACGATTTTAAAACGGACAATTTTTTCCAAATTCCTAAAGATAGCTTTTTATACTTAAGGCAATTAATTAAAACTTCGTACAATATTGATGATTCGGATGTTAGACCCTTCATAGTCTTACTTTACGTTCTTTCTAAAGTTGAATATTTAACTACCGAAGAGTTTACATATCTTCTTCCTTTATGTACAAATGAAGAATATACAGAAGCAATAATTAATGGAATACTATCATTGAGAGAAGGAAATACATCTATTGATGATATTATCACTACTCGATTAATGAGTATGCTTAATTATCAAGTTGCTTTACAACAATTATTGATAGCTGATAGTGTAGATGAGCGTCTTATTTGCGAAATAGGAATGAATCGAAAAAGCAGAGATTACGATAAACCATATTTTGAACTTTACAATCATCTTAGATTAGCATATTTGAGTGATTGTGATGTAGCCTTTCCATATGTATATAAAGCCGCACGAAAAATCAATATCAGCAAATATTGGACAAAGTATTTATTTAATACAGTTTCGCAAACGGCAATCCAACGTAATCCTAGAAGATGTTTGAATAAAACAATATTCGATGGTGTAAAGACAGAAAAAGAATTTAGAACTGCTTTCTTCAAGACAATGCATTTATTAAAAGCGAAAGCAACTTTGAATGATTACCGAGATTTAAACCAAAGATACATTAAGACTACTGATATTATTCTTTTTGACGATGGTATTGTACGTCTTGATATTGTTCCTAAGCATTTCTTTAATTCTGTAATTAACGAGTTATACAAATCAGCTTTTGTTCAAAGCGATTTGTTACCTGTTGATTGTAGATTAATCGATATAGATTCTTGTCTTGTTATAGATGAGCAATCTGTTATTGACGGTGTAAATAAAGAAATGGGTGCTGATGTTACAACTATTTCAGAAGCACAAAATATTCTTGAAGATAATCGTTATCAAAGACTACATCATTTGATAGATACCAAATTCACAGATTTGGATTTAATAACACTTTTGGATTGTTTTGAAGAAAGAAACGATACACAAATCAGAAGTATGGTAACAGACAACGCAGATGTTCCCACTATTTTTGAATATGTGTTAGGTATTTTGTGGTATAAGGTTAGTAACCGTCAAGGTAAAATTCTTGATTATATGAAACTTTCTTTGGATGCCGACTTGTTACCCAAAACACACGCTTCAGGTGGCGAAGCTGATATTGTTTATGATTACACAGAAACTCCATCATATCCCAAACACACGTTGCTTCTTGAAGCCACTCTTGCAGAAAGTACAAATCAGCGTAGAATGGAAATGGAACCCGTATCAAGACATTTGGGTCAACATCTTATAAATACAAACAATAGTTCTTCATATTGTGTATTTGTTACAACTGATTTAAACATAAATGTAATATCGGACTTTAGAAGCAGAAAATACACACCTTATTACGACACACAAGATACAACCAAGTTCGTTAATGGTATGAAAATAATACCTTTGCAAACCACTGAATTGAAGAGTATTGTTTCTAAAAACAAAAAATATGATGAATTGTATGCTTTATTTGAGAAAGCCTATCAATCAACGTCAGCTCCACACGAATGGTATTCCGATTGCATTTTAAGTGAAATTGGGAACTAATTCCCTAAAAGTACCTAAATGCCGAATAATCTTTTGAGCAGGGAAGTACTGCCGAAAAGACGGAACGCAGATTTTCGAAACATAAAAAATAACCGCAACTCCTTATATATCAAGGAATTGCGGTTATTTCTTCAACTTTTTGTATGGCTAATATATTACAAATAAAGATTTTTCTTTATAAATAAACATTCAAGGCAACTGTGAGACTACCTTGAAAAAAGTTGGCATTGGTGGTTTTGGTGGAATCATTGGAGCTACTACACATGGAGCTAAACAATCATTAGGCAGATAGTTTTTTATATTATCACATTTTATGAATTCAGACATTGGAAGTGATATACAAATATCTCTAATATTACCGATATTTAGAGTGAGCGAATCAGCAAGAGAGTCAGGATTAGTATCCTCAATAATTTTTCCGGGAAACGTAAGTTTTGCAAAATCTGTTACATCTTCAAGTGTGTCCGGGTTGAATTTGCCTAGAGCTAAATCTAAAACAACTCTAAATTCATTTTGCCAAGAATACGAAGGGCATTTGCTGAATTCATCATATGGTTTGCTAATTGTAAAATCAACATCGTAGTTCACTCTATTAAATGCCACCCAAAAATCTTCTTTAAATCTTTCAAGCATAGTATAACAAATTCTATGTAAGAATTCTTGTGAATTGTGAATTATTATTGCTGTATCACCAAATTCAGCAAGTCTGGAATCAGGTTTGATAAATTGCTTTTTTTCTTTGTCAAATTCTAAAGCATACATAGAAAAAATTTTTTCTCTATAAGTAAGAACATCAATTAATCCGATTTGAGAGGGTACAATTTCAACTATATTGCCGTCTTTATCTATGGTATATGTATATGGATTGTGATTTTTTTCGAATGCGAGGGAAAAGCCTTCAAGAGTGTCGCCTCTGAATTGATTTTTACAATCAGAAGATCTTTTTAAAACATCGCCAAAACAAGCAATTGTTCTCATAAAAACTTCTCCATCCATAAGTTTATCTGCCCATTTTTTATTTATAATTTTCACGAGATAAAAAGGTTTTTCTGAATTAAACATATTTTAAAACTCCTTTTGTTATAAAAATTGGGGTTATTAAGATATATAATGCCGAATTTAAGTTGCGCCTCTTGCAACAAAAAAGAAAAAAGACCTTGGTCAAATAACCAAGGTCTTGGTGCGAGAGACGGGACTTGAACCCGTACGGGATTACCACACGCCCCTCAAACGTGCGCGTCTGCCGATTCCGCCACTCTCGCAAGTGCTTAAATAATATACCACCGAAGAGTTGATTTGTCAACAGTTTTTTATAAAAATTTTAAGATTTTTTTGAAAATGTTTTTTGCGTAGTGATCTCAAGGGAAAAATGCGAAGAAAAAGGAAATTGCACGATACAAAATCACGCAATTTCCTTTTTATTAATATTGATTTTTAAATCGTTGCAAAGCACATTGGAGACTTGGGGCGTGGCGACTTTACTTATTAATTGCGATATACAAGCAAGCTTGTGAGATATATTTTATTACACAAAATACGATATATTTCGCTATGCTCAATGCGATATGATATAAATCCTTATTTTTCTCGTGCCAAAGGCACATATCGTACCGAAGGTATATCGTAGCGTCAGCTATATCGCAAATCCGTCAGGATTTATATCGCGGCGCTCACGCGCTATTGCCATTTGCAACTTTATTCAGTAACAACGCCTTTTTTGAGGATAATGTTAGCGTAAAGAGCCATTTCGCTTGTTGCGATGATAGCGTAAGCGTCTTTTGCTCTGTCGTAGAAAGCAAATCTTTCGATTTCGCTCATTTTTGTTTCACCGTTGTTTTTGTTAACGATATCCTGATATTCTGCCCAGATTACAGGTGTGGGGTCACCCTTTGTTGTAGCCATAAGCATTACAGGGCTTTCAACGTATGTATCAAGAGGGAAGAGCTTAAGAATTGCGTCAAGAAGCTCGGGAACGTTGTGACCGTCGCAACGGATAAGTCTCTGTGCATTTGAAGCAGCAGGGAAGTTACCGTCACCGATAACGATTTCGTCACCGTGACCCATTTCGTCAAGAATCTTAAGAAGCTCGGGTGAGATAATGTTTGGAATACCTTTTAACATAATAAAAACCTCCGAAAAGTTTATTATAATTTGTTTTTTAGTTTTTATATATCAGCTTTTATGCCAACTGCTGACGGATATCCTCGCCAACAAACTGAATAATTTCAAAGCAGTTAAGGCGTGAGGTAAGTCTTTGACCGTATTTTTCTTCAAGCTCGGCTCGTGAAAGATTTGAAATAATTATCATAGGCTTACCTGCAAGAATAGCATTGTTTACAAGCTCGTTGATAGCCGCTTGTGAAAATGCGGTTGAAAACTCTGCACCTAAATCATCGATAATGAGAAGGTCGCTTCTTTCAATTTCGTCTTCAACGCTTTCTTCAGCTCTGCCGAATCTTTCTTTTTCAAGCTTTTTAACGATGCTACCGGCAGAGGCATAGTAAACAGTAAAGCCATTCTGGGTAACCTTGTTAAGCACCGCAAGGGCTAAATGAGTTTTACCGAGACCTGTAGCACCTGTAAAGAAAAAGCTGTTTGAATTATATGTAAAGTTTTCTGCGTATGCTTTGAGCATTTCGTAGCAACCGCGCATAATATCGCGAGGTGAAAAGCCTAACTCCCTGTCTTTGATATCGCTGTAATATTTCAAATCAAAGGTATCAAAGGTAGAACGGGCTAAAAGGGGACTGCAGGAAAGCTCACTTACAGAAAGCTGTTGTAAAATTGCAAGGTGACATTCGCAAAGCTTACCGTTTAAAATACCGCTGTCCTTACATTTTTTACAGGTGTAAGGCGGTTCAAGGTAATCCTCGGGGTAGCCTGCTTTTTTTATAAGCTCTTTTCTTTCTTCCTGTGCCTGAAGGTTTATTTTCGCAACCTCGTAAATATTAACTCTTTTACCGTCTGCACCAACGCTTCTTATAACGTCGAGTGCGGCATTTTTCATTGTGTTTTCAATGTCAATAAGCTGGGGGTATTTTGCGATAAACTCTTTTCTTCGCATATCGGCAAGTCTTTCAGCTTGCTCACGACGGGATTTAAGAATATTTTCAGCTTTTGAATAAATTATATCAGAAAATCTCATTGTTCATCCTCCGATTCTGCATATTTCTTAATCCAATCAAGCACACCCGATTTACCTACAGTTTCAGTATCGTAAGATTTTTTAATCTCCCTCGGTACAGATTTTTTTGCAAGTCTTTCAACGTCTTCGGGCGTTTTTATTGAAGAATTAACCCATTTTTTAAGAAGCTTGTTTGTATCTGTAAGAGCGTTGTTGGTTTGCTCTAAAGCGCATTTTACAAGGTCGGTTGAACATTCCCAGTCAACTGCCCATACTCTTAAAAATTTTGCAATTCTCGGTGTAGCGGCTTCACCGCTAAAGCCTGCAATTGCTTTTAATTCATTAAAATACAAGGTGATTTTTTCAAGGGCAAGAAGCTCTTTTTCAACAAGGTCAAGAGAATCAATACCTCTTTTTGCCCAGTCCTCAGCTCTGCTTTTAATTGCGGCAGAAGAGGTTTTACCCTCGCATTTCTGATGCTGTAAAAGAGTGATTATAACCTCTGGGGGAAAGCCGTAATAATCGTAAATCATTAAAATCAAAGCTTGAGTATCATAACCGAAAGTGCCTAAAATTGTCTGGGCTTCTTTATAAATTATTTCAAGCTCAGGCTCTTCACAAAGCCTTTTTGCAATTTCTCTTTGAGTTGGTTTTTTAACTGGTAAGCTTTTTATAGTAACCTTGGCTACTTTTTCACATTCAACTGAAGGCTCGTCCTCTTGACAAACGCAGCATTTTGCATTACCGCAAGCCTCTTTAAGCTTTTCTTCGCTTACAACCTCGTCTGTAATCTCAATAGCACCGTTTTGTTGCCAGAAATCAAGGCACATTTTAACGTCTGCTACACTTAACCCCGTACAAGTGGCAATCTGCTCTGCATCTGAAGTGCCGTCGGGGTTTCTTAAAATGAAAAGTAAAACCTTAAAGCTTGCCGCGGGAGCAAGCTTTAAGTGCATATCAATAAGCTCTGTCGGTACTGCAACTGCACCGTTCAGATAATTACATTTTATTTTAATCATTATTCGGGGAACTTGACAATAACGCCTACGGACTTGCCGTTAACGTACTGTGCAATACCTTTCATATCGATATCACTTGAAAGAGTTTTACCTGCAACAAGATATCCACCGTCAGAGCCAAGGCAGATAGCGTTTGCACTGTCACTTTTTGTTCCACCGAAAGAACGTGCCCAGGAAAGTGAGCCGTATTTATTAAATGATGCGATAACTATATCGTCACCGCCTCTTGTTGTGATGCCTTTGAAATCACGGGAAGAGGAGTTGCTGTAGCCTGCAGCAATAAAGTTGCCGTCTTCGGTTTCGATAACGCTTGTAAGAGCATCATCATACTGACCTCTGAAGGGGTTAGCAAACTCAATTGAAAGGTCGTTTTTAAATTTGATAATGTATGAATCAAAGCCGCCTCGTGAAGCAAGGTCTGCTACGAAGAAACTTTCGGTTGAGCCTGCATCAGTTGAGTTTGAACGGCCGACTACAACCACACCACCGTTTTTACAAGCAGTAATTGCGGGGAAGTTTTCAATGCCTTTACCTGCTATAGGTGCAACATCAAGATATTCACCGATAGATGAGAATTTAACAACACCGCTGTCAGATGAGCCTAAGCTCTTAAAGAGGTTGCCTGAATAGAAGTCACCTACAACAAAAATGTTACCGTCTGAGCTTTCAGCAACGCCGTTAAAGGTATCCTGATTACCGCCGATGATGTTTTTCCAGAGTAATTTACCCTCCGAGTCATATTTTACAATACAAGCGGCAGATTCAAGTGCGGGTTTGCCGTAGCCCTTTGCATCACCGTCATTATTACCCACAGAGCCAACGGCAATAATGCCACCGTCAGCAGTGAGAGTTGCACCGTTGAAAAGGTCAACGGTAGAAGTACCAAAGGTTTTGTACCATTCCTGGTCGCCTTTTTTGTCAAACTTGAAAACGACACCGTCGTAGTAGCCCTTACCGGTTACGCCACCGACATTTTTACCGTAGCCAACCGCATAAAAACCACCGTCATCGGTAGGAACAACCGTTGTAATTGCGGTCATACCTTTTTTAGAGCCGATAACCTTTTCCCAGTCAATGTCACCGTTCTTTTTATATTTTGTAAGAACTGTGTAGGGAACTTGATATTTAAGCTCGTCGTATTCTTTATAGTTACCGTCTTTTGAGTTTGTAACAACTGCGGCAATATATCCGCCATTCTTTAAGGGGGCAATGCTTGAGAAATAGTCTGTCTGTGTACCGCCTCTTGAAGCCTTCCATTCAATATCGGCAGGCTCTACTGCAATGGGGTTTGTTGTAAGCTCAACTATTGTTGTGTAAACGTTACCGTCTTCGTCAACCGCAGTATTACCCTGACCATCCGTCATGGGAATAGCTGTTGTATTTGTGTTGGGGTTTTCGGGGATAGTTGTAAGCTCAACAACAGATGTAACTGCTTCACCGCTTTCGTCGGTAACAACCTCACCCGCGGCATCTGTTTCGTAAACGGAGCTTGTGCCTATAACAATGGGGTCGGGAGCTTTTGTTGTAGGAGCATATTTGATTTCTTCGGTAACAACCTCACCGTTGGCATCTGTAACGTATTCACCGTTAGCATCTGTAACAGGAATGGTTACGGGAACTTCTTTATAAACAACTGTTGTGTGAGTGTTGCCGTTTGTGTCGGTGTATGTATGAATTTCAGTTTCGGTGATAACCGTAACAGGCTCACCGTTAGCATCTGTAACAGGAACACCGTTATTATCTGTAACAATTACAGAAAGGGAGCTGTCTTTATCTTTCTCGATACCCTTTTTTATTAAAACGGCAGCTGTAACAATTATTGCTATAGCAAGAATAATTGCTACGGGGATTATTATTTTCTTTTTATCTGTTTTACTTTTTTTCGGTACAACAGGTGGGGGTGTAGGAATATTCATTCCGTTTGTTGCATTTGTATTTTCGTTCATATTAAAACCTCCGAATCGGTAGAGTTAAACCATATGTGGTTTGAATCTAAGCCGTCATTAGTGCATAAAATCTCAATTTACAATAGTTTAGCATATTGTGTTGAATTTTTCAATGGAAAATAATTATCTTAAAAAATTCATTACATATTATATAAAAATGGGGCTTGTTTATTATGTAATATCAATAATCTTTGCATTTTACTCAAAAAAATCATTGAAACGGTGAAAAATATGTGCTAAAATACCAAATATAGTTTCCGATGAACTTTTTAAGTCGGTGATAATTTATAAATTTCAACATCTTTCAGATGTTTTAGGGAGGAAAATATTTTGAAATCTTATACGAAAGACAATATCAGAAATATTGTTATTGCCGGTCACGGTGGCAGAGGTAAAACAACTCTTGCAGAAGCAATGTTGTTTATCGCAGGTGAAACTGACCGTCTTGGCAGAGTTGCCGACGGTAACACAGTTCTTGACTTTGATGCAGAAGAAAAGAAGAGAAAGGTTTCCGTTGCATCTGCAATGGCTTGCTTTGATTGGCGCGACAGAAAGGTAAATATTATTGACACTCCCGGTCTTTTTGACTTTGAAGGCGGCAGAAGTGAAGGTATAAGAGCAGCTGAAACAGCTATCGTTGTTCTTTCTTCAGGTCACGCAGTTGACGTTGGTGCAGAAAAAACACTTCGTCTTGCAGGCAGAAACGGTCTTTCAAAGTTTATTGCAGTTTCAAAGTGCGACGGTGAAAACCGCGATTTCTATAAAACACTTAACGCTCTTAAAGAGAAATACGGCACAGCTATCTGTCCCGTTGTTGTTCCTTATATGGTTGGCGGAGTTGTTGACTGTTACGTTAACTTCCTTCAGAATAAGGCTTTCAAATATGACGGTATAAAAGCTACTCAGGTTGATATGCCTGCTGACCCCGTTATTGATGAAATTCACGCAGCATTTACAGAAGCAGTTGCTACCGCTGACGACGAGCTTATGATGAAATTCTTCGAGGGTGAAGAGTTCACTCACGATGAAATCGTATTCGGTCTTTCCCGCGGTGTTGCCGACGGTACAGTTGTTCCCGTATACGCTTGTTCAGGTTACACAGGTGAAGCTGTTGACCTTCTTATGAATGGTATTACAAAGCTTGCCCCCTCACCCAAGGGTGAAGACGGTATGGAATGTGACCCCAACGGACCTCTTGCAGCTATCTGCTTCAAGACAATTGCTGACCCCTTCGTTGGTAAGATGTCATTCTTCAAGGTTGTTTCAGGTAAAATCACACCTGCTACAAAGGCTTACAATGCCCGTACCGAAGAAGAAGAGAAAATGGGTAAAATCATTACCGTTAAAGGCGCGAAGCAGGAAGAGCTTGCAGAAATTACCGCAGGTGATATCGGTGTTGTTACAAAGCTTGCAGGCTTTAAAACAGGCGACACAATGTGCGACGCTAAAAACCCCGTTGAGCTTAAACCCGTTGCATTCCCCGACCCCTGCTATTCAATGGCAGTTGTAGTTGTTAAGAAGGGTGAAGAAGATAAGGTTGCTTCCGGTCTTAACAAGCTTGCTGAAGAAGACGGTGCAATGAAGTTCTATACAAACAAAGAAACAAGAGAACAGATTATTTCAGGTCTTGGTGAACAGCATCTTGAAAGCATCGTTTCAAAGCTTAAAAATAAATACGGTGTTGAAATTGAGCTTCAGGCTCCTCGTGTTGCTTACAGAGAAACTATCCGTAAAAAAGTTGATAAACAGGGTAGACATAAAAAGCAGTCAGGCGGTCACGGTCAGTTCGGTGACGTTTGGATTCGTTTCGAGCCTTATATGGGCGAAGAGGAATTCGTGTTCACATCTGACGAGGTTGTTGGTGGCGCAGTTCCCAAGAACTTCTTCCCCGCAGTTGAAAAAGGCTTACGTGAATGTATAGCTTCCGGTCTTATCGCAGGCTACCCCATGGTTGGTATCAAGGCTTGTCTTCACGATGGTTCTTATCACCCCGTTGACTCTTCTGAAATGGCATTCAAGATGGCAGCAAGAATTGCTTTCAAAGCAGCAGTTCCCGAAGCAGCACCCACAATTCTTGAGCCTATCGGCACTCTTAAGGCATATATCCCCGATAACGATTTAGGTGATATTATGGGTGACGTTAACAAACGTCGCGGTAGAGTTTTAGGTATGGGTCCCGCAGAAGATACAGGTATGCAGGAGCTTGTTGCTGAAGTTCCCATGGCTGAAATGAGCGACTTCGCAATTGCTCTTCGTTCAGTAACAGCAGGTAGAGGATATTTCACTCTCGAGTTTGCCCGTTACGAAGACGCACCCTCAAACATCGCAGAAAAAGTTATCTCTGAAGCAAAGCTTGCTGACGATGATGAATAATTAAAAAACTAAAACCCTAAAAGAAAAACCTTCTTTTAGGGTTGTTTTTAGAAAATATTTAACGGAATGTAATAATTAAGGAGAATAAAATTATGGCAGAGTTTAAGTATGAAATTCAGGAAGAAATCGGTGTTGTTTCTGAAACAGGCAAAGGTTGGACAAGAGAGTTAAACCTTATTTCCTGGAATGAGGGCAAGCCGAAATACGACATTCGTGACTGGGCACCCGACCACGAAAAAATGGGCAAGGGCATCTCTCTTACAAAAGAAGAGATTGAAGCACTTTACGACCTTATCGGCAACGTGTTAGGGAAATAAAAGCAACAAAAACCTCTTAACCAATCGGTTAAGAGGTTTTTAATATGTCTTATTTCATCAACCAAATACTGCAAGTAAGAAGCCTGCTGCAACCGCAGAGCCGATAACACCTGCAACGTTGGGACCCATAGCGTGCATAAGAAGGAAGTTTGTAGGATTATATTTTCTACCTTCGTTCTGAGCAACACGGGCTGCCATAGGAACGGCTGAAACACCTGCCGCACCGATAAGGGGGTTAATCTTGCCACGAGTAACAACATAAAGAATTTTGCCGAAGAGCACACCGCCTACAGTTGAACATGCAAAAGCAACAAGACCCAGACCGATGATAAGAAGAGTTTTACCCTGGATAAAGTCCTGACCGTTAGCGGTAGCACCTACGGTAACACCTAACATAATTGTTATGATATTCATAAGTGCGTTCTGAGCTGTTTCGGAAAGTCTTTCGGTAACACCGCATTCACGGAAAAGGTTACCGAGCATAAGCATACCTAAAAGGGGAGCAACAGAAGGAAGAAGGAATGCACAGAAAAGAAGAACTGCAACAGGGAAAATGATTTTCTCTGCTTTAGAAACTTTTCTTAACTGCTTCATTTCAACCTTACGTTCTTTTTCTGTTGTAAGAGCTTTCATAATTTTTGGCTGAATAATGGGGATAAGAGCCATATACGAGTAAGCCGCCAGAGCTATGGGAGCTAACAGATGGGATGCGAGCTTCGATGCAAGGAAAATAGCAGTGGGGCCGTCAGCACCGCCGATAATAGCGATTGACGCTGCTTCATTGGGTGCAAAGCCGGTTAAAATCGCAAGAAGGAATGCGCAGTAAACACCAAGCTGAGCAGCCGCACCTAAAAGCAGGCTTACGGGGTTTGAAAGAAGAGGGCCAAAGTCAGTCATAGCACCAACACCCATAAAGATAAGGCAGGGGAAGATACTTGATTTAACACCGACGTAAAGAATCCTCAGAACACCGGAATCGTACCAATGAGAGCCTTCAACAACCGCCTGACCGAAACTGCCCAATTGACCGCCCGTTGTGTCTAACATTATGTTAGCACCGGGAAGGTTTGCGAGTAGAATACCAAATGCAATGGGAACAAGAAGAAGAGGTTCGAATTTGAACTTTATAGCAAGAACAAGGAAAAATATTGCTACACCAATCATAACAAGATTTCTCCATTCGAGCATGGCAAAACCGGACTGTTCCCAAAGGTTAGTAAGAATTGTAGAAATGTCCATATTTAATTGTACTCCTCGAACTTAAATAACTGCGAGAACATCATCAGTATTAACCGATGAGCCCTTGGGAGCATTGATTGATTTAACTGTTCCGTCGCAGGGTGCAACGATATCATTTTCCATTTTCATAGCTTCAAGAACAACGATAACGTCGCCTGCTTTAACAGCATCGCCTACGTTTTTCTTAACTGCAAGAATTGTACCGGGCATGGGAGCCTTAACCTGAGTGCCGTCTGCTGAAGCGGGAGCAGGAGCTGCTGCGGGAGCTGTGGCAACGGGTGCGGGAGCAGGAGCTACTGCAGCAACGGGGGCTGCAACGGTAGCAACGGGTACCTGAGAGATACCTGTTACAACTGCATCTGTTTCTGTAACATCAACTTCATAGATTTTTCCGTTTAAAGTAACATTGTATTTCATTTTTTTATGCCTCCACTAACTTGATTGAATTAAAGCAAAGATTTTCTATAGGTTTATCTAATTTATTTGCTACGATAGCCATAACAACTGCCGCATCCTGTTCTGAAATGTTTTCAAGAACGGGGTTCTGGTTAAGACGGCGGATAGATTTAAAGCAAAGATTTTCAAGGGGTATTTCTGTGTTTTTAGATGTGATAGCCATAATAACTGCCGCATCCTGCTCTGAAACACCGTCAAGAGTAACGTAACCGGGAGTATAGGGTAAGCCGCTATCTTCAATAGCTTCAGTATCAACAGTATTTTCCTTAACTTCTGTTACAGGAGCATTTGCCGGATTAATGTCTGTTTTTTCAGCTTTTTTATCAACCTTTACTACAGGCTTTTTCTTGCCGAAAGCCTCGATAATTTTTGAAAGAATTATAACAAAAACTGCAAGCACCGCAAGAACTGTAAGAACAAGCACAAAACCTAATAAAGCAATACCTAAAGCACCTGTAAAGTCAAGTGATTCAACTTTTAACATAGGAAGAAAGTTCATATTAATTCCTCCTTAGTCAATAGCCTTGAAATCGTAGTTATATGTTTTGCTTGCCATTTCGTCGCGGTAATCAAAGAAGTTTTCAGCCTGAGTGGGGAATGCGATATATGAAAGAACGTCTTCATCGCTCTTTGCCTTTGCACCGATTTCAGCCTTTGCTGCTTCGAAAGCAGGCTCAAGAGTATCTGCATATCTGCCAACAATCTCTTTTTCGTCGCCAAGAATCTGTTTCTTAACTTCTTCGTTTACCTTGCCGGGAGCTTTACCGTATTCACCAATAAGGTAAGACTTAACTTCTTTAGATACGTTTTTATAACGTTCACCTGCAAGAACGTTTGCAGTAGCCTGAACACCAACCATCTGGCTCATAGGAGTAACGAGAGGGGGATAACCTAAATCCTCACGAACTCTGGGAGTTTCGAGAAGAACCTCGTCAAACTTGTCCATCTTGCCCTGTGCTGTAAGCTGAGCAACAAGGTTTGAAAGCATACCGCCGGGAACCTGATAGTCAAGAGCTTTAGCATCTGTACAAAGAACTGTGGGGTTAAGACCACCGCTTTCAAGAGCTTTATTTCTGATGGGCTTGAAGAAGTCTGCAATTTCTCTGAGTGATTCAGATTTAAGACCTGTTTCGTAGCCAAGCTCTGAAAGAGTATAGTTAAGAGTTTCTGTTGCAGGCTGTGATGTACCGCCTGACATAGTTGAAATAGCAGTATCAATAACGTCAACACCTGCTTCAACTGCTTTAAGGCAAGTCATGAAACCAAGACCTGTTGTGCAGTGAGTATGAAGAACAAGAGGAAGGTCAACTGCTTCTTTAAGGCTTGAAACAAGCTTATATGCCTCTGCGGGACTAAGAATACCTGCCATATCCTTGATGGCGATAGTCTGACAGCCTAAGCTCTGCATATTTTTAGCAAGCTCAACGTAAGCTTCAAGTGTGTGGATAGGGCTGATTGTATAACAGATAGCACCGGAAGCAATAGCACCGTTTTTAACTGTTTCATCAACTGCAACCTCAATATTTTTAACGTCGTTAAGTGCATCAAAGATTCTGATAATATCAATACCGTTTTCAACACTCTTTTTAACGAACATACGAACAACGTCATCGGGATAGTGGTGATAACCTAAAAGATTCTGACCTCTGAGAAGCATCTGAAGCTTTGTGTTAGGGCAAGCCTTTTTGATTTTTCTGAGTCTTTCCCACGGGTCTTCGTTAAGGTAACGAAGGCAAGAGTCAAACGTTGCTCCGCCCCAACATTCGAGAGAATAGTAGCCTGCTTTGTCAAGCTCTTTGAGGATAGGCTCGAATTCTCTGAATTTCATACGGGTAGCAATCAATGACTGGTTTGCGTCACGTAAGACAGTCTCTGTAAACTGAACCTTTTGCATTTCAATTTCTCCTTCATCTTTATATTGAAATTTAAGGAATATATATTAAACGGTAGCTTATGCATATTTCATTGTATAACTTTATAAAAATATGCCTACCAATTTTCCCCACTTTATCATACAATAAACGGAATGTTTTATCAAGAGGTTTGTTATATTTTTGTCATAATAGAGATGATTATGCCAAAACGTAGCGGGTATTTTGTGTACTATTATATAATACATATGCGTGAGCATATCCAATGCAAAAAACAGCCGTCAGAAGTGCTTTGCTGACAGCTGTTTTGTTTGATGATTTTTCTGAAAAAAGACAAAAATCTCTATACTATTATAATATATAGTGTCAACGGCAAAAAACGTGCCTTCCGATAGTGGTTATAACGGGTCTTGTGCGGATCCACCTGTTAGATGTTTTTGCAGGATTGTAATAATATAATGCGCCACCGGTAGGGTCCCAACCGTTAATTGCATCTTGTGCGGCTTTTCGTGATGTGGCGTCGGGGGATACCGACCAGTTGCTGTCTCTTACCGCAGAAAATGCACCTGCCTGATAAACAACTCCAGAAACAGTGTCGGGGAATGATGAAGAGTCAACCCTGTTTAATACAACCGCACCAACAGCAACCTGACCCGTATAGCTTTCACCGCGTGCTTCAGCAGCAATAACCTTTGCAAGAAGATAAACGTCAGATGAGCTGTAACCGTTGCCACCGCCCGTGTTACCACCAAGACCTAAATATAAAAGTGTTTTTGAGCCGGCAACACCATCTGCGGTAATACCCACAGAAGCTTGAAACTTCCTGACTGCACTTCGGGTGTTAACTCCGTATATGCCGTCAACCGTACCCGAGTAGTAACCCAGGTCGCGAAGCTTCTGTTGAATTCGCCTTACCTCGTCACCACGAGAGCCTAATTTAGAAAGAACCTCTTGTGCGGGGGCTTGTGAATCTGCAACGATATATCCGAAGGTTGCAAACACAATTGCAAAGCAAAGAATAAATCCGAGAAGCTTTTTGCCGTTTGAAGTAATAAATTTACCTGTTGATGTATGTTTGTTATTTGCTTTCATATAGCACCTCTTTAAAGTGTTTTATATTAGGATTTTCACCAATTTTCATTTTATACATACATTCTACAAATTTATCTACAAGAAAATTGTGGTGCTTGATATGGGTAAAACACTATATATTGTAGTCGAAAAAAAGTTGCAAATTTTTTTGAAAAATAGTGTTGACAAATCGATATATGTATGCTAAAATTCAGTCCCGTTGTGAAGAGAACAACAGTTCAGAGCAACGAGAACACCTTAACCTGATACGGACACCCGAAACGCGCGGACGTGTGGAAGGGTTTGATAAAAAAGGGTAAAAAGGTGTTGACAAGAGCATCATAAAGTGATATGATGTTCAAGCGCTCGATTGAGGAGCGCAAAACGAACCTTGAAAATTAAACAACGAGAAAAGAAGAAACCCTGAAATTTTTTTGAGCGAAATTGATATTTTGCGACAGTAAAATTCGGACTTCGAAAGAAGTTA
>JAZUBO010000033.1:0-65424 GCA_045638585.1 Acutalibacteraceae bacterium | reverse complement strand
AAATCACCTCAAAACTAATTTTAAAAAATTATACACCTTTAAAAGTCAGTCTTCAAGATAAAAACAGAAAAGATGTAATAAAAAATCTCATGAAATAACAAAAGAGCCACAAAAGTGACTCTTTCGTTATTGGTGCGGGTGACAGGACTTGAACCTGCACGGGGGTGCCACCAGAACCTAAATCTGGCGCGTCTGCCAATTCCGCCACACCCGCGTGTTTAGTTAAGAAGTAAAAGTGAAAAGTGAAGAGGTAGAAATTGGGGTTTATCTATCTTTAAGCTCTTAATTTTTCAACGTATGAATTTTATCATAAGAGGTGGGAAAAAGCAAGGGGATTTTATTGTTATTTTTACTGTATACTTTTTATTGCAAAGTGGTGTGATTGTGATATAATGTTTGTGATTTTATAAATTGAATTTTAAAATGCTGGTGATTGGTATGACAGAGATAGTAAACGGAATTTGCTCTCTTGTAAGAGAATGCGGTAAGGTTGTTCTTAATGCTGACAGAGAGAAAATGGCAATTGACATTAAATCAGGTGTTGCTGATTTGGTTACGGAATACGATAAGGGTATTCAGGAGCAGTTGCAGGTTGGTTTGAAAAAGCTTTTACCCGAGGCGAAGTTTATCGGTGAGGAAGGCTCAAGTGATGAGTTGACTGACGAGGGCTACGCTTTCATTGTTGACCCTATTGACGGTACGACGAATTTTGTAAAAGATTATCATATGAGTGCAATATCTGTTGCGTTATTAAAGGGTAAAGAGGTTGTGGCAGGTGTTGTTTACAACCCTTATCTTGACGAAGCTTTTTATGCAATAAAGGGTGAGGGTGCATTTTGCAACGGTAAAAAAATAAGCGTATCTTCTCAACCAGTGGATAAAGCTCTTATTCTTTTTGGCTCATCGCCTTACGATAAAAGCCTTTTCCCAAAGACAATAGAAGTGCTTTCTGAATATTTTTATAAAGCCTTAGATATCAGAAGAAGCGGCTCTGCTGCATTGGATTTATGCTGTGTTGCAGCAGGCAGGGCGGAGCTTTATTTTGAACTGCAGGTTTCACCCTGGGATTTTGCCGCAGGTAAATTGCTTATTGAGGAAGCAGGCGGTGTTGTTACAACTCTTGACGGCAAACCTCTTTCATTTGAAGGCAAAACCTCGATTTTAGCAAAAAATAATGTTATTTAAATAAGATAACGTAAAAGCAGTGGTTTGGAGTTTCAGTTTGGAGTTTCGAACGACTGCTTTTATTTTTTAAGAAAAACGCAACGTTTATCGTGGCTTTTTGATAATAATTATACAAATTTTTACAAAAAAATTGTGTTTTATTTGTCTGTTTGTCTTGACTATCAAATATTTATTTATTATAATATACAAGATGATGTATTATTTGTGGTAATAATGCACTATCCGTATTATATGATAATGGTTTTGTTATTTATATTTTTTATATATTCTGCATTTATAATATTTTCTTTTACATAACGTTTGTTATGGTGCATTTATATTTATTTATGTTCTTATATTAATTTTATGAATATGGCCCGCACGCGTGTGAACGCCTGCGACAAAACTTTTATTATACACAACAGTTGTTTTTACAATCTGTTGTTTCTGGGTGACGGAAAGTGCTTTTGCATTTTCGTCGCTTTTTTGTTTTAATCATTTTTATTTATGAAAGGGGCACCGAACAAATGGAACCTATATCAATAATTCTTATTATTGTAGCGCTTGTTGTTGGCGCAGTTGTTGGTTTTTTCATCGGCGGCGCTCACCGTAAGAAAGTTGCGGAGGCTGCTATCGGCTCTGCTACTGACGAAGCTGCAAGAATAGTTAATAACGCTATGACTGAAGCTGAGCAGAAGAAAAAGGAAACAATCCTTGAAGCCAAAGATGAAATTCATAAACTCAGAAGTGAAACTGAACACGATTTACGCGAAAGACGTGCAGAAGTTCAGCGTCAGGAAAGACGTCTTATTCAAAAAGAGGAAAGTCTTGACAAGAAAGTAGAAGCACAAGAGAAAAAAGAAGAAAATTTCGCAAAGAAAGTTAAAGAGTTAGAAGAAAAAGAGCAAGAGGTTGAATCTCTCAAAAGAAGTCAGCTTGAAATACTTGAAAGAATTTCAGGTTACTCAAAAGAGCAGGCTAAAGACATTCTTCTTAAAACACTTGATGAACAGCTCACTCACGAAAAGGCTGCAAAGATTTTCGATTACGAGCAACAGGTTAAAGACGATATGGATAAGCTCGCAGGTGAAATTATTTCCGGAGCAATTCAACGTTGTGCTGCCGACCACGCGGCAGAAGCTACTGTATCAGTTGTTAACATTCCTAACGACGAAATGAAAGGTAGAATCATCGGTAGAGAGGGTAGAAATATCCGTACTATCGAAACAATTACAGGTGTTGACCTCATTATTGACGATACACCCGAGGCAATTACAGTTTCTTGCTTTGAGCCCGTAAGAAGAGAAATTGCAAGACTTACTCTTGAAAAGCTCGTTTCGGACGGTCGTATTCACCCCGCAAGAATCGAAGAAATGTTTGAAAAGTCAAAACGTGAGGTTGAAAATACCATTCGTCAGACAGGTGAAAAAGCTGTTATTGATGCAGGTATTAACGGTCTTAACGGTGAACTTGTCAAGCTTCTCGGTAAGCTTAAATACCGTACAAGTTACGGTCAGAACGTTCTTAATCACTCTCTTGAGGTTTCTTACCTCGCAGGTCTTATGGCTGCTGAGTTAGGTGCAGACGTTAAGCTCGCAAAGAGAGCAGGTCTTCTCCACGATATCGGTAAGGCTCTTGACCACGAAAAAGAGGGTACTCACATCGAGCTTGGTGTTGAGGTTGCAAGAAAGAACAAAGAAAACGATCAGGTTATTCACGCTATTCAGGCTCACCACGGTGACGTTGAAGCTAAAACAATTATCGCTTGTCTTGTTCAGGCGGCTGACGCTATTTCAGCGGCTCGTCCCGGTGCAAGACGTGAAAATATTGAATCTTACATTCAGCGTTTACAGAAGCTTGAAGAAATCACAACCTCATTTGCAGGTGTTGATAATGCCTTTGCTATTCAGGCAGGTCGTGAAGTTCGTATTATGGTTAAGCCCGATGCAGTTTCAGACGATCAGATGGTGCTTCTTGCAAGAGATATTGTTAAGAAAATCGAAGGCGAACTTGAATATCCCGGTCAGATTAAGGTTAACGTAATCAGAGAAAGCCGAGCTGTTGATTTCGCAAAATAAAATAAAAGCGGAACTTACTCAGGTGGGTTTCGCTTTTTTAGGTTTATATTACCCTTAAATTTATATATAGAAACGATGGTAAATAAAATGCGTTTACTCTTTTTAGGTGATGTAGTCGGTGAGGGCGGTTGCAAATTCTTAATGAAAAAGCTTCCTGATTACAAAAGAGAAAACAAAATAGATGTTTGTATTGCAAACGGTGAAAACTCTGCACAGGGTAACGGTGTTACACCTTGCTCTTGCGAAATGCTTTATTCAAGCGGTGTTGATTTTATTACTTTAGGTAATCACACTTATAAACGATTTGAGATAATGGATTATCTCGAGAAAAATCTTCCAATAATAAGACCGTATAATTTCCCTAGCGGCGCACCCGGTAAGGGCGTTGGTATAATTGATAAGGGAAGATTCAGAATTGCTGTTATAAATATGCTTGGTACGGTTTATTCAGAGCCTTTGGGAAACCCTTTTTCAGAAATAGAAAAAGCACTTCTTGAAACCGAAGGCTGTAAAACAATTATTGTAGATTTTCACGCAGAGGCTACTGCAGAGAAAAGAGCAATGGGCTTCTTTCTTGATGGCAAGGTTTCAGCAGTTTTAGGTACTCATACCCATGTTCAGACTGCTGATGAACAGCTTTTACCTAACGGCACGGCATATATAACTGATTTAGGTATGACGGGCCCCGTACAGTCGGTGTTAGGAATTAAGCCCGAGCTTACAATAAAGAAATTCAAAACCAATTTGCCTGTAAGATTTGAGAATGCCCAAGGTGAATATTCAATGAACGGTTGTATTCTTGAAATTGACGAGAAGACGGGCAAGACAGTTTCTATTGAAAGGGTGTCGGTAAAATGAAAAAAGTAATTGCTATAATGCTTATTCTTTCTTTTTGCTTTACCTTATTTTCTTGCGGTAATAATGGTGATAAAGAGGCGGAAACAACAGAAAAATACGTTTTACCTACACCGGTTATTTCATCAGATATTTCGTTGCCGTATACTTCTGCCGCAGACTTTAACCCTTATTCAACAACGGCTTCACTTAACAGAGATTTAATTCAGGTAATATTTGAGCCGTTGTTTTACGCGACATCCGACGGCAAAGGTGAGCCTGCTGTTGCTTCATCAAGTAATGTTGACGGTAAAACCGTTACCATTAAGATTAAAAATAATCTTAAATTCAGTGATGGTACTGAATTGATAGCAAGTCATATTAAAAAATCCTTTGAAAATGCAAAGGCAAGCTCGTTTTATTCATCACAGCTTTCAAACATTGCCGATTTTATAATCGTTGATAACTTTACAATTCGTCTTAAGCTTTATTCAGAGGACCTTTTAATAATTAATGCACTTAATTTCCCCGTTGCAAAAGAGAAAAACGGTGAATATACGGGCTCGGGTAAATATTATATTGAATATTTTGACGAAAAGCCTTATTTAGAAGCCAATAAATATCACAGAGCTTATTCAGAAAAAATTAATCAACAGATTGCCCTTTATGATATGGCGGGTATTACAGGTCCTGTTTATCCGTTTAAGGCTAATGAAATAAGCGTTTATAAAAATGACTTAAGCTTAGGTGAGTATATAAATCTTTCATCTGAAACTATTTCTGTTGAAACAGACAGTCTTGTTTATATCGGTGTTAATTCTAACTGGGCGGGTAGCGTAACCTCAATAGGTAAGGTGCGTCAGGCAGTTAATATGGGTATTGACCGTTCGGTAATTTGCGCATCATCTTATCTCGGTCAGGGTACACCCACCTCAACACCTTATAAAAAAGATTTTTATGCACTTGAAGGCGTAAATAAAATTGGTCTTAAGGGAGATATTGAAAAAGCAATTAAGCTTCTTGAAAGTGACGGCTTTGATAAAGTTAACAGTGACGGTGTAAGAGGAAACGGCGGTATTAATCTTAATGTAAGTATTCTTGTTTGTGCTGAAAATCCCTATAAAATAACGGTTGCCGAAAGCTTTAAAGCGGCTTTAGAGAGATTAGGCTTTAGCGTTACTATCAACAAAAAAGATACGCAGGAGGATTTTCTTCTCTCATTAAGCGAGGGGCATTACAGCTTTTACGTTGGTGAGGTTATGCTTACGCCTAATTGCGATTTAGCTTCTTTCTTTACTGAAGATGGAAAATTCAGTTACGGCATTTCTTCTGAAATGAATGCAGTTTATTCTTCATATAAAAATGGTGGAATTGAAATAGGGGAGTTTATAGAGAGCTTCGAAAGCAACGTACCTTTTATTCCGTTGTTTTACAGAAAAGACGTAGTTTCTGTAAACCCCAATATTTCAGGCATCGGTGAAAAGCATAAGCTTTATTCGACAGTAAGCGACTGGAAGCTCAATAAAACTAATTGATTATTAATAATTTAATGCTTGTAATTATACTTTATGTAATGTATAATTAATGAGTCTTAATTGGAAAAATATTCATTGAGTGGATATATTTTATCCACTCTAAACGAAAGGAAGTTTATTAATGGACCCTATTAAAGTGGATTTTTCCGGCAAGGGTAGACCTAAAGAGGTTGTTATTCCTCCGGATAAAAAAGTTCTCAAGCTTATCATCAATATTATTGTAACAATTATTGGTGCTGCAGTTGCGTATTATGTTATGCTTCCCGCTCTTAACTTTAAAGCGATGGAATTTTACTACTATATTGCAGTTGTTATTGCAATTTACGTTGCTATGACTTTCCTTACCTCTAAAGCATTTATAAAGCCCGAATATATTGCTTACGTAAAGAAGCAGTCAATTGTTCCTGTAGCAATCGGTCTTGTTTTTGCTCTTATTCTTGGCATAGGTTATCTTACGTCTGCTGCACTTTTCCGTGCAAAAGCTTATAGCCAGATTATTGAAGTTACAACAGAAAACTTCGGTGAATCTGAAGACAGTATTACAACAATCACAAGTCTTGAAGATTTCAGTAGCGTTCCTATGATTGACAAGGACGTTGCCCTTAACCTTGCTAACAAAAAGCTTGGTGACCTTTCTGATTGGGTTTCACAGTTTGTTATTGATGAAACATATTCAACTCAGATTAACTACAAAGGCAATCCCTATAGAATTTTCCCTCTTAAATACGGTGACGTGTTTAAGTGGATAAAGAACACCCGCGACGGTCTTCCTGCATACCTTGCAGTTAATATGTATACTCAGGAAGCAAATGCAGTTGTTCTTGAGAATATGAATCTTCCTAATATCAAGGTTTCTACAAGCGAATATTTCAATGAGAAGCTTGCCCGCGTGCTTCGTTTTGCTTATCCTACTTACATGTTTGGCACACCCTCTCTTGAAATTGATGAAAACGGTCATCCTTGGTGGGTTTGCGAAAGAATCGACAAAACAGTTGGTCTTATCGGCGGTTCTGACGTTATCGGTGTTGTTCTTGTTGATGCTTGTGACAAAAATAATATTGAATATTACGATATTGAAACAGTTAAAAACGACGAAGCAATTCAATGGATAGACCAGATTTATTCAGAAGACCTTCTTGTTCAGCAGTATAACTACTACGGAAAATACAGCGGTGGCTTCATAAATGCTTATATCGGTCAGAGTGGCGTTGTTTCTACAACTAGTGGCTCAAGCTATATTGCAAGTGGTGATGACGTTTGGCTTTATACAGGTGTTACATCTGTAACAAACGACGACTCTATCGTTGGTTTTGCGATTATCAACCAGCGTACAAAGGAAGCTGTTTTCCAGAGAATTTCAGGTACAACTGAAGCAGGTGCTGAGGTTTCTGCTGAAGGTATCGTTGCCGATAAGGGTTGGGATGCTACATTCCCCATTCTTCTTAACATTGACGGTGAAGCAACTTACTTTATGGCTCTTAAGGATAATAACGTTGTTAAGAGCTATGCAATGGTTAGCGTTGAAAGAGTTCAGGACGCTGTAAGAAGTGAAGACGACGATAACCCCGATCTTGAGGCTTGTCTTAAAGCTTACGTAAACAAGGTTAAAGCAAGTACAAAGAAGGTTCTTGATATTAACTATAATGCTGTGCTTCCCGATGCTATTGGTGGCAATGAAGCTTCTGGTAACACCGATGACGGTAACGAAGCACAGGCAAAGATTGAAACAATAACAGGTGTTATTACAGATATCCGTCCTGTTGTTATCAACGGAAACAGCGTTTATTATATTGCTGTTGACGGTCAGTCAACTTACTATTCAATTTCTGCCGCAGCAGACGAAACAGTTGTTATTCTTAATGTAGGTGATACTGTTAAGATTAGCTACAAAACTGCTGAAGGCAATATTATAGCTGCAAAGTCAGTTGAAAGATAAGGTGTAGAAAATGGATTGCATTTTTTGTAAAATAGCAAACGGCGAAATTCCTGCAACAAAGGTTTACGAAGATGATACAGTTGTTGCATTTAATGACCTTGAGCCTCAAGCTCCTACACATATTCTTGTGATACCTAAAATGCATATAACGTCTGCCGCAGATATAAACGAAGAAAACAGCGGTGTTATTGCTCACATTTTTGAGGTTATCGCAAAAATTGCGAAGGATAACAATATGTCCGACGGTTTCCGCGTTGTAAACAACTGCGGTGACAGTGCAGGGCAAACAGTAAAGCATATTCATTTTCACCTTATGTCAGGCAGAAGCTTCACTTGGCCTGCAGGTTAAAAGATAAGTTTATACTGAAAAAGGAAAAACTAAAATGAAAAGACCGATGTCCGTTTTGGGAATAACAGCTTTTGCAGTCTGTGTCGCATTTTCTTTATGCGGTTTGCAGATTTTGCCGTTAACTGTTATTCTCGGGGCATCGGTCTTGGTTTTATATTTTATAAAACCCTTAAAGCTTAAAAGTAAAATTATAATTCCTACGATTTGTGCTGGGTTAATTATAAGCAGTATTTTGTGTTATGGATTTTATGAGGTGAAGGTTAAGCCTTGCCTTAAATATGACGGCACAGTTACTGATATTCAAGGTAAGGTTATAAGTGAGCCGGTAAATATCGAGGGGGCACTCTGCTTTACTTTAGAAACTGAATATATAAACAATACAAGCTTTAAAACAAAGATAGATATAGCCGTAGCTGAAGGTCAAGAAGAAATTGAGCTTTATGATATTGTAAGCTTATATGCTTCCGAAATTCATGTAGCCAGAAATGAAAAAAACAGATACGATGCTTCAAGCTTTTCTGACGGTGTTTTTCTCTGCGGTAACCCGACTGATTATTCTGTTTTGGCTCAAAGCGGTAAAACACCTTATTATTACTGTATTAAGCTTAAAGCCTTTGTAACTACTCGTGTAACGGAATACTTAAAGGGTGATGAAGCAGGCTTTCTGAACGGTATGCTTTTTGGTGATAAATCGCAGATAGATGATGAAATATTATCCGATTTCAGAAGCTCTGGTGTGGCACATCTTTTAGCGGTATCGGGGCTTCATACAACACTTTGGTGCGGTTTGATAAGCAGTCTTTTAGGTTTGTTTATGAAGGATAAAAGAAAAATCGGTGTTTTATGTATACTGTTTCTTTGCTCTTTTTGTATTATAAGTGGGTTTACGTCATCTGTTTTAAGAGCATCTCTTATGATGGGTGTAGTCTTTGTTGCACCGTTTTTCAATAAAGAGCCTGATAGCCTTAATTCGTTAGGCCTTGCAGTTTTAATTATTTCTCTTTTTAACCCATACGTTGTTATTTCACCAAGCTTCTTATTATCAGTTTCTGCTACCTTGGGTATTCTTTTTCTCAACAGTAAATCTGAAGCTATAACGAATTTAACAAAGAAAATAAAAAACAAGCATCTTATGAAAATTGTAAACTACCTTACTTTATCACTTACTGTAAGCGGTGTGGCAGGTGTGTTTACGTTACCTGTTGCGGTATGGTTTTTCGGCACCTTTAGTTTGCTTGCACCTATAACGAATATACTTTGTGTAAATCTCTCTTTCTACGGTATGATTTCGGGTGCGGTGAGTGTGCTGTTATCTCTTATACCGTCAACTGCTGCAAACACCGTAACAATTATGGCTTTTAAAGTAACAGAGCTTTTGTTGGATATAGTTTTAATTATAATTTCAAAAATTTCAGATATAAGATTTTGCTCAATACATATTTTCAAAGAATATTTAGTTATCGCTATAATTATCTGTCTTGTTATAGTTGGTGTCTCTTTTGCGGTAATGAAGATAAGATATAGACGGGCAGTACCCGTTATCTGTGCAGTTTTATGTGTATGTGTGGTAGTTGTTTCATTTGCTTTGCCTATGACCAAAACTTTCGGCACAGAGGTAACGGTGCATAATTCGGGTAACGGTATGGTGGTTACTGTAAAATCAGGACTCCGGTATATACATTTCAATTTTAGTTCATCAAAGACAAAAATTAATTGTGACAGAATGCCCATTTCGACCTCGGAAGAAAGCGGATTGTTGTATATCGGTGGTACGGACGGTAGCACAAACTATATATCAGATATAATTATTTCTCAATTTGACCCCGCAACTACAGTTGTAACAAGGTTTGTTAAAGAAACTTGGTTTTATAACGAAAAAGAGCTTCCCGAAAACACTATAATTTCTGACGAGCATATTTTTAATATGAATGAGGAAATTGAAGTTACAACCGTTGACACATATATACTAAGTTGTGCTATAATAGACTTGTATGGAAAGAAAGTAGCTTTGCTTTACCGCGGTGATATTGAAGCTCTTGTTGAGCGTTACGGCACACCTGATATGCTTGTAACTGCAAAGGCAGAGTATAGCGGCTACGATGATATCGGCACTATCGTAGTAAGCAGTGACTCAGACATCATATTTGACAAGAAGCTTTTAGAAATGAAAAGCAAAAACGAAAATGTTTATACTACTGCCGAGAATGGTAATGTGACTATAAATTTAAGGGAGATTTAAAATGGCTTTTTTCAATGAAGATACTCTCAAAAAGCAAATAAAAGCAGGCGAGTTTTCGCGTGTTTACCTTATTTACGGTGATGAGGGTTATCTTAAACAGTTTTATGCAAATCAGATATGCAACAAAACAGTTGATAAAGATTTTGCAGACTTTAACCTTAAAAAGCTTGAGGGCAAAGAGACTTCTTTAAATGAAATATATGACTGTGTTTCGTCATTTCCTATGATGGCGGAATATACCTGCACTTTGGTAAGAGATTACCCTTTAAACACTTTTGCAGGTGACAGAGGTAAATTTGACAGCGACTTTCAAGGAATGATAACAGATATTCCCGAAACCTCGGTGCTTGTTTTCTGGATGGATACTATTGCAGTTGATGAAAAAGATAAAAAGTGGAGTGCTGTTATAAATTTAATTGACGGTGTGGGCGCTTGTGTAAAGCTTGATAAAAGAACTCGTTCTGCTCTCGAAAAGCTTCTTATTTCATCTGCATCTAAAAAAGACTGTACACTTTCTAAAGATTTAGCAGGCTATATAATTAACCTTGTTGGTGAGGATATGAGTACCCTTCAGAATGAGCTTAACAAGGTTTGCTCTTATGCGGGGTCAGGTGAAATAACAAAAAAGCATATTGATGATACTGTTATTATAAGCGTTGAAGCTAAGGTTTTTGCTCTTTCAAGAATGATTGCAAAGGGTGAGGCGGATGCAGCTTTTGAAACTCTTTCGAATCTTTTTAAATTAAGAGAAGAGCCCGTTATGATTTTAGGTGTGCTTTCAAAGGCATTTGCGGATATGTACAGAGTAAAAGCTGCAAAGGAAAAAGGCGTTTCATATATGACACTTGCAAATGTTTTTCCAAGCACATACAAAGGCAGAGGCTTTTTACTTGATAATGCGTCAAGAGATTGCTCGGGCTACACTATTCAGCAGTTAAAGGAAGCACTCATAATTCTTTCGGACACAGACAGACGTCTGAAATCTACTAACGAAGACCCGAAAACACTTTTTGAAGAACTTATATTAAGGTTGTTGAGAGTTTGATGATAAAAATTGACAGAGCAATTATCGTTGAGGGCAGGTATGACAAAATAAAGCTCTCATCAATAATTGACGGTGTTATTATTGAAACCGAGGGCTTCGGTATATTCAATAATAAAGAAAAGCAAAAATTGATAAGGCGCCTTGCAGAAACGAAAGGGCTTTTAATTCTTACGGATAGCGATTCGGCGGGTTTTAAAATACGTTCGTTTATAAGAGGTATAGTGCCGGGAGAGCTAATAAAGCACGCCTATATCCCCGATATTTTCGGTAAAGAAAAAAGAAAAACCGAGTTTTCAAAAGAGGGAAAATTAGGTGTAGAGGGTGTAAGACCCGAGGTGATTGTTGAAGCACTTCAGAAAGCAGGTGTGCTTTACGAAGAAACTCAAGAGAATGATAAGAGAGAAATAACTAAATTAGATTTATATGAGGATGGGCTTTCGGGCAGAGAAAACAGTGATGCTTTAAGGAAGAAGCTTTTAAAGTATCTCGATTTACCTGAAAGGCTTACCTCAAATGCACTTGTGCAGATTTTAAATACCTTTCTTACTTACGAGGAATATAAAAAAGCAGTTCAAGAAATCAAGGGATAAAAATGGTTAATAAAAATGATGAATTCAAATTGAATATAACAGGGTATACTTCCGAGGGTGGCGGTGTGGGTCGTTTTGACGGTCAGGCTATTTTCGTAGAAAATACTGCGGTTGGTGATGAAATTCTTTGCCATATTATAAAAGCAAAGAAAACTTATGCCGTTGGTAAAATTGCTAAAATAATAAAGCCCTCAAAAAGCCGTATTGAGCCTGAATGTGAAGCATTTAAAATGTGCGGTGGTTGCTCGTTTGCTCATATAACTTACGAGGAAGAATTAAAGCTCAAAGCACAAAAGGTTAAGGATGCTTTTCAGAGAATCGGCGGTCTTACACCAGAGTTTGAAGAGATTATTTCATCTCCCGAAATTACCAGATACAGAAATAAAGCACAATACCCCGTAAGACGAGAAAACGGCATTTTAAATATAGGCTTTTACGCTAAAAAAAGCCACCGTGTTATTGACGGTGGTGACTGCCTTTTACAACCCGTTGAGTTTACAGAGATTATTGAAATATTCAGAAAATGGATAAACGAGAATAATATTACGGTTTATAGCGAAACAACCAATATCGGTCTGTTAAGACATATTTATTTAAGAAAAGCCTTTGCAACGGGTGAAATAATGGTTTGTGCTGTTATAAACGGTAAAAGCTTACCCGAAAGCGAAAAGCTTGTTGAAAAATTAAAAGAAATACAAGGCTTTAAAACTCTTGTTGTAAATATAAACCGAGAGAGCACCAATGTTGTTTTAGGTGAAGCTTGTGAAGCAATTTACGGTGAAGGATATATAGAAGATATTCTTTGCGGTATAAAAATTAAAATTTCACCACTTTCTTTTTATCAGGTGAATAGAGCAGGTGCAGAGCTTCTTTATAAAAAAGCGGCAGATTATGCCGAGGCAAAGGGCAACGTTCTTGATTTGTATTGCGGTACAGGTACAATCGGTCTTTCGATGGCAAAAAACGTGGATTCTCTCATAGGTGTTGAGATTATACCCGAGGCTATTGAAGATGCAAAAATAAATGCAAAGCTTAACGGTATTGAAAACGCAAGATTTATATGCGGTGATGCAAGTGAAGCGGCAAAAAAAATAAGTGAAGAAAATATTACTGTTAATACAATTATTCTTGACCCACCGAGAAAGGGTTGTGCAGAAGACCTTTTAAAAACCGTTACGGATATGAACCCCGAAAGAATAGTTTACGTTTCCTGCGACCCTGCAACACTTGCAAGAGATTGCGCAAGGCTTGATGTTTTGGGTTATAAAGCAGAAAAAGTAACACCGGTTGATATGTTTCCGAGGACTGCGCATGTGGAGAGTGTTTGCTTGTTGTCAAAAAAGTAAGAATGGTATCAGTAGTAATTAAATGTTAGGAGTTTTAGTTATGTCTATTTTCGATATTTTTAAGAAACGAAATAATCAAATAAAATCGGCGACTACATCTTTAAGTAAAAAAGACAATTCTAAAATAAAATCAGAGCTTCTTCGTCTTGTGAGGAATGGAATTGTGATGGAAGAAGATTACGAAAAAGCAACAAGTCCTGATGCTTGTAAAATTGGCGGAAAACCTTTTTTACCAGCTGATTTTGTGTGGCCTGCATTTACAAGCAAGGACGACAATGAAACACGTCCTTTGTCGTTTTTTTGCCAACTGAATCTTTCTGAATTGTCATCTTTTGATGAAGATAAACAATTGCCTGCTAAAGGTATGCTATCTTTTTTCTATGAGTGTGAATCATTTCGTTGGGGCTTTGATCCGGAAGACAAAGGTGCAGTAAGAGTATTTTATTTTGAAGATTTGACGAATTTTATTGCGTTTGATGTTCCTGGAGACTTAAATGAAGATTACATAATTCCGGAAATAGCCGTTAAATTCAAAAAAACAAAAACCTATCCTTCCTTTGAAGAGTTAGAAATGTACAGTAATGTAGAATGTGATTGGGAAGATTATGAAGAGGTTCTCGGGGAACTTGACGTGAATATAGAAGAGGATGTAGAGATACATAAGATTCTTGGATATGCTGATGTTATTCAAGGTGAAATGTTGTCTGAATGTGAACGAGTAAGCAGAGGAATATATTGCGGTGATCCGGAAAGTTATCAAAATACTCCGGTGGAAGTGACTGCTGATATCAATGATAAAGCAAGAGAATGGACGTTGCTTTTACAACTGAGCACTATTACAAAAGATGATTTTGAGTGGATGTTTGGCGATTGTGGCATGCTTTATTACTATATAAAGAAGAAAGATTTAGCAGAAAAACGATTTGATAATGTGTGGTTTTCACTTCAATGTGGTTAATATAGTTCTAGCACCATAGGTGTGTATAATCAAACATCCTTATTTTCCATAATTACACAAAAAAGTAAATTTGTTACATTGAATCTGACGATTCAACGACACTCCAGATATTCGTGTCGAGAATCCTCCACCATCGCAAGCGATGGTCCCCCTCCTTTCGAAAGGAGGTACCATGTACCGTAAATTGTTTCTATGCTTCGCAAATTCCAATTTGTCATATTGATTTCTGAAAAGTTGAGGTTTACGTGATATTTCCCCCAACTCTATGCTCCATAGGTTGATTTTTTTACGCTTTCTAATTTAAAATTAAGGCGAAAGGAGTGGTTTTATGGATGCTCAGAAAATCGGAGAATTCATTAAAGAACAAAGAAAGCTCAAATGCCTTACACAAAAAGAGTTAGCAGATAAAATTAACTGCACCGATAAAGCTGTTTCAAGATGGGAAACGGGTAGGGGAATACCTGAAATTTCTATGCTTTTACCTCTTTCAAAGGTGCTTGAAGTCAGCGTTAACGAGCTTCTTTCCGGTGAAAAAATTGAAGAAGAAAAGCTTCTTGAAAAAACAGAAGAGGTTATAATTGAAACAATAACCGAAAACAACAAAAAGCAAGGCAACCTGAAAACTTTTATATTTGCTCTTGTTTGTATACTTGAATTTATGGTGGTTTACGTAACACCCGCAACCGCACAGCCGGGCGATGAAATGGGAGTAATTTTTTTCTTGTTCCTTGGCACAATGGTTGTATCTTTTATTTTAGGCTTAACACCGCTTTCGTTTAAAATGAAATCTCTTTTTGCAATAGTTGTAACGGGTCTTTTTGTCCCGTCTGTATTCATATTGCCGTTTTACGTAGTTGATTTTGAAATGTTTGCCATTTACGTTCCCTTGCTTTTAGTAATTACGTTTGGCTTTTTGGCAATTGGAACAGGTGTAAATACGGTTGTTCGTTATGCTATGAAAAAACTGAAAAGGTGAGCTTATGTTCAGAGAAATGAGACGGTTTAAACAAGCCTTAACTGAAAATGAATGCATTGATATTTTGAATACTAACACTAACGGTGTTCTTGCTGTTTCAGGTGACGACGAATATCCTTATGCAGTGCCGTTAAGTTATGTCTATTGTAACGGTAATATATATTTCCATTCGGCAACACAGGGGCATAAAATTGATAGTATAAAAAGACAAGATAAAGTATCTTTTTGTGTTGTTTCGGAGGATAATATTGTACCCGAGAAATTTACAACGTATTATAAAAGCGTAATTGCTTTCGGTAGGGTAGAGATACTTTCTGACGAAGAAGACAAAATAAATGCACTTATACTTTTATCAAAAAAATATTCGCCATGTGAATCTGTCGAGAACACTAAAAAAGAAATTGACAGCTCGTTAAACAGAGTGGAAATATTAAAGCTGAAAATTGACTACTTAAGCGGGAAATGTGCAATAGAAATGTTGAAAAAATAAAACTTCACCCCATACAGATTTTTGAATCTGTATGGGGTGAAAACGTTTATTGTATGTTTTTATTATTTAAGCTTTGCTTTTACGATTTCCTCTGCTGCGTTAAGAGCATCGGCAATCTTTGTAATATCTTTACCGCCTGCCATAGCTGTGTCGGGCTTACCGCCACCTGCACCGCCTGCGATAGTTGCAACCTCTCTTACAATGTTACCTGCGTGAGCGCCGTTTGCAATAGCTTCTTTTGCGCAATAGCAAATGAATGAGCAAGTGCCCTTTGCTTCTTGCTTACCTGCGAAAATAACTACGATATCTTCGCCCTTATCCTTTGCAGAGTCAACCATTGAACGAAGAGCATTTGCATCAGCTTCACCTAAATCTGCGGTGATAAGCTTAACTGCACCTAAATCCTTAACGTTGTCGAAAAGCTCGCCTGCTTTTGCTTTTGCAATTTCTGCTTTAAGCTCGTTAAGCTCTTTTTCTTTATCTTTAAGCTCCTGCGCAACTGCTGCGGCTTTCTTTGCAAGCTCTGAAACGTTTGCTAATTTAAGTGCTGCTGCAGTATCGTGGATAAGCTTTTCATGCTTGTCAATCTGGTTGATAACACCAAGACCTGTAACACCCTCAATTCTTCTTACACCTGCTGCAACAGAAGTTTCAGAGATAATTCTGAAAAGACCGATATTGCCTGTGTTTGAAACGTGAGTACCACCGCAAAGCTCTGTTGAGAAATCACCTGCAGAAACAACTCTTACAGTATCACCGTATTTCTCACCGAAAAGTGCCATAGCACCTTTTTTCTTTGCATCTTCAATGCTCATTTCTTCAGTAACAACGGGTGCGCCTGAAAGAATGATTTCGTTTACTCTGTTTTCAATTTTAACGATTTCTTCTGCAGTAAGAGCAGAGAAATGAGAGAAGTCAAAACGTACTGCGTTTTCGTTTACAAGCTGACCTGCCTGCTCAACGTGAGTGCCGAGAGCCTCTCTGAGTGCCGCCTGAAGAAGATGTGCGGCTGTGTGGTTTCTCATAATTGCCTGACGACGAGCTTTATCAACTGTGCCTGTAACAGTATCGCCTACGTTAATTGCATCACCGTCTGTAAGTGTGCCGTGATGAAGGATAATTCCCTCTGCAGTTTTTGTTGTGTTGGTAACTGTGAAAGTGCTACCGTTTACTGTAATAACACCTGTGTCACCAACCTGACCACCGCTTTCTGCATAGAAAGCAGAGCTGTCAAGAACGATAACTGCATCTGTATCAATACCGATGAAATCAACCTTTTCACCGTTAGCGGCAATACCGAGAACCTTGCTTTCGCATTCTGTTGCACCGTAGCCTGTGAAAAGTGTTGCACCACATTCCTTGAATGAAACCTCGGAGCTTGTCCAACCTTCAGTACCTGCAACCTTACGTGATGCTCTTGCAGTGTCTTTAGCATTCTGAAGAAGCTTTTCAAATTCTTCTTCGTTTACTGTCATTGAGTTTTCTTCGAGAATTTCACGGGTTAAATCGATGGGGAAGCCGTAAGTGTCCTGAAGCTTGAAAGCATCTGCACCTGAAAGAACAGCACCTTCAGTTTTCTTAATCATATCTGTAAGAAGAGCAAGACCGCTGTCAATAGTCTTTAAGAAGCTGCTTTCTTCCATTGCTATTACTTTTATAATATAATCCTGCTTTTCGCGAAGCTCGGGGTAAGCACTTTCGTTTTCTTTAATTACTGTTTCGCAAACCTCTGCAAGGAAAGGCTTTTCAATTCCTAAAAGTCTGCCGTGACGTGCGGCTCTTCTGAGAAGTCTTCTTAAAACGTAGCCTCTGCCAACGTTTGAGGGGATAACACCGTCACCAATCATAAAGGTTGTTGAACGAATATGGTCTGTAATAACACGAAGAGAAACGTCGCTCTTTTCGTTTGCGTGATATTCAATACCTGCAATTTTGATGATATGCTTCATAATATTCTGAACGGTGTCAACTTCAAAGAGGTTGTCAACGCCCTGAGAAATAACTGCAAGTCTTTCAAGACCCATACCTGTATCAATGTTGGGGTTTTTAAGGGGAGTGTAGTTGTTGTTGCCGTCGTTTTCAAATTGGGTGAAAACAAGGTTCCAGAATTCAACGAATCTGTCGCAATCGCAACCAACCTTACAATCAGGCTTACCGCAACCGAATTCTTCACCGCGGTCATAGTAAAGCTCTGAACAAGGACCACAAGGACCTTGACCGTGCTCCCAGAAGTTATCTTCCTTGCCGAATCTTACCATATGGTCGGGCTTTACGCCAACCTCTTTAGTCCAGATATCGTAAGCCTCGTCGTCATCAAGATAAACGCTACAGTAAATTCTGTTGGGGTCCATTTCCATAACCTCTGTACAGAATTCCCAAGCCCACGGAATAACCTCTTTCTTGGAATAGTCACCAAATGAGAAGTTACCGAGCATTTCAAAGTATGTGCCGTGACGTGCAGTTTTACCTACACGCTCAATGTCAGGTGTACGAATACATTTCTGACAGGTTGTAACTCTCTTTCTGGGGGGAGTAAGCTCACCTGTGAAGTATTTTTTCATAGGTGTGATACCTGCGGTGATAAGAAGAATGCTCTTATCGCCCTGGGGTACGAGTGAGAAGCTGGGAAGTCTTAAATGGTCTTTGCTTTCAAAGAATTTAAGGTATTTTTCTCTTAATTCGTTAAGACCGGTCCATTCCATTAAAATCACGTCCTTAATTAAAATAAAGATTTTTGACAAAATAAAAAAGCACATTTTGCAACACGGGACGGCTCGAAGCCGCGGTACCACCCGAATTGTGCAAAACGCACCACTCATAATATCGGTTAACGCCCGAAAAACGCGCTGTTTTCAGCGAGGCTCCGCAAGTAGCAAATTTAAAGCCGATAAAAAGCTTGCACCAACCGCTTTCTCTCTGAATATCGAATCAGTAAATCATCTTGCATCTTCGCCCAAGTGATATATACATATAGTATTATATTCAAATCTGGGATAAAGTCAAGAGTAAATTTTTTGCAAACCCTTGACATATTGAGATAAGGGTGTTATAATTCGTAACTGTTGTGGAATGTCCACATGAATTTTCCTTGCTCTTAAATACATCTATAAGAGCCGGAGCCCATAAGGAGGTGCAAACGATGTCAAACAGTTACGAAACAATCATTGTTTATTCTCTCGCAAATGGCGAAGAGGCTGCAAAAGAGCTTGCTGCTAAATTCCAGGCAATGATGGCTGAGAACGGTACTGTAGACAGCGTTGACGAGTGGGGTAAGCGTAAGCTTGCATATCTCATCAACGACGAAGACTGCGGTTACTACGTTCTTTATAATCACACTTGTAACGCTGATTTCCCGGCAGAGCTTAGCCGTGTTCTCAGAATTACAGACGGTGTTCTTCGTTCATTAGTTATTAAAAAATAAGAGGTGTGAAAGATGCTTAATTGTGCAGTTATAATGGGCAGACTTACAGCTGATCCCGAGCTTCGCCAGACTCCTTCAGGTGTTGCTGTTACAAGATTTACAGTTGCGGTTGACCGTAGCTTTGTAAAAGCAGGTGAAGAAAGAAAAGCTGACTTTATTAATGTTGTTGCATGGAGACAGACAGCAGAGTTCGTTACAAGATATTTCTCAAAGGGCTCTATGATTGCTGTTCAGGGTTCTATCCAGACAGGTTCTTACGAAAAAGACGGCGTTAAACGTTCAACCTTCGAGGTTGTTGCCGACAACGTAAGCTTCTGCGGTTCAAAAAGTGAATCCGGTACAAACGGTGCTCCCAGAACACCCGTTACAGCTGCTCCGTCTTTCTCAAACGGCAGTGCAGATGATTTCGCAGCAATGGCTGACGATGATGACTTGCCGTTCTGATTCTAACAGGAGGTAAATTTACAATGGCTTACGATAAAAATGATCGCCGCCCCAACAAAAGAGGCCGCAAAAAAGTTTGCGCTTTCTGCGTTGAGAAGGTAGAAACAATCGACTACAAAGATACAGCAAAGCTCGGTCGTTACACATCTGACAGAGCTAAGATTCTTCCCCGCCGTGTAACCGGTACTTGCGCTTATCATCAGAGAGAGCTTACTACAGCTATCAAGAGAGCAAGACATATTGCTCTTCTTCCCTACACAGCTGACTAATCTTTTTGTGTATTGCACTTTGCTTTTCCGATTTTACTCACCCAAACTCGCGTACCTTTGTACGCTTCGGGGTTCGTAAAACGAAAAATCAAAGCACACTACAACAAAAATCTAAATGGTTTTAACAGAAGCTCGAAAGGGCTTCTGTTTTTTTGCCCGAACTCGCGTATCTGTATACGCTTCGGGGCATCCAAATCACAAATCTGACGCACTAATCACAAAAATATACAGAGATCCGAAAGGGTCTCTGTTTTTTTACTCGCGTACCTTTGTACGCTTCGGGGTTCGTAAAACGAAAAATCAAAGCACACTACAACAAAAATCTAAATGGTTTTAACAGAGGTTCGAAAGAGCCTCTGTTTTTTGTTGTTTTCCATAAAATGTTAAAATAAGATTACAATTATATAAAAAACTTGTATCTCGGGATTTATTGTGATATTATAACGATTATAGTAATACCAAAAACAAAAGGACTTATTACAATGAAAAAATCAAAGCAAACTATATTTTCAATTGTGTTTTTGCTGATTGTGCATACGGTTTTATGCGATATATATAATTACACTTATTTTTCAAATAGCTTCGATTTTGCAGGGAAGTTTACCGGTGTTGCTTATTGGGCAATTCTTATAGGAACTTTTCTTGCAGGGCCGTTTATTTATTATGTTGCAGGTAGGCTTCGCAAAAACAAAGGTGACAAAAAACTTACTTTAACACTTGTTTTTTCAATTAACGTGTTAGTGACAATATTCGGTGTTGTATCTTTCTTCAACGAGCAATGGCTCGATTTTTACCGAATCATAAATGCACCCTCATATCTTTATTATTCATTGTTTTCAGGTGCGGTTATGTACGTAGCTATTCCTGCTATGATTATATCAAGTATATTCCCTGCATTTTTCTTTAAAATCGGTTATCTCAACAAGCCTCGTACCAATAACGAAATAACTATGGAAGAGGTTGAGAAAAAGGGCAAAGAAGAGAAAACATTATAAACATTTCGAAAAAACGACAGTAACTGAAATTGCAGTTACTGTCGTTTTTGTTGGTATCATATTGTTCCGTTGAAAAAAGCTTCTTTAAACCATACATCCTTTACCTCAAATTCTTTACCGTTGAGATAATTAAGAATACCTGCATCAGATTTAAAATCAAAGGCTAATTTATATGAATAAAGGAATTGCTTTTTATATCCGCCAAATTGCTTATTCTGGGCGTTTGTGCCGTATTTTCCGTCACCTAAAAGGGGAGTGCCTAAATGAGAAAAAGTAGCTCTGATTTGATGAGTTCTTCCTGTAAGCAATTCCACCTCTAAAAGTGAAAGACCGTTTTGGTATCCAAGCACCTTGTATTTCGTTGAAATATGCTTCGATTTATCGGTTGCTTTATCGCTTATATAAACCTTATTCTGTTTTTCATTCTTTTCAAGGTAGCCCTCAACAAGACCTTCTTTATTTCTAAGCTTACCTATAACAACACAAAGATATAATTTGTGAAGCTCGCGGTTTTTAAGCTTTTCGTTAAGAATTCGAAGGCTTTCGGAATTCTTTGCGGCAATAATTATTCCCGATGTGTTTCTGTCAATTCTGTTAACGAGTGCGGGAGCAAATGAGGCTTCCTCGTCGGGCTTATAGTCGCCCTTTTCATAAAGGTAACGTTTAATTCTTGTAATAGCGGTGTCGGTATAATTATCTTCATCGGGGTGAGATAAAATTCCCGTAGGCTTATCAACGAGAATAATGTTTTCGTCCTCATATACGATGTTGATATTTTTACCTGCGCTTAAGAAGTCATATTTCGGCTTTGCTTTTTCAAAAAACTCATCGTTGATATACATTGAAACGATATCGTTTTCGTTAAGCTTATATGAAATATCAGACCGTTTTCCGTTTACCTTTATTCTTTTGCTTCTTATGTACTTGTACATAAGTGATTTGGGAAGAAGAGGAACGGATTTCGTAATATATTTATCCAGCCTCTGACCCGAATCGTTTTTATTTATTGTAAATTCTTTCACTTTGTTTTCAGCTCCGCTGCAATTTTCTCAAGCTTTTTAAATCTTCTGCTGACAGCAGAACGTGAAAGCTCGGGCTTCATAAGCTTACCTAGTTCATCAAGAGAAACATCGGGGTTTTCAAGTCTTAACGAGCATAATTCGGCAAGGTCCTCGGTCATATCGTCAAGCTTTATTTTCTCAAGAATTTCTTCTATGAGAGAAACCTGCTTAAGACCTGCTTCAATTGAACGGCTCATATTGGCTGATTCAAAATTTGTTCGTCTGTTAATCTGATTTTTTATATCCTTCATAGCACGGGTTTGCATAACCTCCATAAAGGCGTTATTAGCACCCATTGTGCCGATATAATCTTCAACAGATTCAGCATCCTTACTGTATATAACGTAACTGTTTCCGCGGATAATCTGTTTAGCTTTAAGACCTAAATCGTCAATAATCTGCATAAGGTCAGAGCAAAGCTTTGCTTTTTGAACGTTGAATTCAATGTGATATTCTTTCTTGGGGTCGGTAACACTGCCACAAACGAGGAAAGCACCTCTTAACAAAGCTCTTGAACAGCAATCGTTGTTTGTTTGCTCAAGGTTTGAAAGGTTTATTCTCAATGAAAGCTCTTTACCCGTGTAGCCGAAGTATTCTAAAATCTTAATTCTTTCGGCACGGGTAGGAATCATTATTTTGTAGTTTCCTGCATTCGTGCAGGTCATACTCGGTGTTACACCTGTAAGGTCACGTATGCTTGAACAGTAATGCTCGGCAACAGACTGAAATTCTGTCATCAAGGATATTTCACTTAAAGAAAAGGAGCGACCGAATAAAAGCATACCGAAAGCCTCCGCCTTGTAACAACAGGCGGAGGAAATGTTTTGTGAAAGCTCTTTTTTTACGTCAGATGAAAAAGACATATTTACCTCAATATAATAACTTCCGGCTCTAATGAAACTCCGGTGTTTGATTTAACTGTTTCCTGAATATGTGCCATAAGGTCAAGAACGTCCTGTGCAGTTGCGCCGCCTTTGTTTATAACAAAGCCTGCGTGCTTTTCACTAACCTGTGCACCGCCTATTGAAAAGCCCTTTAAGCTGCATTGTTCAATAAGTGCACCTGCGAAATGACCCTCAGGTCTTTTAAAGGTGCTTCCGGCACTTGGATATTCTAAAGGCTGTTTGCTTTTTCTTCTTGAAAGAAAATCATCCATAGCGGCTTTTATATCTTCTTTTTCAGCTTTTTTAAGCTTCATTTTTGCAGAAACTATAATACAACCGTTATCCTTATAAACTGAATGTCTGTAAGAAAGGTCAGCCTTGTCTGCGGCAATTGTTTCAATTTTTAAATCGGGTGTTACGTGGGTGATTTCTGTTAAAACGTCTTTAACCTCACCACCGTAAGCACCGGCATTCATAAACACCGCACCACCGCAGGTGCCGGGGATACCGTAAGCAAATTCAAGACCTGAAAGAGAATTCTCTAAAGCGAATTTGCAAAGTGTTACCATTTTAGTACCTGCAGAGCAGATAACTGTTTCATCATCAAGAAGAGAAATTTCACTCATAGCATCGCTGATTTTTAAAACGGCTTTTTCAAGACCGCAATCAAGAGCTAAAAGATTTGTTCCGTTACCAATAACGGTAAAGGGAATTTCGTTTTCTTTAATATAATCAAGTATTTTTATAAGCTGTTGGGGTGAGCAAGGCTCAATTAAAACAGGACAAGCACCGCCTGTTTTAAAAGATGTGTGATTGCAAAGTGGCTCGTTTAACGAGGCTTTGCAACCGATTTCCACAGCTTTGTTATACAAGTTTACAAAAATTGTTTCGGGGTTAATATTAATCACCGTCATTCATCAAGTAATGCTGCACCGATAATACCGGCATCGTTTCCTAATTCAGCAGGGAGAATAGCAGTCTGCTTATCTGCGTATACGCTATAACGTTCAGCTTTAACTATATCGCGGATGGGCTTTAAGATTTTTTCACCCTGACCGCTGATACCGCCACCGATACAAACTGATTCGGGCTGAAGAGCATTTATAACGTTCGCAAGACCGATAGCAACGTAGTAGAGGTATTTATCCACAACTGCTTTTGCGATAGCATCGCCTTTATCAAGGGCGTCGAAAATTGATTTTCCGTCCACTTTGTTAAGGTCACCCTCGCAGGTTTCCCAGAGAAGACTGTCCCTGTTACCTTCCATAGCTTCAACTGCCTGAGAAACAAGTGCTGTTGCAGAAGCATATTTTTCCCAACAACCCTTTCTGCCACAGTTACAGGGGATACCGTCAACGTTAATAACCATATGACCCATTTCACCACCGCAGAAGTTGCTTCCGCGATAAATTTTACCATCAATGATAATACCGCTACCTACACCTGTGCCGAGAGTGATAGCAACAAAGTTTTTAACACCGTTACCGCAGCCTGCAACTGCTTCACCGAGAGCAGCGGCATTAGCATCGTTTTCAAGGTACACGGGCTTATGTAATCTTTCTTCAAGCATCTGCTTTGCAGGAACATTGTGGAATTTAAGATTGTTTGAAAATTCAATAGCACCTGTATCTTTATTAACTGAACCGGGAGTACCGATACCAACAGATGTGATTTCATCGTATGAAATACCTGCATCTGCAATTGCCATATCAACAGCTTCTTTAATAGAATCAAAAATCTCTTCAGCAGGGCGGGGTGCACGTGTTTTTACCTTGCCTCTACCGATGATTTTGTAGTTTTCGTCAATAACACCTGTTGCGATATTTGTACCGCCTAAGTCAACACCAATTCTGTACATAATTAATACTCCTTAATATTTTTTAAAACTTGAAATTTGTAATGGAATAGGGGAAGCCTGGTTAGTTCCAAGCATCTACTTCTTTAGGCTGAACGTCAGGATCTTCCATACCTAACTGTTGCATAAGCTCTCTTGCTGCGTTGTAACCCATTTTTTTCTGACGGTTGTTCATTGCGGCAATTTCAATGATAATTGCTAAGTTTCTACCGGGTTTAACGGGTACAGTTGTTGAGGGGACTTTAATACCTAAAATAGATATGTATTCATCTTCAAGACCTAAACGGTCATAAGCCTTCTGGCTATCCCATTGCTCTAACTGAATAACCAAATCGATTTTTTCAGTAAGCTTAACTGAACCGATACCGAAAATATTTCTTGCGTTTACAATACCGATACCGCGAAGCTCAATAAAGTGACGGATATTGTCGGGAGAAGAGCCGATAAGAGTTCTTGAAGAAACCTTTTTGATTTCAACAGCATCGTCAGCAATGAGACGGTGACCTCTTTTTATAAGCTCAACGGCAGTTTCACTTTTACCTGCACCGCTGTCACCCAAAATAAGAATACCTTCACCGTAAACCTCGACCATAACACCGTGACGGGTGATACGCTCTGCAAGTTCGTTTCCGAGATATGAAATAATTGATGCCATGATTTCAGATGTGGCAACCGGAGAACGTAAAAGAGGTACTTCGTGCTTCTTTGCATATTCAAGCATAAGCGGTGAAGCATCTAAACCGTGAGTAACGATTGCTGCCGGAGGCTTTAAGCTGAAAAAGAAATCAAGTCTTTCTCTTGCTAAAGACTCATCAAGCTCTTGAAGATAGCTTGTTTCTGCAAGACCGATAAACTCAATTCTTTCATTATCAAAGTATTTATCGTAACCGCTGGCAAATAAAAGACCGGGACGGTTAACCTCCTTGGAACGCACTACAAGCTCTTTTGCAGGCCTGTCGGGAAGATATAAAACTTCAAAGGAATGGGCTTTGATTATTTTATCAAGCTGAACAGAGTATTTGCCGTTCAAAAGAATCCCTCCATATATATTATTGTATACATGTTATATTATAAAACAATTTTTTATGTATGCAATAGGATTTTTAAAATTTTTTCACTATGAGAAAAGTTTTGGTTGTCATATATAGTATTTGTTATGGATAATCTTTCTAAAAAACTGTTGACATTTGAAAGGGGGTGTGCTATAATGCGTTTACCTCTCAAAGAGGGTTCTTTTTTTGTGCCCTGATTTTAGCACAAAGAGAGCCACTCGGCAAGCAAATGGGATACGCCCTTTGCACCGAGGCGAGAGGGAGGCTAATCAAAAGATGGAGGTGCCGTTATGAGAGTTAAAATCACACTTTCCTGCACAGAATGTAAACAGCGTAATTACAACACTATGAAGGAAAAGAAAAACAACCCCGACAGGTTGGAGATGAAAAAGTACTGCAGATTCTGCAAGAAACACACTCTCCACAGAGAAACAAAATAAGGAGGTAGCATTATGGCAGACGAGAAAAAGAATGTTGCTAACGAGGTTGCCTCTGATGCTGCGAAATCCGAAAAAAAGGCAAAAGAAAAGAAGCCTTCTAAGTTCTCACCTAAAAAGATAGGTAAAGCTATCGCGAAGTTCTTTAAAGACCTCAGAGGTGAAACTAAGAAAATCGTATGGCCCGGTCGTAAGATGGTTATCAAGAGCACAGGCGTTGTTCTTGCTGCTATTCTTGTGGTTGGTGCAGGTATCTGGATTCTTGACTTTGCTCTTTCAGGTGCTATTACACTTTTAGGCAAAGCAGCTGAAAACACAACAGAGGTTACAGAGACTGTTTCTGATGATGCTTCTGACGAAAAAGATGCAGATGCAGAAGAACATGACCATGACCACGAAGAAGACGAATCGACAGAGAAATAATCCGATTCACTACTAAATTTCAGTATTTTCGGAGGTGTACTATGGCTGTCGAAGCAAGATGGTTTATTATCCACACTTATTCCGGTTACGAGAATAAGGTTGCGGAGAATATCGAAAAAATCGTTGAAAACCGTAAGATGCAAGACAAGATTTTCGGTGTTTGTATTCCTCTTGAAAAGGTTGTTGAAGTCAGAGATGATAAAACAATCGAAGTAGAGAGAAAGATTTTCCCCGGCTATGTTGTTGTTAAGCTTGCAGTTGAATACAGCGATAAAGAGGGCGAAGAAAACGTTCTCAAAGTGCCCGATGAAACTTGGCACGCTATCCGCTATACAAGAGGTGTTACAGGCTTTGTAGGTCCTGACGGCAAGCCCGTTCCGCTTACAGCAGATGAGGTTAAAAAGTTAGGTCTTGAAAAGACTGACTCTGAAGATGGCGATATCGGCAGAACAGTTACAGAGGTTTCTTACAGCGTAGGCGACCTTGTTACTATCACAGATGGTATCATGGAAGGTAACTCAGGTGTAGTTGAAACTATTGATACTGCTAATAACACAGTTCGTGTTATCGTTTCATTTATGGGTAAAGAAGCTCCTGTTGAGCTTCCGCTCAATCAGGTAAAAAGAGCGATTGATTAATCGCAGTTAACATGGTAATCAGAGGTATATCCTCTGTTATATGCGACGCTCTATGTGTGTCGCGTGTGGGAGGAGTAAGGCGAGCTCTTATTCCGCCATACCACGAATTTTGGAGGTGCAAAAAATGGCTCAAAAGGTTGTAGGTTTTATTAAATTGCAAATTCCCGCCGGTAAAGCAACCCCGGCACCCCCTGTTGGCCCTGCTTTAGGTCAGCACGGTGTAAACATTATGCCATTCACAAAGGAATTCAATGAGAGAACAAAAAATGATATGGGTCTCATTATTCCCGTTGTAATCACTGTTTATGCCGACCGTTCTTTCTCTTTTATTACAAAGACTCCGCCTGCTGCTGTTCTTATTAAGAAAGCTTGCGGAATTGAAAGCGGTTCAGGTGTTCCGAATAAAACGAAGGTTGCAACAATTACCGGAGAGCAAGTTAGAAAAATCGCTGAACAGAAAATGCCCGACCTTAATGCTGCTGATATTGATTCTGCAATCTCAATGATCGCAGGTACAGCTCGTAGCATGGGCGCTACTGTAGTTGATTGATGCTCCCGGGTGGGACGTAAATCCGATTTAATCACTCTATTGGGAGGAATTTAAGTTATGAAACATGGTAAAAAATATGTAGAGAGCGCAAAGCTCGTAGACAAAGCAAAGCTCTACGAAGTTGCAGAAGCTCTTGAACTTGCAGCAAAGACTGCAAGTGCTAAATTCGACGAAACTGTTGAATTACACGTACGTCTTGGTGTTGACTCTCGTCACGCTGACCAGCAGGTTAGAGGTGCGGTTGTTCTCCCCAACGGTACAGGTAAAAATGTTCGTGTAGCTGTTTTCGCAAAAGGCGATGCTGCTAAAGCTGCTGAAGCAGCAGGTGCAGATATCGTTGGTGATACTGACCTTCTCGAAAAGGTACAGGGCGGCTTCATGGATTTCGATGTATGTATTGCAACACCTGATATGATGGGCCTTGTTGGTCGTCTTGGTAAGGTGCTTGGTCCCAGAGGTCTTATGCCCTCTCCCAAGGCTGGTACAGTTACTCCTGACGCAGCAAAAGCTGTTGAAGAAGCAAAAGCTGGTAAAATTGAGTACCGTCTTGACAAAACAAACATCATTCACTGCCCCATCGGTAAAGCTTCTTTCGGTGGCGAAAAGCTTACAGAAAATGCTATGGCTCTTCTTGATGCTATCATCAAAGCAAAGCCCGCAGCAACAAAGGGTACTTACATCCGTTCATGCGTAGTTGCTACTACAATGGGCCCCGGTATCCGTGTAAACGCTGCTAAGCTTGTTGGTTCTTCATCAAGCAACGAAGACTAATAAAAAAATACTTGACATACTGTTTTAAGTGTGTTATATTACTTGTGCTGTTCTAAAGACAGCAGGTGCAAATTTGTTTAATGGTTCAGACCGCCTGCCGAGGAATGTGCGTATTTACTCTTTATATTTATGAGTTTTTATGCCCTTCTCGTGCTATGCGGGAAGGGCATTTTAAATTGGCAAAAAAATTTAACGGAGGTGAATTAGTTTGCCAAGTGTAAAAGTTTTAGAAGCAAAAAAAGCAGAAGTTGCTGCTATCGCTGAGAGACTTCAGGGTGCATGTGCAGGTGTTATCGTTGACTACAAAGGTATCAACGTTGCTGATGACACAGCTCTCCGTAAGGAACTTCGTGAAGCAGGTGTTGAGTATACTGTTTCTAAGAACACAATGATTGAGCTTGCTATTAAAGATACAAGTCTTGAAGGTCTTTCTTCTTGCCTTGAAGGTACAACAGCTCTCGCAACATCTAAGGATGATTACGTTGCTGCTGCAAGAATTCTTTGCAAGTTCGCATCTACTCACAAAGACTTCACAGTTAAAAGCGGTTTCCTCGATGGTGAGGTAATCTCTGTTGAAAAGGTTGACAGCCTTGCAAAGCTTCCCTCAAGAGAAGTATTGCTTGCTACTGTATGTAGCGTATTCAATGCTCCTATCGCAGCATTTGCTCGTGGAGTTCAGGCTATCGTAGACAAACAAAATGGTGGCGACACCGCGGAAGCAGCAGCCGAATAATTTGTTGCAAAATATAATATTAAAAGCCAAAACGGCGAAATAATTGGAGGAAAATAAAATGGCATCTGAAAAGATTACTGCTATTGTTGAAGAATTAAAAACACTTACAGTTCTTGAGCTTTCTGAGCTTGTTAAGGCTGTAGAAGATGAATTTGGTGTATCTGCTGCAGCAGCTGTTGCAGTAGCAGCTCCCGTTGAAGCAGCAGCAGCTGCTGAAGAGAAAACAGAATTTGACGTTGTACTTGCTGAAGTTGGTGCAAACAAAATTGCTGTTATCAAAGTTGTTCGTGAGCTCACAGGTCTTGGCCTTGCAGAAGCAAAAGCTAAGGTTGACAGCGCTCCCGCTACTCTTAAAGAAGCTATCTCTAAAGATGACGCTGAAGCTGCAAAAGCAAAGCTTGAAGAAGCTGGCGCAAAGGTTGAAATTAAATAATTTAATTTCCGGTACTTACTCCCTGACTGTAGTAAATAACAGTCGGGGAGTTTTTTCTTTTAAATGTATTGTCTTTTTGGTCATATTGTGATTTTTCACCCGCTCGACGTATCTTTATACGCCTTCGGGGATGAATAAATCACAATCTGCCACAAAAATCCAACATATTTAACTGTAGGTAAGTCTTTTTGCGCATTTTGTGATTTTTTGCCCGCTCGACGTATCTTGATACGCCATCAAGGTAGAGAAATCACAAACTGCATCAAAAATCCAAAACATTTGAGTTTGAAATTTGTTGAACAGTTTCGTTTTGTTCCCGATACGTAGCCGAAAAACTATCGTTATAATATACAAATGGAATGAAGTTTAGTTGTGCAAAAGGTCGAAGTTTTACAAAATGGGGAAAAAGTGTTTACAAACATACGTTACTGTGCTATTATGTGGGTGTAGCAAAGGTACGGAATATTCCCGAAAGGGTTTTGAAGTATCTGCGGTACATAGTAAATGTATTACGGTGAGGGTGAATGACACTTGCCTGTAATATTAAAAAATATTTTTTAAAGGAGTTGTTCGTAAATGTTTAAATTTATGAAGAGCAAAAAGGGTTTCACCCTCGTTGAATTAATGATCGTTGTTGTTATCATGGCTATCCTTGTTGCAGTTGCAGTTCCGATTTTCTCAGCTGTTACAAAGAACGCAAGAATTAAAACTTGTGCAGCTAACCGTCGTGAAATCGTTGCTCAGGTTAACGGTTTCCTTATGGGTAACATCGATGGTAAACAGCATACTGCTGCTGGTTCATACACAGTTACATCTGATGGTAGCAAAGGTACTGTTGCTGATACAACAAGCACAGAGTATACAAAAGCTATCTTCGAAGGTCTCTTCCAGGAGGTTCCTTACTGCCCCGCAGAAGGTGAGTACACAGTAACTATTACAGCTGCTGCATCTAACAGCGTTAACGAATCAACAGCTACAGTTGAAGTTGTTTGTGATGGCGGTACAGACGCAGGCGAACACATCTAAGTTTAAAGCTTAAACAATTAAAAGTTAATTAAGTAATTTTTAACTCCCGAGTTACCTCGGGAGTTTTTTCTTGTAGTTAATGTTAAATTTGAGTTGAAATATATGGTGAATTATTACAGTTAAGATTACTAAAGAACATAGTGGTTGATATCATATTTTTGAAGAAAATAATGAAAAAAATCGGAGCTATTTACAAATATTATTTATAGTGTTATTATACCAAAGTGTTTAAGATTTCACCCAATTTATCGTTTGAAATCTTTTTAATTTTAGTATGTTAATTTCTATAAAGTAGGTACTTACAAATGTTTAATTTTATGCGAAATAGAAAAGGTTTTACATTAGTTGAATTAATGATTGTTGTTGTCATTATGGCTATTCTCGTTGCAGTTGCAGTTCCGATTTTCTCAGCTGTTACAAAAAATGCAAGAATCAAAACTTGCGCAGCTAACCGTCGTGAAATCGTTGCGCAGGTTAATGGCTTCCTTATGGGTAATGTAGATGGTCGACAACATACCGCCGCTGGCTCTTACACAATTACTTCAGATGGTAACATGGCTACAAACTTAACGGTTGGCGCAGGTTCAGGTTCTGAATATACTGAAGAAATGTTCAGAGGGCTTTTTCAAGATGTTCCGTACTGTCCCGGAAGTGGAACATATGAAATTGTTATTTCATACGACGGAACTGTCGGTGTTAACATATCAACGGCTACAGTTTCTGTTTCTTGTACCGGTGGCGATGATGCTGGTGAGCACATTTAATCATTGGATTATATGTTTAACTTAATAAAGCTAAATTTGACTCCCGAGTTACCTCGGGAGTTTTTTGTTGTTTGAATGGCAGCAAGTTTAATTATTTATTGTATATTGCTTTTAAATTATATTTGTGATAATATATAATTGATAATTTGTGAGGTGAAATATATGTTGTACAGATATTTTCTTTCAAAAAAAGGCTTTACAATGACGGAGATTCTTGTTTGTGTTTTAGTTTTAGGTATTCTTGTTGCAATTGCAGTGCCGATTTTTTCTAACGTTATAGCGATAAGAAAAAAGCAAGACTGCAATAACCAGAGAGTTATTATAGAGGGTCTCGTGCTTGAAGCAATGACAGGTATGATGGATAACGGCAAAAAACAGCCTAAAATTTATTTCGATAAAGTACAGGGTGACCATAAAACAACTTACCCCGAAACCCCCGGTGATAGCGATAATGATTACGAGGGTAAAGACTGCTTCTTGCTTGCACCCACAGGAAATGGTCAGGTGGCGTTTACCTTAGGTGATTTAAGAGGTGGCTACCGCGACATAAATATAAGAGAGTATAACGATGGTTGCGATGCAGGCTATTTCCTTAAAAAGAAAAAATTGAAAGATATTATGTTCTATACATATTGTGCTAACCAGGAGCCTCCGATATGTCCCTTCTCGGATGAAGATGCGCCTGTGTATTATTATATTTTTGAAGATGGTACAGTGCTTTGTCCTCACGAAGCATGTCACGAAGATTAATTAAAATATACTCTATAAGGTGATAAAATGAAGCTTAACGAAAACTTTATTTTAAAGAATATTGCAGGAACTGCTGTTGTTGTTCCTGTTGGTGAAGCCGTAAATGACGTTAAAGGTATGATTACACTTAACGGTCCTGCAGAGATTATCTGGAAAGGCTTGGAAAACGGTAAAACTATAGACAGCATCGTTGAAGAAATTAAAAACGAATATGATGCTTCTGAAGACGTTATAAGAAATGACGTTGATGCATTTCTCAAGAAATTAAGAACGTTTAAAATACTTGACTGATACCGGGAGTTTGTTTTGAAACTAAAAGTTGCGGATATAATTGTAGAAATTGATATTTTAGGGGAGCTTCTTCTCTCACGAGTTCAACCTTATGTTTACGATGGTGACGAAGAGGCGGATATAGTTATTGAAATTCCTAAAAGATATTATGAAAATAAGCATAAAGAATACCCTCATTTATCATTTGAAGAGTGTGAATATCTTTGGAGTGGCTCGGCATTTTACGAGAAATTAGTTGATTTTGACGGCTTGCTGCTTCATTCTTCTTGTGTAGAGTATGAGGGAAGAGCATACCTCTTTTCAGCAAAATCAGGTACTGGTAAATCTACTCATACTCATTTATGGCTTGAATATCTTAAAGGCTCAAGAATTATAAATGATGATAAGCCGGCTATCAGATATATAGACGGTGTGTTTTATGCGTATGGTACGCCTTGGAGCGGTAAAACCGATGAGAGCGTGAACGAAGGTGTGCCTATTGCAGGTATTTCTTTCCTTGAAAGAGGGGAGAATGAAATAAAGAGAATTCCCGGTGTATTGGCTTTAAAGCTTTTTATGGAGCAAACAGTAAGGTCTGTAAAAAAAGATACTATGGAGAAAACTCTTGATTTGTTAGGTAAAATTTTAACCGAAATACCGATTTACCGCTTAACTTGTGATATGACCGAGGATGCGGTTAAAACCTCATATAACGGTATGAAGAATTAAAAAAGGAGCTTTACAAATAAATGTCTGAAAATAAAAAAAGTAAGAAGGGCAAAAAAATAGCGTTAGCTATTATCTGCTTTGTTCTTGTAGCGTGTATAGTTTTATTCGCAGTTGGGTTTAACTATTGGAAAAATTTACAAGAGGCAACCCCTGTTGTTGAAGATACACTCGTATATGACTTTGACGATGAGACCATCCCTGAAAAGCTTGAAGATGCAAAAGAGTTCGAGCTTATGTATGAGGGCGATTTCTCTGACTTTAAAACAGGGATTAAAGAATGGGCTACTAACGGTGGCGAAATAATGTATGATGATAACGTTATTAACGTTCTTTGCATTGGTGTTGATACAAGAAACCAGAATACTGTGGCAGGTCTCACAGACTCTATGATTATCGTTTCTGTTAACAGAGAGTTGGGTCAGATTACGATGACATCAATTATGCGTGATAGCTATGCTTATCTTGAATCACCTAACGGTACAGGTAGCTTTAATAAAATAAATTCAGCGTTTCCTTTTTATGGCGTTGAAAATTTAATTGATACGATTGAATCTCATTTCAAAATAAGAATTGACGGTTATGCTACCATTAACTTTGCACTCTTTAAAGCTGCAATTGACAAGCTTGGCGGTGTGAACGTGCCTGTTCAGCAGTATGAGGCGGATTATATCAACAGATGTTATGGGTTTGATATTAAGGCAAGCGATTGGACCCTTTTGAACGGTGATGAAGCTCTTGCTTATTGCCGTAGCCGAAACTGCGATTCTGACGGTGACGTAAGCCGTACAAGAAGACAAAGAACTTTACTTACAAATTTACTTTATAAGTTTTCGGATATTGAAACCTCTGAAATTAAGGGCTATATTGAAACGTTTTTACCTTACGTTAAAACAAGCTATACCGAAGCTGAAATCGTTTCAATGGCAACGAAAGCTGTTGTTGGTGACTGGGTACATTTTGAAACTCAACAGTATGTAGTTCCTGACGAGAATTCAAGAAAGGCTCATTCCGGTGATGTTTGGTACTGGGAGGTTGATTATCCTCTTGCAGCTCAAACCTTGCAGAATAAAATCTACGGTAAAACTAATATAGTTTTGAACGAAAACAGAAATTGACAGAAAAAATAAAAAGCTGTGTTGTAACTTAAAGCTACAACACAGCTTTTATGATTAATATTAATATTCGGGGATTTCAATAACAACTTCTTTGCCTGCGTCAGAAGAACGAGCAATACCGTCGATAATAGCCTGGTTATAAATAATCTGGCTTGAGGGAACGGGTGAGGGAAGATTGAATTCGATAGCATCGATGAAAGAACGGATTTTCTTGTCGAAGTTGTCACCGTCGTTTGAACACTCGGGAATAACGGTTTCAACACATTCACCGGCAATGTTATGGTAAATAGTCATAGGACCACCGATTGAACCGTTCCAGCATTCTGTTGAAGGAATACGAAGACCGCCTTCAGTACCCATAATGATTGTATCACCGGGAGTGTCGCAGTGCATTGCCCATGCAATACGGAAGTCAAGAACGATATCACCTTCAAGACGAATGTATGCAGCAGCAAAGTCGTCAACACCGAAAACCTCAGTGTATTCGGGCTTCTGAAGGTATTCGGGTTTCTTACCGAAAAGACCTGCCTTAAAGCCTGTAACTGTAAGAGGCTTGGGATAACCGATAGCGTTAAGAACCATATCAAGAGAGTAGCAACCGATATCACCTAATGCACCAAGACCTGCTGTATCTTCCTGAATGAAAGAGGTACCGAAGGGAGTGGGGATACCCATTCTTCTACCGCCACCGGTCTGAATGTAATAAATTTTACCAAGAACACCGCTTTCGCAGATTTTCTTAACCATTTTCATATTCTCATCGAAACGAGGCTGGAAGCCGATGGAAAGAATCTTTCCACTCTTCTTTTCTGCCTTGCAGATTTCAACTGCTTCTTCAAGAGTAACGCACATAGGTTTTTCAAGAAGAACGTGAACACCGTGTTCAAGAGCATAAATAGCACAAGGAGCGTGCTGACGGTTGTATGTACAGATTGAAACTGCATCAAGGTCTTTTTCGTTATCGATAAGCTCTTGGTCGCTAAGGTAGAAATTAGCCTCTTCAACACCATTTGCTTTAGCAAATGCTTCAGCTTTGCCGGGAACGATATCTGCAAAAGCAACTACTTCTACATCTTCGCATTTAAGGTAGCTTTTAAGATGTGCCTCTGCAATCCAACCGCAACCAATGATACCAACCTTTATCTTTTTACCAGAATAAACTTTTTTGTCTGCTTGCTTTTCTTTGAAAGCATCAAGAATATTTGACATAGTATACCTCCGTTGTCGCAACGCGACTTTTAATACAATTATAGATTATCACAATTAGTGAAATCTTTCAATAATAGTTGCGTTTTTTTAAAGTTAAACAATTGCACAAATAGTAGCAGTTTATTATGGTTAATATGCATAAAACTATAGTTTTGTTGTAAAAAATATGAAAAAATAGCGATATTGTTCATATTTTGTTCATATTTTCTCAACATTGATATAACAACAACGGGGTACTATAAAGATGCCAATACGATACGCAAGAAGTGAAAACTTCTCGTTCAAGAAAAGACCATCGCGAAGAAGCGGTGGTCTTTTCTTGTGTTGTCAAAGGGCGCTTATGCGCCGCGATATAAATCCTGACGGATTTGCGATATGTACTTTGTACGCGATATACCTTCAGTGCGATATGTGCCTATGGCACGAGAATACTAAGGATTTATATCATATCGCATTGAGTGTAGCGAAATATATCGCATTTTGTATAACAAAATATATCGCACAAGCTCGCTTGTATATCGCGATTATAAAGATGCCAGATACCAGAGCCCAGTAAGCTTTGCAAATCTTCTATTTTCACTCTGCTCGAAGCTTATAATGCAACACAGTTCCGACACTCCTCATTCCTCACTCCTAACTAAAAAGATACATTCTGTATGGTTGCGAAAGTATCATTGCTTTTTCATAATTTTAAGAGAAATTTAATAAAGGCTTTATTGCTTTTTTAATAGGGGTATTGTATTATATTAGTATATTAAGTTTGGAGGTGATTTTATTGGTTATTTATCCCGAGTCTTTTAGTGTTAAACCTGATACTGAAGCAACAGAGGGGTTTAAAAACCTTTTTAATACATCCGCCCAGACTGCAGTTAATAAAAATCTTACTCTTATAAAGGGTAATTATGTTTTTCAAAGTAAAAATGCTCAAGAAAAAGAGTTTTTTATATCTAATACAATTTCTCAAAAGGATTATCAGAAAAACAAGAATTATGGTGTTCATAAAACTGCGATAGTAATTGATGGCGTTAAAAATATGGAAATAGACTGCAATGATTCTAATTTTATCATTGACGGTCAGATGACTCATATTTATATAAAAAATTGTGAAAACATATTGATAAAAAATCTGAATATTGAAACCGTTTTACCCGATGTGCATAAATTAACGGTTTTAAAATCATCAACCTTTTACGTTACCTTTGAAATTGACAGTGCAAGTAATTTTAAAGAAGAAAACGGTGTTTTTTATTGGTGGGGAACAGATTATAAAAGTAAATTTAATGACGTAAAGAATAATAATTACGTTATCCCCACTGCTTGTGCAGAAAATCTTAATCATCTTATATGTAACAGAAAACACCCCTTACAAGGTGCATCTTCAATAAAGCAGATAAGCGAGCGTGTTTTCAATATAAGATATATAACCCCTAAAGATTTTAAAGCAGGTCAGGTATTTTATATTTTTTCTGACAAACGTAAGGACGTTGGTATTTTTATTGAGAAATCAAATAAAATTACTTTAAAGAATGTTAATCAGCGTTTTAACAGAGGTCACGGTGTAGTAGCACAGAATAGCGAAAACATTACAATTGACAGTTGTACGTTTGCACCAAATAAAAACAATGAGGTTGATTTTTGTTGCTTAGGTGATTTTTTACATTTCAATATGTGCAGAGGTAAAATTACAGTAAAGGATTGTGAATTTGATTCCTGCGGTGCAAATCTTTGTAACGTTCACGGCAATTATTTTGAAATTGTAGAGCAGAATAAAGATAAAATGACATTGAAATTCCCGAAAGAGCAAAGCTTTGGCTTTGAGAGCTTTAAAGAGGGTGACGTTATTGCTTTCGTGGATTCAAAATCTCTTACAGAGGTCGCAAGAACTAAAGTTTTAAAAGCTACATTAAGAGAAGGAATATATTATGATATAACAACTGCAACTTATGACCCGCCTGTAAAAGACGGTCTTGTGGTTGAAAACGTATCTGCTTACCCTCAATTCGTTTTTGATTCTAATATTGTTAACAGAGTTGCAAAACGCGGAGTGCTTTGCACAACAAGAGGCAAAGTAAGAATTGAAAATAACAGATTTTTAAACACCGGTATGAGTGATATCGTAGTCGCAAACGATGCCTTCAAAAGATTTGAAAGTGGTGCGGTTTGCGATATGGAAATAACGGGCAATGCTTTTATGAACTGCGAGGAAAGCAGTATTGTGATTAAACCGCAAATTAAAAAATATGCTGATTCAATACACAGAAACATAAAAATAGAAAACAATTTGTTTGTGTTAAAAGATACTTGTGCGGTATATGCTTATGCTTGTGACGGTGTTACTGTTAAAGATAATACTTTTGCGGGTAACGATGTTCAAGAAAAGGTTGTTTTAAAAGATACGGTGAATTTCGATGTATAAAAATACCGTCCGAAAAAGCTTTTCTTCGGACGGTATTTTCTTAATTAGTGAGTTTTCTGCTCAAAAGACTGGCAGCAAGTCGCGTCAACTGAATGAACGTTACAGTCACAAGCGCCAACTTTAATTGCGTTTTTTGTACAATAGTCAGCACCGGTGCAATGATACTTACAAGATTCAACTGTACAGCCGATGCTATTATTTTTGTTATTATCATTCATTTTTTACAACCTCCTTTGTTGTAAAAATAGTATATCCTGAAATAAAAAAATTATGAGGTAGTTATGAAAAAAGAAAAAATTATCGAAAGCTGTTATTCACAATTAAGAAAAGTTACACCGCTTGATTTCGATTGCGGAAAAATTTGTAATGGAAAATGTTGCCAAGGTGATGAAAATACAGGAATGATAATTTTTCCCGGTGAAGAAATTTTAATTGATAAAAATATGAAAATTTTTAAAAACGAAGATGGTGATATGGTTGCTGTTTGTAACGGCAGCTGTGATAGAAATAAAAGGCCTCTTGCTTGCCGGATTTACCCCTTGTTTCCGCTTTTGGTTGAAACAGAGGGGAAAGATACGGTTAAGGTTATATTTGATTGTAGAGCTGATTGCCCGATTATAGCGGGTAAGTATGAGATAACTCGCAAATTTGAAAAGGCGGTAAGAAGAGTAGGTAAATATCTTCTTCTGAATGAGGAAACTAAAGCTTATTATAGAGAGCTTTCACAGGTACAAACCGACTATCTTGAGTTTGTAAAAAAATTTAAATAAATTGAAAGACTTTGAGTGTTCTAAAGAATAGTCAGAGTCTTTTTTATATAAAAAAGAAGATTTAGAAAGATTTTATAAAAATTTTTAAAATATGTGTTGACAAAATAAAAAACGTCTGTTATAGTAATAACAGTAATCATTACTATTTAGTGCTAAACAGTGAGGAGATGATGTTATGAGAAGCTCAAAGCAAAGAGATGCAGTTCTTGAGGTTTTGCAAAACTCTTGCGACCACCCTACAGCAGACGTTATTTATGAAAGGGTGAAAGAGGTTATTCCTAACATCAGCCTCGGTACAGTTTACAGGAATTTAGGTCAGCTTCACGACGAGGGGATTATTACCGTAGTTGAAAGCAGCGACAAAAAGGTTCATTACGAAGGAAATCTTGAAGACCATATTCATTTCCTTTGTAAAAGGTGTGATGAAATAACCGACGTTTTCTGTAAACCTGAAACACCAACTGTTTTTAACGAGCTGGGTTACGAGGTTGAAAAACAAAAAACAGTTTATTACGGCTTGTGTAAAGCTTGCCGAAATATATAAAGCTAATTAAAATTAAAATTTATTTTTGAAGGAGTTATTTATTATGAAAAAGTGGAAATGTTTAGTTTGCGGTCAGATTGTTGAAGGTGAAAATCCCCCCGAGGCTTGCCCTCTTTGCAAAGCACCCGCAGAAAAATTTGTAGAGGTTAAAGAAGAAGAAATGACTTGGGCTGCTGAGCACGTTCTCGGTGTTGCTAAAGGCGTAAGCGAAGAAATCATCGAAGGTCTTCGTGCTAACTTCAACGGTGAATGCACAGAGGTTGGTATGTATCTCGCAATGGCTAGAGTAGCTCACAGAGAAGGCTACCCCGAAATCGGTCTTTACTGGGAAAAAGCAGCTTACGAAGAGGCTGAACACGCAGCAAAATTCGCAGAGCTTCTTGGTGAGCTTGTAACTGACTCAACAAAGAAAAACCTTGAAATGAGAGTTGAAGCAGAAAACGGTGCAACACTCGGTAAATTTGAGCTTGCTAAAATGGCTAAGGAGCAGAATCTTGATGCTATCCACGATACAGTGCATGAGATGGCAAGAGACGAAGCAAGACACGGCAAAGCATTCGAAGGTCTTCTTAAGAGGTATTTCGGTTAATTATCATTAAAAACAATAAATTAGTTAAATAGCTATAGGGTTTCCTATAGCTATTTTGTTTTGTTTTTATAAATAGTAATATAAAAAATTATTCTTGTTTTGCGCTTTTTCGTGTGCTATTATATAGCAAAGAGGTTGATTTTATGAGAAAAATAAGTAAAACAAAAAGATATTTGTGTTTAATGTTATCAATTGTTCTTGTAACTGTCAGCATGTCTGTTTCTGCTTTTGCAGGTGAAAAAATTGTAACTGTAGAGGTTGCCGGTGAACAGTGTATGCAGTATAGCGGTCAAAAGGTAACTGAATCAATGAATCAAAATTACTTTTCAAATGGCTTGGATTCTCTTACAAATGTGTATTACTCTGTTTATTCTCTATTGTCACCCCATGAAAAAGAGCTTTACGATAGAATTGTAGCAACTCCGGTTGGAACAATGTCTTTTGAAATAGAATATAGTCCTTATCTTACAAAAGCAGAATTTGAGGCAATTGATTTTACTGCTATTATGTATGCGATTTGTTTGGACCATCCGGAAATGTTCTGGTATAACGGTTACTCATATGGTTATTCATACGTTAAATCCACAGGTCAGGTAGTAGCTATTACATACATATTGAAATCACCCTATATTGAAGAAACATCCGACCCTGTATATACTGAAAGCAATATAGCAGCTTGTAATACGGCTATGTGGAATGAGTTCCATCGCGTTGCAGAAGAGTTGAATCTTGCAAATCTCTCAAGATATTTATTTGTAAAAGAGCTTCACGATTATCTTTGTGATAACGTTGATTACGTTATTGATTACAGAAGCTGTTTTGACCCATATGGTACGCTTGTAAATGGTGATGCGGTTTGCCAAGGCTATGCAGAAACCTTTAAAATGTTCTGTGATTATTATGGTATTCCTGTAGTGAATATCACCGGTACCGGTAATGGCGGCGCACATATGTGGAATGCTGTACAGATGGAGGATGATATGTGGTATCTTATGGATATCACTTGGGATGATCAGTCTCCGTATATATATTATGACTTTTTCCTTGTTGGTCTTGAAACAAAAGATACTTGGTTCGGCGGTAAAGCCTTCAACGTTTCTCATGTGCCTGATAGCCCGTCATATTTACCTTATCTTAATTATGCGTCAGATGCTTTCGAAATACCAAGCCTTGAATATTTTAATGCGACCTATAATTCATATACTTATTTAGGTGAGAGCTACGTTGCTCTTTCACCCTTTGATGCACCCGAAAAAGGTGTTTATTATGAAGGCGTAAAGGTTAATGATATTGATTTTACAACCGGCTCACAGATTACAACACCCGACGGTAAAAGCTGGACGGTTGTTATGGTAGGCGACCTTGATGAAGATGGTGACGTAACAGCTGCAGACTATCAAAGGTCAATCAATATTGCCCTTGGTGGAGATAATAAGGTGGAATCTACGGAAGATTATGCTGCCGATGTTTGTAGAGATGGTTATATAAACGTTTTAGATGTTTTTTTGATACAGCTTATGCAGGAAGGCTTAAGAACAGATGTTGAAGTGGCATAAATTAATACCTTGCTTATTATTCGCTGAATAATTGCTCTTTTTCCTCCTATAATATAGGAAAAAGGAGTGTGTCTTATGAAATTTGAATGTCCTTGCGGATACGTTTATGACCCTGCAAAAGGTGACCCCGATAGCGGTGTTTCACCCGGTACGGCATGGGATGATCTTCCTGAAGACTGGGTTTGCCCTGTGTGTGCACTTGGTAAGGAAGAATTTTATCAGGTTTGAAAAAATCGATAGAGGAAACTCTATCGATTTTTTATTGCATATCACGGAGCAATTTGCTATAATAAATAGAACTCTTATTTATTAAAAAAATAAAAGAAGGTGGTTTGTAATATGAATAAAACAGCTCTTTTTAATTTATCATATGGCGTGTACGTAGTTACAACGTGGGCAAAAGGTAAACCCACAGGCTGCACCGCTAATTCCGCAATGCAGATTACCTCAAGCCCGGCAACAATTGCGGTTTCAATAAATCACGATAATTTTACAAATGAGTGTATAAAAGATACAGGTGTTTTTGCACTTAATATTCTTGGTGAAAACGTTGACCCTATGGTTATAGGCTCATTCGGCTTCAGAAGCGGCAGAGATACAGATAAATTTGAGGGTATTGAGCCTCTTGTTAAGGGTTATCTTCCTGTTTTACCTCAAGCTATGAGCTATATCACATGTAAAGTTATAAATACATTAGAAACCGATACTCATACAATCTTTTTAGGCGAGGTTACAGATGCTGACAATTTATCTCAGGATACACCCATGACTTATTCTTACTATCATAAGGTGATTAAGGGAAGTTCACCTAAAAACGCACCCACATACCAGGGTGATTGAGGTGTGTTTGGGATATTTAGTGTGAAAATGTAGAGGAAGTGAAAAAATGAAGCGTAACTATAGTATCGAACTATTAAAATTATACTTGGCTATTTCGGTTGCTTTTCTCCACGCAGAAATCGAAACTAAGTTGCCTTTTATGAACGGTCAGATAGCTGTATTTCTGTTCTTTGTTTTATCCGGTTATTTTTTAGTTGGCAGCTTTAATTCGGGTAAATATAATGATGCGTCTCAATGCACGTTTGCACGAATAAAAAGAATATACCCATATTACATTGCAGCCTTTTTAGTAATGTTTGTTGCTAAAGCAGTTGATGGCTTTACCGGGGTTACTGCAACTGTTGAAACATTTTTCACAAGCTTGCCGGAAATGTTCTTGCTTCAGAATATAGGTGTGTTTAGCGGTGGAATTAATTATCCGTTATGGCAAATGTGTTGCCTTATTGTTATAAGCCATATTTTGTTTGGCTTGTTAGAATGGAATAAAAAAGCAACTATAAACGTAATTTGTCCTCTTACAGCTATTGGTGTGTTTACATACCTTTCTAATGCATACGGTACAAATACTGTTGATATATGGGGTGTTGAAGCGGAATTCTTGTACGTTCCCTTGCTTCGTGCAGCAGGCGGTATGTCGGTAGGTATGATATTATATCATCCGCTTAAGCAAGTGTTAGCTTATTTGGAAAACAGCCCTGCAAAATGGTTACCTGCTGCAGTATCAATAGCAAGTATTCCGTTGTTCTTAATTTTCTGGTTAAACAGAAATAGCTTTGCTGTGGTAATACCCTTTGCATTTATTTTAGTATGTATGTTTTATTCAAAGGGCTTTTACGCAAAATATTTCCAAAGAAAGATTTTTTCAAGGTTAGACAAATTATCTTTAAGTATTTATTTGTGCCACGCACTTGTTTATTCAGTTCTTAAACATTTCACTGATTGGATGACTGACACAACAAGAATTTGGGTCGGCTTGGCTTATATTGCTATAGTAATAGTTTGCGGTATAGCTTTGTTAGTATCAGTTGATTTTGTAATGAAAATCGGTAAAAAATTCTTTGCAAGGGTTAACGGTAATAACTGATTTTAAAAATGATTTTTCGGAGGATGTTTTGAAAAATATAGTTCTTATAGGTATGCCCGGTGCAGGTAAAAGCACAATAGGTGTTTTGCTTGCAAAATCAATGCTTCTGGATTTTATTGATACTGATTTGATAATTCAGAAAACAACCGGCAAGGCTCTTTGTGATACCATAAACGAAAAGGGTATTGATGAATTTATAAATATAGAAAACCGCGTTATTTGTAATGAAGATTTTGTAAATAGTGTGATTGCAACAGGCGGTAGTGCGGTATACGGCAAAGAGGCTATGGAAAAGCTTAAAGCAAACGGAATAACCGTTTATTTAAAGGTGAATTCAGACGAGCTTCAAAACCGTATAAAAAATATACATACTCGCGGTATAGCTATGAAAGATGGGCAAACCTTAGACAGTCTTTATAACGAAAGAGCACCGCTTTATGAAAAGTATGCAGATTATACTATTGAATGTGGCGGACTTTCACCCGAGGAATGTGTGGATTTAATAATTGAAAGAATATAAAAATAATGACCTGCTGAAACAGCAGGTCATTATTTTTATTGAATGATTATAATACGAACTGTAATACGCAGAATGCGGCATAGATACCGAGAAGTGAAATACCTTGCCAACGTGAAAGCTTTTGTTTTATGAGAGTAGGCACTGTTAAAATAAGCATAACTGCTAACATAACAGGGATATCAATAACTAATGAGGAATTGATACCGTTAATTAATCCGGAAACGGGAAGTGCAAAGGGGTTTATTGTAATTGCAGCACCGCTGACAAGCACAAGGTTGAAAAGGTTTGCACCGATAATATTACCAAGTGAAAGTGAGCCATGACCCTTGATAAGAGAAGTGATTGCGGTTACGAGTTCGGGAAGAGATGTACCGAGGGCAACGATTGTAAGACCGATAACCTTTTCTGAAACTCCTAACGCGGTTGCAATAATTGTTGCGTGGTCAACCAATAAGTCTGCACCAACGGCAATTAAAGCAGCACCGATAACCAAAAGGAAAATATCTTTAAGAAGAGAATCTTTTGTGCCTTCCTCTTTAGATTCTACAACGTGGTCTTCACCGCTTGCTGCTTCAAGCTCTGCTTCACTGGTAAGTGCGCCATGCTCTTCTTCAGCCTGAACAGTTTCAATATCCGCACCGCTTTTTTTCATACGAATAACTGTAGTTACCATATAAACAACGAAAATAGCAAGAAGGATTATGCCTGTTATTCGTGAGAATTCACCGAAAATATAGGATACTGCACAATAAATAGCAGCAGAACCAAAGAAAAATGAAACGGGAATTATTAAGCTCTTTCTTGCGGCAACACCGGGCTTAATAGCTATTGTTAAAGCGGCAATAAGGGCTGTGTTACAAATAATTGAGCCTAACGCATTACCGTAAGCAATTGAGCCTGAGCCCTGCGCAGCGGCACCGGCTGAAACCATTACCTCGGGAAGAGTTGTACCGATTGAAACAACAGTTGCACCGATAAGAATTTCGGGTAAATGGAAGCGACGGGCAATACCTGTAGCACCGTCAACGAACCAATCTCCGCCTTTAATTAAAAGAACGAAACCTACAGCCAACATAAAAACTGAAAAAAGCATTTTGAATTCTCCTTGTTTTTAAATTGCAATAAAAAAGACGAGTTAAAAACAACCCGTCAAACCACACATAAATTAACGGGTTTTTAACCCGTTCTAATTTGACAGACTCCACCTTTATTAACTTGCACATATATTATATCCATATATCAGTAATAAGTCAATGAATGATAATTTTTAGACAAGTCAAATTTTACCGTGTGGATTTGTTGATTTTGACTAATTGAAAGTGTATAATATTTTTGGTGATTTTTATGATAGAAAAAACAAATAATGTTCCTCAATGGATTTTGGACAGTAAAACCTCTGTAACCGAGCAAAACAACGAGGTTGGTTTAATTGTTGCAGGATACATAGGCTTTTTCAGAAAAAACGGTTTTTCTGAAAAACAGATAGGCTTAATGCTTACAACTGCTTTTCTTTTAGAATTGCCTGAGGTTGAGAAAAGAATTAATGCAGTTTTTTCTTGCAGTGAGAGCGATGACGATAAAGTTAAAGAGTTGTGCGTCTTTCTTGCTTCAAGAGGTGCTCTTTTTAATAACGAAGAAAGCGACCCTTGTGAAATAATTGAGATTATTAAAACGAAATACGGAAAAACTGCCGCATTTGAAACCTTGCTTACGTTCCCTGAAATTCTTACGGTATGGAAAAAAGAAGCTGTAAGAGATGATAAGGAATATAAAAATGATAAAATAAAAGCTAATAATATTTTAAAAGAAGTTGCAAGCGTTTTTCCTGAAATATAAAAGAAACGACAGAGTGTATTAAAACAATACATTCTGTCGTTTTTGCTTTTTGAAATTTAATTAAGCAAGCTCTTTTGCAAGTGCTTTGATTTGCTCGATGTTTTCTTCGTTCATTGCAGATTTGATTTTAACGTTGTTTTGAGCAAATGTTATATTCTTACTTTTTTCAAACATTTTCTTCATAACGTTTCCTGCGGTTGAAGCCCAGCTACCGTTTTCTATAAGCGCAACAGTTTTGTTCTGGAAGCTTCTTTCTGTAAGAGCATCGATAAAGGTTCTCATAAAGGGGAAAATATCTGAATTGTAGGTGGTTGTTGCAAGAACGATTTTACCGTAACGGAAAGCGTCTTCAACAGCTTCTGCCATATCGCATCTTGCAAGGTCGTTAACCACAACCTTGGGACAACCTGCTGCTTTAAGCTCTTCTGCTAAAAGCTCAACTGCTTTTTTAGTGTTGCCGTAAATTGAAGTATAGGCAATAACGACACCCTCGCTTTCAACACCGTAAGAAGACCAGGTGTTGTAAAGGTCAAGGTAATAACCTAAATTCTCTGTAAGCATAGGTCCGTGAAGAGGACAGATTTTTTCTATATCAAGGTTAGCGGCCTTTTTAAGAAGAGTTTGCACTTGAGGACCGTATTTTCCAACGATGCCGAAATAATAACGTCTTGCTTCACAAGCCCAGTCCTCATCCGCATCTAAAGCACCGAATTTTCCGAAGCCGTCCGCAGAGAAAAGGATTTTATCTTTGCTGTCATATGTTACTATAACCTCGGGCCAATGCACCATAGGTGCGGTAACGAAGGTTAAGGCTCTGCTTCCTAAATTGAGAGTGTCACCCTCGCCGACAATGATTCTTCTGTCTTCGTAATCTGTGCCGAAAAACGCTTTCATCATACCGAAAGCCATCTGAGAAGCAACAACCTGTGCTTCGGGATAGGCTCTTAAAAAGTTATCAATATTTGCAGAATGGTCAGGCTCCATATGCTGAACAATAAGATAATCAGGGCTTTTACCGTCTAGAGCGGTTTTAATATTGTTAAGCCATTCCTCTGTGAAGTTTATATCTACAGTATCCATAATTGCAATTTTCTCATCGAAAATCACATATGAATTGTAAGCCATACCGTTAGGCACGATATACTGACCCTCGAACAAATCTATATTATGGTCATTAACACCGATATATTTAACTGAATCTGTAATATTCATATTTTTCAACTCCTTTAATATGTTTTCTAACATACCTTTACAGTATAACATTTATATTGCTTTTTCGCAATATAAATTTACTTTCAGCTTGATATTTTTTTTGATAAATGTTAGTATTCTTTCAAAGGATGTGAAGTTATGACAAACAAAGAAAAATTACATTCAGGTGATATTTATTACCCGAGTGGTGACGATATAATGGTAGAGCAGTTGGGTTATCTCGACAAGCTCTACGATTTTAATATGACAAGACCGTCAGAGCTCGACAGAAGAAGCGAAATGCTTAAAGAAATGTTTGCGGAAATTGGTGAAGATTGTTACATAGAGCCACCGTTTCATTCAAACTGGGGCGGTCATCACGTTCATTTCGGTAAATCTGTTTATGCTAATTTCGGTCTTACGATGGTAGATGATACTCATATTTACGTTGGGGATTATACAATGTTCGGTCCGAATGTTGTAGTAGCAACGGCAGGTCACCCGATTTTGCCTGAGCTTCGCGAAAAGGCTTATCAATATAATATGCCGGTTTCTATAGGCAGAAACTGTTGGATAGGCGCAGGTGCAATTATTTTACCCGGTGTTACAATAGGGGATAATACGGTTATAGGTGCAGGTAGCGTTGTTACAAAAGATATTCCATCTAACGTTGTGGCGGTTGGTAATCCTTGTAAGGTGCTTCGTGAAATAGGTGAACATGACAAGGAGTATTATTTCAAAGACAGAAAAATAAACTACAAAGATTTATAATATTTTTTGTTGAAAAAGATAATTGACCGTTATACGTAGTATTGATACAATGAAATAAATTGTGATAGAAAGGATAATTTATATGGCTTTATTTAACAAGAAAACAGTTGACACTAATTTATCCGAAAGAGATAAATTAGAAGCAAGATATAAAGGTTCAAGAAACAATATCTTGCTTGTTGTTGCCTTTACTTTGGTAAACACGATTTTACTTATAGTAGGTAGTGGTTCTTATTTTCTCTTTTCAGCATCAGTTCCTTATTATATAACGTTATCTGGAATGTTATATACAGGTAAAATGCCTGCTGACTATTATGTTGGTATAGAAGATTTCGTTCCTTGGGATATCAGCTTCTTAATAGTTGCTGTTGTTATTGCGGTGGTTGTTATTGGTTTATATGCACTTTCATGGTTTCTTTCAAAGAAACACCATGGTTGGTTGATTTTCGCTCTTGTATTTTTCATAATAGATACATTAGCATTGTTCTATTTCGCAGGCATCTCTGCTGATATGATTCTTGATTATGTTTTCCACGCATGGGTTATCGTTTCTCTTGCAAGCGGTATTTCGGCAGCTTCAAAGCTTAAAAAATTACCTGAAGAACAGCCTGTTATGGTAGATGCAAATGGTATGCCTCAGATGGCGGGTATGTCACCCGATTTAATGAGCGGATACGCTCCCAACAACAATGCATATTATCCCACAACACCTGTTGAGCCGGCTTCAACACCCGTCGAGGCTCCCGTTGAAGCCCCCGTAGAAGCTCCCGTTGAAGCACAGACTACAGACGTTACAGAATAAAATATAAAGTGAAAAAACAAAGCAGTTACGAAAACTCGTAACTGCTTTTAACTTTATTCAATAGTTTCAATATCGTAAGGTGTGGTCTGGTAAACGAAGTAGTTTAACCAGTTTGAGTAAAGAAGATTTGCGTGTGAACGCCAGGTGTTGAGGGGTTGCTTTGTGATATCGTCATTTGGGAAATAATTTTTCGGCATTTTGATATCAAGGCCTGCATCCTTATCTCTCAAAAATTCGTTTTTAAGAGTGTCTGTATCGTACTCAGAATGACCCGTTACGAAAATCTGCTTTCCGTTTTCGGTTGTAACGATATAAACACCGGCTTCATCAGAGGTTGCTAAAATCTTTAACTCGGGCACTTTTTCAATTTCCTCTCTTTTAACCGTTGTGTAACGGGAGTGAGGAACGGGGAAAACATCATCAAAGCCTCTTAAAAGAATTGATTGCTTATAGTCTGCAGTATGGTTATATATGCCCGATAGCTTTTCGGGTAAGGGGTATTTTTTAATACCGTAATGGTAATAAAGCCCTGCCTGAGCACCCCAACAAATATGGAAAGTGCTTGTAACATGGGTTTTAGACCATTCCATTATTTCGCAAAGCTCTTCCCAATATGAAACCTCTTCAAATTCCATTTTCTCAACGGGAGCACCTGTAATAATAAGACCGTCGAATTTTCTGTGCTTAATATCATCAAAGGTTTTGTAAAAAGCCAGAAGATATTCTTTTGGTGTGTGTTTGGGCACGTGAGATTTTGTATGAATAAGCTCAAATTCTACCTGAAGGGGAGAGTTACCTAAAAGACGTGAAAGCTGAGTTTCTGTTTCTGTTTTTTTAGGCATGAGGTTAAGAACTAAAATCTTTAAAGGACGAATATCCTGAGTAATGGCGCGGGTATCGGTCATTACGAAAATGTTTTCTTTTTGGAGTATTTCCACTGCGGGAAGCTCGCTTTGTAATTTGATTGGCATTCCTCATACCTCCTTTTTTGAAAATTGAAAGTTGCAAATGGCAAGTGGCAAATTAAGGGGCACTACGTGCCGATTGTAAAGTGGATTCTTTGCTTGCCATTTGCTATTTGGAAATTTATTCTCCAAGGGCTTGTTTAATATCTGCAATAAGGTCTTCTGCGTTTTCAAGACCGCAGGAAAGTCTTACAAGGTTGTTTGTGATACCGCAAGCCTCAAGCTCTGCATCGTTCATCTGACGGTGTGTTGCACTTGCAGGATGCAAGCAACAGCTTCTTGCATCTGCAACGTGAGTTTCAATAGCGATAAGCTTAAGCTTTTTCATAAATTCTTCAGCAGCTTTTCTACCGCCCTTAACACCGAATGAAACAACACCGCAAGTGCCGTTGGGAAGATATTTTTCTGCTAATTTATGATATTTGTCGTTTTCAAGACCTGCATAGGTTACCCATTCGATTTTGTCACTTGCTTCAAGGAATTTTGCAACTGCAAGACCATTTTCACAATGACGTTTCATACGAACATGAAGGCTTTCAAGACCTAAATTAAGGTAGAAAGCATTCTGGGGTGACTGAATTGAGCCGAAGTCTCTCATAAGCTGAGCAGTTGCCTTTGTGATAAATGCGCCCTCTTTGCCGAAACGCTCTGCATAGGTTACACCGTGGTAGCTGTCATCGGGAGTGCAAAGACCGGGGAATTTATCTGCGTGAGCCATCCAGTCGAATTTACCTGAATCAACAATACAACCGCCAACAGCCGCACCGTGACCATCCATATATTTAGTTGTTGAATGAGTAACAATATCTGCACCCCATTCAAAAGGACGGCAACCAACGGGGGTTGCAAAGGTATTGTCGATGATAAGCGGAACACCGTGTGCGTGAGCCGCATTAGCGAATTTTTCAATATCAAGAACGGTAAGAGCAGGGTTTGCGATAGTTTCACCGAAAACTGCCTTTGTGTTGGGCTGGAAAGCGGCATTAAGCTCTTCCTCTGTGCAGTCGGGAGAAACGAAAGTGAAATCGATACCCATTCTCTTCATAGTTACTGCGAAAAGGTTGTATGTTCCACCGTAGATTGTTGATGATGAAACAACGTGGTCACCGCAAGAAGCGATGTTGAAAATTGCATAGAATGATGCAGCCTGACCTGAAGAGGTAAGCATAGCTGCAGTACCGCCCTCAAGCTCTGCAATTTTAGCTGCAACGTAATCGTTTGTAGGGTTTTGGAGTCTTGTATAGAAATAACCGTTTGCTTCAAGGTCGAAAAGCTTGCCCATATCCTCGCTTGTAGCATATTTAAAGGTTGTGCTTTGAACTATCGGAATCTGACGGGGCTCACCGTTACCGGGTCTGTAACCGCCTTGTACGCATTTTGTTTCAATTTTAAAATCACTCATTGTAATACTTCCTTTCGAGTGTAGTTTATAAAAGTTTAAAGATTAATGTCAGTCTTTGATAAGAATTACACACCAATAGAATGTGCGGGCATCCTTTGTGTATGCAGCAACACCTATTTTTGTAAATTCTCCGCTTAATAAAGCTTTCTTTGACTGTTGGTTTCTCATCATCGCTTCAACAGCGGCTTTATAGCTGTAGGTTGATGATATGATTATCTTATCGGCATATTCATACCTGATACCTGCATAATCAAGATATTTGTAATAATAAGAGCCATCAAAGTTTGTATATGCAGTACCTGTTTTTGTTGCATATTCTTCTGCAGCTATTCTTGCAATATCTGAAAGGTCGCTTGAATAAATTAAGTAGTTTTTAGCGAAATCATCCTGAACTCGGTATGTGTTTACTAAATTTACAAATTCAGTACCGTTTTCACTGAATTCAAAGTTGCCGATTGGCTTTGTCGCAACAAAGCCTGCGGCAGTTTTTAAAATGATTAAAACGTCATCTATAGAGATTTTACCATTTCTGTCAATATCTGCCGTTTGAAAATCAAGCCCCTCAACTGTTTCGGGGTATATTCCCGTTGCTATCATAAGTGCAATTCGTGCATCCTGAATAGTAACGAAGGAGTCGTTGTTAATGTCACCGTAAAGGCGTGTTACCTGTATAGCCCCAAAGGGCATAGAAACCATAAAAACGATAACCGTCACAAGAACAACAGCTATTATTGCTTTAAGTTTTTTGCTCATTTAATCACCCGTATATAACAAGGATAATTCAATACTACCCTAATTTACAATATTGATAGTTTATTATACTATATATACAGTTAAAATGCAAGGTGTAAAAAGGACGGCTTTAATAATTAACAAAAAGTTCAATTTGTTGATGGCTTTAAGCTTAATTCAGCGTAAGAAAATGTTTTACAAAAGTTTTAGTGTATGATATAATTAAACCAACAACAAAAAGGAGTTGATTTTATGAGATATAGTATTATTGGTGAAACCTTACCCGTTGTAGTTTGCGATGTTGAAGCAGGCGAAAGCATTATTACCGAGAGAGGTAGTATGAGCTGGATGAGTCCTAATATGAAAATGGATACCTCTGCAAGAGGCGGTATCGGCAAGGCTTTAGGCAGGATGTTTTCAGGTGATTCTATATTTCAGAATAAATATACTGCAACAGGCGGTGTAGGGCAGATTGCTTTTTCTTCAAGCTTTCCGGGCTCTATAAAGGTTGTTAATATCACACCATCAGAGTCCTTTATAGTTCAAAAGGGTGGCTTTCTTGCGGCTACCGAGGGCGTTGAGCTTTCAATTCATTTTCAAAAAAGATTAGGTTCAGGCTTTTTCGGTGGTGAGGGCTTTATTATGCAAAAGCTTTCAGGCACGGGTACAGCATTTATTGAAATAGACGGTCACGCTTGTGAATATGAATTGGCGTCAGGTCAATCAATGATTGTTAATACAGGCTATCTTGCAGGTATGAGTGCAAGCTGTACAATGGACGTTCAGGCTATTCACGGTGCTAAAAACGTTTTGTTTGGCGGTCAGGGTATTTTCCATACCGTTGTGCAAGGCCCCGGAAGAGTTGTTTTACAGAGTATGCCTATAAACAATCTTGCAAAAACACTTACACCTTATATTCAGCTTCAGCAACCGCCTGAAATAAACATCGGAGGAAATCATTGATGAAATTATTAATCGCATCTGATATTCACGGCTCTTTAAAATATTGCAAAGAGCTTGTTGACAGGTACAATGAAGAGAAGTGCGACAAGCTTATTCTTTTAGGTGACGTGCTTTACCACGGGCCAAGAAACGATTTGCCGGAAGAATATAATCCCAAAGGGGTTATCGCTCTTCTTAACGATATGGCAGAGGAAATACTTTGCGTAAGAGGTAACTGCGAGGCAGAGGTTGACGATATGGTGCTTTCTTTCCCCGTGCTTGCAGAGTATGCAATTCTTTACCACAAAGACAGACTCTTTTTCTTGACTCACGGTCACAAGCTTAACCCTCAGAATTTGCCGAAATTAAAAAAGGGCGACGTTCTTTTCAACGGTCACACCCATGTGAGCAAAATAGAAGAGCTTGAAAGCGGTATTCTTTATGTGAATCCCGGGTCAGTTTCTATTCCGAAAGAAAATACACCGAGAGGTTATATTATCGTTGATGATAATGCGATTATTCATAAGACCTTAAGTGGAGAAAAGATTGATGAACTTTCACTAAAATAATAAATACAAAACCCCATAGGCATTTTTGAACGAATGCTTATGGGGTTGTTTTTAGATGATATTTTTATATGCAAGTTCCAATGTTTTAGAAAGGGCGACTGCGTCATCAATTCCGTAGAGAATTGGGGAGCCTGTTTCAATTGCATCAATCCAGGTTTGCATTGGTGATTTGGCATTGTTGGGGACATTCGGGAACACCCAACCGTCACCTATGTTATAACAAACCTTATTTATAAATCCGCCTGCAAGAATTGTTCCTTTTGAGCCTACGATTTCAAACTCAAAGGGATTATTTGGTGCAACGAAGCCTGTTTCGCTGACAGCGATAGCACCGTTTTTATATGTAAGAACAGTTACGGCATTATCTTCAACAGTATCTACCATAACATTAGTGAATGCGGAGGATGCCTTTTCAGGTTCACCCATAAGCCAATTGAGAATGTACATTGAATGAGCACCAAGGTCCATCATCGCACCGCCACCGCAACTATCTTTGTTATAAAAGGTTTGTGGCAGCCAACCTGCGATTGTGCCGTTGTGGGCGTTTCTCATACGGCAGTAGTTTATTTTACCAATTAGATTATTGTCTACTGCATCTTTTATCCATATAAAATCGCCATTAGTTTTCCACGGGAACGAAATGCAGAATTTAACACCGTTTTCTTTTACAGCCTTTGCAACATCCAGGGCATCTGCTTCAGTAAAACAAAGAACCTTTTCCGTGAATATATGTTTTCCTGCTTGGGCTGCTTTTTTAATAACTGTATGATGTAAATCTGTGGCCGTGCAAACCATAATAGCATCAACGTCAGCTCTTTTTAAAAGTTGGTCATAGTCTTCAACAAATTCGCAATTATATTGTTTTGCATAGTGGATAGCATTTTCTTTATTGTTATCCCAAATAGCAGTTATTTTACAAAGGGGATTATCTTTAATTGTGTTTGCATACCCCTCAAAATGAACGTGCCACGTACCTACTAACGCTACATTAATCATATATTATAACTCAACTTTCTCACATTCATAACCGAGTAACTCGTTACTTACTTTATCGGGCTGATGACCGCCAACGAAAAGAGTGATTTCCCCGTCGGGTGTAACTCTGTCACCGTTTTCAAGGGTTGCTTTAAGCCAATATGTATCGATTTCGAAATCAAGAGTAGCACTTTCGCCTGCTTCAAGGCTTGTTGATTTAATACCGCAAAGCTGGAAGTGAGGTGTGTATGTTCTTGAATCGGTAAACTGAGCATAAACCTGAGTTTTTTCAATACCGTTTCTGTCACCCTCGTTTTTAACAGTAACTGAAATTTTAACAGTATCGTCGTTCTTCTCAAGAAGCTTTGCATCTGAATAACCGAATCTTGTATATGAAAGACCGAAGCCGAATGGATAAAGTGCATCACCCTCAATGAAACGGTAAGTTTTGCCTTTCATATTGTAGTCGATGAAATCGGGTAACGGATGCTCACCGTCGTAAATTGTAACGGGAGTTTTACCGCAGGGGTTAGAGTCACCTGAAATTGTTTTAGCAATAGCAAGACCGCCTTGAGAACCGGGGTACCAAGCGTGGATTATTGCTTTTGCGTGATTACGGACTTTTTCACCTAAGTCAACAGAGCTACCGCACATAATTACAACGATAACGTTGTCACAAGCATCGCAAACAGCCTCTGCTAATTTCTGCTGAGTTTTGGGAAGATAAATATTCTTCTTGTCACCGCAGGCAGTGTAATCGTTATCGAAGCCTGTATCTTCACCCTCAATAGAGCAGTCAAGACCTAGAGCAAGAATGGTAATATCAGCATTTGCAGCGGCAGCAGCACCGTCGCTAATCATATTACCAAAACCGCTCCATTCATTAATTTTTTCGTGGCAGTAGTTACAGCCTCTTTCAACTGTAATATCTGCATTGGTGAAAACGCGTCTGATACCATCGGCAACTGTAATATACTCTGAAGCATAAGCATTGTAGTTACCCTCAAGAGCAGTAACCGAAAGAGAATTAGGACCAATTACTGCAATACGCTTTGAAGTGTTTTTATCAATAGGAAGATAATTATCGTTTTTAAGAAGCGTAATACACTGCTCTGCGGCTTTAAGATTTAATTCCTTATGCTCTTTGCAGTCAAGCTTTGAATAGGGAATATCTGAATAAGGTCTTACCTCTTCGAATTCACCTAAAAGGAAACGAATCATATAAAGTCTTTCAGCAGCTTCTGTAATCTGCTCTTCTGTAATAAGGTCTTCCTCGTATGCATCAACGAGAGCATCGTATGTCTGACCGCAGTTAAGGTCGCAGGAGTTTTTAAGAGCAACTGCTGCAGCCTCTGCACGTGTTTCAACGAATTTGTGGAATTCATAAATATCCTGTAAAGCACCGCAGTCTGAAACAAAGTAGCCGTCGAAGCCCCAACGCTTTCTGAGGATTTCACCTGTTAAATATGAATGTGCACAGCAAGGCTCACCGTTTGTGCGGTTGTAAGCACCCATAACACCTACAACGCCTGCTTTTACGGTCTTTTCAAATGCAGGAAGATATGTTTCAAAAAGGTCGTGAGGTGTTGCAATTGCATCAAAGCCGTGACGGTCCTTTTCAGGACCTGAATGAACGGCAAAATGCTTTGAACAAGCGGCACCCTTTAAGAATTCACCGTCACCCTGAATACCCTTGATAAAGGCAGTACCTAAGGTTGCAGTAAGGAAAGGATCTTCACCGAAGGTTTCCTGACCGCGTCCCCAACGGGGGTCACGGAAAATGTTGATATTGGGAGCCCAATATGTAATACCCTTGAAAATATCACGGTCGTTATATTCAACGTGCTTGTTGTATTTGATTCTACCCTCTGTTGAAATTACGTCGGCAATTGTGTTGATAAGCTCGGGGTCAAAGGTTGCCGCCATAGCAATTGTATGGGGGAAAACCGTCGCAGTTCCCGAACGGGCAACACCGTGAGCGCCTTCATTCCACCAGTTGTAGTCGTTGATACCTAATCTTTCGATTGCAGGTGAGGTGTAAAGAAGCTGTGTCATTTTTTCTTCAACTGTCATTTTTGACACAAGCTCTTTTGCTTTTTTTAATGCTTCTGCTTTTGTCATTTTAATATCTCCTTTTGAGAAATTGCTATATAGATGATAAACTAAAATCACTACATAGTCAACAAATAAAAGGATTTATCGGTGTATAAAAATATATCCTTAATATGTGCAAAATGGCAATATGTTAAATAGAACATGAAACAAATAAAACAAAAAACCGCCTTCATAGAGGCGGCTTTTTGTTTTGGCTTTATGAAACGTTTTTATATCTTTCCGAAGACTCTTCCGGCGATAAATATGGGCGAAAGAGTTGTTCGGTTGATAACATAGAAATTTGAATGCAACAATATTGAATCTTTTTTCAAGTTGCGTTTACATTATATACGATTTTACAGAAAAGTCAAGATATATTGCACAAATAGAATGGTAGTAGGTTGTATATATTGCACAAATACCGACTAAAACTCTAGTTATCTGTTACTTGTATAAAAGTGTTTGAAATTTATTTTAAAATATGTTGAAAATTCACAAAGGAAGCTGAGGTTGTGCTATTATGAAGGTGGTAAAATAAAGATTTTATAATTCGCAACAAACAGAATTCTAAAATAATTTGGTTACTTTTTTCTAAAAAAACAAAAAAGTTTTTTGCAAGAAATACTATACAATGACATAGGCTTTTTGTGTTGACAAAAATTATATCGGGTGATATAATAGCCACAAATTAAAACCGTTGAGACGGAAATAAAGGCAATTATGACTTTACAGAGAGCCCCGTAGCTGAAAAAGGGTATGAAACAGGTTGTCAAATGGGCCGTTGAGGGTGCAGTCAAATGTGTTTTTCACAGAGTATTCTGCAACGTTAAGACATACGTTAGTTGTCAGGGGTATGATAGTACCTTAAAAGTGCGTGTTTTTCACGAATTCAAGGTGGCACCGCGGATAAGATTTTATTCGTCCTTGACAGAAGATGAATCTGTCAGGGGCTTTTTATTTTTGTATTATTGGGGTTGATGCTTATGAAAAATACAACACAGAAAATTGCAATTGCATCTATGCTTGCAGCATTGGCTTGCGTAGCTACAATGATAATAAAAATACCGTCACCGCTTCAAGGGTATATAAACCTTGGTGACTGTGTTGTGCTGTTATCAGGTTGGCTTTTGCCACCGGGTTATAGCTTTTTAGCTGCGGGTGTTGGTTCTGCGCTTGCTGATATTTTTTCAGGTTATGCAATATATGCACCGATAACCTTTGCCATAAAAGGTTTAATGGCAGTTGTTGCATATTTTTGCAGAAAAATGTTAAAAGACAAAGTAGGTAATATACCTGCATTGATTATAGGCGGTTTAACAGCTGAAATATTAATGATTGCAGGGTACTATATTTTTGAGGGCTTTATGTATGGCTTTGCGGCATCGGTAGTGAATATTCCGCCTAATGCAGTTCAGGGTGTTGCAGGATTGATATTTGGCATAGCTCTTATTAGAATTTTTGAAAAAAATAAAATTCTCTCAAACAAGTGAGATGGTCAATATGTTTATTATGAGTAAACGATGGTGCTTTTGAGTAGCTTAGTTTTTCTTTAATACTTTAAACAATTTTCAGGAGGTACAGTTATGATTCTTAATAACGTTGATTTTAATACCTATTTTAATAATTATCCCGACAAAAACGGCTTTTTCGGTAAATACGGTGGCTCTTACGTTTCGCCCGAGCTTCAAAAGGCAATGGAAGAGATTACAGAGGCGTATTATTCAATTTGCCAGTCAAGAAAGTTTATTGCTGAATTAAGAAGAATAAGAAAAGAATTTCAGGGCAGACCCACACCCGTTACACACCTTGAAAGACTTTCAGATGCTTTAGGCGGTAAGGTTCAGCTTTATGCAAAGAGAGAGGACCTTAACCATTCAGGTGCTCATAAGCTTAATCACTGTATGGGTGAAGCTCTTCTTGCAAAATATATGGGCAAAAAGAAGGTTATTGCCGAAACAGGTGCAGGTCAGCACGGTGTTGCTCTTGCTACTGCTGCTGCTTATTTCGGTCTTGAATGTGATATTTATATGGGCTCTGTTGATATTAAGAAGCAGGCTCCCAACGTTGCAAGAATGAAAATTCTCGGTGCAAACGTTGTTGAGGTAACTCACGGTCTTCAGACACTTAAAGAAGCCGTTGACGCGGCATTTGAAGCATATTGTAACGAATATAATGACGCTATTTATTGCATCGGCTCTGTTTTAGGACCTCATCCGTTCCCGATGATGGTGCGTGATTTTCAGAGCGTTGTTGGTATTGAAGCAAGAGAGCAGTTTATTGAAATGACAGGTCATCTTCCCAATGCAATTGTTGCTTGTGTTGGCGGTGGCTCAAATGCGGCAGGTCTTTTCGCAGGCTTCTTGAATGATCCCGTTGATATTTACGGCATTGAGCCTCTCGGCAGAGGTCCGAAGCTTGGTGACCACGCGGCTAGCCTTAAATACGGCACAGAGGGTATCATGCACGGCTTTAACAGCATAATGCTTAAAGACGAAAACGGTGAGCCTGCCCCCGTTTATTCAGTTGCAAGCGGTCTCGATTATCCCTCATCAGGTCCTGAACACGCTTTCCTTCAGGAAATCGGCAGAGTAAAATATGACGTAATTGATGACGAAGAAACAATTGATGCATTCTATAAGCTTGCAAGACTTGAGGGTATAATCCCCGCTATTGAAAGCTCACATGCTGTAGCTTACGGTATGAAGCTTGCAAAATCTATGGAGCACGGCTCAGTTCTTATTAACCTTTCAGGCAGAGGCGATAAGGATATGGATTATATTATTGAAAATTACGGTATAAGATAAAAAGTTAAAAGATAAAAAAATTACCGCTATCGTTGTTGTGATAGCGGTAATTTTTATGTATTCAATTTAATTTTAGCCAACCAACCATTTGTATTTTTCAACGCTGTAAAGGGGAATGAAAGGCACCATAATCGGAACAGATTTAACATATTTCTGATATTCGGGGTCGTTGCCGTAGTTTTTATTTTGACGGATTTCAAGACGACGAGCACCGCTGAACATAACGAAAATAATGCCGATATAACCGATAGCAACCAAAATCCATTGTAAGCCTGAAACAGCACCGATGCCTGATAAAACAACACCGGTCCAGAATATCATTTCACCAAGATAGTTGGGGCAACGAACAAGGCGGTAAAGACCTGTATCAACAAATCTTTTAGGGTTAACCTTTTTAGCCTTGTTTTTCTGAATATCTGCAACAGATTCAAGAACAAGCCCTAATACCATAACAGCCGCACCGATATAAACGAAAACGTTGTCAGCGGTATTGTTAGTAAGACGGTAGTAAACGCCTGAAACCTGAGTTACGTAAAGCAAAGCACAAGTAACCCAAATAGCAATTTTGACACCGAAGGGAACAGTGTTACCGTCTTTTATTTCACCCTTCATATTCTTTTTGTAGGAGTTGTTACCGAATTCGCGGAAAGCAAGATAACCACCGAGGCGGCAACCGTAAACAATAAACAAAGCACAACAGATTATCGTGCCGATGGTAAGCTGCTTGCCGTAAAGAAGAAGCATCAAAAGACCCTCACCGGCAATAGAAAAACCGTAGCCGAGAGAAATAAACCAAACGTAGTTTTTGAAACCGATAGCGCTTATAACCATAGCGGCAACAAATAACCACAAAAGCTCAATAGAGAAAACCATAATAAATACCCTTTCTTTTAAACTAATATGCAAGCTGAATTTTGCAGCATATTCTTTTAATATTTTTAACAAAAATATTCTACAATAGTTTTAAGAAAAAAGCAACGGGTTGTTTTTGTTCATTAAAATATATGTAGTTAGAAAACACGGATGCTGCAACTAGCTAAAATAAATACATAAAACCACTTGATTTTATTTGTAGCATAATGTATAATGCTATCTGCACATATCGGGGTGCGGCTCAGTTATTGTGAGTGTTAAGCATAGCCTTTGTGTAAAAATTTATAATATATTTCGAGATGTGGCTCAATTTGGTAGAGCGCCACGTTCGGGAAAACGCAGTCTTGACGGTTCGAGTAAAAAACAAAAACCGCCATAAGCCTTGATACAATTGGGATTAAACCATTTCAGAATTTTTGAAAAACGCTTCAAAAAAACGAAATGACCACATAACATCCCACAAACAGAAAATAAAAATTAAATAACGAGATGTGGCTCAATTTGGTAGAGCGCTACGTTCGGGAAAACGCAGTTCCGACGGTTCGACCAAAACTCAAAAATCGCTACAAACCTTGATATACTTGGGATTTCAGCATTTCAGATTTTTTGGAAAATTACTCAAAAAAGAGAAATGACCACATAACATCCCACAAACAGAAATTCATCAAAAACTAAATATTTTACACTTCGGGGTGTGGCTCAGTTTGGTAGAGCGCTTCGTTCGGGACGAAGAAGTCGGGTGTTCGAATCACCTCACTCCGACCAAAAGCGACTGAAAACCATTGGTTTTCAGTCGTTTTTCTTTTGTTGTTTTATCGATTGGTTTATGATATAATTATTTTAATAACTAGATATTAAATGTGGTAAATAATGGAGGTAGTTTAAATGAAACTGTCCGATAAAGCTTCTTATATTTATATTAAACGCATTAAAAAGTGGATTGAGTGTCCCGTTTGTCATAAAAAAATGTTATTTAGCAAATCTAAAACATCATGGGTATGCAATAACTGTGATTATAAAATTTTGGAAAAGGATTTTATTGATGATTTTGTTTTTTGGTTTTGTGATGAGTGTAGTACATATTTAAACTGCCAGGAGGGATTTGATAAGAAATCTTCTAAACATATATGTCAAGAATGTGGATACGAAAATGACACTACTTTTGATAATGTTAAGGGTATATGTGTAGACTGTGGAAAAGCACTTGCAAATCCTGAGGCACATCTTTGTGAAAATTGCAAAAAGCAAAGGAAAGAACGAGCAAAGGAATGGTTGATTAAAGCAGGAAAAGTTTTTGGGACTACAGTGGTTTTAATTGGCAGTGCTTATTTGGCGTTAAGAGCATCTGATGATGAAGATGAGTTTGAAAACTGGGTTAGTAATGCATCTCACGATGAATTATCTGATGCGTATGAGTTTGAAAGACAGGAATGGATAAAAAATGGTTATAACAACGGAACGGGAGAAAAGACTTCAAAAATGAATAGGCTTAATGATGAAATCAATAAGCGAGTTGCCGATGAATGGGAAAACAATCCGAATCGTAATAGAGACCCGAATTTCCGTTGGACTGATGCCAACAGATGGGATAATGATTAATGTATTTTCATGGCAACACTAAATTAAGCCGTAATAGATTTAATACATAAAACACCAACGAGCAGACTTAATTCGTCTGCTCGTTTTTCTTTGATTTATGCAGTAAAAATTTTTACATACTCTGCTCTGCTTTTATTCGTTCTCTTTCTGCCTGAACTTCTGCTTTCATTTCTTTTATAAGTTCTGCTAATAGTATCTCACATTCTTCTCTCGATTTGGCATAAACATTCTTTGAAATTCGTTTTCCGTTTGGCAGTCTTGGTGAATATCGTCCTTCATAAAGGTTATCGTTGATTTTAGTTAAGCAACCTGTTCCGGGCTTTCGATATTTGTTCTTCTTTGGCTCAAATTTCGCCGAATCAGGCTTTTTATGAGCGTGGTCGGGTGTTTCCTCGTCTTCTGCCTTAATGCTCTCATTTCTGCCGATAGTCCGTTCAATTTTCTTGGCGGCATTCCGTTTCATTTCCTCGGTACTGTGGGAGTATATATCGAGAGTTGTCTGCGAAGAAACATGACCTATCATAGTGGAAAGCGTTTTAACATCCATTCCGTTTGCAAGTGCGGTTGTGGCGAAGGTATGTCGCAGGTCGTGGAACCTGACTTTCTTGCAACCTGCCTTTTCAAGTATGGTCTGTATTCGCTTGTAAACTGTTTGGGGATGCCTTGGCATATCACTATTTTCAGGTGAGGGGAAAACCCATTTTGAATCAGTAGTTTTCTTTAGTTCAGCAAGTACCTTGAGAACTGCTTTCGGCAGAATTATTGTTCGTTTTGAGGTTTCTGTTTTCGGGTTACTGATAACAAGCTTTTCATCAACGCATTGTGCTTGTCTTTGAATATGCAGTTCACCTGTTGCGAAGTTTATGTCATCCCATTGTAAGCCGAGAATTTCACCACGTCGCATACCTGTTGTGAGAGCCACAAGCGGTATTTCAAAATAATCGTCGTGCTTTGCTTGTATGAGAAATCTTTGGATTTCATCAGGTGTCAGCACCTGCATTTCTCTTTTTGTTTTAGGTGGTAGTTTGCAACCGATTGCAGGATTTACAAGTATCAGGTTTTCCTGAACTGCTTTTTCAAGTGCCGACCTGCAGTTAGCGTGAATTTCTCTGACTAAAGAATCGGATAAGCCTTCGCCTTTAAGGTCTGCATATTGCAGTCTGCCCGAGGTTTTAAGGTTTGAATAGAACAGTTGCAAATCATTTTGAGTTAATTCTTTAAGTGGTATCTTACCAATGGAGGGGATAATGTGTTGATAGATTCTTCGTTCATAACCTGACTGGGTAGAGGGCTTTAACTGCATCTTGCAATAGTTCTGATACCAAAAATCAATCCACTCACCAAAGAGTATATTTGAACTGAGTTTCTTGTGTTTAACAATACCGCTTTCAAGCTTCAGTTGCTCTAATTTTTCAAGGCATTTGTATCTTTCTTTGGCAGTTACGCTTTTGGTTATGGCTTTGTTGTTTTCATCATAGCCAACAACAATTCTGCCTTCCCATCTGCCGTCTGCTCTTTTGCGGAGAGTTCCTTCTCCGCTTTTTCTCTTTTTAGCCAAGGCTTTCAAAATCCTTTCCAAAGAGTTCTTCTATGAAATTATCAACAACCTCCGATGCTCTTTTTTGCATATCGGTTGTAACGTGAGTATATGTGTCGAGAGTGAAGGATGCATTTGTGTGACCGAGAATTCTCGATAATGTTTTGGCATCAACACCACTTGAAAGTGCATGGGTTGCGAAGGTGTGACGAAGGTCATGAAATCGTATGTTTGGTAAATCCTCATTCCGAAGAATAGTTTTCATTCTGTGGTATGCAGTATGAGGAACTACAGGCAACTCAGGGTCAAGGGGATTTTCAAAAATCCATTCACTGTTTGAGCATTGCTTTCTGTTTTTGAGAAGTTCAGCAGTGCTTTCGGGCAGATATATTTTTCTTCTTCCGTTTGCGGTTTTAGGTTCGTTCTGAATAACTCTGCCTTCAGTTACGGTTGATACACTTCTTCGCACAGTAACGGAGTTTTCGGTTTCATCAAAGTCACTCCACTTGAGACCGCAGATTTCACCTCTGCGAAGTCCTGTTGTAAGCTCGGTGTAGAAGAAGTCATGCCATAGTTCGTCTTGCTCAATGGCATTCATAAATCGCTGCAGTTGCTTATCGTTGAGAACCTTCATTTCAGTTTTCGTTTTCTTGGGCGGGTTAGTGTTGTGAGTAGGATTTTTAGCAATCAGACCTTCTTTTATTGCATCATCAAATGCTTTGTGAAGCATAGTGTGAACTCGCAGAACCGATGAGTCAGAAAGCTCTCTTTTGAATTGAGGATGGTAGAAGATTCTGCCTTCCTTTTTTAGTTTTACATAGAGCTTCTGCAGGTCGTTTGCGGTTATGAATGAAATCGGCTTGTTACCAATGTGAGGCTTCACATAGTTATCAACTATTCTTCGGTAACCTACCAAGGTGGTTTCTCGCAAAGTAAGTTTGGCATATTTATCAAGCCACTTATCGAGCCATTCACCAAAAGTCATATTACTGTCTTCGGTCAGTTCTATGCCATGATACTCATTCTTTTTCTTCAGCAGTTTTTCGTTAAGCTCTTTTTGAGTTTTAGCATACACATAACGGAAGATAGGGGAGCCATCATTTTTATGACCAACAACAATTCGTGCTTCCCATTTGCCATCCTTCTTCCTGACCATTCCGTCACCACTCGGTCTTCTCTTCGCCATCTAATCACTCCTTTCGCAACACAAACATATACCACAAAGGGTTTTATATGTCCAGAGGAATTTTACATGCTCATTCCGAATGTTTCCTCTTCATCCTCGTCATCAGCAAAGGAAACATTAATTTTAAGTCCTTGAGCAAGCTTCTTCTCGTTGATTTTTCCTCTTAGTTTACTATCGATTTTTGAATCGAGTTTTTTACTTTTCTTCTGATAACTGCTTTCAAACAATTTGAAAAATGCTTTTGCAATATTTGTAAAAGCATAGTCGCTTGCAAAGCTTTTTGATATGTATTCGTTGTGTTGTGCTTCGCCATAGTCTTTCGCAAATTTAATTATCATATTTTTAAGACTACGAAACTCTTTGTTATCCTCAATCGGAATGTCAGGTTTTTCTTTCGAATCATAGTAGAGCGAAAGTTTTTCTCTGTTAATGTCATTCCATTTTTCATACATATCAGAGAGGTTATCATCCTTGAACAACTCAACAAGAATTTTATCAACCAAAGCTTTAATATCTTTCGGCAAGTAACCATATTGCTTCTTACCTTCAATAGAGGAAAGCTTTTCAGACAACTCCACGAACATATTTTGTAACTCCGGAGTGGAATTGAAATGATAACCTTTATCTTCAAGCATCTGACGAAGAAGAGATTTGACCTCGTCACGCTGATGAGTTTCTTCCTGAAAGAGTTTGAATTGTTCGTTACGGAATATGTCATTACCGAACCTGCTACGCAGATTTTCTATGCCTTTGTTGGTGAGATAACCTTCCTTCACATCCTGAGAATACACAAGCAAATGTATATGAGGATGATGAGTTGTATCATGAAAGGCTGCATACATTCTCAGGTTGCTTGGTTTGATTTTATGAGCTTGTGCTATATCAAAAATATTTCTCTGCAACAAACTTTTCCAAGCATTTGCATTGTTGTAACCAAGTCTTTCAGCATCCTCTCTCTTAAGACTTACGACATGAGTCCAGACTAAACCATCGTGATTAGATACTTCTTCTGCAACTGAATCCAAATCAATTTTGTCATCATCGTAACTGAACAGACCATGTGAACCTAACTTTTCAACGCCCGGTCTTTCTGCCATGTATTGAACCAACTTTTTGCTGTCCTCAACTCTGTCAGCGTTTCTCTCAATGACAGCATCAATAAACTCTGTTGCGAAATATTTAGATTGCTCTGCTTCGTAATCTGCATATTCAAGATAGCTTTTGGTTTCAGGAAAGGTTTTCGTAATTTGGTTTATCAATCGTTGTTGACGAACCGTTGCAGGCGAATGGTCTTCACCATCAGGCAGTTTTTCAACTCCTTCACGAGTTCCCATATACTTAACCAGCTTACCTAAGTTTGAACCTTTAGGATTCCGGAAGTATCTGCTTGTAAATATTATCTTTGCCATAGCTTATCCTTTACCTTGTGATTGAATTTCATATGCATCTTCAAACAAA
>JAZUBO010000032.1:0-49164 GCA_045638585.1 Acutalibacteraceae bacterium | reverse complement strand
GTTAACGCACGCGTATTTTTGTATTGGCGTACTAAAATATGGAGGTAAAACTTTATGAAACAATCAACTAAATTGTTGAGCTTGGTTCTTGCACTCGTTATGGCTTTCAGCTGCATGACTGTTATCGGTAACGCTGCTCTTGTTAAAAGTGAAGTTAAATACGATAACATTGACGACGCTGATTTGACCGCCGAACAGGTTGCAGACCTTGCACTCGACCTTGTAGAAAACGATTTACTTGCAGGTATTGAACCCATCGAGCTTTCAATCCTCGGTACAATCAGACTTCACAAGATTGACTACCTTATCGAAGATATCCTCTCACTCAGAGACGGTTTCGTTTGGTCAATCGGTAGTGGTCTTCTTGGTGATATTAAAAACCTTGAGTTTGAAGCACTCGTTAAGAGCGGTTCTCTCGGTCTTTTAAGCTCACATACACCTTACGCAAGAAGCCACGGTGATTTGGAAATCATCACAGCAGTTCTCAGACTTGTTGGTGGCGACACAGGTGCCGGCATCCTTTCAAAGGCTGCTTACGGTATCGGTACTGACAACGGTGTTAGCCTTGGTCTTGTAGGTAACTTCCTTGACCTTGGTGATATCGGTGATCTTCTTGGCGATATTCCTAAGTTAGTTAGAACATTAGCTTATGACCTTCTTATTTATGGTTCATATGGCTATGATCAGGATGCTGAAGAGCTTAACAACAATATCCCCTTCTCAAGCTTGGATACAATGGTTAACACAGCTCTTTTCAATCTTCTTACAAATCCTCAGGATTATGATTATGATCCCGACACAGATGAAAAAGTTTGGGATATGCAGTCAATTCTCCTTCCCGGTGTTAAAGCTTACAATGACACATATGGCGATGCAATGAGCTATCTTGATGTTAATACAAAGTCAGTATTTGATATTCTTGACGTTCTTGCTCAGTTCGCTATTGACGACATTGGTATCAATGCTCTTAACAACAACCTTAAGAAAGCTCTTATGAAGGCTGTTGAAGCTGACTTCGTTGAAATCGACAAAGCTATCCTTCCTGCAGCTGTTTATGAAGATTTCGAGGTTGATACTCCCGAAACAGAAAAATCTTATGTAACATACATGGCTTATGACCGTATGTGCAAAGATGGTACAAACTGGTACTACACAACAATCGAAAGAGAAGATATGCTTGACGATAACGGCAAGCCTGTTGTTGACGAAGAAGGCAACGTTCAGTCAGAACGTGTACGTAAATTCTTCAAGGTTAACACAGCAGCTGCTAACGAATTCTTCGGTCTCATTAACTGGGATTGGAGCTTTGTAGGCTCTAACCAGGAACCCGAAGAAGGTCAGGTTCAGCTTCTTTACAGCGATATTCTTGCTATCGACGGTACAATCGCAGGCGGTCTTAACCACCTTATCTCTATCGTATTCGAAAACGCTCTCGTTGACGAAGTAAAGGCTGACTTCGAAGAAGTTACAGGTGATACATGGCTCGACGGCGGTAATGAAAATCTTACAGATAACATTACTCGTCTTGTTAAATATCTCCTTGTTAACTTCGGCGATAAGATCTTCGGTTCTGATTCAGTTTATGCTAACTACACATGGGATGACGTTGCTGACTTATCAGTTGTTGATATCGTTGCAATGATCGGCCCCGGCTTCTTCGAGGATGTTATGCCTCAGATCATCATTCCTAAGAATGCTGACGGCACATACGCTTTCCACGAAGGTGTTCAGATTCTTGAGTTCGGTGCTCTTGTTATCCGTGAATTCGCAACAGACATCGCTCCCAACGTTAACTATGATTCATTTATCTTTGAAGCAGGTAACGTTACATCTGCTAACGACAGATTATTCAAATCATACGATGTTGATGGCTGGTTCAATGTAATCCTTAATATGGGTCTTGATATCGGTTACACATATCTTAACCAGATTACAAACTTCAACACAGCTATCCCCGCAGCAGGTATTACAGAATCTCGTTGGCAGGATATGCTTGATGACGCTATTATGTGGGGCGTTAACTATGTAAGTGACGGCACATACAGCGTTCTTATGGGTATGGAGCCCTCTACAATTGAAGCTATTGATGGTCCTCTTTCAAAGCTTAGCTACATCCTTAATACAATCCTTCCTCTTGGATTTATTAACGGTTGTGCTGGCGACTATGCAGTTGACCTTAACGTAGTTCTTCAGCACCTCAAAGATTTCTTTGCAACATTTGATCTTTCAATTATCACAGGTTTCTTCGGCAGAAGCTCAGAATACAATATTCTTGCTGAACCCGTAGTTCCTATGGTTCTTTCACTTCTCAACCGTATCCTTAACCTTGTGTTCAATAATACAGCTGTTATTACACATGCTGATACATTAGATAGTATTATTAGCCAGGCTAACCTCAAACAGACTCTTTATAATATCCTTAACGGTCTTTATAACAGAGCAAGAACAGGTTCTAAATACGGCGACGGAGGTACAGGACTTCTTACAAGTGCTCTTCCCGTTGTTGGTAAGCTCATCAAGGGTTGGGGTACAGAACAGAACTTCAACGTTCCTCAGATTTCTCTTTCAAGATCTGTTGACCTTACAAACGGTGCAACAGCAGAAGCTGTTACAGTTAACGTTCGTAACGCATCAGACGGTGTATGGAGACACTATAAAGATACAGCAGGTAACGAATATACAGACGAACAGTACAAGATCGTTCTTACAGGCGTAAAGGTTTACGACGAAATGAGCGATACAGCAGGTTCTAAGTACGTTACACTTACACAGCCCGGTACTAATCCTATCGACTACGGTCAGTCAGGTACATTCACTTACTCAGCAGCTAACGTTCCCACAACAGGTGCTCTTGTAAGATTTGAAGTTGCATACCAGGTTCTCGGTGAAGACGGCGTTGCTATGGCAAACGGTAAGAATTTCCTTGCTAAGAGCTATGCATGGCTTAACTACAACCCCTCAAACGCTAACCAGACAATAGCTAACGATTCTGAACTTGTTCATACAGCTATTTACACACCTCAGTATGTTCCCATCAGCACAGCAATGGATGACGATGCTGCAGCTATCAAGGGTCTTTCAACCTCATACTTTGGTCGTGACTATAAGTTCTGTACAAAGGCTCAGACAGGTAAAGTTACAAACAACTCCGGTACAGTAGACGGTCTTACATTCGCTTCATTGTCACAGGAATTCGCTAACAACGATGGCGGTCGTTACCTTCGTGACGTTCGTAACTTCGATAGCTATACTCACAACTTTGTTAACGAAGACGGTGAAGCAACATCCGATAACTACACAGTTAGCGGTAGTGTTGATGCTGCAACTTGGACCGCAGCTAACAAGACTTCAGGTTCAAGCACAAACTTCTCTATCAGCTTGACAGACAAAGATGGTACTGAAGGTCCTTACACATTCTCACTCATCTACTATGATGATGTATACTTCAATAAGCTTTCATCACTCGCAACAAACGAAATGGATGCTATGAGACTTACAGCTGACTACAACCTTAGCGGTATAGTTTACGCTAACAACCTTCTTACAACAGCTAACACAACTGACGAAGAGACAGGCGAAATTATCTTCCGTGAGTCTAACTTCTCAACAGCTGTTTGGGTTCTTCCCGAAGATATCGACTACTATGCAACAGGCAGTGCTACAGAATATGCTGATTCTCAGGTTACAGTTACTAAAACTGATGAAGAAACAGGCGAAGCACTTGAAGGTACAGTAGTTATCGACGGTAAAGATACTCTTGTAAGAAGAGTTACAAAGATTGACTGTGGTACAGCAATCGGTAACTATGTATCTGCATTTATTCCCGGCATTCGCGGCGGTATGCAGGCTTTCAATGACAACACAGTATGGACATTCCAGGCTCTTTATGAAGCACTTTATGTTTCATCAAATGACGTTGGTTACTGTAAGAAGACAGCTGAACAGGTAGCTGCTGAAAATACAGGTGAAAACGTTGACGGTGCAGTTGCAACTCTTAAGACAACTCTTGACAGCGTTGAATCAACTTACACAGACAACTATGATTTCACAGACTATAAGATGTACAGACTTAACCGTCTTAACGATGCTCGTGACGATGCAGCTTACTATGTAAACCTTCAGAATGACGCATCTAACGCAACAGTTGCTGAAATCGACGAAACATTCCCCTACACATGGATCAATGAGGATGACCTCAGAGCTCTTGTAAAGGGTGATGAATACGAAACAATTATCCTTGCTCTTCTTGAGAAAATGGATGAAGAAGAACTCAAGAGAACAACTCAGTGGCTCGAAGATAAGAAGCTTGAATATCAGCAGGTTTCTCTTCTTGACGTTGAAATGGCTCAGAGCTATCTTGAACTTACATCACAGCGTCTTCTTAAGAGAGACCACGGCGTTCTTACAAACTTCCTTGCAGACGAAATTACTTCTGCAGAAGCTATGGTAGGCGCTGAAAGCGAATATACAGCACGTAGCTGGGCTAAGTATTCAGCTGCTCTTGCAACTGCAAAAGAAGTTCTTGCTAACCCCACTCAGAAAACTGTATTTGACGCTAAATATGAGCTTATGTGCTGCCGTAACGAACTCGTTAAGGTTGCTGACGAAGCTGACTACTCAGAACTCGAAGCACTTATCGATCAGGCTACATTCGCTCTTAAGAACCAGGGTCTCTACGATAACGTACCCGCAGACTTTGGTAGAGTTCTTGCAGAACTTGGTTACCACGAGTTCACAAATGCTAATGGTGATTCAATCGACCTCTTCCCCGGCTCAGCTATTTATGTAAATACAGAGCCTTATGCTGTTGACCAGCAGGACGAAATCGACCAGGCTGCTTACGAACTTAAGGTTGAACTTGCTAAACTTAAATTCAAGAATGTAAACGTTACAGGTGCAGGCGTTGCTGATGAAACACTTGTTGAAGGCGACGAAGCAGCAGGTATCGAGGCTGTTGTTGCTAAGGTAGCAAGAATCGATGCTCTTCTTAACGCTGATGCAGTTAAGGATCTCTTCTCTGCAACTGCTGACGGTGCAAACGTTACTAAGGACCTTATCAATGTTTCTGACGATACAGTTTATACTGTTGAAACAGACCTTGCAGGCTTCGCAGGTACAGATGCTACTGTTACATTCTACACACTTGTTTCAGGTGTTAAGATTCCCGTTGCAACAGTTAAGATCGTTGTTGAAGGTGATATCAACGGTGACGGTGTTATCAACGTTCTCGACGCTTCAATTGCTGAACTCGCTTCTAACGATCACGCAGAGCTCGAAGGTTGCTTCTTCCTTGCAGCTAACCTTGCAGCAGCTTCTGAAGGTATCGAAGGCGACGACTTCTCAGCAGTTCTTAACAAAGCTCTCGCAGCTTAAGTGAATTTTATAATTAACGGTTATTTCACGAAAGTGATTTATACAAAATCCCTTAAAACGTAAATAACAAAGCCTGCCCGTTGGGGCAACTCAGCGGGCAGGGGATATATAGTATTATATATACATTATATATATGCACTTGTGAAAGGCGTTTTAAGAGGTGCAGTCGAAAGACTGCTTTGGAGAGAAATTGAAAAAATAATTCCCTTAGGAGGCAAACAAATGTCTAAGACAAGAAAAATTCTTAGTGTTGTACTTGCTCTTGCTATGATTCTTTCAACATTTGCAGTTTCTGCTTTTGCTGCAGCTGCTTATGAGTCAGAAGAAGATGCTGGTTTGTACAATCAGACTTGGGCACTCAGTGAGCCTGTTGACAACGGTGATGACACATATACTGTAGACGTTAGTCTTACAACAGACTATGCAACAGGTGTTATTCAGTTCGTTCTCACAAACACTGATACAGCTGCAGTTGAATACACAAGCATTGAACTCGGTGATGCTATCCCCGCAGATTACAATGCTGACATATCAGCTATGGCTTCAACTAAAGATCCTAGCGCTCTTAACGTTATGATCATCCCCTCAACAGTAGGCGTTAGCTCAATCACAGCTACACCTATCGATGGTGTTATCGCAAAGGTTACCTATACTCTCGTATCAGGTTCAGCTGATATCACTCTTAAAGATGATGCTGCTTCTGAAACAAACCCCGGCGGTACTCTTATCGCTGCTCGTGTTTCTGACGGTAACATCGTTACAGGTGATATGATCACAGGTCAGAACGCAACTATCGATGTAGCTACTGTTACAATCAAAGGCGAAGACGCAGTTCTTCCCTCAGACCTTGCTAAAAAAGCAGGCGCTGAAGAAGGTATCATCATTGATACTGCTCACACATTCGGTGGTCAGTACGCAGGTGTTGTTTTCGGCTTCACACAGACAGCTAACAATACTTTCATGAGCACAACTTACCTTGCTAATAACCTTGAAGCTACAAACGGCGGTTCTCTTTCATACAGCCGTTCAATTGGCAAAACAGGTTACGGTACAGGTACAGTTATCACAGTTACCGGTTTAGACGGTGCTACAAAACAGTATGTTGTTGTTATCTTCGGTGATGCAGACGGTAATGGTCTTACTAACCTTAACGACACTAAAGCTGTTCAGAAAGCTGTTTCTGTTTCAGGCACATATGCAAACAACTCTGTACAGAGAATGGCTTCTAACTGCCAGAATGTTGTAGCTGATGCAATGATGCATACTCTTAACCTTAACGATACAAAGGCTGTTCAGGCTCATGTTGCTGGTAAGAAGCTTGATCAGGCAGCTCTTGCTACAAATATGTCAACCCTTGGTGGAACATATTACAAATAATTAACACAAATGATTAATCCTAAATAGGAGGAATTTAGTCCAATGAAAACTTCTAAAAGAATTCTTGGTATCGCTCTTGCGGTTATCATGATTTTCAATGTTTTCGCTATCGGCACATTTGCTGCTTTCCCTGATGATGCAGTTGTTGACCTTATCATCAAAGCAGATAAAGATGTTTATGCCCCCGGCGAAACAATTACTCTTACAATTGCAACTCAGGCTATTCCTGATGTTGATATGATGACAATCGGTGGTCAGTTTGAAATTGCTTACCCCTCAGCTGTTGTTACTCCCAAGGGTACAGCTGGTGACGGTCAGACCGTTGTTGAATCACATGGTTTCGTTGCTCTTGCTGATGGTTGGGATGCTGGTATTTCAAGTATTATGATGCCTTCTGACTCAAGTGGTGCAGTTGTTCCCGGTACTGATACAACAATTAAGTACATCATCGCAGACGATGGTACAGCTTTCTCAACTGCAGCAGCTCCTGTTGACCTTTTCACAGTTCAGATGGTAATCGCTGATGATGCTGAATTCGGCACATATACAATCGGTTTCAACCAGGCTGGTTATGACGAATACGGTGCATTCTCTAATGATGGTCTTGGTCTTGGTGGTCTTTACGGTAACGTAGGTGCTGACTACGGTTACGCACAGACATATATGTATGACTGTGGTTCAGTAACATTCACAATCGGCGCTGGTAAGATCATCTTCCACGAAAAAGCTCAGTACAATACAAAGCTTACAACAGCTGATAAGGCAACTCTTGGTTTCGTTGGTTACTTCGACAAGAACGATATTGGTGGCTTCACATTCGTTGAAGGCAGCACATCAACTCTTGCAAACGTAACAAACGTTGGTGTTTCTCTTGACATCGCTGGTGTTGGTGTAAAGAGTTATGAAACTGATGCTATCTATACAAGAGCAGACGGTCTTTACAACTACCGTGCAATCCTTAAGGATCTTGATCTTGTTCAGTATGGCGACGCAAACATCACAGCTACTTACTTCATCACATACTATGTAGATGGTGAACTTGTAACTGAATATTCAGACCCCGTTGTTGTTACTGCTAACGGTATTATCAACGGCTAATTTAAATGATTTCGAAAGCTTACGAAAAAGCGGATTTCAAGGTTGTTGAATTTGATGTTGAAGATGTTTTGACAACTTCAAGCGTAGTTCATACAACTCAACCGTCTACTACTCTTCCCGGTTCAACCGGTGGCGGCGGTATCGGCATCGGTGGCGGAAATGATATAATAGTAGATTTTTCCGACTTTTTCCCACAGTGAATTCAATTACTAAGATATTGAAAGGAGTATTTTTTTACGATGAAAAAATACACAGCACCTGAGCTCGAAATCATGGAGTTCGAGCTCGAGGATGTACTCACTCTTTCAGTTATTATAGAAGAATTACCCGAAGAAAACTGGGGCTAATTAACTTAATGACTTAATATCCTTACCTGTTTCGGCAGGTAAGGATGTGAGGAAACCTCATTATGACAAACATAGCAACCCGAGGGCAACCTCGGGTTGTGATTTTTTTTAAAAGTGTTTTATAATAATGTAAGAAATAAAATATTGAGAATGCAAAAAAATAGTAAAAGTAAATTCAGAACACCCCGTAGATGAATCGCAAGGAGCCTCCTTGTTTGAAGGAGGGGGACCGACGCCCTCAGGCGTTGGTGGAGAATATATGGAGTATTTTTATGAAGGATATAAACACACAAAAACACAAATTAGAAAAATACGCAAAAGAAATGCGGAAAAACCAAACAGATGAAGAAAGAAAATTATGGTATAACTATTTAAAGAAAATCAAACCACGTTTTCACAGACAGAAAATTTTCGGAAAATATATTGTAGATTTTTATTGTCCTCAATTGAAAATAATATTAGAGATTGACGGTATTCAACATTACGACGAGAAAGCACGTATATATGATGCAAAACGAACAGAGTTTCTTGAAAAACAGGGATACTCGGTTATTAGGTTTGATAATAGTGAAGTTAATAAAGATTATTATAATACTATTTATTATATAGCTCGGCACTGTGAAGAAAAAGCAAAACAGCTTAATGTAAAACTTGAATTGCCTCAAGAAGTGTAAGGTTTTGTTGATGTTTTTATAAGTTGATTTACAATTATTGTTTAAGTTGGATATCTGCGGAAGGGTATTGTCATTTATTCTCCACCAACGCCTGAGGGCGTCGGTCCCCCTCCTTCAAACAAGGAGGCTCCTTGCGGTACAACTACGGTTTGTTCTGAATTTACTTGGTTTTAATTTTTAATCCAATTTAAAATCTGATTTTCTATCTATTTGTATAATCTCTTTACAAATGAAGATTTATAAGGTAAAGTATATACGGTGATAATATGTCGAAATTTCAATTAAACGATTTGCTACCATTTATTGAAGAAGCATTCAATATGGGCAAAGCTTTTCAGATTCCTATAACGGGTACAAGTATGTTACCTCTTCTTGTTCAGGGCAGAGATTTTGTCAAAATTGTAAAATGTGAAAGAAAGCTAGAGATAGGGGATATACCTCTTTACAGACGTGATGACGGTCATTTCGTTTTACACAGAGTTGTAAAAATTGAAAATGATGGCTCATATACTATGTGCGGTGATAACCAGATAATTCTTGAAAAGGGGATAACCGATAAACATATAATCGGTTTAGTTAAAACCCTTGTAATAGACGGCAAAGAAATTGATGCCGAAACTGATGCTGATTATCTTAAATATAAGAAAAAATACGTTAAAAACGTAAAAACCAGATATCCAAAACGTCGTTTGATATCATTAATCAGAAAATAAATTACTTTTTGTTTAAAGAAAAATGAAAAAAGTATTGTAGATATAATTTTTTTATGTTAAAATAATTTGAATTCATAAAAAATCATAAAAGGAGAAGAAAAAATGGCTTACGAAGAGAAAAAAGATTCTTACGTTGAAGAAATGGGTCTTGAGCCTATTCTTAAATTAGCACGTCAGCTTATCAAAAAATGGTGGCTTATCGTTGCTTTCGTATGCGTTTTTGCAATCGCAGGCTTCAGTATTGCAAAAATCACTTATAAAGAATCATACACTTCAGGTATTATTTTCAACGTTTCTAACAAAGACAGAGATATTGTAGGTGCTGCCGGTACATACACAACAGTCAGTGACGCACAGGCTTCCGGTTACATCGCTAACAACTTTAAAGTTCTTATTCAGAGCGGTAACGACTTTATTACTAAAGTTCAGGATATCGTTACAACAACAACCGGTCAGGAATATTCAAAGGACTTTATTCGTTCTCTTATCAATGTTGAAGTTGTTGCAGATTCAACTCTTATTAAAGTTACAGTTAAAGCTGATACAGAAGAGTTAGCATATGCAGTTTCAACTGCTATCCAGAGTGTATACCCCGAGTTTTCTAAAGATGTTTTCCCTACTGCTGATATCAGCGTTGCGGATAACGCTACAAAAGCAAAACTTGCAGGTGACTCATCTACTCTCATTTACACCGCAATCGGTTTAGTTGCAGGTGCAGCTCTCGCTGTTCTTATTATCCTCATCAACGGCAGAATTCAGAACAAGCTCTTCTCAACAGAAGATATTAAAAAGAATTTCAATATCAACATTCTTGCTACTGTTTCTGATATTAAAGGCAAGAAAAAGAATTCTAACGGCAGACTTCTTATTACAGATAAAAATGTTGGTCTTCCTTTCATTGAAACCTTTAAGCTTATTAGAACTAAAATTGAAAATGTTAAGCTTAAAAAAGGCTATTCAGTTTTTGCTATCACAAGCTCAACTGAAAGTGAAGGTAAAACAACTTGTTCAGTTAACACAGCTCTTTCTCTTGCAAAGAGCGGTAAATCAGTTCTTCTTATTGACGCTGACTTGAGAAAACCTGCTGTTTGCAAAACATTAGGTATTAATATCGAGGGTGACAAGGGTGTTTATGACATCGTTACCGGTAAGAAGAAATTTGAAGAAGCAGTTAAGTATATTGAAAAGCTTAACCTCTATTTACTTGTTTCTTCTGTTGCAGTTCAGGACCCCTCTGAAACTCTTGCATCAGATGCAATGGCTGAAATTATCAAGGAAGCAAGAAAGAATTTCGATTACGTAATTGTTGACTGTCCTCCCGCAGGTGTTGTTGCTGACGCTGCTATCGTTGCAAACTACACAGATACAATCATCTTTGTTACAGCTGAAGAAAGAGTTTCAATTCCTCAGATTGAGTATGCTCTCAGTGACCTTGTTACTGCAAAGGCTGAAATCCTTGGTTGTATTTATAACCGTGCAGGCAGAGGCTTCACAAAAATCGGCTCTGAAAAAGCAGGCGGTTACTTCTCAAATCGTTACGGTGGATATTACGGCTCATCTTATTACTACGGAAGCCACAGCAAAAAGAGAAGATAAAATCATATATTTAAAAACTTTAAAAAGGTTGGCAAAAGCCAGCCTTTTTCTTTTTCGTCAAAAGTAATAAAAAACAAGTAGTATTTTTTTCAACAGAAATCAGAATATCTATTGATTATTTTTTTCCTTTGTAGTATCATATGATATGTGGTGTAGTCTAATTTAGGGGTAGTATACCCTTTTGCAGAAAAACATGTTATTTTTCACTAAAATATTTAGATATTTACACTTTTTAGTATATATTACTTTTACAGTATGGAGGCTTTTTTATGGCGCTTGAATTACCAAAATTCGGAAAAAAAGGTGACGGCTCAGGTGGTGGCAAGGCGAAGCCTGATATCGTTTTAAAAATAACGAATTTCTTTGACAAAAACCCGTTAATGAAAATAATCATTCCTGTAATACTTTTTGTTATTCTTGTTTTGATTATTTTGTTCATTATTTTAGGTGACAATATTCTTCTTCAGGATAACGACACTTTACCGGAAGATGTTACCGCAAACTCAAATCAGGTTGAGGTTATCCCGGGCAACAATGTTATCAAAGATAAAGTTATTGTTGACCTTATCGATGCCGATCCGCTTTCACCCGATATTTTAGCTTCTGCAACATATACGGGTTACGTTACAGGTTCAAGCGGTCTTAAGACAGCTCTTATTCAAATAGGCTCACAGAATGATAGTCTTGTTCTTGCTTTAGGCGAAACAGTTGGTGATTCTGATTGGGAGCTTATCGAAATAACAAAAGATTACGTAGTATTTAAAGCCGGCGAAACAACGAAGAAAATTTCAATTTCTTAATTCATTCGCTATAAATTTATAAATAATATATGTTACATATATTTTAATAGGGGGACTATCCAATGAAAACAAACAAAAGAAAGATGAGGTCAATAGGCGTTTTCGCCCTTGTTCTCGTGTTGCTTGTAAGCACAATTTTACCGCTTACTGCAGCCGGAAGCGCTATTGACGAAGCAATGGTTACATACACAGTTAAAGCCGGTGATACACTTTCATCGATTGCTGCTGCTCACGGTGTAACCGTATCAAAAATCGTAAACGAAAACGGAATATCAGCTTCAGCAGAGCTTTATGCAGGTCAGCAGCTTATTATTCCCGGTGCATTGTCAGTTGAAGATGACTCAACAACTGTTTACGGTTCTTCAAGCAAGATTTCTATTAACTTTAAGAATGCCGACCTTATCGGTGCTCTTGAAACAGTTCTTGCTCATACAGGCTACACAATGATTTTCAAGGGTTCAACAGCTATAATTGAACAGCTCACTCTTGATAATGTAACTCCTCTCACAGCTATCGACTATATTCTTCGTATGGTTGATATGACTTACATCAAAAATGACAATATCATTTACGTAGGTACTTCAGCTGATCTTAACTCAAGCTTTATTGATAGTAAAGCTCTTACAAGATTCCAGCTTCAATATATTTCTACTGAAACACTTACTTCTCAGCTTTCTACATTAGGTGTTACAGTTCAGCTTGTTAAGGTTGACATCAACCTCAGAGAATTCTGGATTAGCGGTTACCCCATGGAGCTTGCTAAGGTTAACGAGCTTATCAAAACTCTTGATAATAAAAACAATATTACTGTAGGTAGTGCAAGTATCAGCTCTTACCTTTCTGCAATTGAAATGCAGTATGTATCTGCTACTGAATTCAGCGGCTTACTTTCTTCATTAGGTTTACATTCAGGCATTACAATGGCTGCTCATCCTATGACTCTTTACGTATATGCAACAGGCGATGCTTATAACGATATTATGAACATCAAAAAGCTTGTTGATATTCCTGATGCAAATGCACCTCTTGGTGATGGTGAAAACTCAGGTACAGGCGACAACGCAGGTACAGATAGCGAGGTTATCATCACAGACGGTCAGACATCACTTGTTAAGGTTGACCTTCAGTACATAACAAAAGATACAGCAAAATCAATCGTTGAAACATTCGGATATGACGTTAAGATTCTCGGTCTTGACCTCTATGAAAAGAGATTATGGGTACAGGGTGAATCAAACGAAGTTAACGATGCAGTTGCTCGTATCAAAGAAAACGATACAGCTGATAACGATTCAGCAAAAACATTCTTCACATACGAGCTCAAAAACGTTGTTGCATCTGAGCTTCAGAGCAAAATCGGTTTTGTTAATATGGAAGGTGTTGAGTTCTACTTCGGTTCATATCCCGAGCTTACAAAGTCAATTATGGTTTACTGTCCCAACAATAAGGTTGACGAAGTAAAAGAAATAATTGCTTCTCTTGATAATAACTTAGGTGATATGTATTATCCCATCGCTACAATTACTGACTCTGCAGAGCTTACAGTCCTTGCAGCAAAAGAAGAGCTTGTAGTTAAACTTATTAACAATCCTACTATTTCAGTTACATCATTTGAACTTTCAGGCGACCTTGACCCCTCTGATGAAGGTGTTAAATACGTTCTTTACGTTCTTGAATCTCCTGAAAACATTGACCTCATTATAAATATGTGGGGACTTGTAGGTTAAATTTACACTTTGGAGTGACAGTTTGTGGATTATTTAAATCAAACAAGTAATTATCCGGTTTCTCTTGACCAGTTACTTAGATTAACAGTTGAAAAGAAAGGCTCTGACCTTCATTTAGTTGTTGGTATGCCTCCTTGTATCAGAATAGATGGCGACATCGTTAAGCAGGACTTTCCCCCTATGAGTCCTGCAGACGTTGAAGCTACATTGATGCAAATTCTTACAGAGAAAAATAAAAAAGATCTTCAAGAAAACCTCGAGCTTGATATTTCATATTCTGTTCCACAATGTGCTCGTTTCAGAGGTAACGTTATTGTTCAACGTGGTACTCTTGCCGCAGTTTTCAGAGCAATTCCCTTTGAAATTCCTACACTTGATAAATTAGGTTTACCTGCCGACGTAAGAAGATTATGTTCACTTCCTCGTGGTCTTATCCTTGTTACAGGTCCTACAGGTAGTGGTAAATCCACAACTCTTGCGGCTATGATAAACCATATGAATATTAACTATGAATACAATATAGTTACTATTGAAGACCCTATCGAATTCTTACATTCACATAAACGTTCAATCGTAAGACAGCGTGAATTGGGCGGTGATACTCTTAGCTTTAATAACGCTTTGAGAACTGTTCTTCGTCACGACCCTGACGTTATTATGATTGGTGAGATGCGTGACCCCGAAAGTATCAGTATCGCTCTTACAGCTGCTGAAACGGGACACCTTGTTCTCTCTACTCTTCATACTCAGACAGCGCCCTTGACGATTGCCCGTATTATTGACTCTTTCCCCAGTGAACAGCAAAACCAGATTCGAAGCCAGCTTTCGAATACGTTAAGAGCTGTTATTTCTCAGCAGCTTTTACCCCGTTTAGGTGGTGGCCGTGTTTCTGCAGTTGAATATATGGTTGATACACCTGCTATTCGTAATATGATTCGTGAGGGTAAAGACCATCAGATTTACAGCACAATGCAGACCGCTCAAAAAGAAGGTATGCAGACTATGGACCAGGCTCTTCTCAAGCTTCTTCGTGACCAAAGAATCACAAGAGAATCAGTTATGGAAAACTGTGTTGAAAGAGCTGAAATTCTCAGACAGATGCAGATGTATTAATTCACATATTCAGATAACTAAAAGGAGGCAGACTCTTGGAATTTACGTATGAAGCGCTAAACCGACAAGGTCAGTCTATAACCGGTAAGGTTGTTGCCGAAAACACATCAGAAGCTTACGAAAAGCTTCGTGAAGCCGGTGTTGTTGTTACAACTCTTAACGAAGTTAAGGGTGCAGGTGTTAAGAAGAAAAAAACCAAAAAGATTCCTCTTGCTGATATGTCAATGTTTGCAAGACAGCTTGCGGCTATGATTAGTGCAGGTATTCCTGTTACTCAGGCCATGGAAACTCTTGTATCCCAGACAACTAACCAGACTCTTGCAAATTCAATTAAAAACATCGCAGAAGATGTTGAGGGCGGTGCTGCTCTTTCAGAAGCGTTTACCGCACAAAAGCCTGTTTTCTCTGATTTGTTCTGCTCAATGATAGCAGCCGGTGAAATGGGTGGTATGCTTGATAAAACACTTCTTGCTATGTCAAACCAGTTACATAAAGATAAACAGCTTAAGGACGCTGTTAAATCTGCAACTCAGTATCCAAAAATGGTTGGTTCGTTTGCGATTATCATCCTTATAGTTATGCTTATTTTTATGGTTCCCACATTCCAGGGAATGACCGCAACAGTTGAAGAATTAAACCCGATTACAGAGTTTATTTATTTCTTATCAGAATCATTACGAGCTTATTGGTACGCAATTTTCCCTGCAATCGGTGTTATCATCTTCGTAATCGTTAAGATAGTTAAATCACCACCTATTCAGCATTTCTGGGAAAACCATAAAATGAATTGTCCCATAGTTGGTGAGCTTATCACTAAAACAATTCTTGCTCGTTTCTGCCGAATTTTTGCAACACTTATTGCCGGTGGTGTTACCGCAGTTAAAGCGCTTGAAACTGCAGGACCTACATCTGGTTCAGCGCTTGTTTCAAATGCAGTTACAAAGGCAATCACCGAGGTTGAAAACGGTCGAACAATTCACGAGGCCCTTGATGAATCAGGACTTTTCCCACCAATGCTTATCGGTATGATAGCTATCGGTGAAGAAGCGGGTACACTTCCTACCATGCTTGACAAGGTTGCTGAATTCTACGAGGAAGACGTTGATACAATCGCTAAAAGCTTAGGCTCAATCCTTGAACCTATTATGCTTGTTGGTCTTGCAGGTATCGTTGGTTTCCTTATCATCGCTCTTTACCTTCCTGTTTTCCAGGCAGCAACTGCAACTCCGGCATAAAACAAAAACCAAAACTTCAAATTCTTAAATCCTTTGCAAGGGAGAATGATACACAATGGCAAAAGTAAACAGTGCTATCGGCATTGAATATAACTCTCACGAAGTAAGAGCAGTTGAGCTTGTAAAAAATGCTAACGGTTCTTATGAAATTTCAGCATTTGGTCGTGAGATTTACAGCAGTAATGTTACTGCAAACGGTATTATTGCTGATGGTAGTCTTTTCACAGTTGCACTTAACGACCTTATAACAAGAGGCGGTTTTACAAATGATGCCCCTGCTGTTGTAGGTGTTAATAATGAAAACGTAATCATGCGTTATGCAACTTTCCCCAAAGTTCCTGATGATAAACTCAGAAACGTTATTACAATGCAGGCACAGGATTTCATTCCTGTTCCCGTAAGCGAATTAGGTCTTGATTTCGTTGTTATTGATGAAACAACTGACGATGACGACCAACCAGCACTTAACGTTCTTCTTGTTGGTGCAAGAACATTGATGCTTCAGAATATTATCCAGAGCTTTGAAAACTCAAAACTTGAAATTGTTGATATAGACAGTTCTTTCCTTGCATGGTGTCGTGTAGCTATTGATGAGGCAAAAGACGATGAAACGTTTGGCTTTTTAAACCTTACTGACGACGTTCTTGACTTCGTTGCAATATCTGATAAAGAAATTAAAATGGTTCGTTCAATTAACATTCCTGACCGTGCCATGATTGAGGTTAAAAAGGCTTTCAACGATCCGGAAGAATTAACAAGTATTGAATTAGAAACAATTGCAGACCTTCTTTATTCAGAGCTTTCATCATCAATAAATTATTTCCAGATGCAAACAGGCTATATTATGAATTCAGTTCTCTTTAAAGCTGCAACAGAGCTTGAAGAAAAGATACTTGAAAAGCTTAACGAAAAATCTTATGTTCCGCTTACAATTCCTAAGCTTTACGGTGAATATTCAACTGCATCTTTTGATGCAAGTGATTATGCAGGCTGTATCAGTCTTGCAAAGGTTGCATTGGAGGGTTAAGCAGTGAAATATAAAGTAAGTTTGCTTCCCGAATATAACAGGAAGCGTTTAAACAATAAGAAAAAATTAGAGAAAATCAAAGTATTAGCATTAGCAGTTTTAATGGTTTTACTTGTTTTGATGATAGTTGTTATCGGTATGAGAATGTTTGCCGAGAAGAAGCTTAATCAGGCACAAGCTCTCAATAACGAGTATTCACAGAAGGTTGCAGAGCTTGAACAGTTCAGAACTATCAATGCAAATCTTCAGCAGAAGGTACAGCTCATTGAAAGCATTCAGGTTGATGAACCTGCACTTGCAAACTTCCTTGCAACAATAAGTAACCTTAACAGTGCAGGTATTTCTCTTGATACAATCGATTGCTTCGATTGGAAAACCCTTCGTACCTGTTCAATTACAGGTAGAGCAAACTCACGTGAGCAATATCTTGAATTTGAAAATGAACTTAAGAGCATTGAAGGTGTAAGCTCAGTTATTTGTACCTCTTACACAAGCGGTGCAGGTACAATAGACGGTCTTGCATCATTTACAATCAGCATTAACTGTTCCGGTGGTGCCGCTGTTGTTACAACAACTGAAGCTACAACAGCTCAAACAACTGCAGCAGCAGAATAAAGAAAGGAGAATTAGTTTTGAAAGGCAAAAAAATAGATACTAAAGAAATAACAAACTCTCCTTACTTTATAACAGGTACATTGGTGTTAGTTATACTTCTTGTTATTGGCGGTATTGTTTTCTTTATGCTTGATATTAACAGAATCAAAGCAGATATAGTTGAAACAAGACTTCAATATCAGGAAAATATCCGTCAAATCGCTATACTTGAAGAGCTTCGAGCACAAAGTGAAAAAGCAGAAGAACAGCTTGAAATGTACAAAGGTATTCTTCCTGACGGTCTCGGTGACATCTATATGCTTGAAGAAGATGTTGTTGGCACTTGTAAAAACTTTGGCTTAACAGTCAAGTCAGTGCAGGTTAATCAGGTTTTAGCAGAAACTCAGGAAACAACCTTTGAGATTTCAGTTGAAGGTTCATTCCGTAATATACATTCATATATGTCTTATATGTCAGGACTTGAACAGATGCACAGATTTGATTCAATTTCTATTTCAAGAAATCCATCTGACACTTCTATATATGTTGCAAATCTTACACTCGTAGTTCTTTCTCAGAATGGTGCAGACGGCATAGTTGTAGAGCAGCCTGCTGCATAATTCAGAGACAGAAGACACAAAGGAGCAATTCTCTTGGCTAATATAAATATGGTAGTCCCCGGTAGCGTTGGTTATTTCCTTATCAAAAACGGTGCGATTACAGAAGAACAATTATTTGAAGCATTAAAAATACAGGAAGAGGAAAAAGGACTTATCGGTCATATTCTTGTAAATCTTGGTTATTGTCGTGAGGCTGATGTTGCACGAGCAATTGAAATGAAAACAGGATGTAAATATGTTTCAGTTGAAGAAGTTGGTATCAACTTCGCTCTTGCAAACAGTATTCCTGCAGACCTTATAGCAAAGCATGGTATACTTCCGCTTTATCAGGATGAAAAGAAACTCTTTGTTGTTATGCGTAACCCCAACGACGTTGTTACCCGTGACAACCTTTCTATCATCACAGGCGGTATGGAGATTGTTCCTCTCATTACTACTGATACTGAACTTACTGCTGCTATTAATACTATTATCAATAATGCAAGCGCTATTGATACATATGATGAAGAAGAAGCAGCAGAAGAGGAGCTTGCTTCTCTTGACGAACTTGCGGCAGATGAAAAACCCGCTGTTCAGCTTGTTAACCAGGTTATTACAAACGCTGTTAAATCAGGCGCATCGGATATTCATATCGAGCCATTAGAAAAAACTATGAGAATTCGTCTTCGTATAGACGGTGTTCTTCACGAAGTTCTTCAGCAGCCCATCAAGCTTCATGCTTCCGTTTCATCTCGTGTTAAGGTTATCGGTGGTATGGATATTGCTGAAAGACGTATACCTCAGGACGGTCGTACAACAGTTAAGGTTGACGACAGAACATTCGATATTCGTATTGCTGTTCTTCCTTCAGTTTACGGTGAAAAAATCGTTATGCGTCTTTTGGAACGTGGTGCAAAATCAGTTCAGCTTAAAGATATTAAATTCTCAAAGGACCAGTCAGACCGTTTCTTAAAAACAATTTTTATGCCTTACGGCTTCCTTCTTGTTACAGGTCCTACCGGTAGTGGTAAATCTACTACCCTTTATGCTACACTTTCAGAAGTTAGTGATATTTCAAAACACGTTATTACTCTTGAAGACCCTGTTGAGCGTCGTATGCCCGGTCTTTGTCAGGTTCAGATGAACACCCGTGCAGGTATGACCTTCGCAGCTGCTCTTCGTTCAGTTCTTCGTGCCGACCCGGATATTGTTATGGTCGGTGAAATTCGAGACGGTGAGACTGCAAAAATCGCTGTTGAATCTGCTCTTACCGGTCATATGGTTTTCTCAACACTTCATACAAACGATGCTCCCAGTGCTATCACTCGTCTTGATGAAATGGGTGTTGAGCCTTTCCTTACAGCATCATCTCTCGTTGGTGTTCTTGCACAGCGTCTTATCCGTGTGCTTTGCCCGCGTTGTAAAGAAGAAATGCAAGTTACATACCGTGAACTTCGTAACAGTATTGAAGATTTCCCCATTCCCGAGGGTAAAACTCTTGATGATACTACAACAGTTTATAGTCCTAAAGGCTGTATTGCTTGTAGTAACACAGGTTATAAAGGCCGTCAGGGTGTTTTCGAATTCCTTCAGGTTACAAGAGAGATGAAAGAGCTTATTCTTAAACGTTCAGGCGTTGCCGAGATTAAAGAATTAGCAATTCAACAAGGTATGCATACTCTTCGTCAGGAGGGTATTGATAAAATTCTTGAAGGTACTACTTCAGTTGAAGAAGTTCTTCGTGTTATCGTTTAATTTGTTTCGTAAACTACCAAAGAAAAACTTTGTTTAAGAGGGTGAGTATATGAAAATATTGGCTAAGAGAAATGGTATTGCTTTATTGGCGGTACTTGCGATTTTGCTTGTCTTGACAATGCTTATCCCGATTATGTTTACAATGTCTGACACCGCAGTTAAGTCAGCTATGGAGGGCACTGATGCTCAAAGAGCTGCTTACCTTGCACGTACAATGATTGAAATGACTGTTGCTGCGTTTGAGGATACCTATGACGATGCAGAAGATAATCCTTACGGTCCTCAGGCATCAGTTTTAACACGCTTCTATGAAACCTATAAGTCAATGGATTCTCAAAGACTTTATATGTATAGAGTTGATTCTGTTGAATATCCTACCGAGCCTAAAAGAATAGACTTTAATAGTGACGATGCTTTTAATGCCGCTTATGCTGATTATGAAGCAAAGCTAGAAAATTATGAGAAAAATGGTATCGTTTATTCAATTGACGATACCGTACCTTCAGGTTGTTCATATGTAGGTTATTCAGATTGCCACATTACATACGATGACGGCATAACCTATTACGCAATTGATTCAGACGGTAATACAGAGGTTATTGATGCTGATCAGTATGCAGGTGGCGTTGAAGCACTTGAAAACCTTATTAATAACGGTGTTGACGTTTCTTCTGCAACAAAATATATAAAAATTGAGAATAAAAATATAATTTTCAACTCTTATGCCAATGTAAACGGTAAAGCCGGTTACAGAAGATGTGTTCTTGTTCTTCCTACAAAGCCTTCAGAGGAATTCTGGATTACACCTGCAAACTTGGAAGTCGGTTGTAACCAGATTTTCCCCAACTCTGATGCCGCAACAGGCAGAACTAACATTCAATATGATTCAGGTCTTTTTGTAGACGGTAGTGCATTAAAACAGCCGTTGTACATTTTCTCTTGCGTTGGTAATATGGTTATTTCCGATGAAAACCTTATGGTTTCAAGACCAAATGCAAGTGGTACAATGGAACAAATCAGTTACATAGAGTATCTGAGAGAAAACAATACATCATACAGACAGCAGGATATGACCTTTGGTCTTCATCCCGAAACAGGTACAAGAGAGCCTGATAACGACCCCACATTCAGTTGCCTTCGTACATATAATATGAGAAGCTGGCACGATGACGCTCAGCTTGATAACTTTGTTGCATATACAGCAACAAATGCTATTCAGGTTGACTTGCCAGTTAACCTTATCGTTAACCCAAGCCGAACAGGTCGTATCGGTGACGGTATCGATAAAAACTATTCTCTTTATAAGGTTCTTATTTTCCAGGCTCCCACAATCGTATTTAATGAAACTGTAAGTAGCTTCATTTCCTTGCAGACAAATAACGTTAAAACAGGTGGTATATCACTTTATCCTACAAGCCCTGTTTACCGAATGACATCTATAATGTTTGCCGCTCCTAAAAGCACACCGTTCAGTTACCTTAACGGTTCAAGAGGTAAGACGGTTAAAGCCGGTAAGGTTTATTTTGCGGAAGACGTTTATGTCTGGCTTGTTCCTTACGATGAGGACGGTTCAAACTACGAAACACAGACAGTTTATTATAAGAATAAAGATATCGTTCTTTATAAAGTTGCAAATGCAGGCGATATTTATTACTTCAACTCAGAGGTTCCCGTAACAGTAAACGGCAAACCAACAACTACAGGCTTCTCACTTACCGGTTACTTTATGGACGTTATTTACAATGAACATGCAGAGGATTTCAACAACAACAAGTGGTGGCAGGTATGGTCTAACGCTAAGGCTTTACTTTTCAACAATCTTCTTGAACGCTTCCACGAACCGATTTATATGAAGGACGACTTCAAATGGATTGGTAATGCCCGCTCAGGCACAGGCGATAAGCTTCCTGTTGTTGATGATTTCTATGTAATATGGGATAGTTAATTTATTATTCAGACACAAGTTTTATTATTTCAGCATTCAGAAAGGGTGATATTATGAGAAAGCGACTTTTTAATAAACTCGGTATGACTTATATTGAGCTTCTTGTTGCACTTGCGTTGCTTTCACTTATTATAGTATCATTTACTCCTATGCTTATGTCCTCGTATGAGAACTTATACAAGGCAGGCGAAAGAGTTGAAACTGTTTATAAATCACAGGAAGAAATGGAAGAAGGTCTTGCTGTAAGATATTCAACCAGAAGTTCTAATATAAGTATGTCATTTATAATGAATGCGCAGACGGTTTTACAAAACCTTAACGTAAACGGAAGAAAGGTTGTATCCGGACTTCAGGATAGACTTGAAACAATTTTCTATGGAGTGAGAGCCAGAATAGATATTATTTCAGGTGATACAGTTTACGATGATACCTTAACTCATCAGGTTATTTTACAGACAACGGGTCTTGATTATAATAAAGTTACTTTAGGTAACTATGCCGGTGATATTAACCAGTTACCTCAGAATCAGATACATATTAAGGCTTTTATTCCTGATAAAATAACAGGTGCTTCAAACGGCTCTACAACAGATGAGCTTGCTTATAGTACAAAGATGGCTTCGTTAAGTCTCATTAGTGCAGATTCAAAGCAGGGTAGAATTGCTTTCACCGTTGGTGGTGCAGACTTTACTCAGTCACCTATTAAATTTATAGTTTACTATAAAAATGAAAGAGGTATACTTAAAGAGTTACCCGCTTACCTTTACGTTGAGCCTGCAACTATGCTTATGGCAGGTACTACAAAAAGCTACGATTACTACACCTCGGCAGGTGTTGAACTTAAAGACGTTTCAACAGACAGCACTACCCAGAAAACACAGTATCAGTTGTTAATTCAAGGTAGAACAATGCGTCTTGAAAACAGCGGTCTTTTCTCTCAAAGTGAATCACCCAAGAATAAGGGTGTTACAATCAAAACTATTACCTGGGTTGACCAGGATGAAAACAAAAAGCTTAACCCTTACTACGTAATGGCAGGTACAAACGGTTCGGTTTACCGTATGTATAACTATGCAACCCTTACAACTCTTCAAGGTGCAATGGGTTCTATAAACTCTGTAGCAGATACAAGTGATAACGCTCTCGACCTTGTTACAGGTGTTCGTGTTTACCAGTCCTTCTGGAGTGGTGAAATGAGTGACTATTATCAGTTCTTAACTCAGGAAACTGCCAACGGTTACGGTACTTATGACGATAACAAAAAAGACTGTTCAGATGGCACAAAGTATAACTATTTAAGTAAAAACTTAAATTATACGATGATGTTTGCCGGTTATAACACCGGTTACGAATATGCCCATCAGGCTAACAGAAGAATTTCTTACATCCTTACTGAGGCTGGTAATAAATCCTTCCGTCTTGGCGGTAAGAAAAAAGCATTAGACCAGTTTTCCGGCTATACTGCTATATGGGAGCCTGACCATACAACGTTTGTTGGTGATAAGAAGTTCCTCGGTTTCTATACTATATTTAATACCGAAGCTCAGAATACTGTTTATTTATACAACGACTCCGGTATTAGTGACGTTGCTGCAAGTAATGCTCACTATGATAAAAACCTGGCTTACGTTAGGTTGAAATCATACACTTCAATTAATCCGTTTTCTTATGCAAAGGGAACAACTGTTTATGAAAACAACCTTAATAAAGGTGATTTCTGGTATCCTGTTAATACATCGAAAGAGGCAGATTTAGGTTCATGTAAGCCTAACTCGGATTATAGCTGGCTTGAGTCGAACTCTATGACGGCAACTGTTACATCATCTGTATATCTTCCCGGTTCAGGTAGTAACGGTCAGGGTCAGGTAATTTATTTTGGTACTGTTCCTGCTTATGCTTTGATTCGTCAGAGTTCTGATATTGGTACAACAGATAACGCCACAAAGGTTTACAACAACGATAAATGTAAAGATAGCCGTGCTACTATGTATATGATTATGGGTAAGGATGGCGTTGGAGCAACCTTGTTGAAAGGTTATAACAGTAATGGTGATAACTCTAACGACGGAAAACCTGTTTCAAACGCTATTCGTGATGCCGGTTATAACCTTGCAGGAACTCCGGAAACAGTTAAAGCACATGAGTTCTATGTAATAGGTATTGATACAGTCTATAAATATCCTGAACCAAACCTTGCCTTTACTTTAGGCTATTGTTCTCGTTGGCGTATGGCAATGGGTGACGTTACCTCTAACGGTACTTCAGAGGAAACACGTTCTTACGAAAAATATTACACCGCAAGCCATTCCGGCGGTGTTTATACAAGAGTTCCCGGTACGTTAAACGGTGGCGGTGTAAATAACCTTTACTATAACGTTTGGTTCCCGGGTGAATTCTATAACCTTACTCAGACAGCAACAAAAGATGGTGTTACTGTTGCGGTAGGTTATACAGTATCAGGTTCAACCTATATGAAAGAGGCTATCCCTGTTGCAGGTAATGGTTATTACGGTACTGCTCTTGGTAGTATTTATAATGACGGTGTTTTGGCTGCTTATACAAACGATAACAATAGAACAGTTAACCTTGATGCTTCAAAAGGCGGTAAAACAACTATCTTTAAAAACTTGCTTTACTATAAGAGTCCTTCGTTCCTTGTTGATGAAACTCACCCAGAGTATTTACATGCAAGAGTTAACGTAAGATTTACTTGTGTTGATATCAATACAGAAACATCGCAGGATGCAAGCGGTACTTCAGGTTCAAAGAGATATTACGCATACTATGGTGATAACTACGGTAGAGTTTTCAGGTCACTTGTTGCAACATCAACCGCAACCTTCGTAGGAGGTTCAACTGAAGAAGAAGATACCGTTTCTGAAAATATTACTCTTGTTAATGCAATTCCTGATACACACGTATCATCACCTATTACAAGTACCTCAAACAATGGCTTGCAGGAGATTACAGTTGACGGTAAGCCCATGAATGAATTCTTCGCAGAGGTTGTTGCAATTGATGCAGAAGAAGATATCGTTATTATCACAGGTACTCCTAAAACAGGTGCTTACAACATAGTTGTTGTTGGTACAAGAGATGCAAATAACAATTGGACTTGGAAAAAGGTAAGACTCGGCGGTTATCAGAATGAAATTATTACTTCATCCTTTATCGTTGGTGGTTGGTATTACGTAGGTGTTACTGATGGTAATACAGGTAAATGGGTTGGCGCAGTTAGCCTTCAGGTGCTTAAAGAAGCAGCCAATAATGAAACTATTCCGCCTGCAGATACTTACAGTAATGTCGAAAAAGCATTTATTTACACAGCTGTCGGTGACGTTATTTACGCTATTAGTGGTCGTGAAACAGTTTAAGAAAGGGGGCTCCTCAGGATGCTTGGATTTTTAACAAGAAGCAAAAAAGGTTTTACTATGGTAGAGCTTTTGGTGGTAACACTTCTCCTTGGTTTAGGAGCCTTTGCTGTTATAAACATTATAAACGTTGCTTATCGTTCTTTTGATAAGAGTGAGGAACGATATATCAAGCAGGAGGCAGTTAAAACTGTTGCCGAGCTTTTAAGAACAGGTTCAAATAACGTTGCTCCCGCACAAACAGCAGATGTTTTTTATGATACTTCTATTGTGCCTACAGGCGAGGCTACTGATGAATCTTATTCATACCTTTTCTTCGAGCCTCATGAGGACGAAGAAACAGGGGAAGTTGACGGATATTATCTTTATAACCTTAACAAAGGTAAGAAAAGAAGTACTCTTGTACCTATTTCCGACGTTCCTATGTATGTAGAAATTCGTGCTTATGAAGCGAAAAGCTACGAGGGTGCGGATGTTCACGAAAATCAATGCGCAGTTATTATTACACTTGCAGCACTTGAGGACGACTTCGATTATGCAAGTGGGGAAAAACCCACAGATGACGATATTTACTATAGTCTTGACGTTGCCTACCATTTTCCCAATATGGCAACAAGTGATACAGGCATTACTGTAAACTACGTTTCTAAAGGTTCGTTATCATCTGCAAATACGTATGATGATAACGGAAATACCACTACACCTGTTTATGCAGTTGAATGTGAAGAAATGTGCTCACCAGATCATTGCGGTTGCCCAACTACAACTCATAAGTGTAAAGACTGTGACTGTCGTTGCGACAACAAGGTTGGTAATGTTTTAAGAGTTTACGCAGACTCAATTCTTTCCGGTGATAATACTAACACAAGTGTTGCTGTTCCCAAGCTTTGCTTCGTTGCAACTGCTTCTTACGGTCACGATTCAGGTGAGGTTGGTCTTCTTTGTGATTTCCGTGACAACGTTCTTTTGAAGAGTGAGTTAGGTACAGCATTTGTTAATGCTTACTACAAGCTTTCGCCGCCCATCGCAGACTTTATAGCAGAGCATGAAACTCTCAAAGCCGCTGTAAGACTTGCGTTGAAGCCGGTTATAGTTGTTGCAGAGTATTCACTTGAGCCTGAACTTCTTAAAGAGAGTGCACCGTGGATGATTGTCTTCCTTGGCTGTGCTGTTGGTACAGTAGCAACTGCGGTTATCTTTAAGAAAAGAAAAAATAGAATAGAAGAATAAACAACAAAAAACCGTGAGTGAAAGCTCACGGTTTTTTAATGCCAATTTATAAAATATATTCCTTATATTTTTCAAGCACAAAAATCTCTGCCGTAATATCGAGCAACAAGCCGTCTGCGGTGTATTCTTCTGAATGAACAACACCCGTTTTTCTAAGCTCTGCACCTGCAGCACCAAGTGAAAAGGGAAGAAGAATCTTGACCCTTTTTCTTGTTGGGGGAAGTGAAGCGGCAACTGCTTCTAAAAGCTTATCAAGCCCTTCACCTGTTTTAGCGGAAACTCTTACACATTTTCCAACGAGGGGAATTGAAATATCGTTAACTAAATCACTTTTATTTAAAACAGTAATAATAGGCTTATCAGCACAACCTAACTCTTCCAAAAGCTCGTTTGTTACTCTGTAATGCTCTGCACATTCATCGGAAGAAGCATCGCAAATATTAAGAATAACGTTAGCGTCAACCGCTTCATCGAGAGTCGATTTAAAAGCTTCAACAAGCTTATGAGGTAATCTTCTTATAAAACCAACGGTGTCAATTAAAAGAACACTGCTACCATCGGGAAGAGTTAATGCTCTTGCGGTGGGGTCAAGTGTTGCGAAAAGCTTGTTTTCGGCAAGAACACCTGCGTTTGTAAGCGTATTCATAAGAGTGGACTTACCTGCGTTTGTATAGCCTACGAGAGCAACGGTCAAAACACCGTCTTTTTTTCTTCTCTCGCGGTGTCTTGTGCGTCGTTCGTCAAGCTCTTTTAAATCATCTGACAAAGCTGAAATTCTTCGTCTTATGTGACGGCGGTCTGTTTCAAGCTTCGTTTCACCGGGACCTCTTGTACCGATACCGCCACCAAGCCTTGACATTGAAGCACCCTTACCGCCTAATCGGGGAAGCGCATATTTAAGCTGTGCCAATTCAACCTGAAGCTTACCCTCGCCTGAAAGAGCTCTGCCTGCGAAAATGTCAAGTATTAAAGTAGTTCTGTCAATAACGCGAACGTCGGTTATTGTTTCAATATTTTTTTGTTGAGCAGGGGAAAGCTCACCGTCAATTATTATTAAATCGGGCTTTTCTGCCTCACAAAAATCGGATAACTCCTGAAGCTTGCCTTTACCTAAATAAGTGCCGGCTTCGGGGGCTTCTCTTTTTTGAGTCATTTCGCAAATGACCTCTGCACCTGCGGTACGGGCAAGCTCAGTTAACTCTCTTAAAGAAGAATCAACGTCAAACTCACCTGTATCAACAGAAACGAGAACGGCTCTTTCCTGTTCAATTTTGTTTTCGTAATATTCCATAAATTATAAAATCTTTATTATTTAACGCTGAAAAGCAAGTCACCGTATGAGGGATAACACCATTTATCTGAAGGACAAAGTGTTTCCATTTCATCTACTGCATCTCTCAATTCTACCATTAACGGAATAATGTTGTTTTTGTAGTAGAATGATGCGGCATCGCTTTCGTCAATTGTTTTTACTATTTTTGAATTTTCTTCTAACTGTCTTACAACGTCAAAGGCAGTTTTAGAAAGAACTGAAAGTCTTGTTATAATTGTTTCTTCGTAAGAAACATCAATACTTGCAATTGCATTTTTCTTTGCAACGAGCGTATCTGAAAGCTCATGAATCTGACGGCTGACACAAGGAAGAATATCCTTTTTTGTCATATCAATCATTGTAAGCACCTCAATGTTGAGATATTTACAATATTTTTCGTTTTTAATTTCGTAATGAGCCTTGATTTCTGCTTCGCTGTAAACCTTGTGCTTTTTGTAAAGCTCAACATTTTTTTCGTGCAGCATATAGGGAAGACATTCGGGAGTTGTTCTTAAATTAAGAAGGCCTCTTCTTTCTGCCTCTTCAACCCAAGCGTCATCATAACCGTTACCGTTAAAGATAATTCTCTTGTGGTTTTTAATAACTCTTCTGATTAAGTTGTGAAGAGCTGATTCGAAATCATTAACGCCCTCAAGCTCATCAGCAAACTGACTAAGAACTTCAGCAACAGCTGTGTTGAGAGTTGTGTTAGGACCTGCAACTGAAGCAGATGAGCCAAGCATACGGAACTCAAACTTGTTACCTGTAAATGCAAAGGGTGAGGTTCTGTTTCTGTCAGTTGTGTCTTTGGGGAAACGGGGTAAAACGTGAACGCCAACCTTAAGAAGCTCTTTCTCCTTTGATTCCTCGTAATCCTCGCCTTTTTCAATAGATTCAAGAATAGCTGTAAGCTCTTCACCGAGGAACATTGAAACAATAGCAGGGGGTGCTTCCTGAGCACCTAAACGATGGTCGTTGCCTGCACTTGCAATTGATACTCTTAAAAGGTCCTGATAATCGTCAACTGCTTTAATAACAGCACAAAGGAACAAAAGAAACTGTGCATTTTCTGAGGGAGTGTCACCCGGCTCTAAAAGGTTTGCACCTGTGTTTGTAGAAATAGACCAGTTGTTATGCTTACCGCTACCGTTAACGCCGTCAAAGGGCTTTTCGTGAAGAAGGCAAATCATACCGTGATTCTTTGCACATTTCTGCATTGTTTCCATTGTAATCTGGTTGTGGTCGGTAGCAATATTTGTAGTGTTGAAAATAGGTGCTAATTCGTGCTGTGCGGGAGCAGCTTCGTTATGCTCTGTTTTAGCGTGAACACCTAATCTCCAAAGCTCTTCGTCAAGGTCCTTCATGAAAGCTTGTACTCTTGGCTTGATAGCGCCGAAATAGTGGTCGTCAAGCTCCTGACCCTTGGGAGGCTTTGCACCGAAAAGAGTTCTGCCTGTATAAACAAGGTCTTTTCTCTTGTGGAAAACCTCGCTGTCTATAAGGAAATACTCCTGTTCAGGACCAACTGTTGTTTTAACGGAAACAACATCTTCATTACCGAAAAGCTTTAGTACTCTTAATGTCTGTTTGTTTATAGCTTCCATTGAACGAAGTAAGGGTGTCTTTTTATCAAGTGCTTCACCGCCATATGAACAGAAAGCAGTAGGAATACAAAGAACACCGTTTTTAATAAATGCAAAAGAGGTGGGGTCCCAAGCTGTGTAGCCGCGAGCTTCGAAGGTAGAACGAATACCACCATTAGGGAAGCTTGAAGCGTCAGGCTCACCCTGAATTAACTCTTTGCCCGAGAATTCCATTATTATATTACCGTCTTTAGTAGGTGTGATAAAGCTGTCGTGCTTTTCTGCGGTAATACCTGTAAGAGGTTGAAACCAATGAGTATAGTGAGTAGCACCTTTTTCTATTGCCCAATCCTTCATAGCATCGGCAATAACTTTAGCTACTGTAATATCAAGTCTGTGGCCTGTTTCAAGAGTACGCTGGAATTCCTCAAAGGTTTCCTGAGGAAGTCTTTCCTTCATAACTGATGTTGAAAATACGTCACAACCGAAATATTCTGGTACATTTTTCATTTTAATCAACCCTTTTTGCGAGAAAGTTTTTAGATGAGGGCAATTTTCACCCAATACATATACTATTATACTACAAAACTTTCTTAAACGCAACCCTGAGCTTTCATTGCTTCGGCAATTTTTAAGAATGCGGCAATGTTTGCACCTACTGAATAATTACCCTCGCAACCATATCTTCTTGCGGCATCATCGCAGGAATGAAAAATCCTTGTCATAATGCTTTTTAAATGCTCGTCAACCTTTTCAAAGCTCCACATTCTTCTTTCGGAATTTTGGCTCATTTCAAGTCCTGAGGCAGCAACACCGCCTGCGTTTGCCGCTTTAGCAGGGCCAAAAAGAATACCGTTATCAAGAAACAGTTGTATTGCTTCGGGTGTGCAAGGCATATTTGCACCCTCAGCAACAGCCATACAACCGTTTTTTATAAGAACCTCGGCAACCTCCTCGTCTATTTCGTTTTGAGTAGCACAAGGAAGAGCAATATCGCAAACAGTTGTCCATATACCCTTACAGCCGTCGTAATATTTTGCATTAGGGCGGTATTTTAAATAATCCTTTATCCTTGCTCGGTCAACCTCTTTAAGCTTTTTAAGAGGTACTAAATCAACACCGTCTTCGTCAAAAATATATCCGTCAGAATCTGAGAGAGCAACCACTGTTGCACCTAACTGCATAGCTTTTTCAGCCGCGTAAAGTGCCACGTTTCCCGCGCCTGAAATAACAACTCGTTTACCATCAAGGCTTTTACCGTTACAACGAAGCATTTCTTCAAGGAAATAGCAAAGACCGTATCCCGTAGCCTCCGTTCTCACGTAAGACCCACCGTAATCAAGACCTTTACCCGTTAAAACCCCCGTAAACTGTGTGCGGATACGCTTATACTGACCGAACATATACCCGATTTCTCTTGCGCCCGTACCGATGTCACCGGCAGGAATATCGGAGTTCGAGCCTATATGCTTATAAAGCTCCGTCATAAAGCTCTGGCAAAAAGCCATAATCTCTCTATCAGACTTACCTTTAGGGTCAAAGTCTGCACCACCCTTTGCGGCACCCATAGGAAGAGTTGTAAGACTGTTTTTAAAAATCTGTTCAAACCCTAAAAATTTTACAATGCCGATATATACCGACGGGTGTAATCTTATACCGCCCTTATATGGACCGATAGCCGAGTTGAATTGAACACGAAAACCGCGGTTAACATGCACCTTGCCGTTGTCGTCTATCCAGGGAACTCTGAAAATAATTTGTCTTTCAGGTTCAACTAATCTTTCAACAATGCCTGCTTCAACAAAGTCGGGACGTTTATCTATAACGGGCTCAATGCTTTGAAGAACCTCTGTTACCGCCTGTAAAAATTCGGGTTCATTTGGGTTTCTCTTTTTTACCGTTTCAAGAATATTAATCAGATACTGGTTTTTCATATCATACCGCCTTTTATTTTTTTATTTATTATTTGAGAAACAAGGCAGTATATACAAAAAGCACCTTGACCGGAAACCAGCCAAGGTACTTGAAAGCAAATTCGATTTTAGTTTAAGAGAAAGCCGGAGGCTATACCTATAGCGGCAGAAAGACCGATAATAACAATAGGATGTACTTTCTTGAAAACAAGTACCGTCATAACAACGGTAATGCCGAGTGACACAATAAAATTCTGCGGAACGATAGCTGTTAAATCAAAGCCGTTAGGTAAAAATACAGCTAAAAGAATTGTAACGATAGCCGAGCCTATAAGACCTATAACTGCAGGTCTCAAACCTGTCATAACGCTTTTAACTGCCGCACTTTCCTTAAATTTCTTGTAAAACTGGGCAACGATAAGAATTACAAAGAATGAGGGTAAAACTACACCGAGAGTAGCACAAACAGCACCTAAAAAACCGCCTGTTTCAGTACCAACGTAGGTTGCAATATTTATTGCAAAAGGACCGGGTGTGCTTTCGCTTACCGCGATAAAGTTAACAATATCTTCAACCTTCATCCAGTTGTGAGCAATAACCTCTTCCTGTATAAGAGGAAGCATTGCATAACCGCCACCGAAGGTGAAAAGACCGATTTTAAAGAACGTTAAGAATAACTCTAAATAAATAGGTAAAGTCATTGTTTTGCCCTCCTTTTAACAATAAGAGAGTTTACAAGACCTGCCACACCGCAACCGATTATAACGAAAATGACGTTAATATCCGTAAAGGCGGCTAAGATAAAGGAGGCACCCATAAGAATATACGAAAATAAACCTTTGGGACATTTTTTATACATTGAAACGAGAGCCTTTATAAGAAGAGCAAGTACACCGGCTCTTATACCGTTAAAGGCATACTGTACAACGAGAGAATCGCTGAATTGACGAAGAATAAGTGATATAATTGAAATAATCACAAAAGAGGGTAAAACAACACCGAAGGTTGCACAAAAAGACCCGAATACACCACTGATTTTATAACCGATAAAGGTAGCAGAGTTGATGGCGATAGGACCGGGTGTGCTTTCTGCAATTGCGATAATGTCAAGAATATCTTCTTCTGTAATCCATTTTCTTTTTTCGCAAACTTCTTTTTCAATAATCGGAATCATAGCATAGCCACCGCCAAAGGTGAAGGCACCGATTTTTAAGAAGGTAAGAAAAAGGATTAAAGAATTTTTAAATTTGTCTTTCATAAAATCCTTACCTCTGAATTTCTTTTATAAAATCATAAATATTATAAATAGAGTACCCTTGTTTGTCAAATAATATATTGAAATTATTGTATATTATATGGTAAAATTATCTTGTTAATTTCCTATAGGGCAGGTATTCATAATGGATTTTGAAGTTGCAAAAAAAAGAGTAAGTGAGCTTACTGAAATTTTAAACGATTGCATTGAAAAATATTATATGGGTAACGAAAGTGACGTTTCTGACTACGATTACGATATGATGATGCGAGAGCTTTCAAGTCTTGAAGAAGAGTTTCCCCAGTTACTTAAAGAAGATTCACCTACTCACCGTGTAGGCGGCAGAAGTGACAATACTTTTGAAGAGGTTGTTCATACCGTAAGAATGGAAAGTCTTCAGGATGCTTTTTCAGAGGAAGAGTTAATTGCCTTTGATAACAGAGTTAAAAAAGCTTTTCCCGATGCAAAATACGTTGTTGAGCCTAAAATAGACGGTCTTTCCTGTTCCCTTGAATATCGCGACGGAATACTTGTAAGAGCATCAACAAGAGGTGACGGTAACGTTGGTGAAGACGTTACTGCTAACGTAAAAACAATCCGTTCTGTACCGCTTAAATTAAAAGAAAAAATACCGTTTATTGAAGTTCGTGGTGAGGTTTATATGTCTCACGCTTCCTTTGAAGAGCTTGTTGAGAAGCAAGAGTTAAACGGCGAAAAAACCTTTAAAAATCCGAGAAATGCGGCTTCAGGCTCTTTAAGACAGAAAAATCCTAAAATAACGGCTTCAAGAAAGCTTGATATTTTTGTTTTCAATATTCAACAAAAAGAGGGCGGCAAAGAGCTTAGCTCTCATAAGGAATCTTTAGAATATCTTGAAGAGTTAGGTTTTACAACCTGCCCGGGTTATAAGCTTTGCAACAACATTGAAGAGGCTATAGAAAAAATCAAAAATATAGGTGACGAAAGAGGGAACTTAAGCTTTGATATTGACGGTGCGGTTATAAAAACCGATGATTTCTCAATGAGAGAGGAATTAGGCAGTACCGCTAAATTTCCTAAATGGGCAGTTGCTTTTAAATACCCACCCGAAGAAAAAGAAACAAAGCTTCTTGAGGTTGAAATTCAAGTCGGCAGAACAGGTGTGCTTACACCTACCGCGATTTTCGAGCCGATTATTCTTGCAGGTACAACAGTTTCAAGGGCAACTCTTAATAATGCAGATTTTATTAAAGAAAAGGGTATCGCAATAGGTGATACGATTATCGTCCGCAAAGCAGGGGATATTATCCCCGAGGTTTTAGCAGTAGCAAGTCATAACGGTGAAAATCCCGAATACACTTACCCCGAAAATTGCCCCGCTTGCAACAGTAAGGTTGTAAGGGAAGAGGGTGAAGCGGCAATACGCTGTGTTAACCCCGATTGTCCTGCCCAGCTTTTAAGAAAGCTTATTCATTTCTGTTCAAGAGACGCTATGGATATTGAGGGCTTGGGTGAAGCAGTTTTAGAACAGCTTGTAAACGAAAAGCTTATTTCAAAAGCATCAGATATTTACAGATTAAGTCCCATTGACCTTGTTTCTCTTGAAAGAATGGGTGAAAAAAGCACATTTAATCTTCTTGATGCAATAGAAAAATCAAAGAGCAACGATTTATATAAGCTCATTTTTGCTTTGGGTATTCACCATATAGGACTTAAAGCGGCAAAGCTTATCGCAAACCATTTCGGCAGTATGGAAAACCTTCTGAATGCCAGCAAAGAAGATATCACCGAAATTGACGGTATGGGTGAAATATCTGCGGATACACTAAGAAAAACTCTTGATTTACCCGAAACAAAAGCTCTTATTGACGAGCTGAAGGTCTTAGGTCTTAATATGGTAAACCTTACGGAAACCGAAGATGACCGCTTCAAAGGAATGACCTTTGTGCTTACGGGTACTCTTGAAAAGTTCGGCAGGCGTGAGGCGCAGGAAATTATCGAAAAATTCGGTGGTAAGGCTTCAGGCTCTGTCTCTGCTAAAACAAGCATTGTTCTTGCGGGTGAAGCGGCAGGAAGTAAATTGAGAAAAGCAACCGAATTAGGTATAAAAATCATAAATGAAGCAGAATTCGAGGAAATGATAAAATAATATTTAGAGTAAAGTATATCCTAATCGGATAGGCTTTACTCACTCTGTACAAATTTTAAGTTTTTATTTTATGCAGATAATCAATAGAAATTGACTAAATGTTATTATAGAATATAAATATACTAAATTCAGAGAGGTGTTTTTATGCCAACAACAGAAGTTTTCAAAATTAAAACAAGACGTAACAATCTTTATTTAAGAGTTGCAAAAGGTCATTTCGCAACAAGCTATACTCATAGTAACTACTATATTGACGTTGCGGCACAAAAATCACGTTTTTCAGAAGCAAAAGCAGTAGCACAGGAGCTTTGCTCACTTTATAATTACAATACAACCATTATAGATACAATTCTTTGTCTTGACGGTATGGAGGTTGTAGGCGCATGTCTTGCATCTCGTCTTACCGAGTCTAACTATGCAAATATGAACGCTCATCAGACAATATATGTTGTAACACCTGAAATTACAGGCACCAGTCAGCTTTTGTTCCGCGACAATATCGTTCCTATGATTGAGGGTAAACACGTACTTATTTTGGCAGTATCTGTTTCAACCGGTCGTACAGTTGAAGCTGCTGTTGACGCTATCAAGTACTATGGCGGTAACGTTGCAGGTGTTTGCTCAATATTTGCTACCAAAAAAGAACGCGCAGGTATTCCTGTAAACTCTATATTCAATCCTAACGACCTTCCTGACTATCAAAACTACAAGCCACATGAATGCCCACTTTGTAAAGAAGGCAAAAAAATCGATGCACTTGTTAATTGTCATGGTTGTTCCAAACTTTAATTTTTCAGAGGTATAAAAAATGAGCAGATTAGAAGAAGCAAAAAAACAATATGCGGCGCTTGGCATCGACGTTGACGCTGTTATTGAAACACTAAAAAAACAACCTGTATCTCTTCATTGCTGGCAAGGTGATGACGTTAAAGGTTTTGACCAAGACGGTCCACTTACCGGCGGTATTCAAACTACAGGTAACTACCCCGGCAAAGCTCGCACACCAGAAGAACTTATGGCAGATATGGATATGGTAATATCCCTTTGCCCAGGTATGAAAAAGATTAATGTTCACGCTTGCTATGCAATTTTTGAAGAAGAGGGTTTTGTTGATCGCGATAAATTAGAACCTCGCCACTTTAAAAAATGGGTTGAGTTTGCTAAAAAACACGGTATGGGTCTTGACTTTAACCCAACATTCTTCTCGCACCCAATGGCAAACAGTGGTCTTACACTTTCAAGTCCTGATAAAAATATTCGCGATTTTTGGATTGAACACGGTAAGGCATGTATTCGTATTTCGGAATATTTTGCAAAAGAGACAGGCGTACCCTGTGTTATGAATATTTGGACAGGCGACGGTCTTAAAGACATTCCTGCTGACCGTATGGGTCCACGTGTTAGATACAAGGAATCTATCGAGGCAATTCTTTCAGAACCATTTGATAAATCACTTGTTAAACCTTGTGTTGAATCAAAGGTATTTGGTATCGGTGTTGAAGCATACACAGTAGGTTCTGCTGAATTTTCACTTACATTCGCGGCAACACACGACGGTTGTTTGCCACTTATGGACAACGGTCACTATCATCCTACCGAGGTTGTATCCGACAAGATACCTGCCCTATTGGCATTCTTCCCTGAAATTGCATTACATATCACACGCCCTATTCGTTGGGACTCTGACCACGTAGTTCTCTTTGACGATGAAACACGCGAGATGGCAAAAGAAATCGTACGATCAAATGCATTTGACCGTGTATATATGGCGCTTGACTACTTTGATGCAAGCATTAACCGTATTGCTGCTTGGAGCGTTGGTCTTCGTAGTTGGCAAAAAGCGTTACTTATGGCAATGCTTACACCAAACGCCGCGCTCAAAGATTTACAAGACAAAGGCGCATATACCGAGCTTATGGTAAGAAGTGAAGAAGTTAAAACCTTACCTTTCGGCGACATTTGGAACTACTACTGCGAGTGTTGTGGCGTGCCACAAGACGGCGAATGGTTTGCTAAGGTTGAAGCATACGAAAAAGACGTACTTTTAAAAAGAGTTTAGTATTATATATAAAAAAGGAAGGTTGGAAAATCCAACCTTCCTTTTTGTTTTATTATTTAAGCATTATATTTCTATAACTGTCGATTTGTGATTTTGGCACACCTATATAATTTATAAGCCAATGCTCGATAGACGATTCAAGCGTTGTGCAACCGTTCTTGCTACCGTAAGCCATCATTTCTTTATAGAGTCTACCCCAAGCAACTGTGTTACTGCTATCCTCTTGCATTACGTCGTCGCCCTCGGCAAACGTACCGCCTGTTCCTTTACCGCGCCAACGCTTGCCTGTAGATGAGAAAGAGGTAAGTTCAAAGTCGCGAGTTAAATCTTCATAAGATACGCCCAACACACCATTTACTATAAACGCAAACGTACCTGTACGATCGGCACCTGCATTACAGTGTGCATAGAAAGGATAGTTGCTTTCATCAGATAAAAGTTCAAATACTCTTTTATAGCTTGCCTTAAAAGTTTCGGGACTTGCCTTCATTACGTTATCATACTGACCTGGTGATTCAATAAACTCGTAGTTCATACCTGTACCGGGGGTTTGATATTTTTGTTCTGCATAGCGTATATCAAGTTCGGTTTTAAGACCTAACTGCTTTATAGTTGCAATACCATCAGCAGTAACACCCTCAAGTTTTTGTCCGCGATAAATCATTCCATATTTAACGGTTTTTCCGCTTGTAGTTTTCCAACCGCCCAAATCGCGCACGTTACCTGTGCCGTCAATTTGTATCCAACGAACCGGTTCGTCTTTTACCTTAATTCTACCTCCGCCAAGAACGTCGGATGAAAAGGCGCCTATAACCTTCCAGTAATACGTTTTACCAGGAACAAGTATACTGTTTTTTATTGTAGAAGATGAAGTTTGCAATGTAATCGCATTACTAAAATCAGCATTCTCAGAGAAATAAACGGTGTAAGGACCGCCTGCCATTTTCCAACTTAAAGATAGATTTTGATAATCGTACTTGTTACCGCTGAAATTACTTAACCAATAATACTGATTATTTGCATCATCAGCGCTAAGATAACCACGAACAATGTCGTCGCATATATCAACCTCAACAATAGTGTCATAGTCAATTTTAACCGAGTTATCAACAGTTGTACTATTGTTGTTAGACGACACAGTCGGGTTGCTCGGCGCATCTTGACTTGAAGTTGTGGTTTGCTCTGAACTTGTTATTGTATTACCGCCCTCGTCAACAATAATTTCTTCATACTCAACATCAACCAAGTCACTTGAAGAATTATCAGGTTGGGATTTACAACCGCAAATACCTAAAACCATACATAAAACTGTAAGTATCACAAGTGTTTTTTTCATAACTGCTCACTCCTATGTATATTTTATTTATATAGTATCCTTATTTTATCATTACATTACATTGTTGTCAATCAAAAAAAAATATGAACAATTTGTAAAAGGTCAGGAAAGGTCAAAGTTTTTTTGAAAAAAGTATTGACATTTCAAAAAAATGGGTTATAATAGCATTACAGACGAAGGTAAGTGAAAGTCAAATTTTGATTTTTGGGAGGTTAAAAAATGAGCGAAGAGAATAAAATTCCTGATGTAAATACACAAGAAACACCTAAAAAAGAAAAGAAAAAATCAAAAAAAGATGCCGAACTTGAAACACTAAAAGCAGAACTTGAAGCAAAAAACGATCAACTTATGCGCACAGCAGCTGAGTTTGACAATTTCAAAAAACGCACCGAACGCGAAAAAGCAACGGTTGCCGAATTTGCAAAAGCAGGACTAATAAAACAACTTTTGCCAATACTTGATAATATAGACCGAGCAGCTACCGCCAACCACGATAGCGCCGATTATATTAAAGGTATTGAAATGATAGTAAAACAATTCGAGGGTATCGTGGCTAATATGAACATCGAAGAAATCGCACAAGAGGGCGACCAGTTCGATCCAAATTTCCACGAAGCAGTAATGCACGTCGAAGATGAATCGCTTGGAGAAAACGTTATTGTTCAAGTGCTTCAAAAAGGATATAAAATTGGTGATACTGTAATCCGAGCCGCAATGGTTAAGGTTGCAAATTAATAAATAAAATCATAAATATATAAATCTTAGGAGGATTTTAATCATGGGAAAAATAATTGGTATTGACTTAGGTACAACAAACTCTTGCGTAGCCGTTATGGAAGGCGGCGAAGCTGTTGTAATCGCAAACGCTGAGGGTGCACGTACTACCCCTTCAGTAGTAGCATTTTCAAAAACAGGTGAAAGAATGGTAGGTCAGGTTGCAAAGCGTCAAGCTATTACCAACCCCGACAGAACCATTAGTTCAATTAAACGCGAAATGGGCACAAATTACACTGTAGAGGTTGACGGCAAAAAGTACACCCCACAAGAAGTTTCTGCTATCATTTTACAAAAACTTAAAGCAGACGCTGAAAGTTATTTAGGTCAACCAGTAACCGAAGCTGTTATTACCGTTCCTGCATACTTTACCGACGCTCAGCGTCAAGCAACAAAAGACGCAGGTAAAATTGCTGGTCTTGAAGTTAAACGTATCATAAACGAACCAACTGCTGCAGCGCTTGCGTACAGTATTGATAAAGAAGACGACCAAAAAGTTATGGTTTACGACCTTGGCGGTGGTACGTTTGACGTATCTATTATTGAAATGGGCGACGGCGTTCAGGAAGTTCTTGCTACTGCAGGTAACAATAAACTCGGTGGCGACGACTTTGACAAACGCGTTATGGACTATATCGTTAGCACATTTAAAGCAGAGCAAGGTATTGATCTTTCAAACGATAAGATGGCTATGCAACGTGTTAAAGAAGCCGCAGAAAAAGCAAAGATTGACCTTTCAGGTATGACAACCGCCGACATCAACCTTCCCTTTATTACAGCTGACCAAACCGGTCCTAAACACTTTGAAACCACACTTACACGCGCTAAGTTTAATGAACTTACTGCAGACCTCGTAGAAGCAACAATGGGTCCTGTTCGTCAGGCAATCGCCGATTCAGGTCTTGACAAGAGCGAAATTCACAAAGTCCTTATGGTTGGTGGTTCTTCACGTATCCCTGCCGTTCAAGAGGCAGTTAAAAACTTTATGGGCAAAGAACCATTCAAGGGCATTAACCCAGACGAATGCGTAGCTCTTGGCGCATCTCTTCAAGCAGGCGTATTAGGTGGCGACGTTAAGGGTCTTCTTCTCCTCGACGTTACTCCCCTTTCTCTCGGTATAGAAACAATGGGCGGCGTTTCAACAAAGGTAATCGAACGCAACACCACTATTCCTACCAAAAAGAGTCAAATATTCTCAACCGCTGCTGACGGTCAAACATCTGTTGAAGTACACGTACTTCAGGGCGAACGCGAATTTGCAAAAGACAATAAAACTCTTGGTGTATTCCACCTTGATGGCATTGCTCCTGCTCCACGCGGAATCCCCCAAATCGAAGTTACATTTGATATAGACGCAAACGGTATTGTTCACGTTTCGGCAAAAGACCTTGGCACAGGTAAAGAAAACGACATCACAATCACTTCAAACACCAATATGTCTAAGGACGATATTGATAAGGCGGTTAAAGAAGCTGAAGCTTATGCAGCTGAAGATAAAAAGCGTCGTGAAGCAGTCGATGTTCGCAACAACGCCGACCAAATGATTTATCAGACTGAAAAGACTGTTACTGAATTTGGCGACAAACTTTCTGAAGACGAAAAGAACAAGATTGAAACCGCAAAAGAAGCACTTAAAGAAGCACTTAAAGGTGAAGATATCGACGCAATAAAGGCACGTCAAGAAGATCTTCAAAAAGAAATCTACGCTGTAAGCGAAAAGGTTTATAAAGCAGCCGCTGCAGCTCAGCAGGCAGCTCAAGGCGATGCTACACAGGCAGATGCAAATCCACAAGACAACGTTTACGAAGCAGACTTCACCGACGTTGACGACAATAAATAATCGTTCTCACAAACGATTGTTTAAGTGAAAAAGTAATAGTGAAAAGTGAATAGGTATGGTGTTTGCTACGCAAACGGATATATCCGTGTCGCAAAGCGACACACCTTACTTATTCACTATTACTTATTACATATTACTTTAAACAACTTTTTAAAGTTGTTTCATAGGAGAATATCTGTGGCAGAAAATAAAAGAGATTATTACGAAGTCTTGGGCGTTGATAAATCAGCGAGCGAAGATGAACTAAAAAAAGCATATAGAAAACTTGCTAAAAAATATCATCCTGACCTAAACCCCGACGACAAGGTTGCAGAAAAGAATTTTAAAGAGGTAAACGAAGCGTACGAAATTCTTTCAAATCAGGAAAAACGCGCCCGTTACGACCAGTTTGGTCATGCAGGCGTAGACCCTAACTTTGGTGCGGGCGGCGGTTACGGCGGATATGACGCAAGTGGATTCGGTGGGTTTGGTGATTTTGGCGACCTCGGCGATATATTTGGAAGTTTCTTTGGCGGCGGTTTTGGCGGCGGTAACAAGCGCGCCAACTCTAAAGCGCCTCGCCGTGGTAACGATGCTTCTGCATCGGTAAACATAAGTTTTGAAGAGGCGGCAAAGGGTTGCAAAAAAACCATAAAATTCACAAAAATCGACAACTGTTCCGACTGTGGAGGTACCGGCTGCGAAAAAGGAACCACCTCTAAGACCTGTCCCGTGTGTCACGGTAGCGGTCAGGTAAGTTCGGTTCAACGCACTCCGTTTGGTCAAATTAAAACCCAAACAGTTTGTAATCACTGTCATGGTTCGGGTAAGGTTATTGACAGTCCTTGCCATACATGCGCAGGCAAAGGCAGAATTCGTCACACAGTAGAACAAACTATAGAAATACCTGCAGGTATTGACGACGGTCAGGTTATTTCGGTTCGTGGTGGCGGTGATGCAGGTATAAACGGCGGACCGTCGGGCAACCTTAGGGTTAGCGTAAACGTACGTCCGCATCCAATATTCCAACGCGATGGCTATGACGTTTATTGTGAAATTCCAATTACCTTTGTTCAGGCGGCATTGGGCGATGACATAACCGTTCCCACACTTGACGGAAAGGTTAAGTTCACAATTCACGAAGGCACCCAACCGGGCGATGAATTTAAACTTAAAGGCAAAGGCATACAACGTCTTAATTATTCGGGACGCGGCGACCAATATGTTAAAATTGTAGTTGAAATACCTCGCGACCTATCAAAATCGCAAAAAGAAAAGTTAAAAGAATTTGATAGCATAATGGACGCTAAAAATTACAAAAAACAAAAATCATTCTTTGATAAAATTAAAGATTTTTTTGATTAAGAGAAAAACTCCCACAAGTCAATACTTGTGGGAGTTAATTTTATTTTGTAGCAGCCATAGCTTTTATTTGTTCTTCATAAGCCGCTGTTTTTTCGGTTGTGCCATGTTCACCTGCCGGATGATAGGTAGGCACTATTTTTTCTACAAACGACTTTACGTCTTCGGGCTTTTCGTAACAAATATGCATAAGCTGTTCAATGTTATTAAACAATTCATCAGCATCAAAATCACTTGGGTTACAAATGCTTATAAGTTTATTTGGCGTGGTGCGCAAACCCTCGGTTTCCATAAGACGCTCTTCATAAAGTTTTTCGCCTGGTCTAAGACCTGTGTACTCAACCTTAATATCAACGTCGGGTTTAAAACCGGAAAGTCTTATAAGATTTCGCGCAAGTGAGTCAATTTTTACAGGTGCGCCCATATCAAGCACAAAAATCTCACCGCCTGCGGCATAAGTACCTGCCTGCAAAACAAGACTAACCGCTTCGGGTATGGTCATAAAGTAACGAATTATATCAGGATGCGTAACCTTTACAGGACCGCCCTTGGCAATTTGCTTTTTAAATACGGGAACAACCGAACCGTTTGAACCCAAAACGTTACCAAAACGAACGGCAACAAAATCGGTTTTAATTTCTAAACCGCTTGAAACAAATCTATCTTCAACCTCGCTATCGTCATGTTCATAAAGAGGTCTGAGTTTGTAAAATTTATCTTCTTTTATAAGACGGTCAAATGTCTGTACCACCATTTCACAAAGACGTTTGCTTGCGCCCATTATGTTGGTGGGATTAACTGCCTTATCGGTACTAATAAGAACAAACCGTTCGCAACCGTTAAGCGCCGCCGCATAAGCCGTTTTATATGTACCAAGCACGTTGTTTTTTATGGCCTCTTGCGGACTGTGTTCCATAAGCGGCACGTGTTTATGCGCCGCCGCATGATAAACAACCTGAGGTTTATACTGTGTGAAAACATCAAAAACCTTGCGGCTATCACGCACCGAACCGATAAGAACTTCCAAATCAAGTTCGGGATGATTCTCACGAAGTTCTTGCTCAATATCGTACGCATTGTTTTCGTAAATATCAAAAATTATAAGTTTTCGCGGATTATGGTCGGCAATCTGTCGGCAAAGCTCACTACCAATAGAACCGCCGCCACCCGTTACAAGAATAGTTTTATCCTGTAAGAAGGTGAAAATCTCGCCCATATCTACAGATATCGGGTCACGACCCAAAAGGTCCTCGATATCAACCTCTACAAGTGTGTTTTTACCAATTTTTTCATCCTGAAGTTCATAAATGTCAGGTAGAATTTTAAGTTGGCAATCGGTTTCTTTACAAATCTCTAATATCTCTTTTTTGTCTGCGGGTTTTATAGTAGGAATAGTTATATAAATTTTATCAATGTTAAATTTTTCTACCAAACTCGGTATATCATAGCGATTACCCGATATACACAATCCGTCAATATATTTGCCTATCTTATGAGGATTATCGTCAACCAAACAAACTACGTTATCTTTGGAATCGGTAGCGAGATTCATGTCGTGAAGCACCATTCGCCCTGCGGCGCCCGCGCCTACCAACATAACGCGCGACGATTTTTTAGAACTTGCAACCTTTCTACGTGAACGCTCAAGCAAAATAAATCGGTAAGAAAACCTAACCAACAAAACAAATATAAATTGCATAAGCGCACCAAAGAAATAGTAAGTCATTGGCATACGGTTAAATATGTAAGTTATGCCTATGATGTGAATTATAAATGTAGCAATTGAGGAATATGCAACATTAAAAAACTCCCGATACGAAGCAAAAGTCCACACACTTTTATATAATTTTAAAAACGAAAAAATAATTAAACAAACAACGGTGTATATCGGAACAAAACAAAGCCATGCCTTAAAGTGAATAGGCGCATCTGTAATTTTTTCTGAACCATTTATAAGCTCACTGATATTACAATCATATCTAAACCAAAGCGCAAGCAAATAAGAAAAATTAACCACAAAAGCATCGTAAATTATAAGCAATATTTTTGCAACGTTGCCACGACTGAAAAAATTTTTCTTTTCTTTCATAATACCCCTCTTATTGTAAGTGTTCACTACCATTTTACAACAAAAAGTTTAAACTGTCAAGCAATATAAAACCGCGTCTTTTAATACATTGACGCGGTTTTTTATTTTAATTAACAGGTATCAAAATCATTTTATCTTCTATAAGCACATCGTCTGTTATATCGTTAATCTGTCTTACTTCATCCACGTTTGCAAAATATTTTCTTGCAATTGTCCAAACATTTTCGCCCTTATCAGCAAAATATATCGTCATTGCACAACCATTTGTTTTAGATAAAGGTTTATTGTTATCGACCTTAATTTCCGTTATAAGCGGCATATTGCTGCATTTATAAATAGACGCGCAAATATTAAGTTCTACACGCAATTCCATATTACATTCGCCGGTTAACGTATAGCTCACATCGGTCACGGTAATCTCGGGTAAACATTTAAAATCGCCGTCAGTATTCATTGGATGACAATATTCAAAATCGATTGATTTTTCACAAAATACGGGTATTGAATCGTTGTCTAACGCTATAATAAACACCGCAACCGAACCTGTAACACTCATATTGTTTTCAGAAAATTTTACCTTATCGGTATGAACCTCGCACCACATATCCGAAACTGATGATATTGCTCCATCACCAAATTCTATGTTCTTTTTGCAACTGAAAGTATGATTTACATTTTCACATATTTTATTAAAACACACGTCTTTTTTACAAATATCAGCTTCGTACTTACGCGAATACGCGTCTAATATTACCGCTACGTCATTGTTACAACAACATTCGCTTGTTATAAGTAATTTTGCGCTAATTAAAAACTGTCTACATTCCCCTGTTGCCGATACCCTTGGTTTTACCTCAAGATGTGCTATACTAACCTTCGATTCGCAATCACATTCATCACTAAGACCATCAATCTCTATCAGTTGACTAAACGGCAATTGGCACCTAACCTTTTGCACAGCCGAACTTCCCTCGGGTGCATATAAGATTTTAAGCAGCATATCGCCCTTTACTACCGATTTGCCTGCTAAAATTTTACTGTCGGTAACAGTAACTTCTGCGTCGTATCTTATAATACAACGAACATCAGGTTGGGCAGAACCTATCTCAATTTCTTCTTCCAACGTAAGATACTTATCTGCGCATCCCATAGGCACGGTTGCAGGTATACTTCCTCTTAACAGTTCAACACTACAATCATCAAAATCCGAAACTACGTCACATACCTTACGGCGCGTTAAATTAACATACACACCCACAGCGCCGTGAATATCAATCTTTCTACCCGTTACAGCGCGACAGTTAATATATTCACACTTGCTTTTTACGTTAAGCATTACGCCTTCGGTATTCATACCGCTATCAAAACTTTTAGAAAACGGATATTGATATTCATAAGAACTTACCTGCTCATCGCTACCGCAGTAAATAACGGTAATCGTTACGCAACCCTCAACAGTAATATTGTTTCCGTTTACTCCCTTAGATGCAATACGCGGTACTACGCGACACTTTAAAATTTTTGATATATCGCAATAATAATCAGGTAGAGTAAAATCAATATCTATTGGTTGTTCTGCCGACTCGTTAAAAATTGTTTCGGTTGTAATAACGCTTGTTTTTAGGTTTTTATGCTCCATTATATACACGCTCCAAAATACTTTTTTAATTAATTATATTCCCCCTGTTTTTAGAATATGACACAAAAAATCAATCCTTAAAGGTTGAAATGTGTCGTATTTTGTAATTTTTTGATTGTATAAATTGTATTTGTGTGTTATAATTTATGTATTGTGAAATCATTTGGCAGTTTGAAAGGGATGGCAAAAATGTTTTTATTATACATATTGACCTTTATAATTCTGCTTTTTATTACCTACGTAATTTTTCTTGTGATTTGCGCTTTGCTTGTAAATCCTAAAAAAGAGTATGACAATCATAGCCGTTTTTATCGCGCGCTACTTAATAGTGCAACGGCATTCGCACTAAAAATTATGCGTGTAAGAATACATACCGAAGGTATTGAAAAAATACCCACGCTTGATAAAAATATTCTTTTTGTAGGAAACCATCGTTCAAACTTCGACCCTATCATAACCTGGCATATTCTTAAAAAATGGCAGGTAGCGTTTATATCAAAGGGAGCAAACTTTAAAATTTTTATCTTTGGTCGTTTTATAAGACGATGTTGCTTTATGGCAATCGACCGCGAGAATCCGCGAAATGCCATAAAAACAATAAACCGCGCCGCCGAACTACTTAAAAAAGGTGAGGTTTCGATAGGCGTATACCCCGAGGGTACCCGAAGTAAATCATGCGTGCTTTTACCGTTTCATAACGGTGTTTTTAAAATCGCGCAAAAGGCAAATGCACCTATTGTTACAATATCAATCGACGGTTCTGAAAAAATACATAAAAACTTTCCTTTTCGTCATACCGACGTATATTTAAAGGTAGTCGATATAATAGAAAGCAACGCAGTACACGATTTAAAAACCGACGCTATTGGAGAGCGTGTTTATAAAAAATTACAAGACGAGCTTGATAAAAGCCCTAACAGAAAGGATTAAATCACTATGGCTACAGGATATGTTTTGTACAACACAAAAGCGGGCAGCAACACCACACCCGAGAGCATCAAAGCTCTTCAGTCTTTTTTTGACACTCAACTTGAATTTATCGACGTTACACAAATACAAGACTATGCTTCGTTTGTGGGTAAAGTTGACACCGACGATTTTATAATTATAGCAGGTGGCGACGGTACACTTAACCGTTTTGCAAACGCAACTTATAATATTGATATTAAAAATGATATACTATATTTCCCCAACGGCACGGGTAACGACTTTGCTACCGACCTTGGATATACACGCGAGTGTAAACCTTTTACTGTAAACGAGTATCTAAAAAACCTGCCTACCGTTACCGTTAACGGCAACAACTACCATTTTATAAACGGTGTAGGTTATGGTATTGACGGTTATTGTTGTGAGGTTGGCGATAAAATTAAAGCATCGGGCAAAACCAAGGTTAATTATACCGCTATCGCAATAAAAGGTTTGTTGCTTTACTTTAAACCCGTAAGCGCTACAATTACCGTTGACGGCGAAAAGTATAGTTACAAAAACGTTTGGCTTGCACCTACTATGAACGGTAGATATTACGGCGGCGGTATGATACCAACACCTGCGCAATCTCGCACAAACCAAGACGGCATTCTTTCGACACTCGTTTTCCGCGGCGCAAGCAAATTAAAAACACTTATGATTTTCCCCTCTATATTTAAGGGTGAACATATTAAACACGAAAAAGCAGTTACGGTACATACAGGTCACGAAATAACCGTTGAGTTTGATCGCCCTTGCGCATTGCAAATAGACGGCGAAACTATATTAAACGTTACGTCCTATACCGCAAAGTCAAATAAACTTGCAGTGGTTAAATAATACAATAATAAATACTGTACACTGATGTGTTTTGAATTAAAAGACGGTGCTAATTAGCACCGTCTTTTTGTTTGCATTGTGTACCATCGTGTTTGATTTCAAAGTTTTCTTTTAAAATTAAATCACTTATAAACACAAACTCATACCCCTCGTCTTTTAGGCATTTGAGAATGTTAGGTAACGCTTCGGGTGTGTGGTCGGCATCGTTGTGAAACAGCACTATGCTGCCGTTTTTAACCTTGCCCGTTACCCTTTTGCATATGCTTTCAGCCGTAGCATTGTCTTTCCAATCGAGAGAATCACAATCCCATTGTATTGTGAACATATCTATACTTTCTACCGTTTCTACTACCCTATTGTCGTAATCACCATAAGGTGGTCGGAAGAGTGTTGGGCATTTGCCGGTAATATTTTCTATCTTTTTGTTGCAACTTTCAAGTTCATCAATCATCTGTTCATGTGAAAGCCCTGTCATGTACGGGTGCGTGTTAGAGTGATTTTGTATCTGGTGCCCCGCGTCAGACAGTTGCTTTACTGACTCAGGGTATTTATCTACCCAAGCGCCCACCACAAAAAAGGTTGCGGGCACCTCGTACTCGGCTAGTATATCTATTAACTGCTGAGTGTCGTCATTTCCCCACGCCGCGTCAAAACTTATGGCTATCTTTTTTGTGTCACACTCTACACAGTAAATGGGCAGTTTGCGGTCACTATTAGCAAAAGTGACAACCGAACCTACCGCAGCTATCACCACCGCAAGCAAACAGCTCACACACCACATTATCTGCCGCTTTGTGATTATAAAATATTTCATTACTTATACCCTCTTTCGTTCCTTAATATGAGAGTATGAGAAAATGCTTGTATAATATTACACGCTGAGTAAAGTATATTTTGTAAATTTGGAAAAAATGTGATATATTTATATTAAAGTGTGACCTTTCAAGCCTAAGCTGTGATTATTAGTGTAGAGAGGAGATGAAAGCCGTGGATGATAATATAATAGTTGATTTATATTTAAAACCAAAAGCAAAAAAACGACTTTTGATAATGTGGATAGCAATAGCAATTTGCCTTTGCTTTTGCATTACTATAGGTATATTTATTGCAAAGCATTTTAATTTATTTAATAATAACTCTGACACCAAATATAAATATGTAGTGCATGATTCGGCAGCAGGTTTTTACATAAATGAAGATAAAGCTGTCCTATACTTTCCTATTTCTTTCAATGGTCGTGTTCGTTACGGTCTTGTGCCTAAAGATGCTGAAGGTTTGACAAAAGAAAACACATACAAAATTACAAAAACCGATCTTGGCGAACTTATGGGCACTGTAACAAGTTGTGGCGATAAAGAGTTTATTGGATGTAAGGTTTATCACTTTTCAAAATTTCCTAATTATGTTTCAATCTGCATTTTGGACACAGATAACGGATACAAATTTTACACAGGCGCCTATTTTTCGGACATCGACGGGTTAAATTCAGATTACCACCTTGCACAGTTTAAT
>JAZUBO010000031.1:0-62660 GCA_045638585.1 Acutalibacteraceae bacterium | reverse complement strand
TATTACAGATTTGTAGTATGCTACGCTGATGAAAAGGGTAAGCTGTGTGAAAAGGTATTTACCTTCAAGTGTGAAAACGCAAATTACGGTGTACCCGATATTTCATACGAGGATGGAAGTATAACGCTTAACTCAAACGAGGCAAAGATCAACAAAATGTATATCGGTTACTTCGGTAAAGACGAAAAAGAGATTGACTCATGGGCAGAATACGTTGCAAACGCAAAGGTTCGCACATGTATACAGTCACCCGAAGAGGGTTATACAACGACTCTTAAAAACGAGGGTTGTTACGAAATCCTTGTAAACTACACCGATGAAAACGGCAAAAATCGTGACAAGTATTTTACGTTTATGAACTAATAAAAAAACTCCCGACAAAAAATCGGGAGTTTTTTCTTGTAATATATAAACAGTTGGTGTATAATTATTAAAAAGCTCTGACGGAGGATAATAATAATGCCTACATCTAATATAATAAAGCTTAAGAAAAAGGGTAACAATTTATATCTGCGCGTTGCAAAGGGTCACTTTGCAACAAGCCACGCACACAGCAATTATTACATTGACGTTGCGGCGCAAAAATCACGTCTTTCGGAGGCAAAGGCGGTGGCAGAGGATATTTGTACCTATTATAAATACACGGGCGCTGTGGTCGACACCATACTTTGTCTTGACGGTATGGAGGTTGTTGGTGCTTGCCTTGCAAATGAGTTAACAAAAAATTCTTTTGCAAATATCAATGCACACCAGACTGTGTACGTAGTTTCTCCCGAAATTACAAGTGGCTCACAGATTTTGTTCAGAGATAATATTGTGCCGATGATTCAAGGTAAGCATGTGCTTATTCTTGCAGTATCGGTTGCTTCAGGTGCAACTGCAAAAGCCGCTATTGAAGCAGTAAAATATTATGGCGGTGAGGTTTCGGGTATTGCTTCAATCTTTGCAACTGCAAGTGAATGTGGAGATTATCACGTAAATTCTGTATTTAATCCAAATGATTTAGACGGCTATTTCAGCTGTCCTCCTCACGAATGTCCGCTTTGTAAAGAAAAAAATAAAATTGATGCACTTGTAAATTGCTACGGCTTCTCAAAACTGTAAAAATAAAAAGGGATTGTTGCAGATGTAACAATCCCTTTTGTAAGGATGAATTTGAAATTTTCAGGTGATAGAAATGACATTTTACGATGTTTTATCTCTTTGTGCAGGTCTTGTATTCTTCCTTTTCGGTATGAATACAATGTCTGACGGGCTTGAAAAAGCCGCAGGCAGCAAGCTTGAGGTTATATTGAAAAAAATAACGTCAAATATCTTTTTGAGTATCACAATGGGTGCTCTTATAACTGCCATTATTCAGTCCTCTTCTGCAACAACCGTTATGCTTGTAGGTCTTGTAAACTCCGGTCTTATGAGCTTCCAAAGCTCAATCGGTGTTATTTTTGGTGCCAATATCGGTACTACTATAACAGCTTGGTTTTTATCTCTTGTTGGTGTAGAAAGCAGTTCTTTCTTAATACAGATGGTAAAACCCCAGAACTTTGCACCGATTCTTGCTATAATCGGCATCGCATTTATTATGATGTCTAAAAATGACAAGAAAAGAACTATCGGTACTATTTTCGTAGGCTTTACCGTGCTTATTTACGGTATGGATATTATGTCTGATTCTGTAGCAGGTCTTTCAGAATCTCCCGCATTTGCAGAGCTTCTTTTAAAATTCAATAATCCGGTTGTAGGTATAGTTATAGGTGCGGTAGTTACTGCAGTTATTCAGTCCTCATCTGCTTCTGTGGGTATCTTACAGGCTTTGTCACTTACAGGCGCTATTTCATATAATATGGCATTCCCAATAATTTTAGGTCAGAATATCGGTACTTGTGCTACAGGCCTTATTTCTTGTATAGGTGCGGGTGCAGGTGCTAAACGAGTTGCTACTTCTCATACGCTAATAAATGTTATAGGCTCATTGGTTTTCTTACCTGTGTTTTTACTTGCAAATAAGTTTTTAAACGGATATTTTGACGAAAACTTTGTGAATCCTGCGAGTATTGCGGTAATGCATACTATATTTAACTTTGCAACTGTAATTCTTCTTGCTCCGTTTACAAAGCTTTTAGCAAGAATTACAGAAAAGCTTGTTAAAGAGAAAGCTGTTTCAGAAAACGAAAAGGTTAAGGTTATTTACCTTGATGAAAGGCTTTTCCGTTCACCCTCTGTTGCAGTTTTAGAGTGTGATAACTACACTTCACAAATGGCAGTTATTGCAAAGGTTACAATCTTAAAAGCGTTACAGCTTGTTTTCTCTTATAACGAAGAGGATGCAGGGCTCGTTGAAGAAAATGAAACCATTCTTGATACCTATGAGGACGAAATGGGTACTTACCTTGTTAAGCTTTCAAAGGAAGCCCTTTCTGAAAATGATGCAAGAAGAGTTTCAAGAATGTTGCACACAATCGGTGATTTTGAAAGATTAGGTGACCACGCACTTAACTTGAAGAAAACGGCTGAAGAAATAAAAGAGAAAGGCATTAGCTTCTCACCTAATGCTGAAAAAGAGCTTAACATTCTTCTTGAGGCTATTACTGAAATCGTTGTAGCAACAACCCTTGTGTACGAGAAAAATGATATTTCGCTTGCTTCAAGAGTTGAGCCTCTTGAGCAGGTTATCGACCGCCTTGCAAGTGAAATAAAATCTCACCATATTAACAGACTTCAAAGTGGTGATTGTACTATCGAAATGGGATTCGTGCTTTCTGACCTTCTTACGAACTGTGAAAGAATTTCAGATCACTGTTCAAATATTGCCGTTGCAGTAATTGAAGCACAAAATGATTCATTTGATACACATAATTATCTGAACAGCATAAAATACGACAATGCTGATTTTAAAAAGGTTTTCGAGGAATACAATGCAAAATACGATTTACACGCCTGATAATATTGAGGTAATATTTGAAGACAATGATATACTTGTAATAAAAAAGCCGTTGGGAATTCTCAGTGAGGATTCCCCGAAAGGCGAAAAGGGTATATTGTCATATCTTGAAAACGATAAAAGAAAAACTCTGCACCTTCTTCACCGGCTCGACAGAGAGGTAGGGGGTGTAATGGTTGTTGCAAAAAATAAAAAATCAGCATCGTTTTTATCTACGGAAATAGCAAACGGAGAATTTAAGAAAGAATATCTCGCAGTAACCGATGGAATACCCGTAGAAGACAAGGCAGTTTACGTTGATTTGCTGTTTAAAGATTCAAAGAAAAACAGGTCTTATGTTGTAAAAAGAGAAAGAAAAGGTGTTAAAAAAGCATCTTTAGAGTTTGAAACGTTAAAGAAAACCGATGAAAAAGCATTAGTGAAAATTTTGCTTCATACAGGTCGCACTCACCAGATAAGAGTTCAGTTTTCATCACGAAAAACGCCCCTTACAGGTGACGGTCATTACGGTAGCAACGACAGAAATTGTAAAATTGCACTTCATTCTCACTGTATCAGCTTTTTACACCCTGAAACAAAAAGTGAGGTAACCTTTAAGTCGTTGCCCGATTTTAATGAATATCCTTGGAATTTGTTTGGAGAAATTATAAATGAGTGAAATTCTGACCGCATTCAGCGGAGTATTAGTTAACACCTTAACTGTTATAATCGGTAGCACGGTAGGTCTTCTTTTAAAAAAACAGATACCAGAAAAGCTGACTAATGCAGTTATGACCGCAATTGGTCTTTGCACAATAGCAATCGGTGTAGCAGGTGTTATAAAGGGTGAAAATCAGCTTGTTATGATAATTTCACTTGTTTTTGGTGCGGTTGTAGGTACACTTATCGATATAGACGGTAAGCTTTCCCGATTAGGTGATAAATTTCAGAAGAAAAGAGAAAACGGTGAAAAAATACATAGTGATAACGCCACCTTTTCCCAAGGCTTTGTTACCGCATCTCTTCTTTTCTGCGTAGGTGCTATGACTATCGTCGGCTCAATGAATGCAGGCATTTCAGGGGATAATCAGATGCTTTACACGAAAGCTGTGCTTGATTTGATTTCTTCGTCAATGCTTGCCGCTTCTCTCGGCTTTGGTGTCTTCTGTGCCTCGGGCTTCGTTCTTGTTTTTCAAGGCGCACTTGTAGCTTTAGCAATGCTTTTAGGCTCATTTTTAAGCGATTTTGCAGTAAACGAGCTTGTTTGCGCTGGGTCGGTTATGATTATGGCGTTAGGACTTAATCTTATAGGCGTTACAAAAATAAAGGTAGCAAACCTCTTACCCGGACTTGTTTTTGTGCCGTTTGTGTGTATGATTTTTGAGAGAATATGATAGTCACCAGTTGCCAGTCACCAGTCTCCAGTAAGCTTCGCAACAAGTTAATATAAAGATATAATTTGAAATTTGCGAAGCCTATCCCTCTTTTTTGCTCGCAAAAAGGAGGGGGGACCGTTCTTCAATAAAATAAAAATACGAGGATAGTATATTTCGTGTGAATATACTATCCTTTTTTGGTGATTAATTCGGAACGGTGGGTGGTACTCTACGCACTTATTTAATAATTAATATAAAATAGAACAATAAACTTAGTTCTTATACCGTCACAAATTATCGTATGAGTCAATTGGTTTACGAGTACCACCCACCGCCCCGGTTTAATTAGTTCTTATTTGTACTAATATGTACGAAATATACAAAACAGAACATAAAGTATTTTAAAGGTCGGTCCCCCCCTCCTTTTTCGTTTTACGAAAAAAGAGGGATAGGCTTCGCAGATTTTAAGATTATTTTATGAAACAACTTGTTGCGGAGCTTATAATGCTAACGCAGTTCCGACACTCCTCACTCCTCATTCCTCACTCCTCAATCCTTGCTTATAAAATGAATCAACCCCGAAGAGCCTATAACTCTTCGGGGTTGTATTTATCTTATATTTGTTATTAAAGAAGTGCTCTGTAAAGCTCTGCGATTTCTTCAACGCTTGTGTCTTTGGGGTTACCGGGACGGCAAGCATCAGCGAATGCGCTTTCTGAAAGGAACTGAACGTCTTCTTCTTTAAGGATACCCTTAAGGTCTTTCGGAATACCAACCTTTTCAGCAAGGTCTGCAACTGCTTTAACTGCTGCTTTTCTTGCTTCTTCGATAGACATAGCGTCAGTACCTGCAACGCCCATAGCCTTTGCGATATCGCGGTATTTTTCGCCTGTGCATTCTGCATTGTATTCCATAATTGAGGGAAGAAGAATTGCGTTAGCAACACCGTGAGGTGTATCGTAAAGAGCACCAAGACCGTGAGCCATACTGTGAACGATACCGAGACCTACGTTTGAGAAGCCCTGACCTGCGATATACTGTGCAAGAGCCATACCTTCTCTGCCTTCGGGAGTGTTTTCGCAAGCACCGGGAAGATGCTTTGCAATAAGCTCAATAGCTTTGATATGGAACATATCTGTCATTTCCCAAGCGCCTTTAGTGATGTAACCTTCGATAGCGTGAGTAAGAGCGTCCATACCTGTTGCTGCTGTAAGGCCTTTAGGCATTGTAGACATCATATCGGGGTCAACAACTGCAACCTCGGGGATATCGTTTACGTCAACGCAAACAAATTTACGTTTCTTTTCAACGTCAGTAATAACGTAGTTAATTGTAACTTCAGCAGCTGTACCTGCAGTTGTGGGAACTGCGATGGTGAAAACTGCGTGATTTTTTGTGGGAGCAACACCCTCAAGGCTTCTTACGTCTGCATATTCGGGGTTTTCGATGATGATACCGATTGCCTTTGCAGTATCCATAGCAGAGCCACCACCGATAGCTACGATACAATCTGCACCGCTTGCTTTGAATGCTTCAACGCCTGCGAGAACGTTTTCAATAGTGGGGTTAGCTTTGATTTCGCTGAAAATAGCGTAGGGGAAGCCTGCTTTGTCAAGAAGGTCAGTTACCTTTGCAGTAACACCGAATTTGATAAGGTCGGGGTCTGAACAAACAAAAGCTTTTTTGAAGCCTCTGCCCTGAAGCTCGGGTGCGATATTTTCAATAGCACCTTTGCCGTGATAAGAAATTGTGTTTAAAACTATACGGTTTGCCATAATAAATTTACCTCCTGTTTCGGAACTTATGTCCGATATTGAATTCATTATACACCATATCGTTTGTGAAATCATTAACAATTTTGCAAAAAGTTTTAAAAAATCAAAATTTCGGTAGGTTTTACAAAATAATAGGTGAAAAACCTTGCAATTTTACCATTGTTTTGACGTTTTTTTAGTGCTATACTTTTAAAATCATATAATATGCCTTGGAAAATCTACGAATAAAGGAGAAATTATATGGAAACTCCAAAGATTTTACTTGAAAAAGCTGATGAAATAACCGAGAAGCTTAAGGTGGAATATCCCCAGCTTGCACCGTTTTTCAAAAACTGCTTTCTTAACACTATTGAAACTACAGTTGCAAAGCTTGACGACGGCGGTTATTTTGTAATAACAGGTGATATTCCTGCAATGTGGTTAAGGGATAGTGCATCACAGCTTTCTCACTATATAAGATATGCAAATGAAGATAAGGACTTAAAGGAAATCATAAGAAACGTTATCGCAAAGCACGCTTATTATATAAATATTGACCCTTATGCCAATGCTTTCAATGCAGTTCCTAACTCAAAAAACCATAAAGACGAAACCGATTTTTATCACGATTTAATCTGGGAAAGAAAATACGAGGTTGACTCTCTTTGTGCTTCAATTTATTTAGCACATCAATATTATATGCAGACTCTTGACAGCTCTATTTTTACAGAAGAGTTTCACGATATGCTTGAGGTGATTATTGCGGTATTCAAGCTTGAGCAGAATCATTTTCAGGAATCACGCTATTTCTTCAACCGTACCGATTGCCCCGAAACAGATACTCTTCCCAACGGTGGAAAGGGTAATGAGGTTGCCTTTACGGGTATGACCTGGTCGGGCTTCCGTCCTTCTGATGACAGATGCGTTTACGGATATCTTGTGCCGTCAAATATGATGGCGGTCTGCGCACTCAAAAAAGCGGCGGAGCTTTTAAACGCAGGGTATGAGGATACCCGTCTTGAAAGTGAATGTCGTTCACTTGCTTTCGATATTGACGAGGGTATAAAAGCTCACGGTGTATATGAACACGAAAAATTCGGTAAAATTTATGCTTATGAGGTTAACGGTAAGGGTGATGTAAGACTTATGGATGATGCGAATTCACCCAGCCTTTTATCTGCGCCGTACCTTGGCTACACCGAAAAGGATGACGAAATTTATCTTAATACAAGAAAATTTATTCTTTCACCCTCTAACCCGTGGTATTTTGAGGGTAGTGTTGCAAAGGGTGTGGGTAGCCCTCACACAGGGTTAGATAAAATCTGGCATATAGCTCTTACTATGCAGGCTCTTACCTCGATTGATGAAAACGAAATTAAAGAATGTATAGATATGCTTACCACAACCCACGCCGGTACTTTTCTTATGCACGAATCATTCAATAAGAATGACGATACCGACTTTACAAGACCTTGGTTTGCCTGGGCAAACAGCCTTTTCGCAGAGCTTATGATAAGACTTTGCGACGAATAAAAATAATTAACGGATATGCTTTTCTTTAAACCGAAAGCATATCCGTTTTTGTTCTCGCAAGCTTAATCAGCCGCAAAAACTTTAATTGCTTTAATGGCGGTGTAGCCTACGAGGAATACGGTTAGAGCCGTTTTTAAATATGAAACCTTAATATAAGTTTTGGCAACACCGGAAAGGCTTTCCATTGCTTTTAAGCAGTAATCCAATTTCTTCACCCCTTTAATAAAACACCGTGAGCAATTCCGGGAATAGATTCTTTTTGTAAGGATGAGGTAGGTGAAAGCAAAGCACCGGTACCTACAAATAAAACGCTTTTCAGTTCTTTCCTTTTGAGCTTTTCAAGAATATATGAGCAGACAACACTTGCACTGCAACCGCACCCTGAGCCACCTGAATGAACGTCCTGCTTTTCTCTGTTATAAATCATAATACCGCAATCATAATGGACCTTGCTGATATCTGTTTTGTATTCCTCTTTCATAAGCTGTAAAAGGATATCAGCCCCTGTAAACCCTAAATCACCCGTTAAAATCATATCGTAATCTTCGGGTGAGGTGTTGGTGTCCCTAAGAAAATCAGCAATAGTCTGTGCCGCGGCAGGTGCCATTGCCGCACCCATATTATTAGTATCGGTTATGCCTAAATCCTTTACCGCACCGATTATAACCTTTTCTATTGATGGGAAGCTTTCGCGATGAGTTGAAACTACTGCGGAACCTGCACCGGTAACCGTCCATTGACTTGCAGGGGAGCGTTGACCGCCATATTCAAGAGGGAATCTGTATTGCCTTTCTGCAGAACAAAAATGTGACGATGCAGCGGCAACCGTATTTTCAGCCGCACCCGAATCCACAAAAATCCCCGACAACAAAAGTGATAAAGCCATTGTTGAACAAGCACCGTAAAGACCTGCAAAATTAAAGCCTAAATCTCTCATACCGAAAGACGAGCCGATGCACTGATTTAAAAGGTCACCTGCAAAAGCACAATGGATTTGCTCTTTACTGATACCCGCTTTTTTGATGGCGGTGCGTATTGCTTCTTTTTGCATGTGAGTTTCTGCTTTTTCAAAGCTATCTTCACCGAAAAATTCGTCTGTATAGGCTTTGTCAAAGTAGCTCCCTAAAGGTCCTTCAGATTCTTTTTTACCAACAACCGCACCGTAACCGATAACAGAGGGCTGTGTTTTTAAAATTATAGTTTTATTTCCGATTCTTTCAGGCATAAAATTACCTCCGATAGAAATATTTTTACTGAAAAAGGGCGGAATATTCACCTTTTAAAACAAGTTTTTATTGCTTTTGTAAAGGTGATTTGATATTATTAAAAAAAGGAGTGTTTTCAATGAATTTTGATGAATTAACCTTAAGCGCTTTAAAAACTTTTCTTATTGAATTTATTACTACTTGGGGCACAAAGCTTTTAGGAGCTATCGCAATTTTTATAGTGGGCTCTATTCTTATCAAAAAGCTTTCCAAGTGGATAAACACAACGGAAAAACTCAACAAGCTTGATGCAGGCTTACGTTCATTTTTAGTAAGCTTCAGCAGAATTTTGTTATACCTTGTTTTAGTAATAACTGTTGCAATGGTTTTAGGTGTACCTGCAACCTCATTTATTACAATTCTTGCTTCCTGCGGTGTTGCAATAGGTCTTGCTTTACAAGGCTCATTAAGTAACTTTGCAGGCGGTTTGATGATTTTATTCTTCAAGCCATTTAAAATCGGTGACTATATTGAAGCAGCGGGCGAAGAGGGTACTGTAAGCGAAATTTCTGTGGTTTATACAGTTATTAATACAGTTGATAATAAGAGAATTACATTGCCTAACGGTAACCTTACAAACTCCGTTATTAAAAACTATACTGCTGAAAAGGTTCGTCGAGTTGACTTTAAATTTTCTACCGCATACGGTACAGATAGTAAAAAGGTTAAGTCTGTAATAGGTGACGTTATAAACGCTCATCCTCTTGTGCTTAAAGACCCTGCACCTTTTGTAAGACTTTCAGAGTGCTCTGAAAGCTCAGTTGATTATACTGTGAGAGTATGGTGTAAAACTGCTGATTATTGGGACGTTAATTTCGATATTATTGAAAACGTTAAAGATGCTTTCGATAAAAACGATATTACAGTTCCTTATAAGCAGATTGATGTTCACGTTAACAATATCTGAAAATAAAGAAAGAAACAAAAGGCAGCCTTTGAAAAGAGGCTGCTTTTTGAAAAATAAGTGTAAATAGCTTTGCTATTGAGATTAGGCGGTGCTTTTGTGTTAAGCAAAATTATTCGTGATTTTGCCCCCAACGGTGACAATAACCGTAACAGCGAGGGTGCTTTTATAAGATTGAAAAACGGTAACATTCTTTTCGCATATTCCCGTTACGGCGGTGATGGTTGTGAGGACGGCTCTTCTGCTGATATTTACGGCTCTCTTTCAACTGATGAGGGCGAAAGCTTCGGTGAGCCTTTTAAAATTATCTCCCGCGAAATTCTTAATGCAGACAATTTAATGTCTGTTTCATTTTTAAGAATGGAAAACGGTGATTTGGGAATGTTTTTTCTTGCAAAAACAGAAGTTGTAAATTGCCGTAGCTTTTTTATACGCTCAACTGATGAGGGCAAAACCTGGAGCAAGCCCTTGCTTTGTAGCGGTAATGAGGGTTATTTTGTAGTTAATAACGACAGAATTATAAAAGGTGAAAACAGAAGAATTCTTATCCCTTGTGCCAAGCATATCCCCATTTGCGAAATTGATGAAAGCGGCAAAAAATCAGTTGAAAATATCGAGCCCGGTGAATTGTATATATTCGCTTCAGATGATGATGGCAAAAGCTTTTACACCTTGTCAGAGGGTACAAAATTGCCGATTTGCGAGGGCTGTACAACGGGTGTTCAAGAGCCTGCATTGATTTATTTAGGTGAAAATAAAATCCGTTGCTTTATAAGAAACGATTCGGGCAGACAGTATGAAGCCTTTTCTTACGATAACGGTAAAACCTGGAGTGAGCCTTCACTTTCCCGTTTTACAAGCGCAGAATCACCATTATCGGTTAAAAGACTTAAAAACGGTGATTTAATTACAATATGGAATCCCATACCCATTTACAATGGAATTGTTGAAGAAGTAAACGGAGTGTGGACGGGTGCAAGAACACCTCTTGTTATGGCTTTAAGCCACGATAACGGAAAAACTTTTTCAGAGCCTTTAGCTTTAGAAACAGATGAAAACAGAGGCTTTTGCTATGCCGCAATCTTTGAAACCGATGACGGAAGTATTCTTTTAGGCTACTGCGCAGGGGGAGAAGAGGACGGCTGCACGCTTAACCGATTAAGGATAAGAAAGATAAAGATATAAATCAAGCTTTTTAAATTTCGGGTTTTTTATGTTGATTTTAACATTTAAAAATGTTATATTACTTTTATAAAACTGCCACCGGGTAGTAAGATGCAAATAAAGCATCCGTTTACACATCGTTAGGTCTTAGAAGATGTGTATGCGGATGCTTGTTTTTTGAAAGGAACAGTATGAAAAAATTGTTTGGAAGTTTTTCAAAATTCGAAAAAGGCTTATGGGCAATATCGGTTATTTTAATAGTCACATCGTTTTTTGCTTTTGACAGAGTGAATTATTTAACTTTAGCAGCATCTCTTGTTGGCGTTACGTCTTTGATATTCTGTGCAAAAGGCAATCCTGTCGGACAAGTTCTGATGGTGGCTTTCAGTATTTTATACGGTGTTATTGCATACGGCTTTGCCTATTACGGTGAAATGATAACCTACCTCGGTATGACGTTACCAATGTCGGTTTTTTCGTTGATTTCATGGCTCAGAAACCCTTACAAAAAGAATAAGGCGGAGGTAAAAGTTAATTCAATTACAGCGAAAGAGCTTGTGCTGATTTTTGTTATTACGATTATAGTCACGGTTGTTTTTTATTATATTTTAGCTTATTTTAATACGGCAAATATCATACCAAGCACCATATCAGTAGCCACAAGCTTTTTAGCCGCCGCACTCACATTCAGAAGAAGCCCGTATTTTGCTTTAGCCTACGCTGCAAATGATATAGTTCTTATTGTCTTATGGGTTTTAGCTAGTGTATATGACAGAAGATATATTGCGGTAGTCGTTTGCTTTTTAGCTTTTCTTTTTAACGATATTTACGGCTTTGTGAGTTGGCAAAAAATGAAGAAAAGACAGATGAAAAATGCTATATTTGAGTAGTTATCCAATAAATTAACCCATAAACTACGCTTGCGGCAGTTCCGTAAACAATAACCGGTCCGGCGATGGTAAACATTTTTGCACCAACACCTAATATAAAGCCCTCTGCCTTAAATTCAATAGCGGGGGAAACAACTGAGTTTGCAAAGCCTGTTATAGGTACTGCTGTACCGGCGCCTGCGTGCTTTGCGATTTTATCGAAAACACCTGCACCGGTTAAAATTGCGGTAATCACAATAAGAGAAACTGAAACCGCTAATTTAATTTCTTTTTCGTCGAGGCTTGTTAATCCGTAAAGTGTTTTTAAAACCTGACCGAAAAGGCAAATACCCCCACCGAAAAGAAATGCTTTTATACAATCTTTTACGATCGGGGATTTTTTAGTTGTGCTGTGAACTAATTGTTTGTATTTTTCGTTGTCCGTAATAATCACACCTTTTAAAATATTCAAGATTATTTTTTTAACTAAAAGCCATTTTATACATTGATTATTTTAATGAAATACTGTATAATAAAATTGTACCTGACATAAAGGGTTTCCTGAGGGAAAGGTATGGCTGATATATATTTTAGTTGCCGTACTTTCTCGAAGTGCGGCTTTTTATGTTTTTTAGGAGATTTTCAAAGTTTTTTTAGATATTTAAGAGAGTTTTCGGGAGGTTTTTATGGCTTCAAGAGTAGCTGTTATCAGTATTATCGTTGAAAACAACGAGTCAACAGAGCAACTTAATTCTCTTCTTCATACCTACGGTGAATATATTATCGGCAGAATGGGCATTCCTTACCGTCAGAGAGGTATAAGCGTTATAAGTGTTGCGGTAGATGCACCGCAGGATGTTATTTCAACCTTAAGCGGTAAGATAGGAAATATTAACGGTATAAGCGCAAAAACCGTATTTTCAAACGTGATTTCCGATGAATAAAAGTATTCAGCTTGTTGATAAGCTTTTTAAATTTCATAGCCTTACAGTAGAAGAATATCAGTATCTTTTAGATAATAGAAATGCTGAAATTGCCTTGTATCTTCGTGAAAAGGCAGACCTTGTAAGGCGTGAATATTACGGCAATAAGATATTTATAAGAGGTCTTATTGAAATAAGCAACGTTTGTAAAAACAACTGCCTTTATTGCGGTATTCGTGGCGGTAACACTAGCTGCGAAAGATACAGGCTTTCAGAAGAAGAGATTCTTTCCTGCTGTGAAAACGGTTACGGTTTAGGCTTTCGCACCTTTGTTTTGCAAGGTGGTGAAGACGGGTTTTATACCGATGATTTCCTTTACGGCTTGTTAAAGAAAATTAAAGAGGAATATCCCGACTGTGCCGTTACTCTTTCTTTAGGTGAAAGAAGTAAAGAAAGCTATGAAAAGCTTTTTTCTGCGGGTGCTGACAGATATCTTCTTCGTCACGAGGCGGCAAATGAAAAGTTATATAATAAGCTTCACCCTGAAAATATGTCATACAGTAACAGAATGAAGTGTCTTCGCGATTTAAAAGAAATCGGCTATCAGGTGGGTTGCGGCTTTATGGTTGGCGCACCTTGCCAAGAAACACGCCATATTGCCGAGGATTTAAAGTTTATTGAAGAATTTAAGCCTGATATGTGCGGTATAGGTCCTTTTATTCCGCATAAAGATACAATTTTCAAGGATGAAAAAACAGGCTCGGTTGAGCTTACCTGCTTTTTGCTTTCAATTATAAGGCTAGTTTATCCTCCTGTGTTGCTTCCTGCAACCACCGCTTTAGGTACGATTTCAGAAAACGGCAGAGAAGAGGGGATTCTCTCGGGTGCTAACGTTGTTATGCCTAATTTGTCACCCACAGATGCGAGAGAAAAATACAGTCTTTATGATAATAAATTAAGCACAGGTTTAGAAAACGCTTCCAATAAAAAAGAATTGGAAGAGAAGTTTAAGAAAATAGGCTTTGAAATCATTACCGACAAAGGTGATATTAAAAAATATATCTGACAGAAAGAAAAGTCTGACTGAAAGAAAGGAAAATTTTTATGGCAATTTATAATCCCAAATCATTAAAAGCAGAAGAATTCATCAATGACGGTGAAATTCTTGAAACTATAAAATACGCGGAGGAGAATAAAAACAATATTCCTCTTATTGACAGTATTTTAGAAAAAGCACGTCCTAAAAAAATGGGTGAGGGCTATCAGTGCACAGGTCTTACTCATAAAGACGCAGCTGTGCTTCTTGCTTGTGATATTCCCGAAAAGGTTGAAGAGATGTTCAGCCTTGCAAACGATATAAAGCAAAAGTTTTACGGTAACAGAATCGTTATGTTTGCACCGCTTTACCTTTCAAACTACTGTGTAAACGGTTGCGTTTACTGCCCTTATCATTTGAAAAACAAGCATATCGCACGTAAGAAATTAACTCAGGAAGAGGTAAGAAACGAGGTTATCGCTCTTCAGGATATGGGTCATAAAAGACTTGCTATTGAAGCGGGTGAAGACCCTAAAAACAATCCTATTGAGTATATTCTCGAATGTATAAAAACAATTTACAGCGTTAACCACAAAAACGGTGCAATCAGACGAGTTAACGTTAACATTGCGGCTACAACTGTAGAAAATTACCGTAAATTAAAGGATGCGGGAATCGGTACATATATTCTTTTCCAGGAAACATACCACAAAAAAAGCTATCTTGAGCTTCACCCCACAGGACCAAAGCACGATTACGATTATCATACCGAGGCTATGGACAGAGCTATGGAGGGCGGTATTGACGACGTAGGCTTAGGTGTGCTTTTCGGTCTTGAAAGATATATGTATGAGTTCGTTGGTCTTCTTATGCACGCTGAGCATCTTGAAGCAGTTCACGGTGTAGGACCTCATACAATAAGTGTGCCGAGAGTTAAAAGAGCAGACGATATCGACCCGGACGTTTTCGATAACGGTCTTAGTGATGAAATGTTTAAGAAAATTATTGCTTGTATCAGAATTGCCGTTCCCTATACAGGTATGATTATCTCAACCCGTGAAAGCGAAAAAGTCAGAGGCGAAGTGCTTAATACGGGTATTTCACAGATAAGCGGTGCTTCCCGTACTTCCGTTGGCGGTTACACCGAGGAAGAAAGACCTCACGATTCAGAGCAGTTTGACGTTTCTGACCAAAGAACTCTTGATGAGGTTGTAAGATGGCTTATGGAAAACGGCCATATTCCCTCATTCTGCACCGCTTGCTACAGAGAGGGCAGAACGGGTGACAGATTCATGAGCCTTTGTAAAAACGGTCAGATTTTAAATTGTTGCCACCCCAACGCCTTAATGACTCTTACAGAATATCTTGAAGACTATGCAAGTGACGAAACAAAGAAAATCGGCTATAAGCTTATAGAAGAAGAGCTTAAAAAGATTCCTAAAGATAAGGTAAGAGAAATTGCCGAAAGCAACATAGCCGATATTAAAAATTCAAACCGCAGAGATTTCCGTTTTTGATAATTTCTGTTTGGTAAGGAGAAATTTTATGAGTTTAAATTCAGTTTCTTCGGGTGAACGTGTTCATATAGGCTTTTTTGGTATGAGAAACGCAGGTAAATCGAGCGTTGTGAATGCCGTTACGGGTCAAAGTCTTTCAGTAGTGTCTGATTATAAAGGCACTACTACCGACCCTGTAAAAAAAGCGATGGAGATTTTGCCTTTAGGCCCTGTTCTTATTATTGATACCCCCGGAATTGATGACGAGGGCGAGTTGGGAGAAAAAAGGGTAGATAAGTCTTACGAGATTTTAGCTGAAACCGATGTTGCGGTTTTGGTTGTGGATGCCGAAAAAGGCATTGAGAAGGAAGACCGGCTTTTAATAAGCCTTTTTGAAAAGAAAAACACACCCTATATAATTGCATATAACAAGTGCGATTTAATTAACGATTTTAAAGAATTAAAGCCTAACGAAATTTACGTTAGTGCGGTAGAAAATAAAAATATTTTCGAGTTAAAAGAAAAAATAGGTGCTCTCTCAAAAGCTAAAGCCGAAAAAAGAGTAATCGTTTCCGATTTAGTAACTGAGGGTGATATCGTAATTCTCGTTACACCTATTGACGAATCTGCACCTAAGGGCAGAATTATTCTTCCGCAGCAGATGACCTTGAGAGAGCTTCTTGACAGTAAATGCATCGCGGTAGTCTGCCAACCGACAGAGCTTGAAGGCACTATAAATGCTCTCAAAAATAAACCGAAGCTCGTGATTACCGATTCTCAGGTTTTCGGCTTTGTTTCAAAGGCTTTAGCAGAAGATATCCCATTAACCTCGTTTTCAATTCTTATGGCACGATACAAGGGTGACCTTGAAACTCTTGTGAATGGTGCGGTTGCTTTAAAGGGAGTTAAAGACGGTGATAAAATTCTCATAAGTGAGGGCTGTACTCATCACCGCCAATGTAACGATATAGGCACTGTGAAAATTCCCGATTGGATAAGAAAATACACAAATGCAGAGCCTGAATTTGCCTTTACCTCAGGCGGTGAATTCCCGAGAGATTTAAGCGGTATTTCTCTTGTTGTTCATTGTGGCGGCTGTATGCTTAACGAAAAGGAAATGAAAAGCCGAATGGAATTCTGCCAGGAGGCTGAAACACCTATTGTGAATTACGGTGTAGCTATTGCGGCAATGAATGGTATTTTGAAACGAAGCCTTGAGATTTTCCCCGATTTACTTAACAAAATAAACTTGTAAGGGTGAATGAATATGAATGTTATTTTATGCCTTGATGATAACAAGGGTTTGCTTTTCAATAACAGACGTCAAAGCAGAGATAAAGCTGTACTGGAAGATATTTTCAACTGCTTGAACGGTGAAAAGCTGACTGTAACATCGTTCTCTGAAAAACTGTTTTCAGATTATGCCGAAAGAATAACCATTGACGATAACCCCTTTGATAGTGACGAAAATGCACACGTTTTTGCAGAAAATCTTTCGTTGCAACAATTTATAACAAAAATCGACAGAATAACCGTGTATAATTGGAATAGAGCTTACCCTTGCGACTTTTATTGCGATATTGATTTTTCGCAGTTTATTTTAGCTGAAGAGTCAGAGCTCTCAGGGAATTCTCACGAAAAAATAACGAAGCAGGTTTTTACAAAGGGTTGATAAAATGAATATGCTTTTAAAAAACAAAAAACTTTTAGGCGTAATTATAGCCATACTTGTTTTAGCCGTAGTCGGTCTTGCGGGTTGTGATTCTGAAGATGCCAATACCACTTCAACAACGGATAATAGCGTTATTGAATCTGTTCTTGAAAACGAGTTTTCTGAGAAAACTACTGACAATAAAAATAACGGCAAAGAGAATGTAACAGAGAAAACAACTGAAAAGGCTACAACGTCTAACAAGCCTGTAGATAACGGTGCAGGTAGAGTAGGTCTTGATAATATCCCAGCTTTTTCAGGTAGTCCTTATGTTGCGATAAATGGTAATACACCATATTTTTCTTCAAGTGAAATAACAACCAAGTCTTATGAAAGCTACAGCTCTCTTGATAGCTTGGGTAGATGCTCCGTTGTTATTGCTTGCCTTGGAAGAGATATTATGCCTACAGAGGAAAGAGGTAGCATCGGTCAGGTTAAGCCAACGGGCTGGCATACAGTAAAATATGATTTTGTTGATGGTAAATATCTATACAACCGTTGCCATCTTATTGGTTTTCAGCTTTCGGGTGAAAATGCAAACACAAGAAATCTTATAACGGGTACTCGTTATCTGAATGTTCAGGGTATGCTTCCATTTGAAAATATGGTTGCCGACTATATAAAAGAAACAGATAATCACGTAATGTATCGCGTAACACCAATATTCAAGGGTAACGAGCTTGTTGCAAGAGGTGTTCAGATTGAAGCCTATTCAGTTGAGGATGAGGGTGACGGTATCTTCTTTAACGTTTATTGCTATAACGTTCAACCCGGTGTCGAGATAGACTATGCGACAGGTAAAAGCACGTTAGCCACTGAAACAACAAAAGCACCTGAAACTACAAAGAAGCCCGAACCAACTGTTCAAACTACAGCCGAACAGACAACTGCTCAACCTACACAAGCACCAAGTGTTGTAGTTACAACTAAAAACTTTGTACTCAACACTAACAGTAAAAAATATCACGAAACATGGTGCAGATACTCTAACGAAATTTCACCCCAGAACAGACAAGAGTATAACGGCACTGCTGATGAGCTTGAAGGCTGGGGCTATGCACCTTGCAAGGTTTGTCATTAAAAGATAGATAAAAAGTAAAAATCCCTTACCCATTTCAATTTTGGGTAAAGGATTTTTTATTTATCAAAATAAATCTTCGGGTGAATTGAGAATGTAAGTTGCACCTGCACTTACTAACTCTTCTTCAGTGCCGAAGCCGTAAACTGCACCTGCACTGTCAACGCCAACTGCTTTTGCTCCGTCAATATCGTAAAAACGGTCACCAACCATAATTACGTTTTCTTTGTCAGGGTTACCGAAAAAGTCAAGGCATTTATTTATAAGGTCTTCTTTGCTTGAATGGTTGTTTTTGAAATCCTCTGCAGAAATAAAATCGTAGTATTTATCAATACCGTGGTAAGAGGAGATCTCTTCAACGAAAAGAATAGGCTTTGAAGAAGCGATAGCAACCTTTTTACCGCTGGCTTTAAGTCTTTTAAGAAGCTCTTTTATACCGTCATAAAGCTTTGATTCTTCTGCAGCTTTTGTTTTATAACGCTCTCTGTATTTATTTATAAGCCATTGAGCATCCTCGTCTGAAACGTTGTATATTGTTTTGTATGACTCAAAAAGAGGTGGTCCTACAAAAAACTCAAGTTTTTTATAATCGGTTTCTTTGATACCAAAGCAGTCAAGAGAGTAAATTATAGAATTAAAAATACCCTCGGTTGTGTCGCAAAGAGTACCGTCAAAGTCAAATAAATAGTAATCGTATTCTTTCATGTTTTCACCTTTATGAATGTTAATAAGATATATTATAAATATTTTATAATGTTTCCATCTAAAAGTAAATAGGTATATAAATAACTATATAAAAATGACATATTTAGTATAAATTACTATTGAAAGAATATTTTCTTTATTGTAAAATTTAATGTAAGTTTATTTTATTTTTGGAAGAGGTTGATTTATGATGGCTTGTAAAGATTTCGGCTACATAGATACCATATTGAAAAAATACAGTAATCCCGAAGAAAGTCTTATTGCAGTTTTGCAGGATGTTCAAGGGATTGATGGTTATATTTCCCGTGAAAGTGTTGAATACTTAACTGAAAAAACGGGTATTCCCTCAAGCAGAATTATGGGCGTTGCATCCTTTTATGCAGGCTTCAGATTAAAGCCTGTGGGCAAATACAGAATAATGGTTTGTATGGGTACTGCTTGTCATGTTAACGGCTCTCAAAGAATAGGTGATACCGTAAAGCGTGTTTTAGGTATAGAGGAGGGCGATATTACCGAAGACGGTCTTTTTTCTTGGGAAGAGGTAGCTTGTCTTGGTTGTTGCAGTATTTCACCGGCTATGATGATAAACGATACCGCTTACGGTAATCTTACACAAGATAAAGTTGTTTCAATAATTGAAAAAATCAGAGAGGAGGAATCAAAATGAGATTTCTTCTCGGTTATGGCTCTTGCGGAATTGCTTCAGGTGCAGATTCTGTTTTAAAGAGTCTTGAAGGTGCGTTTTCGGGTACTGAATATGCCGTTGAAAAAGTAGGCTGTAACGGTCTTTGCTTTGCCGAGCCTATAGTTGAGGTTATAACAGACGATAACGAAAGTATTCTTTACGGCAGACTTAACGGTGAAAGTGCATTAAGCTTTGCGGAGAGTATCAAAAAAGGTGAGTTACCTTTAGAAAACAGATTATCAGACGATGATATGAGGTTTTTAAACGGACAGAAAAGAGTTGTTCTTTCAGGCTGCGGTAAGGTAAACCCCGAAAGCATAGATTCATATATTTCCTTCGGTGGCTATTCTGCTTTGAAAAAGGCTCTTGAAATGGGCTCTGACGGAATTATTGAAGAAATAAAAAAATCAGGCTTGAGAGGCAGAGGCGGTGCAGGCTTCCCTACCCATATAAAATGGCAGTCTGCTAAAAACTCTCAGGGTGAAGAAAAATATATCGTTTGTAATGCCGATGAGGGCGACCCCGGTGCATTTATGGACAGAGCTGTCCTTGAGGGTGACCCCCACAGAGTTCTTGAGGGTATGATGATATCGGGTATCGCTGTAGGTGCTAAAACAGGTATTATCTACGTAAGAGCAGAATATCCGCTTGCAGTTAAAAGACTTAATAAAGCTATTGAGGAAATGAGAGAAAGAAAAATCCTCGGTGAAAACATCTTCGGTAGTGATTTCTCTTTTGATTTTTATATTATGATGGGTGCAGGTGCATTCGTTTGCGGTGAAGAAACCGCACTTCTTGCTTCTTTAGGCGGTAACAGAGGTATGCCCGTTACAAAGCCACCATTTCCTGCTCAAAAAGGCTTCAGAGGTAAGCCTACAAACATCAATAACGTTGAAACCTTTGCGAACGTATCCTGGATTATTGAAAACGGCGGAGAAGCCTTTGCCGAAATGGGTACAGAGGGTAGCAAGGGTACAAAGGTTTTTGCCCTTGCAGGCAGAGTTTCAAGAGGCGGTCTTGTTGAAGTTCCTATGGGGCTCACAATAAATGATATAGTTTTCGGTATCTGTGGCGGAATTAAAGACGGTGCAGATATTAAAGCTGTTCAGATGGGCGGTCCGTCGGGCGGTTGTATTCCTAAAAATATGCTTGATACAATTATTGATTACGAAAGTATTGCAAAAACGGGTGCTATTATGGGCTCGGGCGGTATGATAGTAATGGATGATAAAACCTGTATGGTTGATATGGCTAAATTCTTTATGGATTTCACAAGTAAAGAAAGCTGTGGAAAATGTGTTCCTTGCCGTATAGGTACTACAAGAATGTTAGAAATATTACAGAAAATAGTTGACGGTAACGGTGAAGAAGAGGATATCGACACTATTGTTGAATTGGGTGAAAGTATTAAAACAGGTGCATTGTGCGGTCTCGGCAACTCTGCCCCCAACCCTGTTCTTACTACCGTTAAATATTTCAGAAATGAATATGAGGCACATATAAAAGATAAAGCTTGCCCTGCAAAGAAATGTACTGCTCTTATTGAGTACAGAATAGTTGCTGATAAATGTAAGGGCTGCTCTCTTTGTAGTAAGAAATGTCCCGTTGCTGCTATAAGCGGTGTTGTGAAATCACCCTTTAGTATTGATAGTGATAAATGTGTGCGTTGTTCACAATGCTTTGACAGTTGTAAATTCGGTGCTGTTGAAATAATAAGCGGAGAGGAGAGGAAGTAAATGAGTCAGGTTAAAATTAAGGTTAACGGCAGAGAAATTTTTGCTGATACTGAAAAGACACTTCTTGACAATATTTTAGAAAACGGAATTTATCTTCCTCATCTTTGCCATAATAAACAGCTTGAAAGCTACGGTGGTTGCGGACTTTGTCTTGTTGAGGTTGAGGGGATAAGAAAGCCTTTGAGAGCTTGCTCAACAACTGTAAGCGAGGGTATGGTTGTAAAAACAAATTCACCCGAGCTTGAAAAAAGCAGAAAAGCAACTCTTTCTCTTATAATGTCCGACCATAGTGGTGACTGTAAAGCACCTTGCTTTATGGCTTGCCCTACTCATCAGGATATTCAGGGCTACGTTGGCTTTATTGCAAACGGTGAAGAAGAAAAAGCGCTTGAGCTTATAAAGAAAGATAATCCCTTACCTATGTCAATAGGTAGAGTTTGTCCTCACCCTTGCGAAGAGAAGTGCAGAAGAAAGCACCTTGAGGGTGCAGTTTCTATATGTGCATTGAAAAGATTTTCTGCCGAATCTAATGTTGATTATATTCCTGAATGCAAAGAAGCAAACGGAAAGAAAATTGCAGTGGTCGGTGCAGGCCCTGCAGGTCTTTCCTGCGCATATTTCCTTGCTATTGAGGGTTATCAGGTAGAAATTTTTGAATCAGAAGAAAAAGGCGGCGGTATGTTAAGATACGGCATACCCGCATACAGACTTCCCAAAGATATTCTTGATAAGGAAATCGAGAATATTGAAAAAATGGGTGTAAAAATCAATTACAACAAAAGATTGGGTCGCGACTTCACAATTGAATCACTTAAAGCCTCTTACGATGCTGTGTTCGTTGCAATCGGTGCGTGGACTGCATCTGGTATGAGATGTGAGGGCGAAGAAGCACGTGGCGTTGAGGGCGGTATTGACGTTCTTTACCGTGTTGCAAAAGGTGAAAAGGTTGATTTAGGTGATAAGGTTTGCGTTGTCGGTGGCGGTAATACTGCTATTGATGCGGTAAGAACAGCCGTTCGTTTAGGTGCGAAAAACGTTACGCTCGTTTACAGAAGAACTGAAAACGAAATGCCTGCAGAGCCCGATGAAATCTTTGATGCAAAAGAAGAGGGTGTAAATTTCCGTTTTCTTGCTGCGCCTGTAAGAGTATTAAACGAAAACGGCAAGGTTACAGGTCTTGAAATTCAGAATATGGAATTAGGCGAGCCTGACGAATCAGGTAGAAGACAGCCCGTTGCAATAAAGGGAAGCACAGACGTTATCGAATGTGATACCGTTATTTCTGCTATCGGTCAGAGGGTTTCTTCGGGTTGCATAGATTCTGTAGAACTGACTAAAAAATCAACGGTTTCAGTTGATGAGAAAACCTTTATGACGTCTGTTGATGGTGTTTTTGCCGCAGGTGACGTTATAAATAAAGGCCCCGATATAGCTATAAAAGCAATAGCAGGGGGTAAGTATGCTGCTCGTTCTATAGATTGCTATATTAAGGGTATAGAAGTTCCCAATGAATTACCCGTTTATTCAGTAAATAATAATTTTGATGCTTCTGTGCTTGAAGGCTTACCTTTTATAGATAAATGTAAAATTAATCTCGAAGACGCAAATACAAGAAAAAATAATTTTAATGAAGTGGCAAGTACGTTGACAAAGGAAGAGGCACAAAAGGAAGCAAGCAGATGTCTTGAATGTGGTTGTTCTGCTGTTTATAGCTGTGAGCTTTTACCGTTAATGAGAGATTACGATGCACTTTCTATGAAATTAAACGGCAAGACAAGACAGTATCCGAAAGATAAAAGCCATCCATTTATTGTTCGTGATAACAATAAATGTATATTGTGTGGTCAATGTGTAAGAGCTTGTAAAGAAATTTCAGGCACGGAAAACATTGGCCTTTTCGGCAGAGGCTTCGGTACACTTCCCGTAAGCGCTTTTGATTTACCTTTAAATGAAAGTAAATGTGTTAGCTGTGGTGCTTGTGTCAACGTTTGTCCTACGGGTGCTTTAGTTTCTAAAACGCCTGCACTTAAAAACCCACCTTTACCTTTCGTTGATGAAGCTTATATCTGCACAGCTTGTGAAAAAGCTTGTAAGTTTATAAGACGTAAAATTAACGGCAAAACAGTTAAAATGATGCCGGTTGATTTGAATAACAGTTGCTCGTTGGGTGTTTTTGCTTTACCTGTAATTGAAAGTGATATGAATTGTATTTCCGAAAAAGAAAAACAAAACGCTTTGGAAAAACTTTTGGGTGATTTGAGAAACTTTACGGGTAATTCTGATAAGGTAAAAACAATAGAAGATATTTGTGGTTTGTTTTGAAGTAGAAAAAACAGGTGTTATTTTGTTGAAAATGACGGAACAAGCTGAAACATCAAGTAAATAAAGGGTTTTCAGCTTTTTTAAAACTAAAAAAACTTTTAATATTCTTCATTTTAAAGCAAATTTTCTATTGACTTTACAATGTGTTTGTAATATAATCTCTTTAGGCTATAAGTGTTGCTATAACTATGTCTTGTTGTTATAGCTCTTATGCGGCGGAGGTTTTCCCTCAAATTCATGAAAAGGAAGAGATCAATGAAAAAGGTACTTGCGATTTTTCTTTCTGCATTGCTCATTTGCATCAGTATAGCACCGATGGGTTGTGCAGCTTCAACACCTGACCTTTCTACAAAAATTTACGAAGGCGGTTACAACGTTGCAGCTGTTGATTCAGAGGTAATTACACAAACAACTTTCACAGTTGCTGTAAATGTTCCTGCAGTTAATAATCTTGTTGGTGTCAATCTTTATTTAGAGTTTGACCCCACAGTTCTTTCAGTTGCCGATGCAAACGTTGCCGGTACAACTGATGAAAGCGGTAATGTTAATGCTTTCTTTAACGGTATTCCCGTTAATGGCTACAAACGTGGTTCAAACAGCGAATACTCATTCGGCTGGGCAACCGGTATGGGCGTTTCAAAAGCGGAAGCAACCGATATTTTCTATGTAACATTCAATGTAATCAACACAATGGTTACTGATACAGCTATCAATCTTTATGTTGACGAGTTCATTACAGATGACGGTGACTTAAGCAACGATATCAGAGAGTCAAGACTCGATGAAAACAAAATCATCTGCTTTATGTTCCCCGCAAATACTCCTCCCGCTGAAGGAACAACATCAGCAGGCGGTGACTCTTCAGCAACTCCCGACGACATCAATAATCTTCTTCAGGTTATCAGAGATTTACTTGCAGGTAACGGTGCAACATTCGGTGACTTCGTTGACGCTATTGTAAACCTCTTCGGTAATGCAGAGCTTATTGATATCATCGAACAGCTTGTTGACGGTAACATCGATATTTCAGAAGCATTCCAGAATATCCTTGATAAGCTTGGTGTTGCTTTTGACTTCCTTGAAGATCTTCTTAATAAGATTATCGAGTTCTTAAAGGGTCTCTTTGGTCCTGATGATGCTGAAAGCACAACAGCTGCAAACCCCGAGACAACATCTCCCGGTTCTTCTTCAGGTTCTGAGGAAACAGGAGATGCAGGTATCGCTCTCGCAGCAACAGTTTGCGTAGCAGCTTCTGCAGCATTCGTACTTACAAGAAAGAAAAAAGAAACTTTCTAATTGAAATCGCAAGTTCATAGATAAGTTTAAAAGCCATCCTTTGGGATGGCTTTTTTGTTTAGGTGAATATTTTTGTATGAAACAAACTTGATTTTTTATTTGTTATATATAATATATATAGTATATATAGTATATATAGTATATAGAAAAGTGGATGATATCTATAAAAACACCCGAAACCATCAGTGGTTTCGGGTGTGGGTTTTTACATGCCTAACATTGAAGCAAACATACCTTTTTTCTTCTGTTTTTTAGGTTTGTAAATAGGGGGATTTTCAAGTCTCATTCTTGCACCCTTGCTTTTTCTTAAATAAGAAATGATTTCGCAAACAGGCTCTTTCATTGTATCGCTGAAATGTTCTTTAGCGATATCAATAAGCTCGGGGTTTGCTGCAAGTGAGCTACCGAGAATTGTAACTGCAACAAGACTCTGCGTATCGTTTGTACCATCCTCATAAATGTCATTGAGAAGATTAAATAACTTTCTCATTTTTATTTTATCGTTTTCCTTGATGGTTTCAACAACGTACTTATTACCGTGGTTTACAAAGAAATCTTCTGCAAGGAATTCACCATAAAGCTCAAGGTTGTTTTTATATTCATCTCTGAGCTCGGGATAAATTGTTGTGAAACGGCTTCCTAAAGTGTTAGCGTCGTAAGCAAGAGCACCACTTTTAGCCTGTGTTCTTGATACGGGTGTGGGCATCTTTTTACCTGCACCTGCATTTTTCTGTGAAAAGAGCTTCTGGAATGTTTCGATGTATTCTTCGTAAATATATTTTAAGTCTTTATCATTAAATGTTTCTAAATCCAAAAGAGAAAGAGAGGCTCTTTTCATATCGTCATCGGGAGCTTCGTCGTCTGCTTTAGCACAGAAGAGAGAAAGCTTATCGCCTTGATGTTCAAGTTTGATTCTACCTCTTTCGCCTCGGTACATAATAACAGATTTGTCACCGCTTTCCTCAATGGGTAACTGAGGAGGGAAAACTCCGTTAGGATATTCAGGTCTGAAACCGTACTCTGTAACAGTTGCTTCAATACCTTTCATAATGTGTTCAAGAGCATAATTAAGTTCAAGCACTATAAAGTACCTCGCATTTCATTAAAATCTAATAAATTATATCACAAAGATATGAGTTTGTCACTATTATTTGTTGTTTTTTTGATATTTATTGAACGCCCTTCATTGTAAGGGATATTCTTTTCTTTTGAGGCTCAACAGAAAGAACTTTAACTTTAACGATTTCTCCTACCTTTAAAACCTCGGAAGGATGCTTGATATATTTATCGCATATCTGAGAAATGAGAACAAGACCATCCTGCTGAACACCGATATCAACAAACACACCGAAGTCGATAACGTTTCTTACAGTACCGGTAAGCTCCATACCTTCTCTTAAGTCGTTCATATCCATAATGTCAGTTCTGAGCATAGGTTTGGGTAACTCATCACGGATATCTCTGCCGGGTTTTTCTAATTCACTGATAATATCAGTAAGTGTGGGGATACCGATATTGCACTCTTCAGCAGCTTTAGAAATGCCGTATTCCTGAACCTTTGCACCGATACCTGCAGCACCGGTAGTTGCAACGTCTTCTTTTTTGTAATCGAATATTTCAAGCAGCTTTTTAGCCGCATCATAGCTTTCGGGGTGAACGCCTGTGTTGTCAAGTGCAGTTTTTCCACCGGGAATTCTTAAGAAGCCTGCACATTGCTGATATGCTTTAGGACCTAAGCCTTTCACCTTCTTTAAATCTGTACGGGATTTAAATTCACCGTTATCTTCTCTATATTGAACAATATTTTTGGCAGTTGCAGAGGTAACACCGGCAATATACTTAAGAAGAGAAACTGATGCAGTATTAAGGTCAACACCAACTGCGTTAACGCAATCCTCGACAACGCCTGAAAGAGATTCTTCAAGTCTTGCAGGGGGAACGTCGTGCTGATACTGACCAACACCAATGCTCTTAGGCTCGATTTTAACAAGCTCTGAAAGAGGGTCCTGTAAACGTCTTGCAATTGACACTGCAGAACGAACTGAAACGTCAAAATCAGGGAATTCCTCTGCACCTAATTTTGAAGCAGAGTAAACAGATGCACCAGCTTCGTTTACCACCATATATGAAACGGGACGAGGGGATTTCTTTATCGTATCGGCAATAAAAATTTCGCTTTCTTTACTTGCAGTACCGTTACCGATTGAAATGCAGTCAATATTATACTTCTTGATAAGCTCAAGCACCTTTGCTTCAGACTCTGCTATTTTTGACTGAGGGGGAGTAGGATAAATAACGCCTGTGAAAAGAACACGGCTGTTACCGTCAACAACTGCAAGCTTACAGCCCGTACGGTAAGCGGGGTCAACTGCAAGAACAGTTTTGTTTTTAATGGGCGGTTGCATAAGTAGGGGCTTAAGGTTGCTGCCAAACATTTTTATAGCCTGTTCATCTGCTTTTTCGGTGAGAGTGCTTCGTGTTTCTCTCTCTAATGATGGGAGAATAAGTCTTGTGTAGCTGTCTTTTGCGGCTTCACGGCAAAACTCTGTAGATGAACTGCCTTCTTTGATGAAAAGCTTATCTAAAAGTAAAAGTGCAGTTGCTTCTTCAACTTCAACAGAAACCTTTAAGAAGCCTTCCTTTTCACCTCTGTTAATAGCAAGTATGCGGTGAGATGGAATTTTAGCAACAGGCTCGGAATACTCGTAATACATAGAGTAAACACTGTCTTCATCTGTTTTAGCAGTAGAGGTTATAACACCTCGTTTTGCAATAAGGTCTTTTAATACCTTTCGTGCCTCGGGTGAGTCAGAAATAATTTCTGCAATAATGTCAGATGCACCTTGCAAAGCCTCTTCTGCTGTTAAAACGCCCTTTTCTTCATTTATATATTCACTTGCAATTCCAGTAAGGTCTGCACCTTGAAGAGTGAATGAAAATAACACCTCTGCCAAAGGCTCAAGTCCTTTTTCTTTAGCAACTGATGCACGGGTTTTTCTTTTTTGCTTATAGGGTCTGTAAATATCTTCAACCTCTGCAAGTGTAACTGCGGCAGCAACAGCGTTGCTGATTTCTTCTGTAAGCTTTCCTTGCTCTTCAATTGAAGATAAAACCTCCTCTTTTCTTTTTTCAAGATTTCTTAAATAAGTTAATCTATCGTTGATTTCTCTTAATTTCTGGTCGTCACAAGAGCCTGTCATCTCTTTTCTGTAACGTGCAATAAAAGGGATAGTATTACCGTCGTCAATTAAATCAACAATGTTTTTGATATGAATTTCACTAACGGAAAATTCATTTTGCAAAATCTTTAAAATGTCCATAAAATCTTCCTTACAATGTACGTATAAATGTACTATATATAATAGTATACACATTTTACCACAAATAAAGAGAATTGTCATTAAGAATAGTTGAATATTTTACTGTTTTTTGGTATTATTTTTTCGAGGTGAAAGTATGAAAGTTTTAGCAAGACGTGCAAATGGTATTTTTGTTTTCGCACCGGTTTTTATGGTTTTGTGTTTTGTACTCTGGATGTTTTGTGCTCAAAAGTCATACGATAGTTCAGAGTGGTATGTTTTTGATGACCTTTACGTAAGGTTATTACTTATCTCAATAATTTTATTTCCGGTAACCTTGTGGTATTTTATTCAAAGATTATTTGTTCCCAGAGTTATCATTGAATGTGATGACTTCGGTTTGTATATTTATCGTAGAAGAAAAGAAACGGTAATTTTGAGATTTGAGTATCTTGAGAGCTTATATGCGGAAGCAGATATGGAGAACACAGTTGTCTATATAGGTAGACGCTCTCTTTTTAGTGGTGATAGAAGAAGAATCGAAATTGGTGGTATGCTGGAGAAATTTATTAAGACCGGTACTCTGGAAATTCGTACTGAAGAGGGTGTTATCAAATTAAAAGGTGTACATAACGTAAAAAAAGTAAAAACAGATATTGATAGACTCATAAGAAAAAACAGAGGAACACGAGAAGCCAAAAGTATTGAACATTTACAGTATGCGGACAGAAGTGCTGTTGAAGAATATCTTAAAGATAGAAATTATTTGTAAAAATTAAGTCGGCATTATTGTTTACAATTTATTCATAAAGTTGTGAAAATTCCACAACAATGGTCTGTTATATAATAATCAGACATTGTAATTGCTTAACATTTCATTTTCTCTTTCCAAAAATTCAACCCCTTGCTTCGGCAGGGGGTTGGATTTTTTTGCATTTTTTTACTGTGTTTTGTATATTTTCTTCCTTTTTAAAAGTAAAAAATGAAATCTGTAAGATGTAACGGGAGTTTTGCGTGAATGATAGGTGAATATAGTGAATATGATGAATAAAAATACAAAATGTAGAATTCTTTTGTACAATTTGCAAAAGAAATATTGACTTGGTGCAGAAAAAATGATACAATGCTAATGGAAGAATATGGATTGACGTAAAAATATATTAATTATTTATGGAGGTTATTATGAAACGCGCATTTAAGACTGCTTTATTGCTCGTCACAATTATTGCAGTATTGTTTGGATTACAATTAAGTGCTTCTGCCGCTGATACAGATTTAGTGTTTACTTTAAATAGTGACAACGCTTCTTATACGGTATCCGGCTCGGGCACAACGGTGAGTGGTGACATCATTATTCCCGAAACCTATGAGGGTTTACCTGTAACCAATATAGCTGAAAAAGCGTTTTATGAGTGTACGGGTATTACCTCGGTTGTTATTCCTGATTCTGTTGAAACCATCGGTCAGTATGCATTCTTTAAATGTTCTGAGTTAGTTACAGTAGATTTAGGTGACGGTTTAACAACAATAAGTGGTTATGCGTTCTCAGGTTGCGGTAAAGTTGAGAGTTTGTTTGTTGACACTTTTGAATGTTGGTATAATACACGCTTAACTAATAATACATCAAGCCCCTTGTATATGGGTGCAGATTTGTATGATGCAAACGGAAAAATCACTGAGGTTTATTTACCGGCTGGTATAAGTTCTATTCCAAATTATATTTTTTATGGCTGCACAAGCATTGAAAAGGTTGTTATTCCTGAAGGTATTACAACTATAGCCAGAGATACTTTCAACGGTTGTAATGCTCTTGAAGAAGTGGTTATCCCCAATTCTACAAAAAGTATAGGTACTTCTGCATTTTCAAGTTGTGCAAGCTTGAAGGCAATTAATATTCCTGATTCAGTTGTTACAATTGGTAAAACTGCATTTATGAGCTGTGTTTCTCTTGAAGCTGTTGAAATCGGTGATGGTGTAACAACAATTTTGGACTCTGCTTTCCAGAACTGTCCGCAGCTTGGCAAAATTACTATTCCTGATAGCGTTAAAAACATCGGTCAGAATGCCTTCTACGGTTGTACAAATCTTGAAGAAGCTCTTATTGGTGAAAGCGTAGCATATATTAAGAATTATGCTTTCTATGCTTGTGAAAACCTTAGCTACGTTAATATTCCTGAGGGTATTGCAAGTATTGGTGCAAATGCGTTCCCTAAAAACGTTGCCGACATATTCTATAGCGGTAGCGAAGAAGCATGGGCAAATGTTACAAAGATATCCAACTCTATTCCTGATACTGCATTAATTCATTTTAATGCAATTGCGCCTCACTATAAAACTGATATACTTGTTGCAACTTGTCTTGAAGATGGTTTAGCAGTTACATATTGTGACTGTGGCTACGAGAAGTCAAGAATCGTTATTCCTGCATTAGGTCACGATTATATGACTGAATGGACAGTAGACGTTGAAGCAACTTGTACTACAGTAGGTGAAAAATCTCATCATTGTTCAAGATGCTTGGACAGAATTGATGTTACTGAAATTGCAGCACTTGGTCACGACTATTCTGCTGACTGGACAACAGACGTTGAAGCAACCTGTACTACAGCAGGTGAGAAATCTCACCATTGTTCAAGATGCGATTTTAAGGCAGATATAACTGTAATAGAGGCTCTTGGTCATAGCTTTGGTGAATGGGTTGTAACAGTAGCTCCCACTTGTGTAGCAGACGGTGAACAGTATAAAGTTTGTTCAGTATGTACTGCAGAAGCTACTGAAGCTATCGTAGCACTCGGTCATGACTATGCAGCTGAATGGACAGTAGACGTTGAAGCAACTTGCGCTACAGCAGGCGAAAAATCACATCATTGTTCAAAGTGTGATGCTAAAGCAGACGTAACTGTTATTGAAGCAACAGGTAAACATACATACGGTGAATGGGTTGTTGAAAAAGAAGCAACGGAAACAGAAGATGGTTTAAAATATCAGCTTTGTTCAGTATGTGGCTTGAGAAATGAAGAAATTATCCCTGTAATAGTATTTGAAGAGGATATAGAAAACGAAAAATATTCACTCGTTTGGTATTGGTTTAACTGGTATTGCGTTGATAGTAATGGCAAATTCGTAAGACATACAGGTCTTGTTGAGTATTACGGAACATATTACTTTGTACAGAACGGTATTCTTAACTGGTATTACAGTGGCTTCTATGAAGAAGATGGAAAGCTCTGCTATATTGAACGAGGTATATATAAGCCCGATTACACAGGTCTTGCACTCTATAACGATGTATGGACATATTTCGTTAACGGTGCTATCGACTATGATTATGTAGGTTTAGTAGCATACAACGGTGGATGGTTCTACGTTGAAAATGGTACTATAAATTGGGACTACTCCGGTCTCGTTTGTTACAATGGTGAATGGTTCTACGTTGACCATGGTTCTGTTAACTGGGGTTACAATAATCTTACCTATTACCAGGGCGGTTGGTTTTACGTTCATGGTGGTTGGCTTAACTGGGGCTACAACGGTCTCGTTTGGTACAACGGTGCTTGGTTCTATGTAAATAACGGTGTTCTTGACTGGGATTACGAAGGTATTGTTTATCATAATGGTTCTTGGTACTACGTAGATAATGGTACTATCGTTTGGGATTACACCGGTCTTACCTACCATAACGATACTGATACATGGTATTATGTAGAGAATGGCGTTCTTAACTGGGATTACAGCGGCTTCGTTTACTACAATGACACATGGTATTATGTAGATAAGGGAGCAATAAAATGGAATTATACAGGTGTTGTTTATCAGGAGAATAACGACACTTGGTACTATGTAGAAAACAACGTTATAAATTGGGATTATAGCGGTTATGTTAAACATCGCGGAGAAACTTATTATGTTGAAAACGGTGTTGTTGACCATGATTATGTAAATAATCAGAGTCCTGGTGATTCTAAAGAAATTGAAAATAATTCCCAAGATAAAAACAACAATTCCGATAACGGAAACAAGTTTAACAATGGCAATAATGGAAACAATTCCAACAATGTCAATAATGCAAACAATGGTAATAAAGACCACGACAAACATCATAATAAACCCAATAAAAAATAAATAAATTAACAAACAAGCACCTTCTGCGAGGAAGGTGCTTGTTGCTTTGTGTTTGATGTTTTAACGCCTATCGGTTATAACGATTATAGTTAGTCGAAACAGTGTAAAATTACACTGTTTCGATACCAAATATATGATTTGGTATCGAATTTTCTTTGAAAATTCGACTATAATCCTTTGAATGAATGTAATGCAAAATTGTTTTTATGAAAAACAATTTTGCTAAAAGCCGATAAAATCGGCTTTTGCGAAACGCGACTGCGTTTCGACAAACCACAATCATTATAAACTTTCTACAAATTTTATAACCTTTAAGGGCACGTCAAGAGTATCTCTTATAGTGTCTTTACGGGTAATAAGGTCAGGGAAAACAAGAAGCTCAGTTTTTACAATACCTTTGAGCCTTTTGCTGATTTGAGCAACCTCGTCATCCTTGCCTTCTTTTTGTGCAATTATAAGTCTGCCTATATTTTCATAAAGGCGGTCAATTTTAAGACCTAAATCGATTTCACCAAGACTTTGTCTGAATTCTTTTTCAAGCTCGTCTGAATAAGTGAAATCATCTCTCAAAATCAAGGCTCTTAAAAGAACGGAATGGTTGTTGCCGTTTTTTGTGTTGTTGAGAGCGTATTTGTTGTAGTAGGTATACGCCTTTATAAAGTTTTCTCTGTTATGCTCGTAAAGCTGACCTAAACGATAATAAACAAGGGCTTTGAAGTTTGTATCATCAACGTTAAAATAATGTTGAGTAGCATATACGAGTATAACCTCTGCTGCAGAAATGTTGTCTTTTTCACCGCGGTTAATAAGCTCTTTTGCAACGTCTGACACAATAACACACTTTTCTTCATCGAATAAATCTTCAAGATATTTGAAAAGCTTTGTTATTTCGGGGGCAGTCCAGATTCTAACTTTTAGTAATTCCTCAATCATTTTTTACCTCCGGTGGTTTGCAAACTGCAACGGTTATATTTTTATCGGTGGTTACGGTGAATTTCTTATCACAAGAGTAGGGCATAAAGAAATAATCACCTTTTTTCAAAGCCTTTTCGTAGCCATCACCGTTTGTTAAGTAGCCTTCGCCCTCGGTAACAACATAAACACAAGTGCCATCTAACAAATCTGTTTCAGCATTGTTTAATATATATCTTTCAACACTAAAGCAGGGGGTATCAGCCTTGCTTATAAGAATTTCTTTTGTACAACCGTCGTTACTGAATTCAACCGTTGGTGTTTTTTTACATTCGCTCATAACCTTCGGGAGATTATAAGAGTAATCGAATACGCTTAAAGCATCGTCTTTGTTTAAGCCGATATACATTTCGTTGTCAGAAAGGTGATAGTCACCACACCATCTTTCAGGCTGAATTGTAAAGTCGGTAGGCTCTTGTACCTCTAAAATAAGGCAACCGGGACCGATAGCGTGTACAGCCTTTGCAGGAATAAAATAAACGTCACCGGGTTTTACCGGTATTTTATTTAAGAGCTTTTCCATAGCAGCTTTGTCGGTTTCACTACTGTCAACTGCTTTGTGAAAATCCTCTTCAGTTACACCGTCTTTAAAGCCGAAATAGATACAAGCACCGTCTCTTGCACCAAGCACTAACCAGGATTCTGCCTTGCCGAAATCGGAGTTGAAAAACTTTCGTGAAAAAGGCTTGTCAGGATGTGCCTGAACGGGAAGTCTTATTGCAGAGTCAAGGGCTTTTACGAGAACGTCAAGACCTTTTCTGTTTCCAAGCATAAGCTCTTTTTCGTTTTCTAAAAGCTCATTAAAGTGTATGTCAGTACCCTTTACGGTTGAAAGTCCTTCAAACGGGTCAGTGCTACCTTCGTTAAGAGCCTTTGTTGAAGAACAAATCCATTCTTCTGGGTAAAAAGAATCTTCACTGTCGTCACCAAAAAAGTCAGAGAAAAGCTTTCCGCCAAGATATACTCTGAAAACTCTGTTTTTCTCAAAGAATACAGGGCTTGAAGCAATGTTTTTAATGTCCATTATCTCACCTCAAAAGGTTGTTTTGTGCAGTTTCAATGTTGTTGAATTCACCCGTAGCCGAAGAAGCGAATACGCATGCACCAACGCAAGCCTCTTCACTGTATTTAGGTAGTTCTGAGGGTAAATTAAAATCGTTTTCAAAAACCTTTCGCCAGATTTCACTCTTTCTCAAACCGTTGCCTGAACAAACAAGTTTTTTTGGTGTGAAGCTGAGAAGCTGCTTTGCAGATGAATACATATCCTTCAGCTCTTTTGAAACGCCCTTTAAAACACCGCAGATTAAGTTCTCGGGAGTGAAGTTTTCTGTGCCGATATTAGTTATACTGCCTCTTGCGGTAGGGTTTTCTCTTGAACCGCAAAATTCACAGTTAACCAAAAGCTCGTTTCTGTCAGAAAAGATGTTTTCTGAAAGTTCATCCATCTTTTTATATAAATTATCCTTTGAGCCACCCAACATATCTGCACATAATGAGAAGAAGTTTTTTAAAACGGCATAAGCTCTGCCACCGCAAAGGGAAGCACCAACAAAAATATATTTATCATCAGTTAAAGGTCTTATTTCACCTGTTTTTAACTGTGTTACATCTTCTGTTACAAAGGAAATCTGACTACCTGTACCAACGTTTACAAGTATTGAGCTTTCAGGCTCACAAACCGAGCCTAAAAAGCTTGCCTGGTTATCGCCGATAGCAACTGCAACGGGAATTCCATCGGCAACGAAGTCGCAATTCGATTTGCCGATTATAGCTGTAGATGATATAACCTCAGGCAAAAATGCTTTGTCGATACCTGCAATCTTTAAAGCGTTTTCGTCAAAGCATTTTTCTTTCAAGTTAAAGAAACCAAGACTTGCACCGTCACTTGAATGGGTAACAGGCTTTGTGCTTGTAATAAGCGAAGCAATATAGTCGTGAATAGTTGAAAGCATAACTGCATCTTTCGGAATTTCACTGTTAACCATATTGTAAAAATGTGTTGTAAGACCAAAACCGCTTGCTGATTTAATACCCGTTTCTCTCGTAAGAAACTCGGCATAGGTTTCGCCGCTTTTGTAAGGGAGATTACCTCTCTCATCCTGCCAAATCATAAGATGAGAGCAGGGACGGTTATCCTTATCTAAATAAAGTATACCGTGCATCTGCCCGGTGATACCAATAGCATCGGGCGTGTGGTCGTCACATACTGATTTAACTGCTTCTTTTACTCTTGAAACAATTTTTTCGACGCTTTGAATTCTCTCAAAGCTTCTGCCGTCAACAAAGGAATCGTTGTTGACGGTAGAGCTTTTTATAACCTCTTTTTTTGCTGTGTCGAGAATTAAAGCGGTAATTGTTGTTGTACCAATATCAATACCTAAAATCTTCATATTTCAGCACTCAACCGCAGTAGATGCGGGGTCAAGACGGCGGATAATATCCTGCTGAATTGCGGGTGAAAGGTCGAGGAAGTTAACGAATGTACCGTGAATTCTCATAATATAAACACCACTGGGTGCATATTTTTTAGGCTCTGCAAGAACTTTTTTAAGGATTTCTGCAGTTGTTACGTTAACATAAAGATAGAAGGGTGCAACGTTTTCATTTAAGTCGTTGAAGAATAAGGGCTTCATAACTTTGTCGCGGAATTCAACACCCTTACCCTCGTAGTCTTTACTTGAGAAATATTTAGGGTCAATACCGAAATGAGAAGCATAACCGCCGCACATTTTATCAAAGGGTAATTTCATAAGAGAAAGTGTACGGAAGCCGAGACCATTCTGTGCTTCACCGTAAAGTGGGTCAACACCGTAGTTGAGCATATCGCGTGACTTTCTTCCACAGGGAAGAGCACCAACCCAATAACCGTAAAGAAGGTGAGTTGAGGGTGTTGAAAAGTCAGGACGGAAATTGTTGCCGAGGTAGTTTTTCTGTGTTCTTACCATATCCGCAATTTTTGAGGTGAGCTCTGCGGTTTCATTGTCAACAATATCAATGTTGTTACCGAATTTTGGCGCAGAAAGCAAGAATTCTCTCAATTCTTCGTAGCCCTCAAAGTTGCATTTTAAAGCATCGAGAAGCTTTTGTGCATCCTCGGGACGCTCGTTTATAAGCTTATCAATAGCGATAAATGAGTCCGCAACAACGCTTGTGCCGTGAATAAGACAACCGCTACCGTTATATTTTGTTCCCTGGTTGTTTATATCGCGGGTATCGTAACCACTTTCTATACCGCCCATAACAGTGCTTAAGAAAGGTACGGGTAAATGAGAAATGGCTCTTGAAGCACCATTTGCAGCTTTTACCATTTCATCACAGAAATACTGTGCGTTTTTATAGAAACGCTCTCTTACGTTTTTAAGAGCTGATAAAGCATCTGTTTCTTCGCAGACTGTACCGATTTTTTCACCTGTTACTGTTGAATAACCGTTATTTAAAGTAAGCTCAAGAATTTTACCTAAATTAAACCAGCTGTTTGTTGTATTTGCATTGTCTTTACCCATAATAAGAGGCTCCTGACAGCCTGCAATTGAAGTGTCTTCAATATCGTCAATGTCAACACCGGCTTCAGATAAAACCTGATAAAGAGAGTCGTCGTTAAAGAAAGAGGGGGTAAGGCAACCGGGGGTAAAAAGGAATCTGCCTAATTCCTCGTAAAGCTTCTGAGGTGTGTTTTTATGTAATTTTACAGAGAGAATAGGCTGAGGAAGATTCATTTCATAGTACGCATCAAGAAGAGCATAAGTAGAAGGATTTGTAAGGTCGTTTCCGTCTTTGTCGCGACCGCTTACGATAAGATTCTGTGAAATTGCCCAGCTTCTGTCGGCAACGTTAAAGAATACGAGAAAATGCTTGAAGAGTGCAGCAGTTTCTTCTCTTGAAAGATTATCGTTTGCTCTGTAAGGCTCAAAAATTCTATCTGCATTACCAACTGAAAATGCAAAGGGATTGGGTGCTTGTTCAAGGCACATTGTTTCCCAGAGAATAATAAAGCTCTGAATAGCCTCATAAAGAGTTTCGGCACCGTTTTCGGGAACTTTTTCAAGAGCTTTTACAAGAAGAGAAAGCTCTTCTTTTCTTTCGCCCTCCGCTACTGCAAGTTTTTCTTCTGCTATAGCTTTATATCTTTTTGTAAGAATTAAAGCACAGTCTAAAGCAACCTTCATAGCCTCGTAGTTTTCGTATTGCTCTGCATTTGCAGTTTTTTGTTTTTCATCAATATCCTTGAGCATAGCCTTAATACCGTTCTTTAAAGCGTATCTCATATCGGGGATAAGGTGACCTGTAACCTGTTCAATAAAGAAAGCAACCTCACCTGTAAGAGTTTCACAGCTTTCATAAACCTTGCTGAGAGCTTTAACGTAGTCTGTTTGCTTATCAAGCTCTCTTAAGGCTTCAATTCTTTCCTTTGGGAATTCTTCAGTAGGGGTGATATCATCGTAAACTGCAGTAGGGTCGCAGTAGCCTGCAAAGGTTTCAACTCTGAAAGAGGGGTTGATAAGAGCATAGCTTCTTGCGAAAGCATCTCTTTGTGTACCTGCAAAAATTGCATTGTCACTTATTGATAAGGGAAGCACTTTAACTGCTTCTCTGAACTTTTCTGCTGCTCTTCTTGTGGGGGCTAAAGCAGAATATTTTTCGTCTGCCTTCTGCTCTGTTTCTTTTACGATAAACCATCCCTCAAGATGATTTATTGCACGCTCTTCTTTGAAAAGAAGATTTGCCTTTTCTGTAATTACTTGTGGATTAAATTTGTACATATTTTTCACCTCAGGTGTTAATTAACTTTAAATTTCGTTTTTTGATTTCGTTTGCAAGATTTTTAACGTCTTCATTTGTTACGAAACCATCAGATACTTCATAGCTTATGCCAAGCTTTTCGTATTTTTCTTTACCGTATTCGTGGTATGTAAGTATTTCAAAAAACAGAGTATCGTTGTGGCTTTCTTTTTGTAGCTTTTCGAAGAAATCTGCGAAGCTGACTGCATCTTCAAGGGAGTTGTTGAAACCATTTATAAGAGGAATTCTTATAAGCAGGGGTTTACCTGTTTTTACTCTGAAAAGAAGATTGCTTTTTATTGTATTTATATCTGCACCCGTAACGGATTTTAATTTATCTCGGGAGGGTGATTTGAAGTCTGCAATCATATAGTCAACTTCACTGAATATCTCGTCACAATCTGCTAATGAGGCATTCGTTTCTATGCAGGTGTGAATGTTGTTTTCTTTAAGCTTTTTCAGTAAATCTGATACGGCTGATTTCTGGCAAGTAACCTCACCACCTGTAAGAGTAACACCGCCACCGTCGATAAACATCATTCTGCAGGAAAGGGCTTCTTTAACTATGTTTTCAACGGATAATTTTTCAGCTTTTTCGGTGATTTCCAACCCCTCGGGATTAGAGCACCAAGGACATTTGAGATTACATCCGCAAAGGTGATAAACAAGTCTGTTGCCGGGGCCATCTTGTGAATAATTGAAGCCTTTTTGAAAAATAAAAATATTGTTGTTATGCTCCAGGATTTTGACCGCCCCCTTAATAAATAATAATTCATTATATATATTACACTATAGTATTGACATAATCAATAATAAAGTGTTCGTCACAATGCCAAAGATAGAAAACAAGTTTTGTAAAAATTAACAAAATATCGTGCTTTTTATAGGCAAAAACTGTATGTCGGAAAAGTTCTATTAGTATTGACAATAGGTTTGTAATTGTGGTAATATTATTAAGGTCTTTAAGTCGATACAGAGATGTCGGCAAGATTGAATATAAATATGTAAGATACAGTATTTCTGTATCAATGTTTTTGTGTATTCAGCCTTGCCAAAAGCAAGGCTTTTTATTTTATTCAGAGTGAGTTTTTTCGTCGTAATCGAACCACTCTCAGAAAGGGATTTTTATGATACAGCAACTCAAAGCACAAACAATAAAAGCTGTTACAGACTGTATAGGGGGTAGTGCTTTCTGTTCAGCTGTTGCGGAGCATTTGTCTTGTGATACTCTTTCTGTTTTCAATTTTGATAAATATATTATTTTTCCCGGCTTTTGCGATGTGCATGTTCATTTTCGCGAGCCGGGCTTTTCTTATAAAGAGACAATTGAATCGGGTAGCCTTGCAGGTGCTCACGGTGGTTACACCGCGGTTTGCACAATGCCAAACTTAAACCCCGTTCCCGATAGCTATGAGAATCTTAAACAACAGACCGATTTAATTGAGCAGAATGCAAAAATCAACGTTTACCCATACGCCTCAATAACCGTAGGTCAAAAGGGTGAAAAGCTTTCCGATATGAAAGCAATGGCAGAAAGCTGCATAGCCTTTTCCGATGACGGTAGAGGAGTGCAAAGTGAAGATTTAATGCGACAAGCAATGCTTGAAGCAAAGAATCTGGGTAAAATGATAGTAGCTCATTGTGAAGATAATTCACTTCTTTTTGGCGGATATATCCACGATGGTGAATATGCTAAAGCTCATAACCACAAGGGTATATGCAGCGAAAGTGAATGGAAGCCTATCGAAAGAGATTTAAAGCTTGTTGAAGAAACGGGGTGTAAATACCACGTATGTCACATCTCAACAAAAGAAAGCGTTGAATTGATAAGACAAGCTAAAGCAAAAGGGTTAGACGTTACCTGCGAAACAGGTCCTCATTATTTGATTCTTGATGATAGCGATTTGAAGGAAGACGGATGCTTTAAAATGAATCCGCCGCTTCGTTCAAAAGAAGATAAGCTGGCTCTTATAGAGGGCATAAAAGACGGCACTATCGATATGATAGCAACCGACCACGCACCACATTCCGAGGAGGAAAAAAGCAAGGGTCTTTCGGGTAGTGCATTCGGTATAGTTGGTCTTGAAACTGCATTCCAGATAATGTATACAAGTTTTGTTAAAACCGGTAAAATCACTTTAGAAAAGCTTATTGAGCTTATGGCAATTAACCCGCGAAAACGATTTAACATTCCTTTAAATACTGATTACACGGTATGGGATTTAAATAAAGAATATACAATAAAAGCAAAAGACTTTCTCTCGAAGGGAAAAGCAATGCCTTTTGAAGGTATGACGGTAAACGGTGAATGTATCCTTACAGTTTGTAACGGAAATGTAGTTTACACTAAATAAGTTAATTTTTCATTGATATACAGGAGGAAATTTGTATGGCTAAAAGAACAGACATCAAAAAGGTTTTAATTATCGGTTCAGGTCCTATCGTTATCGGTCAGGCTGCTGAATTCGACTATGCAGGTACACAGGCTTGTCTTGCACTTAAGGAAGAGGGCTACGAGGTTGTTCTCGTTAACTCAAACCCTGCTACAATTATGACTGATACCATTATTGCTGATAAAGTGTATATGGAGCCTTTAACACTTGAATACGTAGCAAAGATTATCCGTCACGAGCGTCCCGATGCTATCATTCCCGGTATCGGTGGTCAGACAGGTCTTAACCTTGCTATGCAGCTCGAGAAGAAAGGCGTTCTTAAAGAATGTGACGTAACTCTTCTTGGTACTTCAAGCGCTTCTATTGAACGCGCAGAGGACCGTGAAATGTTCAAAGAGCTTTGCGAATCTATTGGTGAACCTGTTATTCCTTCAGAAATCACTTACTCTATAGACGAAGCAAAGGCAGCTGCAAGCCGTATCGGTTATCCCGTTGTTCTTCGTCCTGCATTTACCCTCGGTGGTACAGGCGGTGGCTTCGCTAATAACGAAGAGGAGCTTGTAGAAATCGGTATCAATGCTTTCACACTTTCTCCCGTTCATCAGGTTCTTATCGAAAAATCTGTTAAGGGTTATAAGGAAATTGAGTTCGAGGTTATGCGTGACTCAAATGACCACGCTATAACAATCTGCGGTATGGAAAATATTGACCCCGTAGGTGTTCATACAGGTGACTCTTGCGTTGTAGCACCAATTATGACACTCAGCAAAGAAGATGAGAAGATGCTCAACGATTCAGCTATCAAGCTCATCAAGGAGCTTAAAATTGAAGGTGGCTGTAACGTTCAGTTTGCTCTTAATCCTCATACTTCAGAATATTATCTCATCGAGGTTAACCCCCGAGTTTCCCGTTCTTCAGCTCTTGCATCAAAGGCTTCAGGTTATCCTATTGCCCGTGTTACTGCAAAGATTGCTGTAGGTATGGCTCTTGAAGAAATTCAGATTGCTAACACAAACGCTGCTTTCGAGCCCAAGCTCGACTACGTTATAGCTAAATTACCCCGTTTCCCCTTTGATAAATTTGCTTCTGCTACTAATAAGCTTGGTACTCAGATGAAAGCAACCGGTGAAATTATGGGTATCGGCTCCAACCTTGAAGAAGCTCTTCTTAAAGGTATCCGTTCTCTTGAAATTGGTGCTAACCATATGTACCTTTCAAAGTTCGACAATATGAGCGTTGACGAGCTTCTCGAGTATATTTCAGAATTCCGTTCTGACAATATCTTCGCTATTGCAGAGCTTATCTATCACGGTGTTTCTCTTGAAAAAATTCACGAAATCACTATGATTACACCTTTCTTCCTTGAGGCCTTCAAAAACATTATCGATATGGAAGAAAAGCTTCGCGTAAATAAGGACGCTGAAATCCTCAAGGCTGCTAAAAAGATGGGCTTTAGTGATAAATATATTGCTCGTCTTTGGGACTGCAAGGAGATCGACGTTTACAATATGCGTAAAGAGTTAAACCTCTTCCCTGTATTCAAAATGGTTGATACCTGCCATACAAACGCATACATTCCTTACTTCTATTCTTCATACACAGGTGAGAACACATCTCGTCTTACTGACAAGAAAAAGATTATCGTTCTCGGTGCAGGTCCTATCCGTATCGGTCAGGGTGTTGAATTCGACTACTCAACCGTTCACGCTGTTATGACTATCAAAAATGCAGGCTACGAAGCAATTATCATAAACAACAACCCCGAAACAGTTTCAACTGACTATACAACAGCTGATAAGCTCTACTTTGAGCCTCTTACTCCCGAAGACGTTATGAACATCGTTGAGTTTGAAAAACCCGAAGGTGTTGTTGCTTCTCTTGGTGGTCAGACTGCTATCAACCTTGCACAGCCTCTTCACGACCGCGGTGTTAAAATTATCGGTACTGACTGTGCAGCTATTGACCGTGCAGAAGACCGTAATGCGTTTGAAAATCTTCTTAACGAGCTTAACATTCCTCGTGCAAAGGGTAAGGCTGTTACAAACCTTGAGGACGGTATCGCAGCTGCAGCTGAAATAGGTTATCCCGTTCTTGTTCGTCCCAGCTTCGTTCTCGGTGGACGTGCTATGCAGATTGTTGCAAACGAAGAACAGCTTCGTCACTACCTTAAAACAGCCGTTGAAATTGATGAGGACAAGCCCGTTCTTGTTGATAAATATATTTACGGTAAAGAGGTTGAGGTTGACGCTATCTGCGACGGCAGAGACGTATTTATTCCCGGTATTATGGAGCTTGTTGAGAAAACAGGTATTCACTCAGGTGACTCAATAAGCGTTTACCCCTCATTCAGTATTTCAAACAAGGTTAAAGGTACTATTCTTCAGTACGCTAAAAAGTTAGGTCTTGGAATCGGTATCGTTGGTCTTTACAATATTCAGTTTATCGTTGACGAAAACGACGATGTTTATATCATCGAGGTTAACCCCCGTTCATCAAGAACTGTTCCTTTCCTTTCAAAAGCAACAGGCTACTCTCTTGCAGATATTGCAACAGAAGTAATTATGGGTAAGAGCCTTAAGGAGCAGGGTATCTTTGATATCTACCCCGAAGAAAAGAAGCGTTGGTACGTAAAGGTTCCCGTATTCTCATTTAATAAAATCAGAGGTCTTGATGCTTACCTTTCACCCGAAATGAAATCAACAGGTGAAGCTATCGGTTACGATGATAAGCTTAACAGAGCCCTTTATAAAGCTCTTCAGGCTTCAGGTATGCACCTTCAGAACTACGGTACAGTATTTGCAACTATTGCAGATAAAGATAAAGAAGAAGCTCTTCCTCTTATCCGTAGATTCTATAAGCTCGGCTTTAACATCCAGGCAACTGCAGGTACTGCTAAATTCCTTAAAGAGAACGGAATCCGTACTCACGTTTTAGGAAAAATCAGTGAGGGCAGCAACGAAGTTCCCGATGCACTTCGTCAGGGTCATATCGCATACGTAATCAATACAAAAGATATCAATGCAACAGGCGAAACAAACGATGGCCATCAGATTCGTCGTTATGCAATTGAAAACAACGTTACAATATTTACCGCACTCGATACCGTAAGAGTTCTTCTTGATGTTCTTGAAGATATCACACTTACAATTTCAACTATCGATGCTGAAGGAAACTTATGAGACAGTCTATATTTGAAATAAAATCAAACATTGCTCTTACAAAAACAGTTTATAAAATGGAGCTTATGGGAGACGTGAGTGATATCACGTCTTCCGGACAGTTCGTCAATATCAAGCTTGAAGGCTTGTATCTTCGCAGACCTATTTCAGTTAACGATTGTGAAAACGGTGTTCTTACAATTATTTATAAGGTTGTAGGTAAAGGTACAGAGCAAATGGCTGAAATGAAAGCCGGTGAAAAGCTTGACGTACTTACAGGCCTTGGTAACGGCTACGATTTATCTCTTTCAGGTGATAAGCCGGTGCTTTTAGGCGGCGGTGTTGGTGTTCCGCCTCTTTATATGCTTGCTAAAAAGCTTATCGCAGAGGGCAAAAAGGTAAGCGTTGTTCTTGGCTTCAATACCAAAGACGAGGTTTTCTGTGAAGAAGATTTCAAAAAGCTCGGTGCAGAGGTTTACGTTACAACTGCCGACGGCTCATACGGTATAAAAGGCTTCGTTACAGACGCTTTAAAGGATATTGAATATTCATATTTTTATACCTGCGGTCCTGAGCCTATGCTTAAAGCAGTATTTAAATCAACAAACACAAGCGGTCAGTTCAGCTTTGAAGAAAGAATGGGTTGTGGCTTCGGTGCTTGTATGGGTTGCTCTTGCAAAACTGTTACAGGCTACAAGAGAATTTGTAAAGACGGCCCTGTTCTTAAAAAGGAGGAGATTTTGTGGGAAGATTAAGTGTTAATCTTTGCGGAATAGAAATGGATAACCCCGTTATTCCCGCAAGTGGTACCTTCGGTTATGGCTATGAATTTGCCGAAATTTACGATATAAACGTGCTTGGTACTTTCTCTTTTAAGGGTACGACAAAGGATGCGAGATTCGGTAATCCTACACCTCGTATTGCAGAATGCACTGCAGGTATGATAAATGCGGTAGGTCTTCAGAATCCCGGTGTTGAAAAGGTTATTAGTGAAGAGTTACCAAAGCTTTCAAAATGCTTTAACAAAAAGGTTATGGCAAATATAAGCGGCTTTTCAGTTCCCGATTATGCTTATACCTGCGAAAAGCTTGATAAATGTGAGCAGGTAGGTTGGCTTGAGGTTAACGTAAGCTGTCCTAACGTTCACGGTGGCGGTATGAGCTTCGGCACAGACCCCAAAGCAGCCGCAGAGGTTACTGCAGCAGTTAAGGCGGTAACAAAAAAACCGGTTATTATAAAGCTTTCACCTAACGTTACAGATATTGTTGCTATTGCAAAGGAATGTGAAGCAGCAGGTGCAGACGGTATCAGCCTTATAAACACTCTTCTCGGTATGAGAATTGATTTAAAAACAAAGAAGCCTGTTATTGCTAACAAAATGGGCGGTTTTTCAGGTAGCGCGATTTTCCCCGTAGCTGTGAGAATGGTATATCAGGTAGCAAATGCCGTTAACATTCCCGTCGTTGGTATGGGTGGCGTTTCAAGTGCAGAGGACGTTATAGAGTTAATGCTCGCAGGTGCAACAGCAGTTGAGGTTGGTGCGGCAAACCTTATTGACCCTTGTGCTTGTCTTAACATAATCAATGATTTACCAAGAGTAATGGACAAATACGGAATTGATGATTTAAAAAGTATTATAGGAGGAGCAAAATAATGGGTAAAGACGTAATTGTTGCTTGTGACTTTTCAAGCGCAGAAAAGGTTTATGAATTTCTTGATAAATTTGAAGGCGGAAGAAAGCCTTTTGTAAAAATCGGTATGGAGCTTTTCTATGCTGAAGGCCCTCAGATTGTTCGTGAAATCAAAAAAAGAGGTCACAAAATCTTCCTCGACCTTAAGCTTCACGATATACCTAACACAGTAAAAAAATCAATGGCAGTTCTTTCAAACCTTGACGTTGATATTACAAACCTTCACGCATCAGGTACAATCAGTATGATGGAGGGTGCTCTTGAAGGACTTACCCGTCCCGACGGTACAAGACCTCTTCTTATCGCAGTTACTCAGCTTACATCTACTGACCAGGAAAGAATGGAAAAAGACCTTCTTATCAAAGAGCCTATTGACAAGGTTGTTATGCACTATGCTCACAATGCAAAGCTTGCAGGTCTTGACGGTGTTGTTTGCTCACCTCTTGAAGCAGGTAAGGTTCATGAAACCTGCGGTAAGGATTTCCTTACAATTACACCTGGTGTTCGTTTCGCAGATGGTGATATCGGTGACCAGAAACGAGTTATGACACCTGCCGAAGCAAAGAAAATCGGTTCAGATTATATCGTAGTTGGTAGACCTATTACAGCAGCAGAAGACCCTGTTGCGGCTTACAACAGATGTGTTGAAGAGTTTTGTGACTAATTTGGTAAAATAATTTTAAGGAGAAAACAAAATGGAATCTTACAAAAGAGAGTTTATACAGTTTTTAGAGGGTGCCGGTGTTCTTAAATTCGGTGATTTCACAGCTAAAAGTGGAAGAAAAATTCCTTATTTCATAAATGCAGGTGACATTAAAACAGGTGAGCAGATTTGCAAATTAGGTGAATTCTATGCAAAGGCTTACTTTGAAAAAGTAGGTAACAAGAAAACAGTTCTTTACGGACCGGCTTACAAGGGTATTCCGATTGCAGTTTCAGTTGCAGTTGCTCTTGCTAAAAACGGTCTTGATGTGCCTTTCTTCTTCAACCGTAAGGAAGAAAAGGACCACGGTGAAGGTGGCGTTTTCGTTGGCTACAAGCCTCAGGAGGGCGAAGAAATCGTTATCGTAGAAGATGTTATCACAGCGGGTACTGCTATTCGTGAAAGCATGTCAATTCTTTCAGGTCTTAAGGGTACAAAGGTTGCTGCAACCTTCGTTATGGTTGACCGTAAAGAAAAAGGTCAGACAGAAAAATCAGCTATGGCTGAGGTTGGCGAGGAATTCGGTTTCCCCGTATATTCAGTTGTTGACGTTTATGATATCATCGAATACCTTGAAGAGGATGAAAGCAACAAAGAAAATGTAGAAAGAATCAAGAAATATCTTGAAGTAAACGGCGCTAAAGAATAATTAAATATTTCTCGGTTTATATAGATTTGAAAAGGGGATTAACAGTAAATGAGAAGCTTAATTGATATTCTTGATTTTACCGTTGAGGAAGTTGATGAACTTATTGCAACGGCAAATGATATTATAGATAACCCCGATAAATACTGTGAAAAGTGTAAAAGAAAAAAACTTGCAACACTTTTCTTTGAGCCCTCAACAAGAACCCGTCTTAGCTTTGAGTCGGCTATGATTGAGTTGGGCGGTAGTGTTATCGGTTTTTCTGCGGCAAACAATTCTTCTGCCGCAAAAGGTGAAAGTGTGGCAGATACTGCAAAAACAATCAGCTGCTATGCAGATATTATAGCGATGCGTCATCCTAAAGAAGGTGCGCCTCTTGTGGCTGCTCAGAATGCTACAATTCCCGTTATTAACGCAGGTGACGGTGGTCATAATCACCCCACCCAGACACTCACAGACTTACTTACAATTAACCGTGAAAAGGGTGGCTTCGAAAACCTTACCGTTGGCTTCTGCGGTGACCTTAAGTTCGGCAGAACAGTTCACTCTCTCATTACAGCTCTTTCAAGATATGAGGGTATTAAGGTTGTGCTTATCTCACCCGAGGAATTGAAGCTTCCAAGCTACATAAAAAAAGATGTTCTTAAAAAGAACGGTATTCCTTATAAGCAGACAACTGACCTTGAAAGCGTAATGCCCGAGCTTGACATTCTCTATATGACAAGAGTTCAGAGAGAAAGATTTTTCAACGAAGAGGATTATTTACGCCTTAAGGACAGCTACGTTCTTGAGCCTAAGAAGCTTGTTAATGCTAAAAAGGATTTGTGCATTATGCATCCGCTTCCCAGAGTTAACGAAATAAGTGTTGCGGTGGATGATGACCCCAGAGCTTGTTACTTTAAACAGGTTCTTTACGGAAAATACATTCGTATGGCTCTCATCTTGAAATTATTAGAGGAGGCACAGAAATGAATATAGATTCCATTACAAACGGTTTTGTTATTGATCATATTACCGCAGGTCGCGGTATGAAGCTTTACGACCTTTTAGGTCTTGATAATCTTGACTGCTCTGTTGCAATTATCAAAAACGTTGCAAGTAAAAAAATGGGCAAAAAAGATATTATCAAAATTGATGCAGATATTGATATCAATATCGACGTTATAGGTTATGTTGACCCCGGCACAACAGTTAACATAATCAGAAATTGCGAGCTTGTTGAAAAACGTACAATTGAACTTCCCCAAATGCTCACTAATGTTATTAAATGCAAAAATCCCCGTTGCATAACGTCTACAGAGCAAGAGATTAACCACGTTTTCAAGCTTACAGATAAAGACAACGGAGTTTACCGTTGTATCTATTGTGAAACACAGGCTAAATAATTAGCAAAATCAACATAATAACGGTTACTTAAAGGGGTTTTATTAGACCTTATGTGCCTTGACCGGATTCGCTTGTTATGGTAAAATGAAAACATAAAATTAAAGTGAATCTTCCTGCGACTGACGGAGTATTTAGTGGAGCACCACAAAGGAGCAGGAAAACGGAATTTAAACATATTCAGCCGACCGTCTGGGCACACTTGTTCACCCTCTGAACGAGTGCGCCTTTTTGTTTTGGCTTGTTTTTGCCAACTAAAGAAAGGATGTTTTTTATATGAAAAAAGTCGGAATTATTATGGGTAGCGATAGCGATTTACCCGTTGTTGAAAAAGCAGTAAATACTCTTAAAGAGTTCGATGTACCCTTTGAGGTTCATATTTTCTCTGCTCACAGAACACCTGCCGAAGCAAAAGACTTTAGTGAAAATGCTCGTAAAAACGGTTTTGGTGTAATTATTGCCGCAGCAGGTATGGCGGCTCACCTTGCAGGTGCTATTGCCGCAAACACAACCTTACCCGTTATTGGTATTCCGATAAAATCACAGAATCTCGGTGGTATGGAAGCACTCCTTTCAACAGTACAGATGCCTTCAGGAATTCCCGTTGCAACTGTTGCTATTGACGGTGCTGTTAACGCGGCTCTTTTAAGTATTGAAATACTTTCACTTTCGGAGCCTGTGCTTGAAGAAAAACTTGCAAATAAACGTGCTGCTGATACTGCGAAGGTATTAGAAAAAAACAGTGCGATAGAAGATAAATTCAATAACTGATAAATTAGAGGTGTAAAATGGGCGGCTTTTTCGGAGTTGCATCAAAAAATGATGCCGTTCTTGATACATTTTTCGGAGTAGACTACCATTCACATTTAGGCACACGCCGTGCGGGTATGGCAGCTTACGACACCGAAAAAGGTTTACAACGTAAAATTCATAAAATTGAAAATTCACCATTCAGAACAAAGTTCGAGAATATTCTTGACCAGATGAGCGGTTGCTCTGCTATCGGTTGTATAAGCGATACGGATGCTCAACCTCTTCTTATGCGTTCTAACCATGGTCTTTATGCTATAAGCACTATCGGTATTATCAACAACAGCTCTGCTCTTGTTGACCAGTACCTTGCTTTCAGCGGCGGTCACTTCGGTGCGATGACAAGTGAGGGTATTAACTCTTCAGAGCTTGTTTCTGCTATGATAGACCAGAAGAGTAGCTTTGCAGAGGGTATTACCTTTGCTCAGGATATGATTGAGGGTACTTCTTCAATTCTCATTCTTAAGGATGACGGTAAGCTTATTGCCGCACGTGATAAATACGGCAGACTTCCTGTTATGATAGGTAAGCGTGAAGATGGCTACTGTGTTTCTTTTGAAGACTTTGCCTACAAGAAATTAGGCTTTGAGGATTATAAGGAATTAGGTCCCGGTGAAATCGTAGAGGTTTCTGCAGACGGTGTGAAGGTTTTATCACCTGCTAGAAAAGAAAAGAAGATTTGTGCTTTTCTTTGGTCATATTACGGCTACCCCACATCTTGCTACGAGGGTAGAAACGTTGAAGCTATGCGTTACGAAAATGGTAAGATAATGGCTCAGACAGACAAGATGCTCGGTGAAGCACAGAATATCGACTACGTAAGCGGTGTTCCCGATTCAGGTACACCTCACGCTATCGGTTATTCAAATGAAAGCGGAGTACCTTTTGCAAGACCTTTCATTAAATATACACCTACATGGCCCAGAAGCTTTATGCCCTCTAACCAGAAGGAACGTAACAGAGTTGCGAAAATGAAGCAGATTCCTATTCACGAGCTTATTAAAGACAAAAAGCTTCTTTTCGTTGACGATAGTATCGTAAGAGGAACACAGTTAAGAGAAACGGTTGAATTCCTTTACGAAAACGGTGCCAAAGAGGTTCATATGCGCTCTGCATGTCCGCCTATTATGTACGGTTGTAAATATCTTAACTTCTCGAGAGCTACAAATGAAATGGAGCTTATAGCAAGAAGCACCATCATGGAGCTTGAGGGTGAAGAAGGCTTCAAGCATATTGAAGAATACAGTGATGCTTCTACAGAAAGAGGCGCAAAGATGAGAAAAGCAATCTGCGAAAAGCTTCACTTTGCATCATTGGAATTCCAGTCACTTGAAGGCATTATAAAAGCGATAGGTCTTCCTGCCGACCAGCTTTGCACTTATTGCTGGAACGGAAAAGGTTGAGATTAAACAGATATAAACAGTTAATAAATACACTTTAAAATATATTGATAGGAGAATTGTTATGAATAATTCAAGGTCCGAAAGTTATGCAGCAGCAGGTGTTGATATTACTGCAGGCTACAAAGCTGTAGAGCTTATGAAAAAACATATTGCAAGAACACGTAACGAAGGCTCAGTAGATGAGGTTGGCGGCTTCGGTGGTTGCTTTGACCTTGGCTTTGCTAAAGGAATGGAGCATCCTATATTAGTTTCCGGTACTGACGGTTGCGGTACTAAAGTTAAATTAGCTATTCTTATGGATAAACACGATACAATCGGTATCGATGCAGTAGCTATGTGCGTAAACGATATTATCTGTGTTGGTGCAAAGCCCTTATATTTCCTTGACTATATTGCTTGCGGTAAAAACGTTCCCGAAAAAATTGCTGAAATCGTAAGTGGTGTTGCTGAAGGCTGTGTTCAGTCAGGCTGTGCACTTACAGGTGGTGAAACTGCAGAGCATCCCGGCTTGATGCCCGTTGAAGATTACGACCTTGCAGGCTTCGCAGTAGGTATCGTTGATAAGCCTAAAATGATTGATAACAGCAAGATGGCTGTTGGCGACGTTGTTATCGCTCTTCCCTCAACAGGTATTCATTCAAACGGCTTCAGCTTATGCCGTAAGGTTTTTGATATTGACAACAACAACCCCGAGCTTTACGTAAAGCGTGAAGAATTAGGCGGAAAGAGTATTGCAGAAGCTTTACTCGTTCCTACAAGAATTTACGTTAAATCTGTTCTTGCTCTTATTGAAAAGGTTGATGTAAAGGGTATTTCACATATCACCGGCGGTGGCTTCTACGAAAATATTCCCAGAAGTATTCCTGACAGCTTATGTGCAAAGATAGATAAATCAGCTGTTAAAGTGCTTCCCATTTTCGATGTAATTGCTAAATGGGGCAACGTTCCCGAGAGAGATATGTTCAATACATATAATATGGGTGTTGGTATGAGCATCGTTGTACCTGCAAATCAGGTTGAAGAAGCTATTGAAATTCTTCGTGCAAACGGTGAAGATGCATACGTTATCGGTGAAATTATCGAGGGTGACGATAAAATTATCCTTGAATAATCAAAAGCAACAAACAGAAATAATTAAAAAGAGGTTTTAAAGATGCCTGCTAAAAAAGCAAAAATTGCCGTTCTTGTTTCAGGGGGCGGAACAAATTTACAAGCACTTATTGATGCGCAGAATAAAGGAATAATAACAAGCGGTAAAATTTCTCTTGTTATTTCAAATAATTCATCTGCTTATGCTCTTGAAAGAGCTAAAAAAGCAGGTATCAAAACTCTTGTTGTTACTAAAAAAGAGTGTGGCTCTCAGGAAGCCTTTGAAGACAAAATGAAAGCCGCGCTTACTGAAAATTCAATTGATATTATAGTTCTTGCAGGCTTTATGTCTATTTTGAGCGAAAGCTTTACAAGTGCTTACCCCAAACGCATAATAAACGTTCACCCCTCACTTATTCCGTCATTCTGCGGTAAAGGTTTTTATGGTTTAAGAGTTCACGAAGCCGCTTTAGAATATGGTGTAAAGGTTACGGGTGCAACAGTTCATTTTGTAAACGAAATTCCCGACGGGGGAGAAATCATTATGCAGAAGGCGGTTAATATCCGCCCTGACGATACCCCTGAAAGCTTACAGAAAAGAGTTATGCGACTTGCGGAATGGAAGATTTTACCTTTATCGGTAGAAAAAGTTTCTAAAGAGATAATAAATTCAAAATAAACAGGGAAAGGGAAAGTGTTATGGAAATCAAATCAATTAAAGACGAACTTAATTCTCTTGCTTATCACGGCAGAGGCATTATCATTGGTAAAAGTGCAGACGGTAAAAAGGCAATTACTGCTTACTTTATTATGGGCAGAAGTGAAAACAGCCGTAACCGTGTGTTTATTGAAGACGGTGAGGGCATAAGAACTCAGGCTTTCGACGAGTCAAAAATGACAGACCCCCATCTTATTATCTACGCACCCGTAAGAGTTTTAGGTAACAAAACTATCGTTACAAATGGTGATCAGACAGATACTATCTATGACCTTATGGACAAGCAGATGACCTTTGAGCAGGCTCTTCGCACACGCGAATTTGAAGACGATGCACCTAACTTCACACCTCGTATTTCAGGTGTTATCCGCCTTGAAAAAGAGGGTATGAATTACGCTATGTCTATCCTTAAATCTGCAGACGGTGACGGTTCATCCTGTCAGAGATATACATATGCTTATTCAAATCCGCTTCCCGGAAAAGCAAAGTTTATTCACACTTATAAATGCGACGGAAATCCTCTTCCCAGCTTTGAGGGTGAGCCTAAAACACTTGAACTTCCCGATATGGATATTGATTCGTTAACAGATTTAATCTGGACAAACCTTAACGAAGACAATAAGGTTTCACTTTTTGTAAGATATATTGACATCGAAACAGGAAAATATGATTCCAGAATTGTAAATAAAAACAAAATTTGAGTAAAATCGCCCACAGCACAGCTTTACGCTCAGGGCAGTACCCTTGTACAGCACCATTTACGTAAAGTGCACTGTGAACAATTTTCTTTCAAATTTTGAATGTCGCTTTTATAGATAGAAAGGTACGGTAACAATGAAAGAATTTGAATTAAAATATGGTTGTAACCCCAACCAGAAACCTGCAAAAATCTTTATGAATGATGGCAGTGAGCTTCCTATTGAAATTCTCTGCGGCAGACCCGGTTACATAAATTTCCTTGATGCTTTCAACAGCTGGCAGCTTGTTAAAGAGCTTAAAGAAGCACTCGGACTTCCTGCTGTTACTTCATTTAAGCACGTAAGCCCCACATCTGCTGCGGTTGGTATTCCGCTTTCAGATAAGCTTAAAAAGGCTTGCTTCGTTGATGATATAGAAGGACTTGACGAGTCACCCTTAGCTTGTGCATACGCAAGAGCAAGAGGTACAGACAGAATGTGCTCATTCGGTGACTGGGTAGCGCTTTCAGACGTTTGTGACGTTACAACTGCAAAGCTTATTCAGCGTGAGGTTTCCGATGGTGTTATTGCTCCCGGTTATGAGCCTGAAGCACTTGAAATTCTCAAATCAAAGAGAAAAGGTAACTACAATATCGTTAAAATTGACCCCGATTACGTTCCGGAAGAGATTGAACGTAAACAGGTTTACGGTATCACATTTGAGCAGGGCAGAAATAATTTTGAGATAAACGCAGATCTTCTCAAAAATATCGTTACAGAAAATAAAGATATGCCCGAAAGTGCAGTTCGCGACCTTATAATCGCTCTTATTACTCTTAAATATACACAGTCCAACTCAGTTTGCTATGCAGTAGACGGTCAGGCTATCGGTGTAGGTGCAGGTCAGCAGTCAAGAATTCACTGTACCCGTCTTGCAGGTACAAAGGCAGACACATGGTTCCTTCGTCAGCACGACAAGGTTCTTAACCTTCCCTTTAAAGATACTTTAGGCAGACCTGACCGCGATAACGTTATCGACGGTTATATCAATAAAAATGAAGAAGACGTTTGCGCAGACGGTAACTGGCAGAAATATTTCACAGAACAGCCCGCACCTCTTACAGATGAAGACGTTAAAGAGTATTTCGCAACTCTTGATGGTGTTGCTCTTGGTTCAGACGCATTCTTCCCCTTCAGCGATAACATTGAACGTGCAAAGAAGAGTGGCGTAAAATATATTGCAGAACCCGGTGGTTCTATCCGTGATGACGTTGTTATTGAATGTGCAAATAAATACGGAATGACAATGGCATTTACAGGAATGAGACTTTTCCATCACTAAGAGGTATAAGAATGAAAATTATGGTTGTCGGTGGTGGCGGTCGTGAACACGCCATCATCAAAAAAATAAAAGAAAACAAAGAGGTTACAGAGATTTTTGCCCTCCCCGGTAACGGCGGTATGGCAAAGGATGCAACTCTTGTTGATATCGGTGCAAAGGATATCGAAAAAATCGTTGAATTTGCAGTTGAAAACAACATTGATTATGCAGTTGTTGCTCCCGATGATCCGTTGGTTCTCGGTTGCGTTGACGCACTTTCCGAAAAAGGTATTCCTTGCTTTGGTCCTAAAGGTAATGCTGCTATAATTGAGGGTAGTAAGGTTTTCTCAAAAAATCTTATGAAGAAATATAACATTCCTACCGCTGAATACGAGGTTTTCAACGATATGGAAAAAGCCCTCGAATATCTTGAAACTGCACCTATTCCTACAGTTATCAAGGCAGATGGTCTTGCTCTCGGTAAGGGTGTTATAATTGCTATGACTCGTGACGAGGCAAAGCAGGCAGTTGTTTCAATGATGCAGGATAAAATGTTCGGCGCAAGCGGTGACAACGTTGTTATCGAAGAGTTTTTAACAGGTCCTGAGGTTTCCGTTCTTTCATTTACAGACGGTAAAACAGTTGTTCCTATGATTTCTTCAATGGACCATAAGAGAGCAGGGGATAACGATACAGGTCTTAATACAGGCGGTATGGGTACAATTGCTCCCAACCCCTACTACACAAAAGAAATTGCAGACGAATGTATGGAAAAGATTTTCCTTCCTACAATCAATGCGATGAATTCAGAGGGAAGAACCTTTAAAGGTTGCCTTTACTTTGGTCTTATGATTACACCTAAAGGTCCGAAAGTAATTGAGTATAACTGCCGTTTCGGTGACCCTGAAACACAGGTTGTTTTACCTCTTCTTGAAAGCGACCTTCTTACAATAATGAAAGCTACAACAGACGGTACACTCAGCGAAACAGAAGTTAAATTCAGTGACAAGAGTGCTTGCTGTGTAATTATGGCTTCAAAAGGCTACCCCGTAAGCTATGATAAAGGCTTTGAAATGAATATTCCCGAAGAAATTGAGGGTAACGTTTACGTTGCAGGAGCTTCTCTTAAGGATGGTAAGCTTCTTACAAACGGTGGCCGTGTTTTAGGCGTTACCGCAGTAGAAGATAACCTTAAGGATGCAGTTAAATCATCTTATGCGCTTGTAAAACAAATCAGCTTTGATAATGCTTTTTACCGTAATGATATCGGTGCAAAGGCTCTTGCAGTTTTAGCGGATTAAGTAGGTTTTGGAGGATTAAGAAATGGTATATAGAGTTTACGTAGAAAAGAAAAAAGAACTTGCTCACGAAGCAAAGGCTCTTTTAGGTGATGCTCGCGGTCTTTTAGGTATCAATAACCTTGAGGATGTTAGAGTTATCAACCGTTACGATGCAGAAAATATTACAGAAGAGCTTTTTAACTATGCAATTAAAACAGTTTTCTCTGAGCCTCAGCTTGATATTGCAACTGCCGAGGTTGATTTAGAGGGTGCAACTGTTTTTGCAGTTGAATTCTTACCCGGTCAGTTTGACCAGAGAGCAGACTCTGCTGCACAGTGTATTCAGATTATCTCTCAGGGTGACCGTCCTACAGTTAAGAGTGCAAAGGTTTATGCTCTTTACGGTGACCTTTCTGCAAAAAATATTGCAGAAATCAAGAAACACGTTATAAACCCCGTTGAAGCAAGAGAAGCAACTCTTGAAAAATACGATACTCTTGCTATGCAGTATGATATTCCTACAGAGGTTAAAACTCTTGACGGATTTATTGACCTTGACAGAGCAGGTCTTGAAAAATTTGTTAAGGATTTCGGTCTTGCTATGGATGCAGATGATATCGCATTCTGCCAGAATTACTTTAAATCTGAAGACCGCGACCCCACAATAACAGAAATCAGAATGATAGACACATATTGGTCTGACCATTGCCGTCACACAACATTCCTTACTGTTATTGACAACGTTACCTTTGAAGACGAGCTTCTTCAGGGTGCGTATGACGAATATATTGCAACAAGAAAAGAACTCGGCAGAACAAAGCCTATCTGCCTTATGGACCTTGCTACTGTTGCAGTTAAATATCTTAAAGAAAACGGCAAGCTTGATAAACTTGACGAATCTGAAGAAATCAATGCTTGTACAGTTAAAATCAACGTTGACGTTGATGGTGTAAGCGAGCCTTGGCTTCTTCTCTTCAAAAACGAAACACATAACCATCCTACAGAAATCGAGCCTTTCGGTGGTGCAGCTACTTGTATCGGTGGCGCTATCCGTGACCCGCTTTCAGGCCGTGCATACGTTTACGGTGCTATGCGTGTTACAGGTGCAGCTGACCCCTTAAAGCCCGTTAGCGAAACAATTAAAGGTAAGCTTCCTCAGAGAACTATCGTTACTACTGCAGCAGCAGGTTACTCTTCATACGGTAACCAGATTGGTCTTGCAACAGGTATCGTTGATGAAATTTACCACCCCGGTTACGCTGCAAAGCGTATGGAAATTGGTGCAGTTGTTGCGGCAGCTCCTCAGGAGAATGTTCGTCGTGAACGTCCTGACCCCGGTGATATAGTTATTCTTCTCGGCGGTAGCACAGGTCGTGACGGTTGCGGTGGTGCAACAGGCTCTTCAAAATCTCATACTGCAGATTCTCTTGAAACCTGCGGTGCAGAGGTTCAGAAGGGTAATGCTCCCGAAGAAAGAAAGCTTCAGAGACTTTTCAGAAATAAAGAAGCAACAAGAATGATTAAGCGTTGTAACGACTTCGGTGCAGGCGGTGTTTCTGTTGCTATCGGTGAGCTTGCAGACGGTCTTAAAATCGACCTTAATGCAGTTCCCAAAAAATACGAGGGTCTTGATGGTACAGAGCTTGCTATTTCCGAATCACAGGAAAGAATGGCAGTTGTTATCGAAAAAGAAAACGTTGAAAGATTCCTTCAGCTTGCAGCAACTGAAAATCTTCAGGCTTGCCCTGTTGCAGAGGTAACTGAAGAAGCAAGACTTGTTATGCATTGGAACGGCAAGGTTATCTGCGATATCAGTCGTGATTTCCTTAACTCAAACGGTGCTGATAAACACGTTGACGTTGCTACTGCAAAGCCCGAAGCTTACGATAAAGAAATTAAAGGCACTTTCACAGATAATATGAAAGCTATGGCAGATGACCTTAACATCTGCTCAAAGAGAGGTCTTTCAGAGCGCTTTGACTCAACTATCGGTGCGGGCACAGTTCTTATGCCTTTCGGTGGTAAATATCAGCTTACACCCATTCAGCCAATGGTACAGAAGATTTCTGTTGAAAAGAAGCATACAGATGATTGCTCACTTATGTCTTGGGGCTACAATCCCTTTATCACAGAAAAGAGCCCCTACCACGGTGCATATCTTGCAGTTGTTGAATCTGTATGTAAGCTTATTGCTACAGGTGCAAGGTTCGAGGACGTTTATCTTACATTCCAGGAATACTTTGAGCGTGTAGGCAAAGACAGCAAGCGTTGGGGCAAGCCTCTTGCAGCTCTTCTCGGTGCATTTAAAGCACAGAAGAATCTCGGTATCGGCTCAATCGGTGGTAAAGACTCAATGAGCGGTACATTCGAGGATTTAGATGTTCCCCCCACACTCGTATCTTTCGCAGTTACAACCGAAAAGGTTAAAGATATTGTTTCACCCGAATTCAAAAAAGCAGGTAACAAGGTTTACCTTATTACTCCTGACTTTGATGAAAACGGTCTTCCCGAAACAGAGTCACTTCTTAAAGTGTTTGATAAGGTTTGCTCACTTCTTCGTGACGGTAAAGCAGTTTCTTGCTACACACCCGGTATGGGCGGTATCGCAGAAGCAATTATGAAAATGGCTTTCGGTAACGGCTTCGGCTTTGAATTCAACAGTGAATTAACAGTTGAAGATATTTTCAAATATAATTATGCAACATTTATTCTTGAAGCAACCGAAGATCTTGATGCACAGCTTATCGGTACAGTTACAGAAAAGGCAGAGTTTACTCTTGCAGGTGAATCTGTTGATTTCACAGAAATCCTCGGTATTTACGAAGATAAGCTTGAAAGCGTTTATAGCTGTAACATTCCCGATACAAACACACCCGTTGAGAACTTCTCATTTACTGCAACAGAACGTAAAGCTCCTGCAATCAAGGTTGCAAAGCCGAAAATTCTTATTCCTGCATTCCCCGGTACAAACTGCGAATTTGATAGCGCAAAGGCAGTTCGCGATGCAGGTGCAGAGCCCGAAATTATCGTTATTAAAAACCGTTCATCTGCGGATATTACTGCAAGTGTTGAAGAATTCTCTTCAAAGCTCAAAGGTGCTCAGATGATCTTCATTCCCGGTGGCTTCTCAGGCGGTGACGAGCCCGACGGTTCAGCTAAATTCATCACAGCATTCTTCAGAAATGCAACTGTTAAAGACGGTGTTACAGACCTTCTTGAAAACCGTGATGGTCTTATGTGCGGTATTTGTAACGGTTTCCAGGCACTTATTAAGTTAGGCCTTGTTCCTTACGGTAAGATTATTGATACAGACGAAAGCTGTCCTACTCTTACTTACAACACAATCGCACGTCACCAGTCAAGAATCGTAAGAACAAGAATTGCTTCTAACAAGTCACCCTGGCTTGCTCTTACAGAGGTTGGCGATATCTACAACGTACCGATTTCTCACGGTGAGGGTCGTTTCCTTGCAAGCGAAGAGCTTATCAGAAAGCTTGCTGAAAACGGTCAGATTGCAACACAGTACGTTGACCTTGACGGTAACGCAACTGTTGACGTTCACTTTAACCCCAACGACTCAATGTTTGCTATAGAGGGTATCACATCACCCGACGGCAGAGTGTTCGGTAAAATGGGTCATAGCGAGCGTATCGGCGACGGTCTTTACAAGAACGTTTCAGGTAACTACGATATCCAGATGTTCAAAGCAGCTGTTAAGTATTTTAAATAATCAAAGGCAAATAAAAAGAAACGGTCAATCCATATCTCGGGTTGACCATTTCTTTTTATAGTCACCAGTCACCAGACTCCAGATGCCAGCTCCCAGATGCCATGGATCGCTTTGCTCACAGTTAGGAGTGAGGAGTGAGGAGTGTCGGGACCTGCGGTCGGCATTATAAGTTTTGCAATAATTTAATTTGAGTATAAAACTAAAAATATGCGATGTTTATCCCTCTTTTTTCGTGAAACGAAAAAGGAGGGGGGACCGACCTTCAACAAACTTTATATAGTGATGTGTATATTTCGTATCTGTCGTTATAAAAAAGAAAAAACTAAATCGGGGCGGTGGGTGGTACTCGTAAACCAATTAAATCATACTATAAATTATGACGGTAAAGGAATAAACTTATTGTTCTATTTTATATGAATGATAAAAAACACGAGGGTACCACCCACCGTTCCGATTGAAGTTTATTTAACACAAAACAAGCTCCACGGAATCCACTATAATCATCAAGGTAAACAAACCCCCCCATATAATTAATTGTGTTGGTAAACGAATTGCACCCAAGCGGAACGGGCTGAAGCCACGTTCCCTACAATTGTTCTATATAACTTAACAATAAAACAACAGGTCTGCGATAACTATTTACATATTGAATATGTCCCAATTACAAACCGTGCAATTTTCTTTCCCTAAACATCTAAAAATACTACCTATTGCATTTTTTCTGTTTTTTTGTTACAATAGTGTTGCCAAACAAACTTAATATACAGTTAATGGGTGTATTTTTTCTTTTTTCAGGGATAACTATACCTTTTTTACGCATACTCTTTTTAGGATTTGTGAAAATCGCAAAGCCCATATATGAGTATGTGTTATATGCCCATGCTGTATAAGTTTGTTTGGCGACAATCGGGGTTTGCGTTTTCGGTGCGTTGACTTCGGTTGGCGCACTTTTTGTTTTTTGCGAAAATTTCGATAATTAGGCAAGATTTTTCGACATTTAGGCAAAAAATATTGTTTTTCTCTTTTCGCTTTAGTAGTGTTAGCATAGAGAGAGTATCTTGTCTAACGTAAAAAACAAAACAAATTTTAATAGGAGGTATATATTATGAAAAGGAAAAAACTTACAGCACTTTTATTGTGTATCGCTCTGACGATATCAATTTTTTCTAATTTATCTTTCAGCGTAGCCGCAATAGAGATAAATTCTTTAGAAAATTATTTGACGTTTGAGGAAGTTTACAGCGGTGGCGGATTAGAATTACTTTATTACCGAATTACAGACTGTGACACATCTGTTTCAGGCGAAATAACTATCCCTGCACAGTATAACGGATATCCTGTAAAAGTTATTGGCGACTCTGCATTTGCAGGATGCAAGCAGATAACGTCAGTTATTATTTCTGAAGGTATCGAAGAAATACATGCAAGAGCCTTCCAGGGTTGCTCTGCTCTTGAAAAGGTATTTATCCCCAAATCGCTTAAAACAACTCTTTCTACACCTTTTGCCGGCTGCACATCTTTAAAGGGTATTTATATTTCAGATTTAACTGCTTGGTGTAACGTAAGCTTTTCTACAAGACAAGGAAATCCTCTTCTTTTAGCAGGAAATCTTTATCTTAACGATGAGCTCGTAGAAAATCTTGTTTTCACCGAAGAAATCACCGATATTCCCGACGTTGCATTTTTCGGTTGCACGTCACTTAAATCAGTAACTTTTTCTGATAAAACAGAGCATATAGGCGAATCTGCTTTTTACGGGTGCAGTAATTTAAGCGAAATAAATATCCCTGATACTCCCATACATATAGAAAAAACTGCTTTCGGCAATACAGCGTATTACACCAATAAAGAAAACTGGGAAAATGAAAACTTATATATTGATAATCATTTAATTATCGGTAAAGATACTGAAAAAGAATACACCGTAAAGGATGGCACAGTAACGGTTGCGGACTATGCTTTTGACGGTAATCTTTTAATTGTTGAAACCTTGAACTTACCCGACAGTCTTAAAAGAATTGGCGACTATAGCTTTTTCGGTAGCTTGAATTTAGTAACAGTCAATTTCGGAACAGGCTTAAAGCATATCGGTAAATATGCTTTCGCTAATTCTATTTTGATAGATGAGGTCGTATTAAACGAGGGTCTTGAATTTATTGACGATTACGCCTTCTATGACAGCGCCCTTCAAACTCTTCATTTTCCGTCAACTCTTGTAACCTTTAACCCCCTTGCATTTTTCTGCACAACAGATATCTATCAGCTCACCTGTGCAGAAAATAACCCTGCGTTTGTAGCAGAGAACAACGTTCTTTTCACAAAGGATAAATCAACGCTTCTTATGGCGGCAAACTATTTTCCCAACACAACAAGATTTGATGTTCCTGAGGAAACTACAGAGATTGCTCCATACGCTTTCGCTTTAAGTCCTCTCATTTCAATAGGTCTTCACGATAATATCAAAAAGATTGGTGTAGGCGCTTTTGACGGTACTAAATACGACACATCTGATACGGACGTTACCTGTTATATCGGTAATTATCTTCTCTATTCACGTGCAGGAAACCTCGTATTAAAAGAAGGCACTGTCGGTATGGTTGAGGACGCTATGTCCAGAATATACGTTACTTCATTAACCGTACCCGAATCAATGAAATTTATTGACGGTACACTTTTCGGCTTAGGTAGTATTTCAGTTCCGTCATTGGAAGACTGGTTTGAAATTGAGGTTATTAACAAAGAAGGTCTTACCAATTTAGAGCATATCAATATACTGATTAACGGTGAAGATATCGAAAGCATCGAAATCCCCGAATCAATGACAGAGCTTAAAAGAAACTTCTTGGGCGATTGCTATAACCTTAAATCAGTTACAATTCCTTCAACTGTTAAATCAATTGACGTATACGCATTCCCCGGTCGCACAAACAATTTGACTATTTGTTGCTTGGAAGGTAGTGTTGCACACACCTTTGCCGTTGAAAATGATATAAAGCACGTGCTTTTTGATATTTTTGCAAAAGGCAATACAAAAATTGATTATACTAACAAAATAATTCAAACATCTATTTGTAACGCTTCTGATATAAAGGATATCGTTGATGTTTCAGAATCAAAAACCTCGTTTGCTCTCGGTAGCCAATACATTTCCGGAAAGCATCTCTGGGGTACAGGCTCAACTATTACTCTTTACGAGGGTGAAGAACGTGTTGACTATGTATTGATAGTCAACGGAGATACAAACGGTGACGGCATTTGTAATATTCTTGACGTTGCCGAGGTTGAAAGAGCCTCAAACAACAACCTAACTTTAAACGAATATGCAACTTTAGCAGCAGATTCTAATTATGACAGTCAAGTTTCTGTTGAAGATTACTCCTACGTTTTAAACTGTGCTTTATCAGCATAACAATATTAGGGCGGTGTATCTCTCTTTGGAGAGGTACACCGCCTTTTAAAATTTATTGTATTAGTAAGTTAGTTTCTCTCTGCGAAGCATATAATAGCGTCGCAGCCCCTCAACTATTAACTATTAACTCTTCACTGCGAGCGTAGCGAGCTTAACCAAGTATCCCTAACCCCTCAAGTAAAATCTTAAGTCCTAAAATAATTAAGATTAAACCACCGGCAAATTCAGCCTTTGATTTGTATTTTGTACCGAAAATATTACCAAGCTTAACACCAATTGCGGAAAGCAAGCAGGTAATTACAGCTAT
>JAZUBO010000030.1:0-23137 GCA_045638585.1 Acutalibacteraceae bacterium | reverse complement strand
CTCCTATATGTTGACTTTTGTTTTCAAATGTGATATAATAAATCATACTAAAGGCGTAGATCGCCTTGCATTTAAGCTCTCGTCCGTGCTGCCAGGCTCAAGCGAGAGCTTTTTCTATAAACTCCACGTCCGTATCAATGCAGATGCGGACATTTTTAATTGTCTGCAGAGGCGAGTATTGCTCGTCCGCCGGTGCATACATGCCGACGTTCTCCGGCTCCCTGCCAACAAGCACAAGCAAACTATCACGCAGCTCGGCGCAGGCAAGCATCTCTGCCGCATCCTCAAAGTGAATGATTTTTCCATCCGACGTCACCGCCTCGTGACGTCCTTTTTCTTTTATGAATGTCATAGGGCTTCCTCTCCTAACTTGAAAATCTCGCAAGTGCCTCAACAGACACTCTATAAATCTTTTTCTTTTCGCTGCCAACGTTGACCGCAGGGAGAGGATCTCTCCTTCTCTGAATAAGTCCCGCAACCGTGCGTCTGTCAACCTGCAGCCACCCGGCAACCTGCGGCACCGTCAACATTCCCGCACCGGGGAACATCTCTCGGATGCTCGCAATATTGCTTCTGTAATCAATCTTTTCTCTTGCCATCAGATCTTCATCCTTTCCTGCCCCTGCATAGGCATTTTTCTGTCTCGCCAGGTCTCGCCCTTCGGCTCCGGCTTGCTGCTTGCAATACTGACTATCGTAGGCTTAACGGTGCATCTGATAAATCCGTCATACACTCTTTTCTTGCTGAGCTTCCAGCCGGGCTTATAGGCAGGATGATTGTAATCGGGATACAGTGTCACAGTCCTCAGCCCCGGAGCCCAGAATCCGTAATATGTACCGACGATATATCCGTGCTCGTCCCTGGCAACAATAGAATGTCTAAAGTCCTTCTGAAGCCTCTGCTCCTTGCACTCGTAAACCGCTTCCATTTCAAGCCTCCTTTCTCATCTTTCAATGGTAGCAACAAGCTCGCTCGTGGAAACGCCTAAAACTCTGGCTATTTTTATCAGCGTTAAAAACGAAGGAGCTATTGACTCTCCTGTTTTTGAATTTCTGTTTTCCTCAAGCATAAATATATAAGTGTGAGACAAGCCGCTTTTATCTGCAAATTCCCTCAAGGTTAAACCGTTTTCCTTGCGAAATTGCTTAATTATTTCACCAAGATTTTTAGTGTTTTCCATATCAAGCCTCACAATCCACAGCAATTTTGTTGCTGTTGCCGGCAAAAAATAAAAGGTCTATATTCGCATCAGGAAAGGCCGCTTTTAATCTCCTCATAAAAGCGGCAGATGCACCAGCACGGCCGCACTCCACTTTTTCATACATGGAGAGAGTGATATGAAGCTTTTTAGCCATTTCGTCCTGCGTTAGACCTTTTTCTTTTCTGAAAGTTCTAAGCTTTTCCATCCAATTTTACCTCCTATTGAATCAAAACCGCAATTTTGTTGCTTGTATTCTTATTATACTCAGCAAAGTTGTTGCTGTCAAGAGGTTTTTTCAAAAAAACTATTGAAATCCGCAATTTTTTTGCTATAATAGAATTAACCCGCAATTAATTTGCGGATAGGAGGTAAAAAAATGGCAAACAGAGCTAAAGCAAAAAACTTGGAAACAGGCCGCCGAATCAGAGAGCTCAGAGTTAAGAACGGCTATACTCAAAAGGATCTGGCAGAGCGTCTTTATAAAAGCGAAAGTGCTGTGCGTATGTGGGAGCTTGGTAAGTCAGAGCCCGACATTCAATCAATTAACTCGCTTGCCGAAATATTCAATATTGATCCATCATATCTTACCGGGTGGGACCGCCCAACCATACTTGATATTGCTACCCCTGTCGGTAAACGAGAGCCGATAAATGTTCCTCAAGCGCTTCGCATCCCCGTTCTCGGCAACGTAGCTGCAGGCATCCCTCTTGAAGCCATTGAGGATATTATTGACTATGAGGAGATCCCCGAGCAGATGGCACGTGACGGCTTTGAATACTTTGCCCTGCAGATCAAGGGACAGTCTATGGAACCCAAGATTTCCGACGGAGACGTTGTTATCGTTCGCAAGCAGCCGGATGTTGACTCTGGTCAGATTGCCATTGTCTGCGTCAACGGAGATCACGCCACTTGCAAAAAGGTTATGAAGCAGCCCGGCGGTATCCTCCTTCAGCCCCTCAACCCCACTTTTACTCCTACATTCTATTCAAATGATGATATTGTAAACATCCCGATCACAATCCTCGGCCGTGTCGTCGAGCTTCGTGCAAAGTTTTAACTAAGGAGGCTCTTATGGAATTTTTAGATGCTTTATGGGGATTGTTAGGCATAGCAGGTTTTTTCGGAGTAATCTATTTGCTTGAACGGTATCATTCAAACAAACCAATTGAAGGTAGAGGACTTTCTATGCCGATACAACAATATCATCGTGCATTATCAGCTATATTGTCTCCTTATGCTTCAACATCTTTTGCAAAGGAACTATTAAGAAAAGCTTATGATTCGCTCAAAGGCGACTACGAAGCTTTCAAAAAAGGAGAACGTAGCGATTACTTATCAACCCTTTTTGACGATAAATACAAAGATACACCAAGAGAAGAGTGCTGGGCCATTTGTTTTTTACTCGAATGTATTTGTATTCCATCCGGGTATTCGGAAGCAAACGCTGCCAGAGATCTAATTGAACGCCAACGAAAGCGAATCGCATCTATGGCAAAAACCGCAGCAATTAACGGAACTCCATTTCCCGACGGAATAGTTAAATATTCAAGTAGAGCACAAGATGCAATTAAAATGTGAAAGCGAGACGACATAATAAAAAAACCTGCCGGTGCGCCAACACCGACAGGCCAGAGCGTGAGGCAGTATAAAACCACATCACACAACCACCGTTATTATACTACCTCCAAACACAAAAGTCAAGAACTAATTTAGGAGGTACACCTATGCCAAAATCCAAACTCAAGCCCCGCAAAGACGGTCGCTATCAAAAATCAATCATCGACAAAAACGGAAAACGTATATATTTCTACGGCTCCAGCGAGCGAGAAATCAACAAAAAGATCCTTGAATACGAGGAAAAGCAGCAGATCGGCAGAAGATTCTCGGAGGTTGCCGATGAATGGTGGGAGGAGGCAGAGCCTCGCCTCGCCGGTCAGTCAATTTGTGTTTATAAACCTGCGCTGAGACGAGCTCTGGAGCATTTCGGAGATCTCCCGATAAAAGAAATTACTCCCAAAGACATTGCACGTTTTTTAAGAATACTCACCTCGCAGGGCTTTGCACAAAAGACGGTAGCCAATCAACGCATTGTAATCAGCGGAATATTCAATCACGGTATTATTGAAGGTGACGTGCAGTATAACCCCTGCACCGCTGTCACTGTACCGAAGGGCCTGCCGAAAGAACAACGTCCAGCCGCATCTCTTTCGGATGAGCAAAAGATCAAGTCCACCGGCAACCCCTGGTTGTTCCCTCAAATCGCAATTTACTCCGGTCTGCGAAAGGGCGAGATCCTGGCTCTCGAATGGAAGGACATTGATTTTGACGAGGATATCATCCACGTTACAAAAAGCGTCGCCCACGAAGGCGTCACCCCTTATATCAAAACACCCAAAACCGAAGCCGGCAAGCGCCTTGTCCCCCTGCTCCTCCCTCTCAAAGAAAAACTGCTAAAGGCAAAGAAAGACAGCGGATACGTTATTTCCAACAACGGCACTACCCCTCTGACGAAAAAAGAATTTGAAACGCTATACAAGCATTATAAACACGACGTCGGCATTACTGCCACCGCCCACCAGCTCCGTCACAGCTTCGCTACGGTAGCGATAGAAAACGGTGTTGATATCAAGTCCGTGTCCGAGATCCTGGGCCACAAGCAAATCAGCACTACACTTGACATTTACACCGATTTCCGCAAGGTCGCACTCAACCGTTCTCGCAGTGCTCTAAACGACGCCTTTTCCGGCTGATTTTCCACCTTTTGATGTCAATATGATGTCAACCGCCCCAAACCCCCTGATTTTCCTACACTTTTCAAGAGTTCAAATCTCTTCATCTCCGCCACAGAAAGACTTTGGTAATTCTATCAAGGTCTTTTTATTTTCTTAATGGATTAAAACGAGAAGAGATTTGAACTCCAATCTTGATTTTTCTCTTCAATACTTTACATTAATGATATTTGATATATAATTAAACCATAACAAATTCGGTGGTGGATTTTATGAAAAAGATTATTGTTTCAAAGGCTAATGCAAGTACAACTAATAACGGCAAGTTTCAAGGTTGGGGAACAAGCCTTTGTTGGTGGGCTTACAGGGTTGGCTACTCCCCTGTTTTAACTGAAAAATCGGCGAAGCTTTTCTTTTCTCATGAGGGGTTAAATTTAAATATTATGAGATACAACATTGGTGGCGGTGACGACCCATCTCACACTCATATTACCCGCACAGACTCTTCTGTACCGGGGTGGTTGTGTTTTGACAAAAGCAGCGGAGAATACTCATATAAATACGATGCAGATTCAAACCAATTAAACGTTTTGAACGCGTGTTACGAGGCTTCCGGTGAAAATGCTTATGTTGAAGTTTTCTCAAACTCTCCACCCTATTTTATGACAAAAAGCGGTTGTTCTTCGGGCGGTAAAAATCCCAAAAAAGACAATTTAAGAGAAAATAGTTACGAAGCTTTTGCTGAATATTTAGCAACTGTTACTGAATACATAAACAATAAGCTTAACATTAAAGTTTCCTCTATTTCACCTATGAATGAGCCTGCTTCGGGTTATTGGCATTATTTAAGCGATAAGCAAGAGGGATGCCATTTTTCAAGCGGTAAAAGTCAGAATAAAATTATACTCGAAACTTCTAAAGCTATCAAAAACAAAGGTTTAAACGATATTGAAATAGTTGCCAGCGATGAAACCTCTACATCTCATCAAATCACTTCATATAATAAATATACTGAAGAAGTAAAAGCCGTTATTGACAGAATAAGCACCCACACTTACATAACCAGAAGAATTAAGCAGTTAGGTCAATTAGCTAAAAACGAGGGATTTAATCTTTGGATGAGTGAGACCGACTGGAGTAACACAATCGGTAAAAAGTCCGGTGAGATGGGCGCGGGCTTATGGCTTGCTTCAAAGATTATTTCTGACATCAACTGCCTTTCACCATCCGCTTGGGTTATATGGCTTGTTATTGACTGTCACGTAAGCAAAGACGGTTATAACGGTAACAAAGATAACGGTATGCCTGACACAAGCAAGGGGTTTTGGGGAGTTGCAGTTGCGGACCACGATAATGAAGATATATTACTTTCTCAAAAGTATTATTCCTTCGGTCAGTTTTCAAGATACATAAGACCCGGCGATACCATTATTCATTGCGACAAAGACACTCTTGCCGCATTTAATAATAAAACTAAAAGGCTTACCATCGTTTGCCTTAACAGATCGGAAAAAGATGAAGAAAGAGAGTTCTTTATCGACGGATTCGGCAAGAATTTTTCAAAATACGATATTATAAGAACAAGTGGCTCTTTAAATAATGGTGAGCATTGGAAAAATGCTGGTAAAGGCACTGTTGATAAAAACACATTTAAAACAAAACTCAAAGGATATTCAGTTACAACATTTGTTATTGAATAAGAGAAAAAACTCTGTTTGATGCTAAAATCAAACAGAGTTTTAATTTAACCAAGTAAATTTTCTAACAAATCACTTTCTGTGATTTCTTCTTCTGTGCAACGGAGGGTTTTTATTTCAAATGCACCGAAATTTACTTCTTTTGTAATATTTTTAAAAGTTAATTGTGCGCTTTGCTTTGTTTCAACGGGATTAAATAGACGGATAATATAGCCCTCACCTATTTCTGCCTTCTTGAATGCGGTGATATTTATAATATCATTACCCTTAATAGAAACGGGTGCAATTGGTTTTTTACCTAAACCACTCGGGTATAATGAAAGAGCCATAGGTTTAACGTTAAAATGCTGAGCAAACCTTGAAGCCGAATTAAGAATATAAGTTTTTTCACCAAAATCAAGCTTGAAGCTATAATCTCTTTCACCTTGTTCAATATATGGCGAGAATTTATCCTGAGGAAGAACAATTCTGTCATCAACAGGATGAGCGCAATAAGATGGTGAACGAAGAAGCGTAAGCTTCAAGGTGCTTGTTTCACTATCAAAAGAAGAGCCGTAAATACCGTTATTTGCAACGGTGATACCTTTATCTTCACCGCAAATAGCAATGAATTTCTGTGAAACATTTTCGGTAAGGTCGGTTTTAAGATTTTCTCTACCGTAAGCGTGTTCACCAATACAATCGTCAACCTTAAATGCAGCAGGAACATTCAATTTTACAAGCTCTTGCTTTTCATTCCAGTTAATTCTGACGTCTACGTTAAAATCACCGTTATGTGAAATTATATATTTAACAACTGCTCTTGAAGATTTATAACCGAATGCAGCTTCTACGACGCATCTGACGTCTCCTGATTCAACAACTCTTACAGGCTCAAGTATATCGTTTACACAATAATATTCATTAACCTCTTCGGGTGATAAAAGAGTGAAATTAGATATAACCTCTCTCCAACCGATATCTTCCATATACCAAGGGTCATGGTTATCTTTATAAATATCGAGAGAAAAAGCAGGCTTGTTAATATATTCAACACCGTTTTTCTCTATTGAATCAACAAGTCCTGTTGTTTTATTGATTTTAACCCTTAAACCATTTTTATCATAAACAAGGCAATCTTTTTCTGTTGTTAATTCATACTTTGGCTTCTTATCAAGCACAGTAAAGCCACAATCAAAACGATTAAGCCTCATAGGCTCGAGAGTTGCGTTAAACACCACTCTCTTACGCCATTCCATAGGTAAAGAGCTATATTCTTTTTCGCATTGTGAATTTAAAAGGATACCGTTTTCGTCATAAATATCAGGTGACATATAAATTAAATCACGAACCTGATCCCATAACATAAACTCGGCAGTAAAATCACCTTTAATTTCATAGGGATAAGGGTTATAAACGAAAATAGGTATTTTATCTTCATCCGGTTTTTTCTGACCGTCAGATAACGCAAAGAAAGCTTTTGTTTTAACTCTTGACAATATCTCAAGAGCGTGGTCCAACATTCTTAAAGCCATCTCTTCAGCAGGTTGAATTGAGGAGCCCGGAAGAATATCATGAAACTGAACAGTTATAATATCATAAATTGCTTCAGCAAAATCTTTTTCAGGGTATTCCATAAGACCTAATGAAGAAGCGTGTGAGCAGATGCTTTCTGCAAAGAAATATTCATTTTCAGCCTGACGATATTTCTGTTTAATTCTTACCTGGCTTGTATAGCAACCGGGTGCCCATAGATTGAGACTTTTTTCAACCTTTGGTAAATCAACGTTCTTTAATTCTTCGAAATATCTTTCAGGTGTTGAATGAATTATTTCAGTGCCTTTTTCTTTTTCTGCTTCAATGATATCAGTAATATCAACTAAATCTTTTTTAGATGGTCCGCCGCCGTGATTACCAATACCCCAAAGGCAAAGATAAAATTCTTCATCATCAACCTCTTTAAGAATCCTTGTAATTTTCTCTCCTGCTCTGCCTTTACCTGAATTATATCCAAAGCATATTTTTGAAGCCATAATTTCAGAGCCGTCGTAACCAACCCACTTAAAATTATGGTGAGGTAAAGTCATAAAGCTGTCAGAAGGTCTCATAAAAAGATAACCCTCGTAACCGGTCTTTTTCATAATCTGAACAAGGCCTCTTGAATGGCCAAATGGATCGGGATTAAAAGCTATTGTAGGCACAACACCGAATTTCTCTTTAAAATATTTACGACCTGAAAAAATCTGACGAACAAAGAATTCACCTGATGGCATATTACAGTCCGGCTGAAGATGCCAACCACCCATGATATGCCATTTGCCGCGTTTAACTAGATCACGTATTTTTTCAAAAAGAGCAGGGTCAAATTCTTCAACCCATTTATATAATAAAGACTCATTGTGACAGAAAACGAAGCTATCAAACTCTTCGCAAAAATTTGCGGCAATTCTGAAAGTTGAAAGGGCTTCAGCCGCCCCCTCCTCCCATTCCCACTGCCAAACAGGGTCAAGATGAGCATTACATACAAGATGAAGCTTTTTAATCATAATATCACACCCAAAAACTTAATTATATGAATTTTAACATAGCAATAGTATACAGTCAATAAGTTTAGATTGACATTTATTTTACTATTTAATATAATTCTTCTTGTTAAAAATCGAAACGAGGTCTAAGTATGTTTGAGAATTTTATTGCAAACTTAAATGATGCGCTTTACAGCTACATATTAATTATATTTCTTGTTGCAGGCGGTATATATTTTACCTTCAGAACAAAATTTGTTCAATTCAGGCTTATTAAAGAACAAATAAAAGCAGTTACTGAAAAGCCAACAGACGGAAAAGGTGTTTCATCTTTTCAGGCTTTGATGGTTTCGACTGCGTCAAGAGTTGGCACAGGTAATATCATCGGTGTTTCTACCGCACTTTGCCTCGGTGGCTTCGGCTCTGTTTTCTGGATGTGGATAATAGCTATAATCGGTAGTGCTTCAGCTTTTGTTGAAAGCACATTAGCTCAGCTTTACAAGAAAAAAGGTTCTGAAGGCTGTTACGGCGGACCCGCTTACTACATTCAGACCGCATTAAAGAACAAGCCGTTAGCAATTATTTTTGCAATCTTCTTGATTTTAACTTATGGCTTCGGTTTCAATATGCTTGCATCTTACAACTTGCAGTCAACTTTTTCAGAATATTCATTTTACAACCCCGAAATCACACCTTGGTTAATCGGTTTAATTATCGCAATTATTGTTGGTTATTGTCTTTTAGGTGGTGGCTCAAGAGTTATTAAAGTTACAACATTCCTTGTACCCGTTATGGGTGTTGCTTATATCGCTGTAGCTTTGTTAATAGTTTTATTAAACGTAAAAACTCTCCCCTCTGTTTTTGAACAGATTTTTACACAAGCATTTGATTTTAAGGCTATCTTTGGCGGTTTTTCAGGTTCTTGTGTAATGTATGGTATTAAACGCGGACTTTTCAGTAACGAAGCCGGTGTTGGCTCTGCACCTAACGCGTCTGCTTCTGCGGAAATTGACCACCCCGCAAAACAAGGTCTTGTGCAGGTATTATCAGTATTTATTGACACACTTCTCGTTTGCTCAGCTACTGCTTTTATGTGTATGTGTTCAGGTGTTGAGCCGACTAAAGAGCTTTCAGGTGCACCTTACATTCAAGCTGCTTTAAGCAGTACATTAGGCACTTTCGGTCCTGTTTTTATAACAATTGCAATGATACTTTTTGCTTTCACAACTCTTTTAGGAAACCTTTACTACGTAGACCAATGTGCCAATTTCATTTTAGGTAAAGTGCCCTCCAAAAAAGTTCAAAACATTTATCATATTATTGCGGCAATTGTTATCTTTATCGGTGCAGGACTTAGTGCAGACCTCTTATGGAACATAGCAGACGTTACTATGGGTGCTATGACGGTTATAAATATGCCTGTTATTGTTATTCTCGGTAAATATGCTTTCAGAGCCTTAAAGGATTACGAAAAGAAAGTAAAAAATGGTGAAAAAGTAACCTTTAAGGCAACAGATATTGATTTACCTCACGATGTTGATTGCTGGAAATAAATATAATAAAAATAGAAAACAAGCCTTGTAATTTTTCGTTAATTACAAGGCTTGTTTTATTAAATAAGTGTTCCCGAGATAATATAAATTTCATTATCTGAAATAAAAGTATCCACTTCAAAATAAGGCTTTAAAAGCTCTTTCATTTCATCAATTTCAGGGAGCATCCTAGAAACATTTTTGGCTTTACCTGAATGGTGCTTTATCAGCTCTTCTCGGCTCATTGAATGGGCAATGGTAACTCTGCCACCATCAACAAGGCATTTAGAGAGATTACCTAACAATTTATCAGAATTAACAAAATGAGGAAATGCATTATAAATAACTATTGAATTAAATTTTTCTGAAAACCTAAATTTTTCTGCATCACCACACAGAAAATTGAAATTATCATATGAAGAAAATTTGTCAATAGCAATATCTATCATATTTTTTGAGATATCGATACCGGTATATTTTCCCACATTTCTGCTTTTATAATCAGGCACTAATACACCTGTTCCGCAAGCAACATCAAGAACTGAAATGCTCTCGGAAATTTCTGCAATATCAAGAATTTTATCAATTTTCCACTGCGGTTTTATCATACCATCATCCCACAACGGAGCAATTGAATCAAAAAAATTTATAACATCTTCTTTATTCATTTCAACCTCAAAAAACAAGTGAATATATCATTTCAAATCAACTGAGATACTTTTGTTAATAGTTGCAAAATCATCACCAACTATACTGTCATAAGCTAAAATTCTAACGTCTGATTTTTCTGCACACCTCAAAGCATCACCGAAGGCTTTATGGGTATTATCGTTTGGTTTGAAGAGCTTTACACCCGACATTTGGATGACAAAAATTATAAAAGCTGAATAGCCCTTTTCAACACAAGAGCAAAGCTCGTTAATATGCTTGACTCCCCTTTCAGTCGGAGCATCGGGAAAAAGAGCTACACCTTTATTTTCAAGGGTAACCCCCTTAACTTCAATAAAAGCTTTTCGACCTGAATCTTCAACATAAAAATCAAACCGTGATTTACCGAAAGTTACCTCTCTTTTGATTATCGCGTTTTTAGAAAACAAACCGCTTTTTGGTAACCACTCTGCCACCATATCATTTGGTGCTTGTGAATCCATATTTATAAGCAATATGCCATTTTCAGTATGTTTTTCAACTGCGATAAGGTCATATTTAGTTTTTCTCAAAGGATTATCAGATACAGAAAGATATACAACGGCATTTTCAATTAACAATTCTTTGCATCTGCCTGTATTTTTTACGTGAACAGTTTCTTCAACACCATCAACAATAACCTTTGCAATAAACCTGTTTGGTCTGTTTATAAAAATACCTTTAACAACTTTTTTATACTTCATATCAGCCTAAAACAACATCGAAAACAAGCATTAAACAAAAGCCGAAAAGAAGTGAATAAGTAGCTCCTCTTTCGCTACCGTGTGCGTGGGTTTCAAGAATCATTTCGTCACTGACAACGTAAAGCATTGTACCACCTGCAAAGGCAAGAGCAAACGGAAGAATCGCAGAAGCAACGTTAACTGCAAAATAACCTAAAAGTGTACCTACAACCTCTACAAGACCTGTTGCTAAAGCGATAATAAACGTTTTACCGGGCGTTATACCTGCTGAAAGCATAGGTGTAATAATAACCATACCCTCAGGGATATTCTGCAAAGCAATACCTAAAGCTATCATAATAGCATCGGCAACGTTACCTGAACCGAAACCAACACCAGCGGCAATACCCTCGGGCAAATTATGAATAGCAATAGCTAAAACGAAAAGTATAACTTTATTTATATCTTTATTGTTCTTATGAAGCTCTTGCTCACCACCGGAAAGCTTGTGCAAGTGAGGCACGAGCTTATCGATAACATTAAGACATATAGCACCGGTAAAAATACCTGCTACAGTAACTATAATGCCATATTTACCGCCGTAATCAATAGAAGGTATAATCAACCCTAAAACTGAAGCGGCAAGCATAACACCCGCAGCAAATGAAAGAACGATATCACTTAATTTGTGTGATATATTTTTGAAAACAAAACCAATAATTGCACCGAAAACGGTAGCACCGCCCACACCTAAAGCGGTTATAATAACCATCTGCATAAATTTACTTCCTCTTATTAATAAAATCTAAAAGACCCTTACATCCACTATACACATCGTTGTAAGTTGTTTCAAAATCACCGCTGTACCAAGGGTCGGCTACATCTTTTGAGTTACCTGTAAAAGACATCAGTTTATAAATTTTACCATCTTTATCGTTAAGAATTCTATTCATATTACGGATATTCATAGTATCCATACCGATAAAATAATCGTAATTTTCATAATCTTCGGCTTTTAACTGCACGGCACGTTTACCCTCGCAATTAATACCGTGCTTGGCTAATTCGCGTTTAGCAGGCGGATAAACAGGATTACCGATTCCGTTCCAGATTTCCTCTGTACTCGTGGCACTTGATGATACTTGAAACTTTATGTCGAGGTTTTCATTTTTTACCATATCTTTAAAAACAAACTCTGCCATCGGACTTCTACAGATATTGCCGTGGCAAACAAACATAATTCTTATTATTTTCATTATTCCCACCTGAAATCTGTACCGTTTGCACCTAACTCAAAATGATACTTCGCAATACCTAAATCCATTTTAGAATAAGGACCGAAAAATGATTTTGCCTTGACAACGTTATTATCTTTTAATTCAAAATGGAATTTCTGTTGGTTTATAGCGGTTGGGGCTAATAAAACACAATCCATCGCATTTTTAAACCATTGTGGCATTTCACCTTTATAACTGCAAAGCTTGTCTAATGGTTTATTAGCATGAGGTCTGCCTTGATGTACACCGTAACCGAGAGAAATAACAATATAGTATTTTTCGCCTTTATTTAGCTTAAAATCAACCTTGCTTTTATTATAAGTCAAGGCAACCCAACAAGAGTTTACACCAATACTTTGCGCTAACAGAACGAGCTTTTCACCGTAATAACCAATTTCTTCATCTTTATTTTTAGGACCAACAGCAACGATATAATCAGTGCAACCGCTGAAATGACCGTAGCTTGCCATTAAACCGGTAAAAGCGTTTGGCTCGTTTGTTACTAAACGAAAACGCAAGCCACTTTCAAGATTGACTTTTTCAATTTCATTGTTTAAGAAATCAACATCAGCCTGTTTTAACGGCTCATTAGTATATCTTCTTACAGAATGTCTTTCTGACATAGCCTTCATTAAATCCAACAAATTCACCTCTACACCCATGTATATTTACTATTTGAAATATTATAATACAAGTTTTTTTATTGTACAAGTAGATTTTATATGGTATACTGAAAAAGGTGATTTTAATGAAGAAAATAAGATTTGGTATCGTCGGAACAGGCAACATTGCACACAGATTTGCAGAAGCTATAAAAAACGTTGGTGATGCAGAGCTTACCTCGATTGCTTCAAGAACAAAGGAAAATGCCAATACATTCGGTGATGAATTCAATATCAGATACAGATTTGATTCTTACGAAAGCATGGCTGAATCTGATAAGATTGACGTTGCTTATATTGCCGTACCCCATTCGGGTCACAAGGATTGTTCAATTCTTATGATGAAAAATGGCAAGAATGTAATTTGTGAAAAGCCTCTAGCAGTTAACAGTAATGAAGTTGAAGCAATGTTTGACTGCGCAAAGAAAAATAACGTATTTCTTATGGAAGCTATGTGGGCAAGACTAGTGCCAGGTACTAATAAAATGCTTGAGCTTGTTGAAAACGGTGTTTTAGGTGACATACGTGGTGTTGAAGGAAAGTTTTGTTACACTTTTGATGAAGATGAAATGGACCACCATGCTTTGAAGCCTGAAAACGGTGGCGGTGCTCTTCTCGACGTTGGTGTTTATGGTCTAAATTTTGCAAGCTGGTATTTAGGTAAGGATATAGTTTCAACCAAATCTTTTTGTGATAAATATAATAGCACTGATTCTCATACTTGTAGTATCATAAAATATGAAAATGGTGCGATTGCAGACCTTTCTTGTGCCACCCTTTTAAGAAAGCCAAACGAGGGTTATATTTACGGCACAAAGGGTTACGTTCATTTAAACAGATTCTATGCACCGCAAGAAATTGAAATTCATTTGCTTGACGGTACTAACGAAACAATAGAAACAAGGTATTGGGGTAACGGCTTTGAAGAGCAGATTCAGCACGTATGCGATTGTATAAACAAAAATCTGAAGCAAAGCCCTATTGTTACACCCGAACAGACACTTTTTATCACAAAGCAAATGGATGAAATAAGAAAGGATATGGGAATAATCTACCCGCAGGATAATTAAGCTTTTTATGATTGGTATATTAGTTGTAATTTATATTGTTTTTATTTCTTTAGGTCTGCCGGACTCGCTCTTCGGTGTTACCTGGCCTGTTGTTCACAAGGATTTTATGATAAGCGAAAGCTTTGCGTCGGTCTATAGTATAATAACAGGAATTTGTGCCGGTGGTGTCAGTTTTATAGCAGGACCACTTTTGAGAAAATTCGGCACACCAAAGGTTACTTATTTTTCAATACTTTTAACTGTTATCGGTTTAATAGGCATCAGCTTTTCACCCAATATAATTGTAATGATGATTTTCACCGTAATTATGAGTTATGGTTCAGGTGCTATTGACACAGGCTTAAATAATTATATTTCATTGAATTATAAAGCTCGTCATATGAGCTGGCTTCACTGTTTCTGGGGTATTGGTGTTACTTTAAGTCCGCTTATAATGTCAAACTTCTTAAGTGATACAGGTGAATGGCGTAACGGCTACAGAATAATTGCTTTAATTCAATTCTCAATTAGCTTGTTAGTTCTAATATCAATTAAAAAATGGATAAAAGAAGATAACAAAAACAGAATATCCGAAGAAAAAACCGAAACAAATAATAATAAAAAAGACATCATCAGTATTTTAAAAATCAAAGGCGTAATTACAAGCATATTATCACAAGGTTTATATTGCAGTATGGAGTTTCTTATAGGCACGTGGGGTGCTTCTTACCTTGTAAATACTTTCAGTTATTCACCCGATACTGCCGCACGATGGATTTCCTTATATTTTTGCGGCATTATGCTTGGCAGGTTAATTTCCGGCTTTATTTCAATAAAAGCATCCGACAATACACTGATAAGGGGCGGTATTTCCGTTGCATTTATTGGTATGATTATTTTGATTTTACCTTTAGGTGCTTTCTCACCGGTTGGTCTTCTTTTAATCGGTGTTGGCTTTGGACCTATTTTCCCAAGTATTTTACACAGTGTTCCCGAGCGTTTTGGTAAGGAATATTCCACAGACCTTACAGGCTTTCATATGGGTGGCGCTTACGGTACAGGCTTCTTTGTTCAGCTTGTTTTTGGCTACATTGCAACTGCAACAACATTTAGTATCACCCCGTTTGTATTACTGGCACTTATTATCTGCTTAATTATAGCAAACGAACATACTATTAAAGTTTTAAAAAAGAGGTAAAATATGAAAACTGCTTTAATTCTTGAGGGCGGTGCTATGCGAGGAATGTACACCGCAGGCGCACTTGACGTTCTTATGAAAAATAACGTTGAAACCGATTGTTGCTACGGTGTATCTGCCGGTGCATTATTCGGCATAAATTACAAATCAAAAAATATCGGCAGAGTTATAAGATACAATTTGAAATACGGCGGAAACCCCGAAAATATGGGATGGAAATCCTTATTAAAAACAGGTAATTTAATGCACAAGGAATTCTGGTTTGATGAGATTCCCTTCAAGCTTGACCCTATGGACACAGAAACCTATAAAAACTGTAAAACACAATTTTTTGCAGTCGTTACCAATATGATTACGGGTGAAGCTGAATATAAAAGCATTTATGATTTAAAAGAAGAAAAGTGTATGGAGTATTTAAGAGCGTCAGGCTCACTCCCCTTTCTTTCTAAGCCTGTAGAGGTCGATAATACGCCTTTTCTTGACGGAGGTATTGCAGATAGTATTCCGGTTAAAAAAGCTTTAGAGGACGGCTGTGACAGAGTTTTCGTCATACTCACACGACCGGAAGGCTACAGAAAATCGGGTGATATTCACGGTGCGGAAATATTTTATAAAAATTACCCCAATTTTGCAAAAACGTTAAACAACAGAAACAAAATGTACAACGAACAATGCGATTACATTGAAAATCTCGAAAACGAGGGTAAAATACTTGTTTTAAGACCAAGCGAACATATTGAAGTCAAAAGAACGGAAAAAGACAAAGAAAAGCTTCAGAGAATGTATGATTTAGGTGTTAAAGATTGTTCGGAAAAATTAAAAGAAATTATAGAATTTTTGCGTTAAAATTATAAATATAAATTCGATTTTGCTATAGAAAAATCACCCTTGCAAGCTTTTAATGGTTTGCAAGGGTGATTAATTATTTAATAATTTCATCTAAATTGTTTGTTGGCGGCAAACAACTGTGACCTTTACATACATAATAGGTTGTCATTCCGTTTTTTAATCGAAAATCTTTTGTAGGTTCAGTCAAAATATTTATCGTAGCATTTAAAGGCAAATTTAAAATCATAGTACTTGTATCCGTTTTATCATCTAAAACAACAGTAATTTTCACCAAAGGTTCATTATATTCTAAAAGTGCAGTCAAAAACATTGCATGGTTAATAGGATAAGAATTAGCTTCAGTGGAGATATAATTTAATTGTTGTTCAGATAAGCGTTTATATTTATCATCCGACGTCAAAAAATACAATTTAACAAAATTATAAGCCATAAAAGAGTTGCCGCTTGGAATTGCACCGTCATAGGTATCTTTAGGTCGCAGAATCAATTCTTCACTTTTATTGCCATACAAATAAAACCCGCCCGTATTATCACTAAAATCGCTTATAACTTTATCACACATTTCCTTGGCACAGTTGAGATAATTATCGTATAAAGTTAGTCTATATAAACTTAATTGGGCAAAAATAAAATTTGCATAGTCATCTAAAAAGCCATTTACACCACGCTTTCCGTCTCGGAAGCTTACAAAAAGCGTTCCGTTTTCACAGAGAAACTTTTTTATATATTCATCTGCCTTTTTCGCTGCATTCAGATAAATTTCTTTTTTACTTACAAGGAATAATTCACACAACGCGGCTATCATAAGAGAGTTCCACGATGTAAGAATTTTGTCATCTAAATGAAGAAAATATCGGTTTCTCCTGTATTGTTGAAGCTTTGGTAAAAATTTTTCAAAACTTTTATCTTCATAATCACTTTTAAGCAAATTAGGAATGCTTTTACCTTCAAAGTTACCTTTGTCTGTTATATCAAAATGTCGGTTAAATTTCTCACCATCTGTTTTACCTAACACATTACAAATTTCATCGGGAGTAAGCAAATAATACTTTCCCTCTTCGCCCTCACTATCAGCATCTTGTGCGCTGAAAAAGCCTCCCTCTTTTGACGTCATTTCACGCAAAATATAATCCGCGGTTTTTTCTGCAATTTCAAGATACAGACCCTTATTTGTAATAGAATAAGCCTTACAGTAAGCAAGTATCAATAAAGCATTATCATAAAGCATTTTTTCAAAATGAGGAACAAGAAACTTCTGATCTGTAGAGTATCGGCAAAAGCCGTAACCTATATGGTCAAACATACCTCCACGGTACATTTGCAAAAGTGTTTTTTCAACCATTTCCAAGCATTCTTTATCCTCAAAACGTTCGTAATAGGAAAGTAAAAATATTAGATTATGTGGTGTTGGAAATTTAGGAGCGTGACCAAATCCACCGAATTTTTCGTCATAAATTCTACTATACATCGATACGGCTTGATGAACTAATTCAGCTTCTGCGATATCACTGAAAATCTCTGTTTTATTGAGATGATTTATAATCTTTTCGGATTGTTCAATTAACAAAACTCTATTTTTTTGCCAAGCCTCTTTTATTGCAATAAGAAGGTCTTTAAAGCCAACCATTGAGCCACGAGAAGTTTTAGGAAAATAAGTTCCTGCAAAAAACGGTTTTTGATCGTATGTCATAAAAATGCTTGTAGGCCAACCGCCACTTCCGGTAAATGCCTGGCAAACCGCCATATAAACGCTATCTATATCCGGTCTTTCTTCCTTATCAACCTTTATAGATATGAAATTTTCATTTAGAATATCGGCTATTTCTGTATCTTCAAAGCTTTCGTGTGCTAAAACGTGGCACCAATGACAAGCACTATAACCAATACTCAAAAATATAGGCTTATCTTCATCTTTAGCACGTTCGAAAGCTTCATCACACCAAGGATACCAATCTACAGGGTTTTCTTGATGCTGTAACAGATACGGACTTGTTTCGTATTGCAGACGATTACTCAAAATACTACCTCCATTACAATTCAGGATGCTCTGACATCGCTTTTAGTCGTTTCCATCGAAGGTCTACCTCGTTTTGAATTGAACATAATATTTCGTTATGTTTTTCTTCACACAAATGCTTTGTTCGACCCATCATTTTCAGCCAATCGGCTACCGGAAGTTTTTTATTCTTTGCTTCAGGGTCGAAAGAAAGCTTTGTTTTACCCCTCTCGACCTCATATAACGGGAAATAACAGCTGTTCACCGCGGCAGAAATAACTTTTCTTTCAGTGTTTGGTTTATCGCCCCAGTTAAGCGGACAAGCTGATAAGCACTTAACATACGCTGTTCCGTAGTTTTTAGCATAATACTGCGCTTTAGCGGCTTTCTTAATAAAATCATTTGGCTCACTTTCTGCAACAGTTGCAACATAAGGCATACCGGTAGCCGCCATAATGCGAGGCATATCCTTATTAAAAAACGCCTTACCCCATTGTTTTTCTCCAAGGTGTGAGGTAGCACTTTTAGCGCCCATAGGCGTCGAATAAGACAGCTGATAACCCGTATTCATATAACCACCGTTATCGTATTCAAAGAGTATTACCGGGTCATTCCTCAACGCTGTTCCCAAAGCAGACCCCATACCGATATCCATACCGCCATCACCACTAACCATAATGAAAGTAATATCACCTGCAGGAAGCTCGCCCCTTTCCTGCATTTTATGATACATCTTTGAAAGTCCTGATAATGTTGCGGCACCGTTTTGGAAAAGATTATGCACATAGGGCACTTTAAAAGCAGTTTTTGGATAATTTGTAGTAACAACCATACCGCAACCTGTCTGGAACAACAAAACAACGTTCCCCTCTATCCCTCTGAGAAACAAGTTGACGTTTACAGGTATACCACAACCGGGACAAGCACCGTGGCCCGGTGCAAGACGTTTGGGTCTTGCGGTAGTATCGCGTACGGTTGCTCCCTTAATGGTAACATTACCGTTTTCTTCGGCGCAAGATATAAGTTTGGGTGATTCATTATCAGTGACAGGCATAAAATACGGTTTCGGGTTAAAATCAGCTTCACCGGTATAAACACCTATATAATCAAAATACGGTGTATTTTCTTTATAGCAAGTCTCAAAAAGCTCTATGGCATCAGCTTCAAAAAAATCACGGCCACCAAGACCGTATATACGACTATTAACACGAGTTGTAATACCATTTTGTTGTAATGCTGCTCGTATTTCCATCGACATATTACCGCCACCTGCTCCGTAACTGTCTTGACGATCAGCAATAAGAATAGTCTTAGCTTTTTTACACAAATCTGCAATTTGTTCTGTTGGGAACGGTCTTATTACACCAACCGTAAACACGCCAACTTTTTTGCCTTCGTTTCTTAATTTATCAACTGCTGATTTTGCCGTAAGATAAGCAGACCCCAACACAAACAACAACACATCTGCATCTTCAGTCTTATATGATTTTACCGATGATAATTTTCTTCCCGACAGTTGTTCGTATTCATTGAAGATTTCAGGTATAACATTTCGTGCCTTCTCCATCGCTAAATGAAGTTGATATTTATTATTTATTAAATCAGGCTCATTCATATAAGAGCCGATAGTAACGGGGTTTTGTGGATTAAGTGAGGTGAAATCTGTATTTACAGGACCTATAAAATTTTGAACTGTTTCGTCATCAGAAAAAACATAACAGTTTCGTTTCTGGTGACTTGTAAAAAAGCCGTCAAATGCTACTATTACAGGTAATCTTAAGGATTCACCTATTTTAATAGCACAAATATTACAATCGTAAACCTCTTGAGGAGAATGGGCAAACAGAATAACCCAACCTGCATTCAGGGTATACATAATGTCACTATGGTCGCCTTTGATGGATAGAGGTCCTGAAACAGTACGGCAAGCAACGTTTAACACCATCGGAAGACGAGTGCCTGACTGAACCGGAAGCTGTTCAAGGGCATACAAAAGACCATTAGCAGACGTTGCATTAAAAACTCTGCCACCGCCCGTAGAAGCACCATAACAAATACCTGCGGCACTATGCTCACCCTCTGCAGGAACTAAGGCTATCGTATGCTCACCGTCTGCCCCCATTCTATCTAAATATTCTGCAATCTGTGTAGATGGAGTTATTGGATAATAGCCCATTACGTGATAATTTATCTGTTTAGCGGCATAAGCCGCAAGCTCATTTCCACTTTCAAATAAAAGGATTTGCTCTGCTCTCTCCATTTTACATAAGTCCTCCGTCTACTCGTTTTTCGACTAAATAAGATTCGCTCGTTATCCAAGGGTCAGCTCCTTGTGGCTCAAAATCAAGGCTATCCGTTATCAAATCTTTATTTCTTACAAACCACTTTAAATCTTTGTGCTCATTTTCCTTACCCATGACCAATGCGCCCGTAGGACACACGTCAACACATCTTAAACAACCTTTACAATGATGGTAGTCAAGACCTCTGTTCATCATAGTTTTCTTGCCTTTGTATTCACCTTTTATAAATTGGAATACCATATCGGGACAGGTAGTGTCACAAAGACCGCAATGAATACATTTTTCAGGAAGAAAAAGAGGAACATATCCCTCTCTTGACGGTGACAAATCATTCGAAACCGTGCTACCGAAGTGAAAATTCGCACCACCGAGTGTTGCATTTTGATATCCCCATTTACTGCGGAATTCTTGGTATTCTATTTTAGAGTAACGTCCGTCAGGCTCAAATTTTTTACTTTTTATATTATTAAAACCTAACTCAATTCCTTTCAAGTTACTTTCAAGCATAGCAGGATATTTTTTTCCTAAGGTATCTTTCACCAATTCCTTTACTGCATCGAGAGGAATAAAACCGGAAGCTTTTGCAATTGTACCCAGGATAACCATATTTATTTTGCTTTTGCTTTCAAGAGCAAAATTCAAGGCATCTACACAATAAATATGCCCTGCATATAAACGTAAATTTTCTCTTATTCTTTCAGGTGATTCATTAGTATTGACAACTAAAATACAATTTTCATCAACACCCGCGGTTACCGGTAAGGTTTTAGAAAGAGCCTGATGAAACAATACCAGAAGATGAGGACGTTCTATGGGACTATTATGAAGAATGTCGCACTCTGCATCGCTCCAACGGACAAAAGATTTAACCGGTGAACCACGCTTTTCAGACCCATAGCTTGAAAACGCTGCTGCATTAAGGTTCAAATAAGCTGCTCCCAATTCACCAAGTAATTTTCCGCAAAGATTAGCTCCGAGTCCTCCAATGCTTTCAAGCCGTATTTCATAACAACCGTTTTCATTTACAACAGGTAATTTCACTTGATATATTTCTCGTTTTGTTTTAATTTCAGATTTTTCCACCATAAAAATCTCCTTACGATGTTTTTCCTATTATTTACATTCAATTCGAGAATATGCAAAACTTCACAGGTGTAATTCATAAAGTAATAGTAAAGCCCCTTTTCAGATGAAAAGAGGCTTTACTATGTTAGTATTTAGTTTAATATTTGCAAACTATATATTTATCTTTTACATAACTTAATAACTTATTTTTTATATCACCAGCTGTGCCGTTTTCAATTGTCGATTTATCAACTATAAAAACTTGATTCTGGGTTTGATATAAAAAGAAAAATTTTGAGGTTTCATATACTTTAACAAATAACGAATATTCAATTTCAGCAGAGCCATTATACTCGTTATTCTTTGTAAATATCTTTATAACATCATCGCAAAAGATATACTCATTTTCTGTTTCTTTCATATTAGACAAAGATTTATATTGAATTTTTGGCAAAAGAAAGTGCATTATACAACTACAGACAAAAACTATCGACGTACAAGCAATGTAAAAAATCGGAATAATAGTGACTTTGAAACGCGGATACAAGTAAATACCAAACAAAAACATAAAAACACATAAAACACTTCTATAAATAAAAGCTTTATTAGGATTAGATTTTTTATATAACGTTAAATAAAATAACGCTTTTACACTATCTTTATCAAATTTACTTTTAGCTTTAATTTGCATATCAACACCGCCTCAAATGCATTATAGCATATCAATAATAATGGTGCAAGAACTATAAGTGAAGTATCAGCTACGCCGATGTGAAGTTATAGCTTACGCTATAATGAAGTTTTACGGCGATGCCGCAAAGTGAAGTAAAGTTTGCCATGCAACTTGCGAAGCAAACTTCACTGCGTAAGCAACTTCACTAACGAAGTGAACTTCACTTGCTACAAGGCAAACTTAGTTGAAAAAGAAAAGACAAGTCTTTCGACTTGTCTTTCTTTTTCTGGGTGTTTTGAACTTAATGGCACGAATTAAAAGTGCCTGAAAACCGAGAATTTTCTTTTTTTATTCGAATTTGTTTTCAATTGGCTCGCTAAATTCGAATCTTATAATTTTTATTCCAAAGTATTTTCCAAGTTGCTCATAACTCAATTCTGTAAATTCAACCTTTGAAGTGTTATCAGATACTTTATAAGTTTCAGAATAATTTATATACGGATGCTTATCTTTGTAATTGGGGTCACCAAGATAATATCCACCGTGACCATAATATAGAATTACTCTTGATTCCGTATTGATTCTTCCTTTAACAAGCATAGATTCCGTATTGGGTTCAAACTCAATAAATAATCTTTTGGATTCATCGCCACTTTCTAAAGATGCATCCCAAGAACGTGAATATGGAAACCCAAATATCGCAAAATTATTTGACATATCATATCCGTCATAAGTACAAACTACTGTATCTTCGATTAAATATCTTTCACCATTCATTTCATATTCTAAAATAAATGAAAATTTGCCTTCTGTTATTTGAGGTGCAGGCTCATATCTTTCCTTGCAACCAGAAAGCGAAAAAATCATTGCAAAAACAATTATTATCGAAAATAATCTTTTCATTAAATCACCGCCTATGTGTATTATAGCATAAAAGCGGCGAAGGGGCAAGAGTTAGTGAAATATTCGGCGATGCCGAATGTGAAATAATGACCTACGGTCATTGTGAAATTTTCTGCTGACGCAGAAAGT
>JAZUBO010000029.1:0-146930 GCA_045638585.1 Acutalibacteraceae bacterium | reverse complement strand
AGATATTTTTTCTTCATTATAATTCTGTGCTATCATCCACTGCTTGATTTTTCCCTCGTCGGAATATATGAAGCCATGAAAGTATGTTGCTAATTTTAAACATTCTTCATCAACAGTGTAATTACAATTGGAAAGAATTTTGCTAACCATTTTTTGAACCAGTTCAATGTGCCACATATTATGCATAATGTCTTTGTCTGCATAATACGGTTCAATAAATTCAAACAATGCTTTATCATTCAACATGTCTATATCTCCGTCAAAGTTAAGTTTGTGAACTGATTATATCATACAACATCCAATATTTCCATAGTAGTTTTATGTACAAAAATTGTATCGCATAATTCAAAGAATAAGCTACAACAAAACCAACGGTGTGCCTTTTGGGGTACACCGTTGGTTGCGTAAAGTTTATTCAATTCATTTTGCCTGTAAGTTCATCAATCTTCTGAAGATATTTATTTACTGTAGCACCAAAGGTTACATTCCAGTCTGTTTTCAAAAGTTGAATTATTCTTTGGTAGGTTGAAATGGATTTTTGATATTCACCTTTGATTTCGTGAATATGTGCAATTGCTTCAAGCGAATCTGTAAATCGTGGTTTCTCTTGCAGTTCAAAGGACTTTTCATAACAGAAAATTGCTTCATCATATTTACAATCATCAGCTTTAAAGTCAGCAACTATTGCCCAAGTATACCAACTATCAGGCAACTGTTTAGCCATATCATTAAGTAAGTTTTCAGCGTCTGTTACTTTTCCTTCTCTGCGAAGAATCATCGCATCGAATACGAATAGCAGTTCCGGTTTTTCAAGAGTTCTGATTTTTTCAATTACTTCTTTAGCTTCATCAGTTCTGCCATCTGCAACAAGGGCAGGTAACAAATAACGATATGCTCTCATATCATTGGGATGTGTTTTTAAGTGTTCATAGTAGAAAGAAATAAGCTCGTGACGATTGCGGTAGTTCCAATCTGTATGTGGTGAACCGTATGCATCACGCAAAATATTATTCATACTCTTACTTGTATCACCAAGTTGCAAAGCTCTCTTTGCATATTCTACAGATTGAATGTTTGAAGATTTTGCACGGTGTGAATAAAGCCACGCGAGTAATTTGAGTGCATTGATATTCTCTCTTTCTTTGGCAATTTGTTTTTCAAGAAAACATTTTGCATTCTTAAATTCCATATCTGTGAGTGATGATTTTTCGTTGAGCATATTTTCAATTCTCTCGTATTGTGATTTCTCTGTAAACTCAAAAAGCTCATCAATACTCACACCGAAGAAAACTGATATTTGCGGAAGCAAAGAAATATCAGGCATAGTTGTTTCATTCTCCCAGCGGGAAACCGCTTGGTATGTTACGCCTAATGCATTTGCTAATGCTTCCTGTGTTACGCCCTTGTTTAATCTCAATTGTTTTATTTTTTTACCGAGTTCCATATATTATCACCTTGTATTTTATTTCGGTACCGATGCCTATATTATATGGGATTAAAACACATTAAGCAATAAACAAACGGATGATAATAACTAAACTAAAATAAGAGATGGTTAAAAACTTTACCGCTATAACCAAAGATAAGACAAAAATATATTTAACAACCCGATTTATTGCTTTTTTGAGCAAGTAAGTCGGGTTGTTTGGCTTTTTAATTTGAAAAAATTTTTTGTTGGATACCCGCTCAATTTATGAAAAAATGTCCGTTGTCAAGTGAGAGGTGGTGATAGATTTATTGTAAACAATTTGTAAAAAGTGAGGAGAGGATGGTGCATTTTGCTCAAAAAATGTCCGTTATAAAGTAGAGGGGTATAAAAACAAAGCAAGCAAAAATTAGAATCTCAGGAGGTGATTACAGTATTTATTAAAGGTATTAAAAACTTTTTTCCTATGCCAAATCTCATATTTAGTTTAGGTTTGAGTGGTGCAGAAATGTCATTATATATGTACCTGATGTACATTGAAGACAGAGAAAAACATACATGTAACCCAAGCTTTAAAACAATAGGGAAGGCTTTGAAAATGAGCAAGACAACGGTGAAGAAATATGTTGACTCATTAGTTGAAAAGCAGATGATTACTGTTGAGCAGACAAGCATTGTAACTAAGTCGGGTATTAAGCGTAATGGTACATTGCTCTACACGATACTACCGATACAAAACGCACTTGATTATTACAACGAACAACAGGCTGTTATTGCTCAAAATCAGAATAAAAATCGGTCTGATTTTTATTGCAGGAATAAGCACAGGGGTTGCTAACACCCCTTGTGCGATTCACATCAGACGGCGATGCCGACTGTGTAAGGGATTGCAGGACTTTGAAAAAGTGGACTCCTGAAAACAGCCAATTGACTCCTATTTGAAGGAAATAGGGTTAAATACCCATGCTTCAAGGTTTGTTAAAGGGTTCCTACTTTGGTTTGGAGGTGATATCGTTTTGAAATGCCAAAAATCAAATATTAACACTAATAAGATTTAGAGCGAAAGGAAAGTGATATGAAATCCGGGCGGTGGCATTATGTCACGCCGATTTGGTAAAATGAATACATCGCCTTGTCCCTTTAATATAAATGAAAGGGCAGGTGAGAGGGGTTGAGTAATACCAAGATAGTTCGCTTGGAGCGAACAGATTTTACGTTAGATAACGAGGGTAAAAAAGAGTATGAAAAAGCAATGCTTTTATCCATATATCAATCCCTCTTCAATGCAGGAAAAATATCCTTCGAGCAGTTAAAATATCTGGAAAATATGAACTGTAAATATTGGTGATTGTGGTGATAGATATATGCCGAAAATTATAGTATTGTTGGGTTGGCAGTGGTGTGAGCTACTGCCAACCATATAAAGAATAGGAGGTTAAAAATGAATTTAAGAACTGATAGAATTTTAAAAGTCGCAGTGTATTGTAGAGTGTCAACCGACAAGGATGACCAGGCAAACTCCCTTGAAAGTCAGCAAAAATATTTCACGGAATACATAGAACGAAATCCTATGTGGGAGCTTTATGATGTGTATGTTGACGAAGGAATTTCGGGAACAAACACTAAAAAGCGAAAGGCTTTTAACAGAATGATGGTAGATGCTCAGATGAAAAAGTTTGACCTTATCATCACAAAAGAGATAAGCCGTTTTGCAAGAAACACGTTGGATAGTATCTACTATACCCGTCAGCTGAAAGACTTTGGAGTAGGGGTTATGTTCGCAAACGACAACCTGTTTACCCTTGACCCTGATGCAGAGCTTCGCCTTACCATTATGGCTTCCATTGCTCAGGAAGAAAGCCGAAAAACTTCTGAAAGAGTTAAGTGGGGTCAGAAAAGACGAATGGAGCAAGGTGTTGTGTTCGGACGGAATATGTTAGGATATAATGTTCGCGAAGGTAAGCTTTATGTGGATAAAGACGGTGCAAAGGTTGTTCAGAAAATATTCCATAAATATGTGATTGAGCAAAAAGGCACATCCACCATTGCAAGAGAACTTCGTGAAGAGGGCATACCAAGCTTCAATCATTCGGAATGGACTAACACCGTAATACTCAGGATACTGAGAAACGAAAAGTATTGCGGAGACCTGATTCAGAAGAAAACCATTACACCCAATTACCTTACTCACGAAAAAGTGATAAACAATGGTCAGGAAGATTTTATAATTATAAGAAATCATCATGAACCTATTATCACTCGTGAGCTTTTTGAAATGGCTCAAATTGAAATGGCAAAGCGTTCACCCTCGGAAGACAAACTTGCTAAGCTTGGAAGACGATACTGCTTCTCAGGGAAAATCAGATGTGCCGAGTGTGGTCATAACTTCGTGTATCACGATAAAAAGTTAGCAAGCGGAAATCGATATAAATTCTGGGAATGCTACAACAAAAAGAAATATGGCAAAAGAAAAAGAATTGATATTTCAAGTGGTAAAGAGGTGGGGTGTGACTGTAAACCTATTTCGGACAAAGATTTGAAACTGATTATGCAGAGTATTATTGAGATGCTTCAAATCAATTCCGATTCCATTCTCAGAACTATGAAAACTCAACTTTCTGAAGTGTTCAGTATGGACGGACTTGAGGACTATGAAACTAAAAAAGCAAGTCTTGATTTGTTGAAAGAAAAAAGAAATGCACTGGTAGATTTGTATCTTGATGAATGCATAACGAAGGATGAATTTAAAGAAAAAGCTCTGAGTATGGACCGAGAAATTGAGCGTCAGGAAGAAGTATTGGGAGAACTCAGTAGGTATAAGTTTGAGAAAAAAGAGTTTAAAACAGTTGTTAATGAATGCCTGAAATATGCTGATGATTTTATCAAAAGCAGTGAAATATCTGATGAATTTATAAAAGCAATTCTTGAAGAAATGGTTATTCACAAAAACAAGGTGATTGAGGTGAAATTAAAGCTGATTCCCGGAAAGTGGAAGTTTGCAATCGAGTCAGCTACCAAAAATAAGAATCAGAAACCTAGTGAGGAAATGCCACTAGTAACTGATGTGGATACCTGTGAAACGGAAGGGGAATTTAAGCCCAAAAAACGAAAAAAACAGGCGAAAAACGCCCAAAATGACAATAAAGTTACTGATGTACCTACGTCAGTCAAAAGACCCTTAAGCTCTGAATAGGGCATTGCGAAACGTTGTGAGAGGTAACGTAAGCTTGCGCCCAATTCGCCGTCGGGACCGCCATACTGTGAAATGATAATCTGCGCGAGCTTAGGGTTAGGGTTTTTGATGTTTACAGGATATTGAAGCTTCTTTTCGTAACTGAACATACTTTAATCACAGCTCCTTTCGTTTTCCCATGGCCAAGGGCTCTTAAGCCAATCAGCTTCGTTTGAAGCGGACACAGTAAGAGGGCCGTATTTATGCTCGTATTCTCTTTTAAGCATCTTTGCTTCATCGGTGTATTTCCTAAACATTTCGTTTGCCTGCATATCGCACGGATGGGTGTCGAGATATAAGTGCAGTTCCCAAGCAGCGAATTGTGCAGTCGAAACTTTTCTGAGCAATTTCTGTTGTTCATTCATTGCATTTGCTCCTTCCATAGAACGGCTTGTTCAATACTTTAAAAAGCGTACCTTCAACAAGTGCGATTTCAGGAGTGTAGATTGTTTTATCAAGCTGAAAGGGTACGTAAGCCATTGTTACCTGAGTGTCGTCGGGAAGTGCTGTAGTCACACAATGCTTGTGGCAGTCACATTCCATATCGGCCTGTCTCGAAAGTGCCTTGGCCTGACGCGAAACAATTTCAGCCATATCAAATTGAATAGTGTTTTGCATTTCAAATCTCCTTTTGAAAGATTTTGGCAGGTTAACCCCGCCTTGTACATCATACGAACAAAACTAAAATGTGTTACAAATGCTTTTTAGGTAATAGGTAAAGCTTGCTGTTATATGTTATATTATTGTTGAAGAGCAAACTCTTTTATGGTATTATTATAGAAAAACACAAACGAAACCGGTGGGAAAATTATGAATTGTAAAAGAACTTTAAAAACTGACTGGAACGCAAAGTGGATATGGCTTGATGCTGAAAAGAATAGCAAAAATGCTTGGATTTGCTTCAATAAAAAGGTGAATGTTACTGTTAAGCCTGAAAAGCTTATTGCGGAAATTAGTGCTGAAAATAAATATTGGCTTTATATAAACGGCAACTGTGTTGTCCGTGAGGGCGGTCTTAAAAGAGGACCAACACCAACCGGTTGTTATTTTGATGAGGTTGATATTTCAAAATATCTCGTTTTCGGTGAAAATCTTATCAGTATTCTTGTTTGGTATTGGGGTAACGAAGCAAGTTATTCAAGCACCGACGCGGGTCAGGGCGGTTTGCTTTTTGAGGCAAAAAATGATGATATTTCAATCATTTCCGATAACTCTTGGAGAGTTATCAAAAATCCTGCATTTATTGAGGATAAAGGCAAATTGCAACCAAACTACCGTCTTCCCGAGAGTAATGTGTTATATGATGCGCGTGAAGAAATTGCCGATTGGAATAATCCTTCTTACGATTTTTCTCATTGGGAAAAAGCAACCGAATACGCGGTAGGCGGTGAGGGTTGTTGGGGTGAAATTTATAGCCGAGAGATTCCTATGTTTAAAGACTTTGGGTTAAAGGATTATGAAAACAGTAGTGCTTTTGAAAACGTTAGTTTCCGTTTGAAGAAAAAGATTACTCTTAAAGTACCCTATAACGCACAGCTTACACCTTATCTTGAGGTTGATGCGAAAGCAGGTAAACAAATTGTTATTACAACCGAGAATACATATACAGGCTCAATTCACAGCACTTACGTAACTAAAGACGGTGTTCAGAGCTTTGAATCTCCCGCTTGGTTTAACGGAGAAATGATAACCTATGAAATTCCAAGCGGTGTTAAAATACTAAGCCTTAAATACAGAGAAAGCGGTTATAATACAGAGTTTTGCGGTGACTTCAAGTGTGAAAATAAAGGTATGAATATACTTTGGCAAAAAGCACTTCGCACTCTTTACGTTACAATGCGAGACAATTTTATGGATTGCCCCGATAGAGAAAGAGCACAATGGTGGGGTGATGTAACAAATGAAATGATGCTTACGATGTATAGCCTTGCACCGTCATCATATCTTCTTTACCTTAAAGGCGTAAATACAATGCTTTCGTATATTGACCCCGAAACAAAGGCTTTGCAGACAGTTGTGCCGATTAAAAATGATTATTTTGAGCTTCCTTGTCAGCAGCTTGCAGGTGTAGTTGGCTTCTGGACTTACTATATGTACACTGGTGATAAAGAATTTATTAAATCTGTTTACGGTGCGGCGCTTGACTATATTAATCTTTGGAATATAAGCGAAAACGGTCTTGTTGAGCATAGAAGCGGCTCTTGGGATTGGCAGGACTGGGGGCATAAAATTGACGTTGTACCTCTTGAAAACGCTTGGTATTACTATGCTTTATCTATTGTTAAGAATATGGCAGAGCTTCTGGGCAACGGTAACACAGTAAATGAGCTTGAGGGTAGAATGAAAGCTCTTTATACCGCTTTCCAGACTTTGTGGACAGGTGCGGGCTACAGAAGCCCCGAAAATCAAGAGTATGACGACCGAGGTAATGCGGTTGCAGTTCTTTCGGGAATCTGCCCCGAAGAGAATTACGGGAAAATTAAAGATGTGCTTTTCAATACAAGAAATGCAAGTCCGTATATGGAATATTATGTTCTTGAAGCCTTGTGTAAAATGGGTGAATTTTCTCTCGCAGAGAAAAGAATGTGCCAGAGATACGACGAAATGATTAACGAGGATTATTCAACTCTTTGGGAAAACTGGATAAAAGGGGACGGTACTTCAAACCACGCCTGGACGGGTGGACCTCTTGTAATTATGAGTAAGCATATAGCAGGTATAAAGCCTCTTACCGCGGGCTACGAAAAAACTGAAATCAACCCCAAATATAATCTTCACAAAACTATTTCTTGCACAGTACCAACGGTTAAAGGCTATATAGTTTTTGACTATAAGCAGGAAAACGGTAAGAATCTCATAAGTCTTGAGTATCCTGAAAATCTGGAAATTGTTTTACACCTTCCCGAAAACGCAGTTGTTACGGTTAACGGAAAACAAGTAGAAGCAGACGAAGACAGCTTGGTTTTGTAATATGAAAATTATACAAAAAGCAGTGTATGGCTTTCCATACACTGCTTTTTTATTTATATTTCTTTTTTGTATCTGCATTTTGGGAAGCTTGAGCAACCCCAAAATTCCTTGCCTGCATTTTCACCTTTTTTAGTTTTACGAATAACTAAAGCTGCTCCGCAACGAGGGCAAATATTACCTTGCTGTGTATTTTGTGTTTGGTTTGTTTGTGGTTGGGTGATTTGTGGTTGGGTAGCTTGTTGTTGATTAGTTTTAGAAGTGTTATTTACAGGTGGACCAGCTTTTGTTTTTTTGCTGTTTATATTGTTGATGTGCTGTTGCTTTACAGTATCATCAACTTGGGTAAGCGGATACAATCTGTTGTAAATTTCGTCGATTTTTTCTTGTGTAAGCTGTGGTGACGAAAGATTACAAAAGCCATTAACTATAGCTAAAATTGCAGAACGGTTAATAACTTTAATATCAGGGCTTGTTACTTTAATTGATTTTAATTTACATCTATCAGAAAAAGCGATTATAGAGTAAACAGGTAAGTTTTCATCAAGGTAAGTGTTTAAATAGTTGATATGACTTCTGTTTTGCTTTATTGGATTATAAAAATGCTCTTTGTGGCTTTTCCCTTTTCCTGTGGCCAATGTTTGTGTCCATTTATATTGGTTTTCATCACCGAAAATCCAACCACTATAATTCTTACTTTCAATAACAAATAAACCGTATTGTGAAATCATCATAACATCAATTTCCGTGGTTTCGGTTTCGCTTTTAGGGATGTATACATTGAAAAGGAATTTAGCGCCATTTTCTTCGTAGCCTTTAAGGAGCTTGTATGACATATACTCACCATAATGACCTTTGTTTAATCTGACGCTATAGTAAGGTAATTTCAATGTTTTATAATAAGCTGTTTTTTTGTATTTTTTACTTATGTTTAAGTAAGGAATAATAACAATTCCGATAAAAAGTAATGTTATAAATAACAATAAATCTGATAGCATAATATCACCATTAACATTTTGTTTTTTGTCGTACAATAGTAATTCGTTTTTTTACTGTTTACACCAAAATATATTATATCAATTATTGATAAATTATATCACGGGTAAATATGATTGTCTACTATAGTTTACGTAATTGTTTTATTGAAGAATTTGTTTCGTTGTGGTATGATGTTAAAAATAAAAGAAAAAAGGGATATTAGAAGAGTAGTTATGAACAAAGTAATCGTTATAGGTTGTCCCGGTAGCGGTAAAACAACCTTTGCTGAAAAGCTGCAAAAAGCTACGGGTTTACCGCTATATTATCTTGATGCTATATGGCATAAGCCCGATAAAACACATATCCCGAGAGAAGAATTTGGCCAAAGGATAAAAGAAATATTCTCTTTGCCTCAATGGATAATAGACGGGAATTACGGCAGAACGCTTGAAATGCGTCTTAAAGAATGTGACACAGTTTTTCTTTTTGATTTGCCTACAGAAACTTGTATACAAGGTGCAACCGACAGAATAGGTAAGGGCAGATACGATTTGCCTTGGCTTGAAACAGAGTTAGACCCTGAGTTTGAAAGCTTTATAAAAGAATTTCCTGAAACAACCCTGCCGAAAATATATGATTTAATTGAAAAATATAAGTCGGAAAAAGATATTATTATTTTCAGAACCAGAGAAGAAGCAGATGAATACATAATTGAAATAAGGTGATGAAATGATTTTTGAAGAAAAGAACGTTGTATTAAAAAACGGTGTGGAAGCCACATTGAAAACTCCTGGAATTTCTGATGCAGCTGAGCTTATTGATTTAATGGCTACTGTAAGCGGTGAAAGCGAATTCCTCGTAAGATTTAAAGAAGAGTGGGAAAGTGTCACCGTAAAGGGTGAAGAAGAGTGGGTACGAAGTGTTCGTGAATCAAAAAACTCATTTGTATTAATCGGATGTGTAAAAGATGAAATTGCAGGTATATGTGACGTTACTTTCAAAACCGGCATGAAAACATGTCACAGAGCATCGGTAGGAATTGCACTCCGCCAAAAATACTGGAATTTAGGATTGGGCTCTGCTATGTTTCAGGAACTTATAAATGCTGCAACCCAACGTGGCGGAATAGATTTTATGGAGTTGGAATTTACCAAAGGTAACGAAAGAGCAAAAGCACTCTATGAAAAATTCGGTTTTAAAATTGTGTCCGAAAAGCCAAATGTATATAAACTTAAAGACGGTACATATCAGGATATAGTTTATATGCAGAAATACCTGTAAACAATATGAGGTAAGAAAATGAAATTAATTTTATCATCTTGTGATTTTAGGAACGAAGAATCACAGAAAGTAATTATGGATAATTTGCCTTATCCTATAGATGAGTGTAAGCTTTTGTTTATACCCAATGAAAAAGCAATAGCAGAAGTTATTTCAAGTAGTGTGTATTATGACCGTATGCAAGAGTTCGGTTTCAAAAAAGAAAATGTTTATGTTTTTGACCATAATAATCCCGATAAGTTTAGAAATCTTGATATTGATGTTCTTTATATAAGCGGTGGTAACACCTTTGGAACACTCGATAAAATTAGAAAATGTGGTTTTGATAAAGATATAATCAATTATGTAAAATCAGGCGTTGTTTACATAGGCGGCAGTGCAGGTGCGCATATCGCATCTAAGGATATTGAGCACGTTGCAAAATACGATGACAACAATGTTGAAATGACCGATTTCAGAGGATTAGGTTTATTTGATGGAGTACTTATTTGTCATTATACGTATATCCGCAAATATGACTATGACAATCTATGTAAAACTAGTAAATACAAAGCTTATTATTTGACAGATTCAGATTATATTGTTTATAATGAATAAATTAAAAGGTGAATACTTGAAGATAATGAAAAGGCTATGAATTGCGAAATACGAATAGCGGTTTAATTGTAAAAAAATGGTGATAAAAATGAACACATATTTTAATGAAATAACCTCAAAGCCCGTAAACACAACGGATGACGGCAAAATCCTCTATAAAATTCCTGCAGGTGCGATGTGCGGTAACGGTGATTTAGCCGTTGTTTTTGATAATGACGAAAATGACCTTATTATCCATATTTCAAAATGTGATTTCTGGAAATTTGTTTCGGGAACTCACGGTGATGGTGGTATAAAAACTGTTGGTGATTTAAAAATTAAAAATATTGATTTAGAGGATTACAATATCAAGCAGTATTTTGATAAAGGTCTTCTCAATTGTAAATTCGGTAATACAGAAATCGAGCTTTTCGTTGCACCTGAAAACATTATCTGCTTTGGAATTAAAGCTTCAGAAGCTGATGAGCTTCACGTTGTTGAAATCAAGCTTCCGGATACTTGTGAATCGGAAAATTCAGAGTACGAAGAAAACGGTGTTAAGTTTCATTCCCGTAAATTTTGCGGTAAAAACGTAGAAAGAGAGTCTGCAGTTGCGGTTTGCCTTAAAGAGCTTAAAACAAATACAGAAAACGCAGAAAAAACTACTCGTTACTGCATTTCGGTTGTTACAAATTTTGATGCAGATGACTACAAAAACAAAGCTTTTGATATGGTTTCAGAATGCGATTATGATTATCATAAAGCACAAACTGAAACCAAATGGAAAAGGTTCTTTTCTGCATCAAAAGTAACTCTTCAAGATAAAGGAATAGAAAGCTTTTATAATTCAAGCCTTTATCACCTTGCAGGATGTATGGGGAACTCTGAATTTCCACCCGGTCTTTTCGGTAACTTTGTAACCGATGACTTTTTCCCTTGGGCAGGGGATTATCATATGAATTATAACTACGAAGCACCATATTATTGTATTTTCTCTGCTAACCATCCCGAGCTTTTCGACGGCTATATGACACCCGTTAACGAGATGAAGGGTGAAGCAAAACGATTTGCAAAAATGTTCGGTTGCGGCGGTTACGCCTTCCCCGTAAGCTTCGGTCCGAAAGCACTCGATGTTTACAGTCAGGCGGACTGCAAGGAACACGGCATACTTTTCCTCGGTCAGAAAAGCCATGCTGCATATGCTTGTGTAATTCCGATTATGCATTGGTTTGCAACCTATGACAAAGAATATGCCCTCGAAAATTATTACGATTTTATTTTAAATACTGCAAAATTCTGGGAAGATTACCTTGTTAAAGAAAAAGGCAGATACGTAATTAAAGGCGATGCGGCTCACGAAATTCCTTTTTATCGCGGTAAAGATTTTAAATATATCACTCATTTCGGTCAGGTAAATACTATAAATGCTATCAACTCACTTGGTCTTGTAAAGCTTTTGTTTGATGGTATTTATGATATGGCGAAAGAGCTTGACCTCAACCCCGAAAAATATGCTTTATGGGAAGATATTATTGAGAATTTAAGTGACTTCCCAACCTTTATAAAGAAAGGTAAAAAATGCTTCAGATACGCGAAATTCGGTATTCGTTGGCGAGATGAGAATACTGTAGGTCTTCAGCATATTTACCCTGCATCGCAAATCGGTCTTTCTTCAGATGAAAAGCTTCTTAAAATCGCAAGAAATACATATTTCATGAACGACAGAAGACTTGATGATAATGGCTCAAACTCATATCTTCCTGCAGGTGCAAGAATTGGTGTTAACCCCGATTTTCTTATAGAGGGTATTCATCAGAATATTAAAGAATTTGCTCTTCCTAATAAGCTTTTCCGTCATCACGGCGGCGGTATTGAGCATCTTACAACCATTCCTGCAACAATAAACGAAATGCTTATGCAAAGCCACGAGGGGATTATAAGATTATTCCCTTGTTGGAAAAAAACTGATGACGCATCATTCGAAAATCTTCGTGCTGACGGTGCTTTCCTCGTTTCTGCTGAGCTTAAAGACAAGAAAGTGTCTTCGCTTACAATAAAGAGCCTTATGGGAAGAAAATGTACTGTACAATGTGATGACATTAAATCTGTAATAAATAAAGCAGATAATAAAGAAATACCCTGTGAAAGAAATGGAAATACAGTTTCTTTTGAAACACAAAAGGATATAGAATATATTCTCATATAAATTAAAAATGCAGTCCGTTAAATGAATTATAAACCGGTATTTTATTTATTATATAGTTGAATTTTAGTTTTCAATTATGTATAATGAACAACAGTACTTATGAAAGGAAAAAGATTATGATTAAAGAAAAGCTTTCTAAAATGAATTGGATTGCAATATGTCTTTTCAGTTTTATGGGCGGTGTTGCCTGGAATATTGAAAATATGTATTTCAATACCTTCCTTTACAACTCTGTTTACGCAAATGCTTCCGAGGCTGCTATGGCAGGTACAATGGCACCTACAACAGCTATCAGCCGAATGGTTGCTCTTTCTGCGATTGCCGCTGTGCTTACCACCTTTATAATGGGTACTCTCAGCGACAAAATGAAAAACCGTAAAATGTTTATTTCTGTTGGCTACATTCTCTGGGGTCTTGTTACTGCAATGTTCGGTTTCATTACAAGAGATAACGTTGCAAGTCTTTTAGGTCTTACCGATGAGGCTACAATTCTTACAACAACCGTTTGGGTTGTTATCGCAATGGACGTTATTATGACCTTTATGGGCTCAACAAGTAACGATGCCGCTTTCAATGCTTGGGTTACTGATATCACAACCCCGAAAATCAGACCTACTATCGAAACAACACTTACGTTTGTGGGCTTCTTATCAGTAGCCGCTGTTATGGGTGTTGGTAGCCTTGCTCAGTCAGGTACAGTTTCATATCAGAACTTCTTCTTGGTTTTAGGTCTTGTTGTTTCTGCTTGTGGTGTAGTTGGTTTATTTATTATAAAAAACCCAAAAACTATTTCAAAAGAAAACGAAGTTTCCTCAAGCTATTGGGCAGACCTGTTCTATGGCTTCAGACCTTCAGTTGTTAAAGATAACTCACGTCTTTATCTCGCTCTTTTAGCTATCGGCTTCGCAAGTATTTCTTATCAGGTCTTTTTCCCTTATCTTCTTGTTTATCTTCAGTATGTTGTCATTCCCGATAATGGCGGAGATAATTTTATTACAACAAGCGTAATTATTACTGCAGCTATCGTTATCGTAGCTCTTGTTGTAGGTATGGTGACTCTTCTTAAGCTTGCAGGTAAAAACAAGGCGTTAGCTCTTGTTCCAAGTGTAATTCTTGCTACAGTAGGCTTGCTTCTTCTTTCAACGTCAACAAATATTCATATTATTCTTATTGGCGTTGTTCCCGCACTTGTAGGTAACCTTGTTATAACTATTCAGTTGAATGCGGCAATTAAAGACTTTATTCCTCGCGGTAAAGCAGGTCTTTTCCAGGGTATAAGAATGATTTTCGTTGTTCTTCTTCCTATGATTATCGGTCCTGCATTAGGCGACCTTGCTTGCAGAAACTCTGCTGTTACTTATGCAAACGAATACGGTGTTGAAACTATCGTTCCTGCAAAGAGTATGTTCCTTTATGCAGCTATTGTTGCAATATTTGCAATTGTTCCTATGGTTGCGCTTATCAAAAAAGGCTTTAAGGTTGAAGAAAACGAAGATATAGCAGCTTGATATTTTATTGAATTTATAGATGGTCGTACCTCTCTTTGATGAGCGGTACGACTATTTTTTTCAATAATTTTTTCTAAATAACGTGTATTTACCATAACTCTATATTTGCGAGAGTGACTTTTTCGTTGGTTTATTATATAATTATGGTAGCAAAAGGAGTTGATGCTATGAATACTTATGAATTTGGAAAGTTTCTTACGCAATTAAGAAAAGAAAAAGGCTTAACTCAACTTCAATTGGCTGAAAGGCTTAACGTTACCGATAAAGCTATCAGCCGTTGGGAAACAGGAAAAAATTATCCCGATATTGAAATTTTCGAAAGCCTATCACAGGCTTTAGGCGTTTCGGTAAGTGAATTATTAGAGGGTAAAAGAATTGAAAAAGAAAACCTTCTTACCGTCAGCGAGGAGCATATAGTCAAGCAGATTAAAAAGAATAAAAAAACTGGTAAAAATTACAGGATAGTAATTTGTATTGTTCTTGTAATTACTATAGTTTTCGGCTATATCGCTCTTAAGGAGAATGGTGTTTTTGATGGTGTGATCTATAATAAAATACCTTGCTACAGTAACGATGTATTAACTATAATGAATAATTTAGATGGGTATATTGCTCAAAGACCGAAATCAGAGGGCGAATTCATAATAAACAACGGCTTCTTTTTTATGGAAAATGATAAAACTACAAACGATATTTTTTATTTATCGGGTACTTGTGAAAACGGCAGAGCTTTTTATACCAACACAATGCACGAGCAGCTGTACCCCGAAAGCAGTTATTGTTTTATAGGTGAATTCCGCGAAAATCAAGAGTGTGCAAGAGGTATTCCTTTTGATGATTTAAAACGAATAGTGTCGCAGTTAGACTTATCGCAATTCCCCGAACACGAAAAATTTCAACTTGATATTTATGGCGTTAATAGCTACGATAACGTCAATCTTTATTCAAATGATTACCAGAAAATAATTAGAAAGTTTATTTTTTCAAAAGGTATTCTAAAAGAGCATACAGAAAAAACTCTTACGGGTGAGTTTTTAGAAATAACCGTATGGGGTTTTGATGATGGTCATGGTAGTTCGGTTGCATATATTTATTACGAAATGTGACTGCTCAGGAAATGGTTAAATATAAGGAGTGCTTTGTATGAAGAAAAAAATATTGATAGCTTTACTTGCGGTAGTTATATTAATATCATCAGTCAGCATCTGGTATTATACCTCATATCCCATTATCGGTGTGGTAAAGATGGTAAGTCACGGTAGTAATAATTTTAAAGAAGAATTTGTAAGTGAATCAATCGGCATCATTTCGGCAGGGAATGACGTTATACCTGATTCACCCTTGCAGAAACGAAAGCTTGACGAGGTTTGGGTGTGGAATAACGCTATCACACTTGAACTTTCCGAATATAGAATGGAAGGCGGCTTAGCCTTTAATATTCAGGCTTCAGGTGAACTGGAAGACGGCAAAACGACCTTGAGATATAAAGGGTATATCATTACAAATGACGGTGAGAAAATCGAATACCTACAGGAGAAAACCTTTGATTTTGAGCTTTGCTCAGAAAAAAGATTTTTTACCGATAAACTGTAAAAATAAAAGCGAAAGCGGAAACTCTTTTAAATCAGAGTTTCCGCTTTCATTTTGTTATTTAGCACTAAACATAAGTATTATTGCCTTCTGACCGTCGGGAAGGTCAAGTGTTATACCATTATTCATAAGCTCTTCACCCGATAAGGTGTAAATTTTTTCGGAGTTATCTATATCGTAAACCTTGTATGTTTTTTCAGCAATAAGACCGTTAAGCTTAACTGTGTATTCAGTATCTCTTACGTTTGCTCGTTTGTAAATTAAAGCTGTGCCCGAAAGTGCATCTTCGGTAGAAAATTGCATTGCGTGCATTTTGTTGTTGTCAAAGCTACCGAAATCAAGGGGGTAATACTTACCGCCCATCAATTCTCTCTGCTCTTTATAAAAACGAAAATCAGGGTGATCATAAGAGCCGAAGGACATAAGCATTAAGGGCATTAAATCGGATCTCATAGAATATTCATCCTGCATCCAAAGTCCTGAACCTGTAATGGGAAGCCAGAAAGAAATGCCGTATGTATGTGATTGTGTTGCATCGAAAAGGTCGGGATGATAATCACAATTGTAGTCACTTCTCCAGAATGCGATGCTTCTGTATGTCATTTCAAGGTCAAGTCTCTTACCGCCTGAAGCACAGTTATCAATGATAAGTCCGTCGATGTTTTCTGTGAGATAGTCAAGGAAATTATAAAGGTTTGTTACGTAGTGGTTTTCGCAGATACCGATTCTTCCGTTGTAATATTCGTTATCAGCCTTTTCCCAGTATTTTAACGGTGGGAAGTTAAAGTCCTGACGGTAAATAGTAACACCGTTTTCTTTCATAGATGCTAAAAGATAATCACAGTAATATTTGAAGGCATCTTCATTTGCAAGATTCCACATAATGTTTTCGTTGCCGTCGATAGTGATTAACCATTGGTCGTTTTCTGCACCTACATTATGGAAATGTGTGCCGGGGTATATTCTTTCAGGCTCATACCATAAGGTGTGACCTAAGTCCTTGTTTTTTGCATAGTCGGAAAGCTCAATGATACCATTGTCGTACCTTGAGGTGTCAACAGTCCAGTTGCCAACGCCATCATACCAACCCTCGTTGTAGCTGTACCAGCCTGCATCCATCCAGAAAGCATCTATATTCTCATAAATAGATTTATCAATGCCGTTGAGAATATCAAGAATTTCATCAGAGGTTCTTGTTGACATAGGCCCTGCAACCTCTAAAACTGTGTAAGAATTCTGTTTTACGTTTTCGGGATAAACAGAATCCATTATCCATTTTCTAAAAAGGTTAAAGCCTTTAAGAGGGTTATCGTTTTCATAGAATGAAACAGAAATAAGAGGTGAACGAACAGTTTCATCGGGAAGAAGATATGCGTTGAAATTCTCTTGCTTTGCATTTATAAGAGTGCTTCCGTTTTTCTGTGAAAAGCCTGCTGACCATTGACCGGTCCAACCAATACCTACGATTAAACCGTAGTTTTCACCGTGAACGTTGAAATAGGGGAGGAAGCGTTCTGTAGGTTTACCGTCGTTACCGCTAAATTTTCTTTCGATTGATGATAAATTCTTTTTGATGAGTGAGAAGTCACTTGCGGCAGTATCACTACCCATTGAGTAGTAAAGGTCAGCTTTGCCTGTGTCAAAAGACATATCGAGTGCATAAAAATCACTTATAACGCCCGAATTAGCCTTGCCCGTATTTTTTAAGTAAACTGTCCATTGGCAAGTTGCATTATCTTCAAATACGGTAGCCTCAACAGTCACTTCAATGTCGTTGTTCTTGTTTTTGAAAGTTATATATTCTGTCTGACCGCCTTCATAAACAGAGCCGAATTCTGCGGCTTCTATTTCTTTGGAATTCCAGTCTTTTACGTTAAATTCTTTACCGTCAACTTTAAATGTAAATGGATAAGAGTTTATTATATTGTTGAATTTATCGTTGTACCACTGTGTGCAAAGAGCTTTTTCATCTGTTGTTACTTTCATCTCTTCGGCACTGATGGTATCAAATTTAATATTCTTTTTGTAGCTTAAAGCTTTTATGTTTTCCATATTAAGAATATAAATGCCTCCGCAGGAAGCTGTAAAATAAATAACTGCAAGAATGATATTTAAAACAGCTTGCTTGTTTTTGGCTTTTACAACAAAGGTGATTAAAAGAAGTATAGCAGATAAAACGAAGGTCGCAGTATATGTATAAATAACAACGTCTTCGTTTCGGTAGCATTCTTTGTTTATTGCTGTGTTTATGCCCCATATAAGACCTTGGAAAAGACCGTTACCAACTAAAAACGCAATAAGCTTTTTAACCCAATTTGTATTTTTGAATACGGTCTTTGTGAACATCAGCATAAACCAACCCAGTGCCATACCTGAAAGCACGGTGTAAAGATGAATGTCACCGCCACTTTGAGTACCGTAAAATATGTACCACATTGAATATGATGCATATCCGAGAAGCCCTGCAAAAGCAGTTGTAAGAAATGTTTCAACGATTACGTTATCTTTAAGCTTTTTCATTGTTCTGTTCCCCTTGTAAGTTTATGTATTATAAAACCATTATTACTGTGCCAACACCGATAAGAATACAACCGATTAAAGATTTTACGGTGAATTCTTCGTGTAAAAATACGAATGCAAGAATTAAAGTGATAACCACGCTTAATTTATCAATGGGAACAACCTTAGATGCATCGCCTATTTGTAAAGCTTTGTAATAACAGAGCCATGAAGCACCCGTTGCAAGACCTGATAAAATTAAGAATAACCAGCTTTTCTTGCTGATGTCGCTTATACCACCTTGAGTGTTTGTTAAAAAAACCATACCCCAGGACATAACCACAACAACCACCGTACGAATAGCTGTTGCAAGATTTGAGTTAACACCGTCTATACCGATTTTTGCAAGTATAGAAGTAAGTGCCGCGAAAACTGCAGAAAGAATAGCAAGCAAAAACCACATACTTAACACCTCAAAGCTTTATTTGTATCTGCATATCAAATAAATTATATCATAAATACAGAATTTTACAATAATCTACATAAAAAACATAATTGAGTAAAAAACTTTTTTCTTGAATTCATATTGTAAAAATGATAAAATTTAAAAAGCGAGGTGAAGTGAAATGAGAAAAAATTTCGGTGCACAAAGTGATATTTACCCTATGCCTGTTTTTATAGTTGCAGCTTTCGACGAAGATGGAAAGCCTAATTGTATGAATGCCGCATGGGGCGGAATTTATGAATCAAAGCAAATAATGGTTTGCCTTTCTCACGGTCACAAAACAACAAAAAATATTATGTCAACCAAAGCCTTTACTGTTAATATTGCAGATGCAAAGCACGTTGTTGCGGCAGACTATGTAGGTGTTATCTCAGGTAATAAAGAGCCTGATAAAATGCAGAAGGCAGGTTTTACCGTTACTGAATCAGCGTTTGTAAATGCACCCATAATAAATGAATTGCCTATGTCTGTTGAATGTAAGTTGATTAAATTCAACGAAGACGGAATTTGTATAGGTGAAATTGTAAATATAAGCATTGATGAGAGTGTACTTGGCGACGATGGTCTTGTAGATCCGGAAAAGCTTGAAGCAATAACATTTGACCCATACCATAATGCCTATTTAAAATTAGGAGAAAAGGTAGGTAACGCTTTTTCTGACGGAAAACAATTGGTGTGATAGATATGAGTAACGAGTTACAGAGAACTTACATTCCTTTTAAGGATTGGAAAGAAAAATCAAAGCAGATAGAATATACTGAAGAAACACCGCTTCTTTCTCCCGAGGGCAAGCTGCTCGCAAAAGGCTGGGCAAGAAAAAACGTTTTTGAGTATAACAGAAATTACGTAAAAAAAGGTCTTATAAGCCGTAAGGAATGGGATTTTTATACTATTCACGTTGGCGACGAAATGCAGGTGCTTATAAGCTTTGCGAATATAAATATAGGTGGCTATGTTGCCGCAAAGCTTGTGGATTTAAAAACGGGCAAGGTTATTTGCGACAGTATTCAGTACTTTATTGGCGGTAATAAATACGTGCCGCCCGTAAAGGGTGATGCACCCAACCGTTTTAAAGAGAAAATTGGCAAAACTGAATTTGATTTTCAAACTAAAGAAAATGAGCGTACGTTAAAATTCAAAGGCTTGTATAAGGGTAAAGCCGTTAATGTTGACATAGTTATGGATATCCCCGATGGGTTAGAAAGTATAACTACTATATTCCCGTTTGACGAAGACGATACAAAGTATTTTATGACAACAAAGCAGATGTGTATGCCTTGCGAGGGTAGGTTTACTGTTGGTGATTATGAATACCGCTTCTCAAAAGAGAATTCGTTTTGCACAATGGACTGGGGCAGAGTTAATACTGTTCACGAAATGGTCTGGTATTGGGGTAGCGGTAATCAATATATAACCGGTAAAGACGGTAACAAGCATCTTTTCGGCTTTGAAATAACATGGGCTATCGGTAATGAAAGTAATGCAACTGAAACTTGTCTTTTTTATGACGGTAAGGTGCATAAAATAGGTGCGGTTGACGTTAAACGCTTCCCGAAAGACAGATTTCTTGAGCCTTGGGAATTTATTTCCGAGGATGGCAGGTTTAATATGACAATGCTTCCTACCCTTGATAATCATTCTGACGTTGATTTTAAGGTGGGGAGAATGAACTGTCATCAGGTTTTCGGTATATGGAATGGTGACGTTACTCTCGACGATGGAACAAAGCTTGAAATTAAAGATTTATTTACTTTCTGCGAATACGTTGAAAACAGATGGTAAGTTGTTTTATAGATTAAATTAAACAGGGATAGTTACAAAGCTCTTGTAACTATCCCTGTTGTTATTCGCCTTTTATTGTATTAATAGCGCTTTTTTCAAGCCTTGAAACCTGTGCTTGAGAAATGCCGATTTCGTTTGCAACCTCTGTTTGCGTCATGCCCTTCATAAATCGCATTGATAAAATTCTTTTTTCCCTCGGTGGCAGGTTTTTAATTGCCTCTTTCATTGAAATTTCGTCTATCCAGTCACCGTCGCTCTCGTCTGCACCTAATTGGTCCATAAGATAAATTGTGTCACCACCGTTTGAAAAAACAGGCTCGTAAAAAGAAACCGGCTCAACTATTGATTCAAGTGCCACAACAACCTCACTTTTGTCTTTTCCTAATTCTTTTGCAATCTCTTCTATTGTAGGCTCTCTGTTCATTTCGTTGCTTAATTTTTCTCTTGCTTGCATAGCGTGGTAGGCGGTGTCCCTCATTGAACGGCTGACTCGTACGGGGTTGTTATCTCTTAAATGTCGTCTGACTTCCCCGATAATCATAGGCACGGCGTAAGTGGAAAATTTTACCTCATGGCTTGTATCAAAATTATCTATTGCTTTCATAAGCCCTATACAGCCTATCTGAAAAAGGTCGTCAAGATTTTCACCTCGGTTTGCAAATCTCTGGATAACGCTTAAAACAAGTCGTAAATTGCCCATAACAAGCTTTTCTCTTGCAATTTTATCACCATTCTGAGCCTTTTCTAAAAGTATAGTCTTTTCTTTTTCGGGAATAGTTTTTAGCGTTGTAGTATCAATTCCGCATATTTCAACTTTGTTATAAAACATTTCGGCACTCCTTTAACTGTTATGTAATTCTCTGTGCTTCGAAACGTTTTTTTCTTCAGTATAATTATTGCCTTTAAAACCCGTTGTAAACAAATCTTTTATAAATTTTAATAATTGTTTACTTGACTTTTATTCGTGCTATGGTATAATTAAATTAATGAATTTTAATTTGTTTTTCAGGGAGGATAAAACCAATGAAAAAAGTTTTAAAAATAATCGGTATCATCGCAGCAATTGCGGCTGCAGCGGCTGCAATTTATGTAATTATAGAAAAGATTAAAGCTAAAAACGAGCCCAAGGGTTATGATGAAGATAATTATGTATCTTGCTCTTGCCTTGATGAAGATTTCATCAGCGAGACTGTTACAGAATAATTTAAAACCTAGTTTTTTAAAAGAGCCACCGGTTTCGGTGGCTTTATTTTTTGTTTTATTTTTATATTTTTGAAAATTTTACAAATAATAAAACCGAAATTAACAAAGGTAGGTTTTATTATGATTTTTATAAAAGCTTTTGTTGTGGGTGGTCTTATCTGTGTTATCGGTCAGATACTTATAGATAAAACAAAATTAACTCCCGGAAGAATACTTGTTTTATATGTTGTTACAGGTGTTTTTCTTGGTGCAATAGGTTTGTTTGAGCCTTTGGAAAAGTTCGCAGAATGTGGTGCAACCGTACCGCTTTTGGGCTTTGGTGCAGCTCTTGTAAAGGGAACGAAAGAGATTATAGACAGTGATGGTGCTATGGGTATAATAACAGGACCTTTAAGCTCGGGAGCAGGCGGTATTACAGCCGCAATGTTAAGCGGTCTTGTAATGTCTCTTATAACTAAACCCGGAAGTAAATGAAAAAATAACAAGACCACATTTTCATTTTAGAAAATGTGGTCTTTTGTCACAATTTTAAATTATTTGAAAAGATAAACTCTTGTTTCGTAGGGCTTTGTTGTAAAGCCGTTTCCGCCCAGTGTTGCATCGTTGTAGTTAGTAAGCACAAGCTCGCCCTTTGAGAGGTCAATTCCATCAGGTGCTTTAAAATTAACTGCATTTTCTGTAAAGGAAGCAACAACAAGAAGCTTAACACCGTCAAGATTTCTTTCATATACAAAAAGCTCTTTGCTGTTTTTGTAATATTGCTTGAAATCACCGTAAATAGCAACCTCGTTTTCCTTGCGGAATTTGAGAAGCTTGCGATAGTAATTAAGAATAGAATTTTCATCTGCTTCTGCAGCTGCAACGTTAATTTCCTTGTAGTTGGGGTTGAGGTTGAACCAAGGCTCTGTAGTTGAGAAACCGGCATAAGGACCGTCGTTCCATTGAACGGGTGTACGTGAGTTTTCACGTGAGCCTCTATTTGCCATTTTAATGAATTTCTCATCACTTATATGAAGCTTTTTGAATAAAATCTGGTTGTTGAAGGTAATCATATCTTTGAACTCGTCGATTGATTTGAGCTCAATATTTGTCATACCAATTTCCTGACCCTGGTAAATGAAAATTGTACCTCTTTGAAGGTAACACATAGTTGCAAGCATCTTCGCACTTTCAACTCTGTATTTAAGGCTACCGTAACGGTCAACAATACGTGGATGGTCATGGTTCTCAAGGTAAAGTGTATGCCAACCCTTGCCATTCATAGCGTCGTACCATTTCTGGTAACACTTTTTCATCTTTTTAAGGTTGAAGGGTGTTTTTATCCAGTCGGTCATAAAGCAGTCTGCTTCAAGGTGGTCAAAGCTGAACATTGTTTTAAGAACCTGAGTTTCATCTTCTGTAACAAAGCGAAGAACCTTTTCAGGAGTGATAAGGGGACCTTCACCAACAGTAAAGCAATCGTATTTTGAAAGAACGTCATCATGGAATTCTTTAAGATATTCGTAAAGATGTGGTCCGCAGTTGTAATGCTCCATACCGGCTGCAACAGGAATCGGAATTGCATTCGGAAGACCTTCTCTTTTAGAAATATATGTAATAACGTCCTCACGGAAGCCGTCAACACCCATATCAAGCCAGAACTTCATAATATCCTTAACCTCTTGGCGTACCTTGGGGTTATCCATATTTAAGTCAGGCTGACCCTTTGTAAATACGTGAAGATAGTATTCATCAACTGATTCAACGTATTCCCAGGCACCGCCTTCAAAGGTTGAAAGCCAGTTGTTAGGAGGCTTCTTTCCGTTTTTGCCTTTACCTTTACGCCAGATATAGTAGTCGTGGTAAGGGTTATCAACACTCTTGCAAGCCTCTTTAAACCACATGTGTTCGGTTGAAGTATGGTTAACTACAAGGTCCATAAATACTTTTATTCCTCGTTCATGGCAACCTGCAAGAACTTTTTTAAAGGCATCCATATCACCATATTCGGGGTTGATATCTCTATAGTCTGCAATATCGTAACCATAGTCAGCATTAGGTGACTTAAAAAGAGGTGAAAACCAAATTGCGTCTACACCAATACTTTTTATGTAATCAAGCTTTGAATAGATACCTTCGAGGTCACCTATTCCGTCGCCGTTACCGTCGCAGAACGAACGAGGCCAAACTTGATATACTACCATTTCTTTGTACCAAGATTTTTGCATAATAAAACCTCACTTATTACTATATTGAGAACAGTTTAGCATATTGTAATAAAAAATACAACAAAAAATATTGAAGAAACGGCAGTAGTTTTGTGTATTGAAACAAACGGAAATTGTCGTATTTTAAAAAATTAACAGTTTAGTTAAAAAATGCTATGTACTTTTTTGAATTTCTATTGTATAATAGCCTATGATTGAAACAACCTGCGAGGTAAATTATGAAAAATACTACTAAAATTATAATCGGTTTGGGTGTCGCAATTATCATAGCGGCAGCTGTGCTTACATATAGTCTTATTTCAGGTGGTGGTCTTAAGCCTGAAGATACAACTGCACCGTTTTATTCTCTTCAGCCTACAACCCAGCCCTCAACAACCCAACCTGTTACAGAATCTTGGGTTGACTTGAATCAGATGGCAAGTGACCTTGCTACAGCTACTGATACAAGTAACGAAAGTGACGTAAGCTCTACTCAGTCAGTTTCAACCAATACTATTATCAGTTATGTTTATATTAACGGCCAAGACCCTAATAGCCCTACTGTTAACCCGTCTGTGCAGGATGTTGAAACACTTGCTCCCGTTTCTACAACAAACCCTGCAAACGTTGAGGCAATGTCTTTCAAATATATAGTAGATACTACAACAAATACAGTAACAGTAACCAAATATCTTGGTGCCGGTGGTGTTGTACCTGTTCCTGAAAGGATTGCTGGCTATAAGGTTACTGCTATTGGTGATGGTTGCTTTAAGGGTAATACAGCACTTACCGGTGTATATATAGGCGAAAACATTACTTCAATCGGTAATGAAGCATTTATGGATTGTAAAAATCTTGCTATGGTTGATTTTACAGGTGTGCCTTATAGTATCACCGTTGGTGCTAAAGCTTTCAAAAACTGCGAAGACCTTGTGACAATAGACCTTCCCGCTGCAAAGAGTATCGGCGCCGAAGCTTTTAGTTATTGCACCTCTCTTGAAAGGTTTGAAATTAAAAGCGGTACAGAAAGACTTGAGGGTTACACCTTTACACATTGTACCTCGCTTAAAACAATTACAATACCTAAAAGTGTTACGTTCATAGGTGCTCAGCCCTTTGCGGGTATTCCTACGGGTCAATTAACAGTCAGATGCTACTCAGGTTCAGAAGCTGAAGCAGCGGCAGGACGAAATGGAGTTAATTGTCAGATTCTCGATGGTGAAGCATATTAAAAAATTAAAGCCTTGTTGTTCACAATGACAACAAGGCTTTTTTTGTTGGACAAAATCCTCTTTTTTGAATATATTGTAACAGACGGAAAAAAATTTCTTTTTTACCGTTGATATGATTATTTTTGTAACTACGGGCAAAAATATAAGTAACGGAAGTTAGAAAAAATCGTATCGGAGAGTGATAAATTGAATATCAAAAGAGGCGATATTTACTATGCTGACCTTAGCCCGGTCGTCGGCTCGGAGCAAGGCGGTGTAAGACCTGTACTTATTGTTCAAAACGACGTGGGAAACAAATACAGTCCTACGGTAATTGCAGCGGCTATAACAAGCCAACAGTTTAAAACAAAGCTGCCTACCCATATAAGCGTTGATGCCGCAGTCTGCGGTCTTTCAAAGGATTCTGTTGTTTTACTCGAGCAGATAAGAACTCTTGATAAGCAACGCTTGAGAGAAAAAATGGGTAATCTTCCTGAAAACGATATGAGCAGAATAAACAATGCTCTTTCATTAAGTGTAGGTCTTGATAAGTAAACAAAGTTAAATAAATGTTAAACTATTATTTCGTTTGTGTTAACGGGTTGTGAATTTAAGCAACCCGTTATTTTTATTTTGGTTTTTAAGCATCGACATAACTTGACAAGATGGTTTTTGTAGTGTAAAATTATTGTGTTAATTTATGTATTATCTCATTTGTTGGAGGTTTATTATGTCTAAAAGATATTTTACATCAGAATCAGTAACGGAAGGTCATCCCGACAAAGTCTGTGACCAGGTTTCCGACGCTGTGCTTGATGCTATGCTTGAGCAGGACCCTATGTCACGTGTTGCTTGTGAAACTGCTTGTACAACAGGTATGGTTATGGTAATGGGTGAAATCACAACAAAGGCTCAGGTTGATATTCCTTCTATTGTTCGTAAGGTTGTTTGCGATATAGGCTTTGATAATGCTGAGTACGGCTTCGACGGTAATTCTTGTGCTGTGTTTACAACACTTGATAAGCAGTCAACCGATATTGCTATGGGTGTTGATGAATCCTTTGAGCTTAAAGATGGTCAGGAGGATGCTTATAACCTTCACGGTGCAGGCGACCAGGGTATGATGTTCGGCTTTGCTTGTAACGATACAGAAGAGCTTATGCCTCTTCCTATTTCTCTTGCTCACAAGCTCTCTTTACGTCTTACCGAGGTAAGAAAAAACGGTACTCTTAAATATCTCCGTCCCGATGGTAAAAGTCAGGTTACTATTGAGTATGATGACGATGATAAGCCTGTAAGAGTTGAGGCTGTTGTTGTTTCTTCTCAGCATGATCCCATCGACATTGAAATTCTTCGTAAGGATATTATTGAGCACGTTATCAAGCCCATAATTCCCGAAAAGTATCTTGATGAAAATACAAAGCTTTACGTTAACCCCACAGGAAACTTTGTTATCGGTGGTCCTGTAGGTGATAGCGGTCTAACAGGTAGAAAGATTATTGTTGATACATACGGCGGTTACTCTCGTCACGGCGGCGGTGCTTTCTCAGGTAAGGACCCCACAAAGGTTGACAGAAGTGCGGCTTACGCAGCAAGATACGTTGCTAAAAATATCGTTGCAGCAGGCCTTGCAGATAAATGTGAATTACAGCTTGCTTATGCTATCGGTGTTGCCCGTCCTCTTTCTGTTCGTGTCGATACATTCGGCACAGGTAAGCTTGCAGACGCAACTCTTGAAGAGCTTGTAAACAAATGCTTCGACCTTCGTCCTGCGGCTATTATTGAAAAGCTTCAGTTAAGAAAGCCTCAGTACAAAGCCCTTGCCGCTTACGGTCATATGGGTCGAATTGACCTTGATGTTCAGTGGGAGAAAACAGATATGGCTGAAACTCTCAAGAACGCAGCAGCCGCTCTCTAATATCTTAAAAAACTAATTTCTTTTCGGTGAGAAAAGTGGATAGCAGAAACATTCATTCAGGACACAGAAAACGTGTTAAAGAAAATGTTATAAGAAACGGTTTTTCACAGCTTGAGGAGCATAAACTCCTCGAGCTGATGCTATTTTATTCCATACCGAGAGAAGATACTAACGAATTAGCTCACAGACTTTTAAACGAATTCGGCACACTTGATGAGCTTTTTAAAGCGTCAACAGACCGCCTTAAGCGCGTTGAGGGTGTGGGTGACAATACTGCTGTTATGCTTGGCACGATCAGTGAATTGTTTTTGAGAGTGTCTAAATCACAACACGCTAAAAAGAGGAGCTATAAAAATATCGGAGATTTAAAGGATTTGTGTAAGGCAGCTTTAAGCGGAGAGAATGTTGAGAAAATAATACTTTTTTGCTTTGATTCTTCATGGCGCTTGAAAAAGAGCGTTGTTTTAAGTAGTGGTAATGAAACTGCCGCAACAATGGATATATGTAAAATCGTGCAGACTGTTCTTGATACATCTGCCCCTGTATCTGTTATTGCTCATAATCACCCAACGGGTGTTGCAGAGCCTTCAGCGGCAGATATTGATGCAACAAGAAATGTTGCTGTTATGCTTCGTAAACTAGGATTTTCGTTAGCAGACCATATAATTGTAGGTGAAGACAGTAATACCTATTCAATGTATTCAGACCTTGCCTATCGCGGTTTGTTCTATTGATTGAGTTTATCAGCCTACTTGAAAAACAATTTAACAAATCTCGGTGAAAGAATAAAGCTTGTAAAATCGGCACACAATGCACTCGGTACTGTGTGCCGTGTTTTTTTGACCCCGATTGAGCCATAATAAAGTGCGAGAGTGTAAAAGGTTGTTTCGGTTGACCCCATCATAACCGAGGCACATCTGCCTATAAAGCTGTCAGGACCGAAATTCTTCAAAATGCCTTCATACACTCCTAATGACCCGCTTCCCGAAATAGGTGAGAGTATCGTAAGGGGAATGATATCGCGGGGGATACCGAGAAAATCTCCGATAGGTGAAAGTAGAGATAAAAGCACGTCAAGTCCGCCGGAGGCCTTTAGCATATTTATTGATAAAAGTAAAGCGATTAGTGACGGGATAATGTTAAAAACAGTTTTAAAACCGCTTTTTGCACCGTCTATAAATACATTGAAAACATCTACGCCCTTAAATGCACCATAAATTACAATTAAAACAACAATAATCGGGAGAATATAGTCGCTTAAAGCTTTCATTTCTTTGCTCCTTTCAGGATTTTAGTCATAATCAAGCCTACCGAAAGAGCGATGACGGAAAGTATCAAGGCAGGTACAAGGGTATCGGTAGGGGATAGACTTCCGTATTCTTTTCTCAATAAAGCAATAGTTGTGGGAACAAGGTGTATTGCGGCAGTATTTATTACAACAAATTTAATCATATCATCTGTTGCGGTATCGGGTGTTTTGTTTAATGCTTGAAGACGGTTCATAGCCTCTAAACCTAAAGGGGTTGCCGCATTACCTAACCCGAGAAAATTTGCAGTTATGTTCATAGCGATATATTTTTTTGCTTCTGTATCTTTTAGCTTTGGAAAAACAAGCTTTAAAAATGGGTTAAGCAGCTTGCAAAGCTTTTCTGTTAAGCCGCTTTTTTCTGCGATGCTGCAAAGACCGTTCCATAAGCAAATTATACCCATAAGCTTTATTCCGAGGGTTACGGCATCTGTTCCACCGTCAATTACCGATGATGATAAATTACTGATATTTTCCGTAGCAATAGCACAAAAAAACGAGAAAACTATCATAATGGGTAAAATATAATTCATCATAGTACTTTTTATCACCCTTTAATTAATTTTAAAAGAAGTTTTGAAAAATAAAAACTTGACTAAATCACTAGATATTGTATAATATATAGGATAAAATACCCAAAAATTGTATTTTTTAAACTCCGAAAGGATAGGTTATTCAATGGCTAAAACGAAAACACCTAAAGAATACGGTAACGAAAGTATTAAAAAACTCGAAGGTGCCGATAGAGTCCGTAAGCGTCCTGCCGTTATTTTTGGCTCGGATGGTCTTGACGGCTGTGAGCATTCAGTTTTTGAAATTATTTCAAACTCTATCGACGAAGCAAGAGAGGGCTTTGGTAAAAAGATTATCATTACCCGTTTTCTTGATAAATCAGTAGAGGTTCAGGACTTTGGTCGTGGTCTTCCCGTAGACTATAACAATAATGAAAAATGCTATAACTGGGAGCTTGTTTTCTGCGATTTGTATGCAGGCGGTAAGTATGATACAAACAATGGCGGAAACTATGAATTTTCTCTCGGTCTTAATGGTCTTGGTCTTTGTGCTACACAGTATTCTTCTGAATATATGGAAGCTGAAATTCATTCAAGCGGTTTCTGTTACGAATTATCATTCAAAGCAGGTAAAATCGTAGGTGATATGAAGAAAACACCATACGATAAAAAAGATACGGGTACTCGTATCAAATGGCGTCCTGATATTGAAGTTTTTACCGATATTGACGTTTCTCTTGAGTATTTTCAGGAAACTCTTAAAAGACAGTCTGTTGTCAATCCCGGTATTAAGTTCGTGCTTAAAAATCAGTTGACAGAAACAAAGTTCGAAACGTTTGAATATATATACGAAAACGGTATTGTTGACTACGTAAACGAGTTTATCGGTGACGACGGTTTAACCTCAGTGCAATTCTGGCAGGCTGAGAGAAAAGGTCGCGATAGAGCCGATAAAGACGATTACAAGGTTAAAATGAATATCGCTCTCTGCTTTTCAAATAAAAAGCAGTTGAAGGAGTATTATCACAACTCAAGCTTTCTTGAGTATGGCGGTGCTCCTGAAAAAGCAGCGAGAAGTGCATTCGTTTCACAGATAGATGCATATTTAAAGCAAAACAGTAAATATCTTAAAACAGACCCGAAAATCAGTTTTCAGGATATTGAAGACTGTCTTGTGCTTGTTATTTCATCCTTCTCAACTCAGACTTCTTACGAAAATCAGACTAAAAAAGCTATAACCAACAAGTTTATTCAGGAAGCACTTACCGATTTTATCAAGCATCAGCTTGAGGTTTATTTCATTGAAAATAAGCTTGATGCAGATAAACTCTGTGAGCAGGTGCTTATCAATATGCGTTCAAGAGTTAAGGCTGAAACAACACGTCTTAACCTTAAAAAGACTCTTACCTCATCTAATGATATGACAAGCCGAGTTGAAAAATTCGTTGATTGTCGTAGCAAAGATAAAAATGAAAGAGAAATCTTCATAGTTGAGGGTGATTCGGCTTTAGGTGCTTGTAAACAGGCGAGAGATTCGTCTTTCCAGGCTGTTATTCCCGTAAGAGGTAAGATTCTTAACTGCTTAAAGTGCGACTATAACAGAATTTTCAAAAGTGATATCATCGTTGACCTTATTAAAGTTTTAGGTTGCGGTGTTGAGGTTTCCTCAAAGGCTAATAAAGAGCTTTCATTATTTAATCTTGATAATCTTCGTTGGAGTAAGGTTATTATCTGTACCGACGCCGACGTTGACGGCTTCCATATCAGAACACTTATTCTTACAATGATTTACCGATTAATGCCTACTCTTATAAACGAGGGTAAGGTGTTTATAGCAGAATCACCCCTTTATGAGATAACCTCAAAGGGTGAAACCTGGTTTGCTTATACCGAAAAAGAAAAGGTAGCGGCACTTGAAGAAATTGGTAATGCAAAATATACAATCCAACGTTCAAAGGGACTTGGTGAAAACGATGCGGATATGATGTGGCTTACAACTATGAATCCCAAAACACGTCGTCTTATCAAGGTTGAGCCTGATAATGTTGAAGAGCTTATAGCAGAAAAGTTCGAATTATTCTTAGGTGATAATCTTCAGGATAGAAAAGAGTTTATTGCCGAAAACGGTCATCTTTATATTGACCTTGCAGATATTTCATAAGAGGGGGTAGGTTAAAATGGCAAGAAAGAAAAAAGAAAATGCTCCCGCAGTTGAAGAAACTGTAAAAGCCAATATTATAGGTGCAGGTGAGGTAGTTACCCAACAGATTACAAGCACTCTTGAAACAAACTTTATGCCTTATGCTATGAGTGTTATTGTGTCCCGTGCTATCCCTGAAATTGACGGCTTTAAGCCCTCTCATCGTAAGCTTCTTTATACTATGTATAAAATGGGGCTTATTAACGGTAACAGAATTAAATCTGCTAACATTGTTGGTAGAACAATGCAGCTTAACCCTCACGGTGACGCGGCTATTTATGAAACAATGGTCCGTCTTTCAAGGGGTAACGAAACTCTTTTACATCCTTTTGTTGACAGTAAGGGTAACTTTGGTAAAGCATATTCAAAAAATATGGTATATGCGGCATCACGTTATACCGAAGCAAAGCTTGAAAGCATCTGCACAGAGCTTTTCTCAGATATAGATAAGGATACGGTCGATTTCGTTGATAACTACGACAGTACAATGAAAGAGCCCACACTTCTTCCTGTTACCTTTCCAAGTATTCTTGTTAATATGAATAGCGGTATTGCTGTTGGTATGGCAAGTAATATATGTTCTTTTAACTTAAGAGAGTTGTGCGAAACAACAATCGGTCTTATTAAAAACCCCGATTATGATATTTTTGAAACTCTTAAAGCCCCCGATTTTATCGGTGGCGGTCTTATCGTTTATGATAGAGAAGCTCTTGAAGAAATTTACAATACGGGTAGAGGCTCAGTTAAAATAAGAGCAAAATATGCTTACGATAAGTCAAGTAACTGTATTGATATTACAGAAATCCCACCAACAACTACCTGCGAAGCTATTATTGAAAAGATAATAGAAAAGGTTAAGGCTGGTTCTTTAAAAGAAATAAGCGATATCCGTGACGAAACAGATAAGTCCGGTCTTAAAATTACAATTGACCTTAAACGCGGTACGGATGCTGACAAGCTTATGAAGCGTCTTTATAAGATGACTCCTCTTGAGGATTCATTCAGTGCAAACTTTAACGTTCTCGTTGCAGGTGTACCCAGAGTTATGGGTGTTGGTGAAATTCTTGAAGAGTGGATAGCATTCCGTACAGAATGTATCAAGAGAAGAGTTTTCTATGATTTAACAAAATCAAAAGAAAAGCTTCATCTTCTTTTGGGTCTTAAAAAGATTCTTCTTGATATTGACAAAGCAATAAAAATCGTTCGTGAAACCGAAGAAGAATCGGAGGTTGTTCCCAATCTTATGATTGGCTTCGGCATTGATGAAATTCAGGCTGAATATGTAGCGGAAATAAAGCTTCGTCACCTGAACAGAGAGTATATTTTAAAACGTCTTTCTGATATTGACGACCTTAAAAAGAATATTGAGGATATGGAAGATATTCTTTCAAGCAAGGCAAGAGTTAAAAAAATTATCGTTGACGAGCTTGCAAAGGTTTCACAGAAATACGGTAAAGACAGAAAAAGCGAAATTATCTACGACACCGATACCGAAGAAGAAGTTGTTGAAGAAATTCCCGATTACGAGGTTAACCTTTTCTTTACACGTGACGGTTATTTCAAGAAAATTACACCCTTGTCACTTCGTATGGGCGGTGAGCAAAAGCTTAAAGAGAATGATGAGCTTGTTGCAAGTGTAAATTCAAAGAATAGTGCCGAGCTTCTTTTCTTTACCGACAAATGTCAGGTTTATAAAGCAAAGGCTTCTGACTTTGAAGACAGTAAAGCAAGTGTGTTAGGTGATTTCGTTCCCTCAAAGCTTGAATTTGATAAAGATGAAAAGCCGTTCTACATGGCGGTTACTACCGATTATAAGGGGTATATGCTTTTCTTCTTTGAAAACGGTAAGGTGGCAAAGGTTACAATGTCAGGCTATGCTACAAAAACTAACCGTAAAAAGCTTATAAAGGCGTATTCTGATAAATCACCAATTGTTTCAATGCTTTATATTCCTGAGGATACAGAAATCGTTCTTACCTCAACAGCAGGAAGAAATCTTCTTGTTAATACAGGTGCAATTTCTGCAAAAGCAGCAAAGGATACTGCAGGTGTAAACGTAATGACTCTTAAAAAGTATAATAAATTACAGAGCGTTCATTTATATACTGAGGGTGAATTTGCAAAGCCTCACCGTTACAGAACAAAAACGTTGCCTGCAACTGGTGCGGTATTAAGTGCAGACGATACTGCCGAACAGCTTACTTTAGAATAAGTAGTGTTTCAATTTTAAAATTAAATAAAAAACTCCCCGCTGAAAAGCGGGGAGAGTGAACAGAAAATTGTTTAAAAATATCAGCGTTTAACACGGATTTTTTGAACAATACAAACGCATAAATTTCGTGTTCACTGATAATAATATGTCCGAAAAAACGATAAAAATACAAATTTAAAAAATATTTTAAAATTTTTCAAAAAAAATAAAAAAAAACACTTGATTTTTTCAGAATAGTGTGGTATTATAGCCGGGCGTTGTGAACGAGACGTAGTTCGTATGAAAGGAGAACCACCTATGGATTTTATGTGGTATCATTACCTTATTGGTTTTATTCTTATCGCTGCTTCTGTTGTAATAATGGTTGCAGTTATGGGTCAGAAAAGTCAACAGCAAGGTCTTTCCGGTGCTATCGCAGGCGGTTCTGATACTTTCTTTGACAAGAACAAAGGTAGAACAAAAGATGCAATGCTTTCAAAAATCACAAAGATTGCTGCAGCGGTGTTCTTCGTAGTAGCTCTTGTAGCAACTGTTGTTTTTGCATTCGTTAAATAAAAAATAACCCTGTTTTCAGGGTTTATATACGAGTCATTAGCTCAGCAGGCAGAGCACCTGCCTTTTAAGCAGGGTGTCCGGAGTTCGAATCTCCGATGACTCACCAAAAAATCCTCATTTGTCCAAAAAGACAAATGAGGATTTTTTAACTAAGTGTGCCATACGGCACGATAAGTACACTTTTTGTGTGTTAAGTGATGCTTCGCATCGTGAAGTGCCTGCGGGAGAGGGTGGCACACTTAACTTCACTTTGTGTGTAAGCACAATACTTCATAGCATAATTTTGCGGCTTCACTATATATTGTTTTTTTATTGTTCATGTAGTACAATACTGATGAAAAGGAGGTGGCTGTGTGTCAGAAAGTAAACTAAGGTCACAATCTATGGAGTTTGCGGTGTCTATTATTAACCTCGTAAAGCAACTTAAAGAGAAACGTGAATCGATTATTTCTAATCAAATTGGTAGAAGCGGTACATCAATCGGTGCTAATATCCGAGAGGCACAGTACGCTCACAGCAAAGCTGATTTTATTGCAAAACTTCAAATTGCTCTCAAAGAGGCGAATGAAACAGGGTATTGGTTAGAACTTTTATTTAAAACAAACTATATCAACAATGAAGAGTATAAAAAACTTGATACAGCTTGTACTAGTATCCGTGTTATGCTCATTTCCTCCATCAACACCGCCAAGGAGAATACAAAATAAATATAAATATAAATAATTAAAATTTCACTCGGAAGAGCATTATCTATTGCTCTTTCTTTTTTTATTATTTAAAATAAATTGTAGAATTTTGTAACAAAACCTCAATTAACTCGTCTAATATATGAACGTTCAAAAAAAGAAAAGGGGGATGGTATGGAAGATTTAGAGTTAGTGTTTGAAAAATACTATAAATATGTAAAAAGCTATGCTGTTTCTCTTTGTTTTGATGAAGCTCTTGCGGAGGATATCACTCAGGAAACCTTTTATAAGGCGTTCAAGAATATTGATAAATTTAATAATAATTGCCGTATAGAAACCTGGTTGTGCAGAATAGCCCACAATGAATTTGTTTCCTTGAAAAGACGAAAGAAAACTGAAAACATTGACGACTATAATTTCCTTTCAAGCTTCGACAATGCTTTGGAAAATACCGAAGATAAAGAAACTGCACAAAAAATTCTTGAGATTTCAACAACCTTACCATCACCCTATAAAGAGGTTTTTTATATGAAAGCTTTAGGTGAGGTGTCTTTTTCAGTTATTGCCGAGGTTTACGGTAAAACTGAAAGCTGGGCAAGAGTTACATATCATAGAGCAAGAATGAAAATTTATGAGAAATTAGGTGAAAATAATGAGTAGATTTGATTGCGATATAACAAAAGACTTATTACCACTTTACGTTGATTCTGTTTGCAGTAAAAAGTCTGTCGAGTGTATAGAAGAGCATTTAAAGGAATGTAATAACTGTAGAGAAGAATTGAGAAAGCTAAGAGAATGTCCCGAAATTCCAACAGTTGAAGCCGACGTTAAAAAAGCTGTTAAAAATGCAGGTAAACGCATAAAAAAAGGCAAAAAGAAAGCGATTATTGAAACAACGGCACTTATAATGATTGTTGTTCTTTTAATAGGCACTGTTACAATGTATCGTGTTATTCTTAATAATGCTATTACCGAATACAACTCTTATTCAAATATTGAGGGTGGCTTTACTAATAAAACTGAAATTATAAATGGTAAGGCAGTTAATAAATCAGATTATGAGGACAGCGAGCTTTCACTCTTTATAGGTGAAGAACACACTCTGAATGTTGTTGAAGGAAAAGGTGAATATGCCGTGGATAGCATAAAATTCACCTTGAAAGATAATAAAACAATATTTTTATCAGAGCCCGAATACACTCCGGGTGACAGTATGAATAATTACCTTGATGGTTTCGTTTTTCCTCCTGCAAGACCGTTTATTGTCTGGGGAATGAAGTATATGGGCTACGATGCGGATTTCTCACCTGGTTGTTATTTGTCGTTGCTTGAGCATATCTTAGAAAACGAGCCTCCAAAGGTGCCATTTTTCTGTACGGTTGAAACATATAGTAAAGCTCTTCTGTATTATAGCGTTGCCAATACAGCTTTTCCTGTTGCTTCAGGTAATATGGTTATCAAAAATCTTGACTTTTATTGTATAGGTCATAAACTTGAAAGAGATGAAGGTGTATTGTATTATTTTGAATTTCAGGATAGTAACAAGGATAAAGTTTATTCTCTTATTTTCCGAGGCTTTGAAAGCCAGGATGAAGTAATAAAAATCGTTTCAAGCCTTAAAATTAAATAAGCTTCATAAATAGAGAAAAGGTATGACAGAGTGTTATTCTGTCATACCTTTTTCTATTTTGTTAAATATAAGTGTGCCTAAAAGACCGATAAAAATAATGCTTCTTGATGCTTTTATTAAATCTTCCGAAAGTAAAAGCAGGTCGTATTGATTCGGTAAGCCTACCCCGAAATGAGATATTAAAACAATTGATAATAAAGATAAATATAAAATAATCGTAGTTTTTATAATTAACTGTGTCTTGCTTCCCAGTTGTTTATAAAAACTGTTTATGTTTCTGAGTCTTTCATTCATATAATCACCGTTATAATGATAATATAGCTTACGAAATTATTCAATGGAAAATGTAAGAAGTATATGTAAATTTTGTAGCGGGATATATCAAAATGTTGTGAAACCTCTTGCATTAAAATACTGTATTTGGTATAATACAACCAAATTGTAATAATTTTAGAAATTGACAGAGGTGTGCTTTTATGAAATGTCCTTTTTGCAGTTTTGAAGAAAGCAAGGTTATAGATTCAAGACCTACTGACGAGGGTGAGCGTATACGTCGCAGAAGAGAGTGTATGAGCTGCGGTAAACGTTTTACTACTTATGAAATAATTGAAAGTGTACCGATTGTTGTTGTTAAGAAAGATAAGTCACGCGAGGTCTTTGACAGAGATAAGCTTTTCAACGGTATGATGAGAGCTTGCGAAAAAAGACCCGTTTCTGTTGATGTAATCGAAAAAGCAATTGACGATATTGAAGCAGAAATTCAAAATTCACTTGACAGAGAGGTTACATCCGTTAAAATCGGTGAGCTTGTTATGGATAAATTAAAAGATATTGATGAGGTTGCTTACGTAAGATTTGCGTCTGTTTACCGTCAGTTTAAAGATATCAATACCTTTATGAGTGAGCTTAAAAAATTACTTATAGAAGAATAATATTATCGGCTGCCTATGGCAGCCTTTAATTCGTAATTGAGGTAAATTATGTCGTGCTTTATGTGTCCCGTTTGTAAGTGTGATTTGCGTTCTGACGGGAAAAAGTATACCTGTGAAAACAACCATAGCTTTGATATTTCAAAAGATGGTTACGTAAACCTTTTAATGTCTCAGCAGTCTTCTTTAAAGCGTCACGGTGACGATAAGCTTATGGTCCGTTCCCGTCGTGATTTCTTAAATAAGGGCTATTATAAAGCTCTTTGCGATGCCTTGTGTGACTGCGTTAAAGCTACTGTTAAAAACGACGCTGTTATTATAGACGTAGGCTGCGGTGAGGGATATTACACCGCTGCTATAAGAAATAGCTTTGACGGTAAGCTTTTTGGTATCGATATTTCAAAGGATGCTTTAAGATATGCTTCGAAAGCTATAAAAAATGCAGAGTTTTCGGTTGCAAGTGCATTTTCTCTTCCTTTTAAAAGTGAGAGTGCCGATTGCTTAATAAATATCTTTGCCCCATCAGCTTACGAGGAATTTTACAGAGCTTTAAAAAATGACGGTTATCTTATAAAAGCCGTTCCTTTAGAAAATCATTTGTGGGAATTAAAATGTGCTTTATATAATGAGCCGTATAAAAACAAACCCGAAAAGAGAAACGACGAGCTTTTCGAGTTGGTGTCTTTAAAAGAAATTAAATATGAAATAACTATCACCGATAAAGATGATATATTAAATCTTTTCAGAATGACGCCGTATTATTATAAAACAGGGAAAGCCGAAGCAGAGCGTCTGTTACAGTTAGAAGAGCTTACCACAACAGTCCATTTCGGTTTGGAAATATACAAAAAGAGGTAATTGCTATGATGTATGAAAATAACTGGGAATCATTAAATTCAAGAAAAGTACCCGAGTGGTTTGGTAAAGCAAAGTTCGGTATCTTTATCCATTGGGGTCTTTACAGTATCCCTGCATATGCTCCTAAAGGTGATTATGCAGAGTGGTACGGCTATTCTTGTAATATGGAAGAGCCTCAGACTCCTGCACAGGAAAAATACAAGAAATATCATAAAGAACATTACAATTCAAGACCTTATTATGATTTCGTTGATGAGTTTACAGGTGACCGTTTTGATGCTCAGAAATGGGCAGACCTTTTCAAACGTTCAGGTGCAAAATACATAAACTTCGTTTCAAAGCATCACGACGGTTATTGTCTTTACGAAACCAAAAATGCTCCCGGTCTTAATTCTGTAGAATGTGCTCCCAAGAGAGACTTCCTTATGGAGCTTAAAAACGCTATGGAGGGTACAGGTGTTCGTTTTGGTGTTTATCATTCGGTTTATGAATGGTGGCATCCTTACTACCTTGAAGACCCCGAGAGATATGCTCTTGAGCATCTTCACCCTATGCTTAAGGAGCTTGTTGAAAAATATCAGCCTAACACACTTTTTACAGACGGTGAATGGGAGCAAGAAAGCTCTGTTTGGCATTCAACCGAGTTTTTACAGTGGCTTTATAACGAATCATCAGTTAAAGATTTTATCGTTCCTAATGACCGTTGGGGTAAAGAAACACGCGGTAGAAAAGGCGGTAACTTTACAACCGAGTATGGTATCATAGATGTTTACCTCGGCACAGAAAGAAGAATTGAAGATGTTGAGCTTGACAGACCCTTTGAAGAGTGTCGCGGTATCGGTAGGTCATTCGGTATAAATAAAGAAGAGGGTTGCGAGGATTATTTATCTGTTAAAGAGCTTCTTAAAACTCTTTGCTCTCTTGTTTCAAAGGGCGGTAACTTCCTTCTTAATATCGGTCCTGATGGTGACGGTACAATTCCTCCCATTATGGAAGAACGTCTTTTAGGTATGGGTAAATGGCTTGAAGTAAATGGTGAAGCAATTTACGAAAGTGAAGTATATAATAAAAAAGCTTCTGAGGGTGTTTACTATACTCAGCGTGATGGCAATATCTATGCAATTACAGAAAAATTCCCTTCAAAAGCAACTGTTTTCCCCGAAATTGAGTATTCAAATGAATACAAAGTATCTCTTTTAGGCTCAGATGCAGATGTTTTAGTTGAAAACGTTGACGGCAAAATTTGTCTTAAAGCAGATATCTGTTCACCCGAAGACGTTGCTTGTGAGCATCTTTACGTTTTCAAATTAAGTAAGTAATCATTTTTAATTAAAATTAGTAAGCGGTGGGTTATGGTAAAAGCATTAGGTCATTTTATAACTATAACAAAGCATAGGCATCTCGTTATTAAGCATTGTCGCAAGGCGGGCATCTTCTGGCAAGGCTTAAGGCACGATTTGTCAAAATATTCTTTTACCGAGTTTAAGCCCGGTGCAAAGTATTATACAGGTAAGCATAGCCCGAATGAAGACGAAAGAGCTCTTTTTGGCTATTCTTTAGCTTGGATTCATCATAAAGGCAGAAACAAGCACCACTTTGAATATTGGACGGATTATAACCCGAAATCCAAGCTTGTTGAGCCTGTTGAAATGCCTGTTAAGTACGTTGCGGAAATGTTTTGTGATAGGGTAGCCGCAGGTAAAATTTATAACGGACCTAAATATAACGACCAGTCACCACTTGAATATTTTATGAGAGGCAAAAACCGAAGAGTAATTCATCCCGACACCTCTGACTTGTTAGAAAAGCTATTAACAATGCTTTCAGAAGAGGGGGAAGATAAAACCTTTGCTTATCTTAAAGCTCTTGTAAAGGAAAGTAAGGGTATAAAATAAGGCTTTTTTCTCACATTAATTAAGAAATTGTAAACAATACGTATTGTATTTATTATTTTGTTGCTTTATAAGTATTTATTGTGTTAATATAAATCAAAATGATTCTTGGAAACTTTCGGAGGCTTAAATGAAAAAACCTATTATTCCTATTATTGCAATAGCGGTTATAATTGTTGCTATCGTAGCATTTTCTTTTGTAGATTTTGAAACAAGTGTAGATATCCCCAAAACAAGCGATACAGGTGAAGCAGGGGATAACGTTTTAAGTGACGGTACTCTTGTTACGGTGGTTGAGGTTACTGATAAAGCCGGTGAGGTTGTAGCAACTGAAAAAGTTACTTTTTCTAATGAAGAAGTAAAATTCGGTCAGGATTTCTTTGCAAAGCCAAGCGAAGAAACAACTCTTCCCAAGGGTATTGCACCTGACAGATTACAGGCTTTAACTACAGCACCCAATAACGCCAACACACAGACAACTAGCGGTAAAACACCTGCTACAAATACAGATAAAACTACGTCAGGCAATAAACCCTCAACACAAACAACAGCTGCTTCGGGTAACAAACCTGCAACGCCTGTTGAGCCGGATAAGGAGCTTACAGAGCTTGATATAATAAAATCTCAAAGATATTATTTCTCAGGCAGAGTAGTTGATAATAACGGTAACGTTTCTGTATATAAAATTGCTCGTGATGGTAGAAAATACTCTGCGGTTGCTTTGTATGACGGGCAGGAAATGGGTATTATTTCAAACGATACTGAAATTCTTATAGTTTCCGTTACAGAAAAATCATATATGTCTATTCCTTTAAGTCTTATTCAAGAAAATAGCAGTGATGACCAGGTGCTTCAAAGCTTCTTATCAGGCGAGGGTTTAAACTCTCAAAGAAAAGAAGTTCGTAGGTTTACGGCTGAGGAAGACGGCGTTACTTATGACGTTATTGAGTATGAAAACGGCTCAAAAGACTATATGTGCGGCAGCCTTTTAATCAAAACTGTTGGTGCAGATGATTCTGTTTTCTATTATGATGTTGTGACCGCAGATTTCCCTGCAAGCGTGTTTATGGCACCCGTTGGTTATGAAAAGAAAGAGCTTAGTGAGGTTGGTGCTTCTGAATTCGCAGATGACTTAGGCGTAAATATCGAAACAACAGCTCCTCACGCACACAGTCACGATGATGAACAATAAAAAAACTGCCCTCGTAACAGGAGGGGCAAAGGGCATAGGGTCTGCAATTTGCCGTGCCCTTGCAAAAGACGGATATAAAATTGCTGTAAATTATAATAGTTCAGAGGGAGAAGCACTTAAATTAAAAGAAGAGCTTTCTTCTCTTACAATTGTTGAAATTTTTAAAGCAGATGTTTCTGATTCAAGCCAGGTAAAAGAAATGTTTTCTCAAATCGAAAGCGTTTTCGGTGGTGTAGATGTGCTTGTTAATAATGCAGGCATATCGGGTCAAATGCTTTTTACCGATATTACCGATGAAATGTGGCATAAAATGATAAACACAAATTTATCAAGCGCATTTTATTGTAGCAGAGAAGCCTTGAAATTTATGATAAACCAAAAATCAGGTAAAATCATAAACATAGCTTCAATGTGGGGTGAAACGGGTGCATCTATGGAGGTGCATTATTCTGCTTCAAAAGCCGGTCTTATTGGTCTTACAAAGGCTCTTGCTAAAGAGGTCGGTCTTTCGGGTGTAACTGTAAATGCAGTTTCACCGGGCGTTATTATGACTGATATGATGAAAAGCTTTACTGAAGACGATATAGCGGTATTAAAAGACGAAACACCGTTAAATGCTTTAGGTACTGTAGAGAACGTAGCCGATGCGGTAAGCTTTCTTGCATCGGGGAAAGCGGATTTTATAACCGGTCAGGTCATCTCCGTAAACGGTGGATTTGTTATTTGAATTAACGAAAATAGATTATAGGCTGACGGTTTAACCTGTTAGCCTATCTTTTATTGATAAAACATAATTGAGGATATAAAAGGTGATAGGTATGGATTTTAATAAAATAATAGAGATGTGCAAAACCATTGGTGTAGATGATGCAGAGATTATTGATACAAGCGTAATAGAGTTTAACCCCGCTTTCCGCCCGTATTGTGAAGAGAATTTGTGCGGTCAATACGGTGTCAACTATTCTTGTCCGCCCGTTTGCGGTACACCTGAAGAAATGAAGCAAAGAGTGTTAAGCCATAAAAAAGCCTTGGTTACAAGAACTGTATGGGATATAACCGATTTCAGCGATACAGATAAAATAAAATCAGCAAAGAAAGCTCATAACGGTTATACATTTAAAATCATTGAAGAAATGAGAAAGCAGGGTCATAACGGATTTATGATAGGCACAAGCGGTTGCACCTTGTGTGTGCCCTGCGTCTTGAAGGATGGTAAGCCTTGCAACTTCCCCGATAAAAGATACTCTTGTATGTCTGCTTACTGTATTCACGTTAAAGCATTAGCAGAAAAATGTAATATGACTTATGACTATAAAGATGGTAAATTACCCTTCTTCAGTATGTATGTTTTCGACTGATTTGCTTTGTTTTGTAGATATTTCACATATATTGTTTAATATGTTGTTATATAATTGCAAATAGACTTTTTTTACCTGATATGGTATCTTTATACTATTAAAAAACATTTACTATATAGGGTGGTATTGTTATGAAAATTACGTTTATGGGTGCAGGTAGTACAGTTTTCGCAAGAAACGTTATCGGTGACTGTATGGCATCTGAAGTTCTCAGAGACAGCGTTTTTGCTCTTTATGATATTGACGGTGAGCGTTTAGAGCAGAGTAAAACAATTATTGAAGCAATGCAGAAAACAATGGGTGGTTACGGTAAGGTGGAGTGTTATCTCGGTGTTGAAAACCGTAAGGATGCCCTCAGAGGAGCAAATTTCGTTGTTAATGCTATTCAGGTTGGTCTTTATGACCCTTGCACAATTATTGACTTTGAAGTTCCTAAAAAATACGGTCTTCGTCAGACTATTGCTGATACTCTGGGTATCGGTGGTATTATGAGAGCTTTAAGAACAATTCCTGTAATGGCAGATTTTGCAAGAGATATGGAAGAGGTTTGCCCCGATGCTCTTTTCCTTAACTATACTAATCCCATGGCAATGCTTTCAGGATATATGCAGAGATATACAGGCGTTGATACAATCGGTCTTTGCCATAGCGTTCAGACTTGTTCATCAGACCTTTTCCGCGATTTAGGTATGGAAGACAAGCTTGAAGCAAGAAAAGAGCTTATTGCCGGTATCAACCATATGGGTTGGCTTCTTGAAATTAAAGATAAAAACGGTGTTGACCTTTACCCCGAAATTAAAAAGAGAGCTGCTGAAAAGCTTCTTGACCCCGAATACTGCAATAAAGTTCGTCTTGAGTACATAATGAATTTCGGCTATTATTGCACGGAATCAAGTGAGCATAATGCAGAATACAATATGTTCTATATCAAGAGCAAATACCCAGAGCTTATTGAAAAATACAACATTCCCCTTGACGAGTATCCCCGTCGTTGCGTTAATCAGATTGCAGGCTGGAAAAAAGAATACGAAGAGATGCTTCAGAACGGTGTTAAAGAGCATAAACGCTCAAATGAATACGCTTCTCATATTATGGAATCAATCGTTACAAATACACCTTATGAAATCGGTGGTAATGTCCTTAACAGTAATCATTTGATTACAAACCTTCCTGCTGAAGCTTGTGTTGAGGTTCCTTGCCTTGTTGACGGTAAAGGTATTCATCCTACATTTGTTGGTTCTTTACCTGTTCAGTGTGCCGCTATGAATATGACAAATATCAACGTTCAGCTTCTTACAATTGAAGCAGCAAGAACACTCAAGAAAGAGCATATCTATCAGGCAGCAATGCTTGACCCCCATACAGGCAGTGAGCTTGATATTGATACTATCAAGAAAATGGTTGATGACCTTATCGTTGCCCACGGTGATTATCTTCCTAAGTACCATTAATAAATAACAAAAAACAAAAGCCCGAGCTTCATTTGAGGTTCGGGCTTTTCGCAACATATCATTGCTTTACTATGAAAAAAGAGAATGCTATAATTTAGTTACAGAATGGATGTGATCACATTGTCTAACATTGGAAAAAATATAACTAAATTGCGAAAACAATCGGGTATGACACAAGATGAGCTTGCTGAAAAGCTTTTTGTTACCCGACAAACAGTTTCAGGCTGGGAAAACGGCAGAACACAGCCCAATCTTGATATTTTGAGTGATTTGGCGGTTGCCCTCGGTTGCAGCCCACTTGATATAATTGATGCAAACAAGAACAAAATGACGAGTGAATTGTTTGTTGCGCTTATTTTTGATAATGAGAGTGTGTTTTATGAAACTGCTATCGGGATTCTCAATTCTGATTATTTTTGCGAAATTGCAATAAAAAATACCATTCTGTATGCTTTCGGAAAAATGGAGAAATTCGACGTCGATTCATTCTGCGAGCAGTTCAATGAACTGCTCAAGGATGAGTGCAATAAAATATTAAAAGATAAGCTTATCAAAGGAAGTGAGTGCAATGATGAATAAAAAAGTTCCCGACAGCTTTCATAATGCTGTTACGGAAGCAATTAAGGAGGTTGAGAATATGAATTCTCACAAAAAATCAAATAACAAAATTTTAAGAAGAACTTTAACTGTTCTTATTGCAGCAGTTCTTTTAAGCTGTACTGCATTTGCCTGCAGTGAGGTTTACAACAACTGGTTTCAAAAGACCGGAAATTATTCCGGTAAGGTTGTAGCAACTGATAATGAGGTGGATATACCCGATTATATCTCTTTTGAATTGGGGTACTTGCCCGAGGGAATGAGTGTATCCAAAACGGAAGCACCGTATAAATATGATTATAACGGCGGTTTCGGTTTAAGCTTCAATTTCTGGAGAGTTGATTCTCTTGAGAAAAATCATTATAAAAATGTTGTTTCAACTGAAAGTTTGATAGTAGGTGATAAGAAAGTAGAAATTCTTACTATCAATAACACAGATAATAAAACTGCTTTGATATATTTTGAAGATAAGGGCGTTGTTGTGGAATGTTATTATAACAACGCTATTGAGAAAGCCGATATAATTAAAATCTTTGAAAATCTCAAACTTGTAGAAACAACTGAAAGTAATGCTATTGTTTTTGATGGCACCAATAAAGACACCTCTTTACCTGCTGACTACGTTTCACCGGATGTCATTAAATTTTATAAGATGGGTGAAGTGTGTGAAAACGGTTTCGATCCAATGAATAATGCTTCATTTTCTGTACAGATAATTGATTGTAAGGTTATTGATAACGCTAACTCTATCAATAAAGAAAATATAAATTCAAGTATAAACAACGAAGAGTATATAGACGAAGATGGTAGCATTAAACCGTATATCAGAGAAAATATTGAATATGGTGACGGTGTAAATACTGTTGATACCGTTATAAGCAGTGAAACTGTTCAGAGGAAAATGATAGCAGTTACAATGAACGTTGAAAATATTAGCGAGAACGACGGTGAGTTGGCTTGCAGCTTTAGACTCCGCAATAAAGACGGGGAATACATTGCAACAGAGATTTTTGCGTTGTCAGGTCAGAAAAATGATAGTCGATTCTATTTCGTTCAAGTTGAAGCAGGTGAAAGCAAAACAGTAACTGCTTATTATATTGTTGATGAAGACGTTGATTTTAATGATTTATATACCGTAATCGAGAACTTTAATATTAATGCCACTATCCCTGAAGATTCATATATGAAGATTGATTTCTGATACAAAAACAAAAAGAGATGTTCCGAAAGGAGCATCTCTTTTTTGCTATCAATCAAACATAACCGCGATTTCGTGGGATATTGTTTCAAAGGTGTTTCTCAATTTTCTTCCGATTTTTTCAAAGAAGCCTTCTTTTTCATATTCAACGTCAACACCGTCACCACCGTAGCAACCAATGTTGTTGCTTGTAATTTCGTTACCGAAAAAGTCGGTTGTTAATCCGTCATCAAATTTCGTACCCTTGCCGATAAGAGGGGAGTCCTTTGAAAGCTCATAGCTTTTAATATCACTGACGTCATCACCTGCAAAGCCGGGTAATTCATTTAATGATTTAATATCAATAATGGGCTTCATAACGTTGTAGTAACAGTTGTTTTCTATAACGTTACCTCTTTTTTTGTTATCGAGGTCATAAGCAAAGGTGCTTTTATCATCCATTACAAAAATATTATTTGCAATATATGAGTTGTATATATTTTTGAAATGAAACTCCCCCGAATTGATAATTGTATTATTGTAGAAATTTAATTCGTGTTCACCTGCAGAGCCAACGGCGGTAGTGTTTCTGCCTTTATTATCGTTAATTGATAAGCAGTAACGTACTGTGTTACCGTGGTGACCGGAATAATTGGGGTTGTTACATACAAATCTCATATTATCGTGAGAATAAATATATTGATAAGTGCAGTTGTGAGTATATGAGTCAAAGTCAACGGTCATACCGTCACCAACGTTTTTCTGACCTGCAATTTCACAATACTGAATAGTGCTGTTTCTGCTTCCCCAGAACCACATTGCCGCTGTGAAATAAAGAATTTCACCGTTTTCATCAACACCCTCACCCTGACAGCAATCAATAGCACGGCAGTCGGTAATTAAAGCTCCGTCACACATACCGATTACCATAGCTTCAGCATCCATATCGTGAAGATAACAGTCTTTTATAAGAAGACCTGTGTTGAATACAGGGTCAATTTCTTCTTCGGTTTCGCACCAAGGTGTTTCTGCCTCGTTCCATGAACCCCAAATAATAAAGCCGTTTGCGACGTCGTAAACCTCGCAGCTTGTAATTGTAAGGTCGTTAACGGGGAATCTTGATGTAGCGGGGAGAGATTTAACCATAACGGCTGCCCTTGCCTTTGCAGCACCCGAACTGAAATCATCTCTTGCCGTAACCTTACCGTTAGGCATATCGTAAAAATATATGTTATCAAGAATAATACCCTTGGATTCTTTTGTTGAGGTGTTAATCCATATACCGCCACCGTTTGGTGCAGTAATTGCAATATCCGAAACGGTTATGTAAGAGCAATCCATAAAAGTTAAAACTTCTTTTGCTTCTTCTGTGTAGAGAATAGCTTTTTCACCGTCACCGTAAGATGAAATAACGATAGGCTTTTCTTTTGTACCGCTAACGTCATTCAGATAAACTACAGATTCGTATTTTCCACCGTTTCTGAAAAGAAATGTTGTGCCGGGGTTGTAATCAGAAATTTTTAACCCTGCGATAGTCTTAACCGCATCTGACTTACTTAAACCGCTGTTGTTATCGTCACCGTCAATTGAGTCAATATAATAAGTCTTACTACCGTCAACGGCGAAAGCAATAAAAGTAAAGTTTGTAGCCAATAAAACTACCGTAAGAACAAGCGATAATAACATTTTAGATTTTTTCATAAAAACACTCCTGGATGAGAATTTGTTTAAATACAATTTGTGCATTGATTCGATATACTTTGCTTTTTATTGTCCCGAATATACACAACTGTTTTTTATGTTTTCTACTTTAACGTTTTTAACGTCATCGTAGTCAAACAATGAAAATTGCCAGTCATTGCAGGTGTCAAGGTAATTGAACGCTCTATGTAAAATATCATATCGGGTGTCCTCATCTGTATCAAAATTCATTTTTATAACAAAAACACTTGTGAAAAAATTCTCGGTTATAGTTTTTCTGACAAGATAAATTTTTTCTATATTATCTTTATGCTCGAAAGTAATGTGTTCTAATATGTTTTCAAGCATTCCCTCGGGAAGATTTTCTGTGGAGAGTTTGTCCTTGGGATTCAGTACGCCACATTCCGAATATATAGACATATTTTTTTCAGTTAAAGTAAGAGCTCGTTCACGGTAAATTTCTAATTCGTCTTCTTGCCCTGTGAGGCAACAGAATCTACCGATTATCTCAAGACCTTCATTAATGTAGTTACTGTTTTCTTCAATGGCTTTATAAATGTATTCAATACCTGATTTATCAAAAGAATGAAGTAAAAAGCAGCCTTTTATAAAATAAGCGTAACACGATGCAACATTATCAAGATTTTCAATAGCTCTTTCGCATAACTCAAGAGCTTCATTGTTTCTTCCAAGACAACGAAGTGCATCACAAACGTCAGAATATTCTTGGGCAATGACAGGTTTACCGGCTTTTTCCCATTTTTCAACAGTTTCTTTTGAATCGAGATAGAAATACTTTCTTCTTTCAACATAATCGTCTTGTTGTTCTTCAATCAATTTGCTAACGTAAACAATGGCTTTTTCACAGTCTTTTTTATAAGCTTCTGAAATTTCAGGATTTAAAACGTTTATTTTGCTGACAGATAAGTTTTCAAGTCGCATTTTCAAAGTTGGATGTGACGCATTTCGTGAAATAATTTCGTTTTCTATAAGTGTGTTCCAAATATGAGCGTTGCTCTTAATTGCTTTTTTAAAATTTGCAACTTCATTTTTTAATTTATTGACGTCATATTTTTCGGATTCCATCATACACGGAACGTCGTATGTTCCCTTTTGCCAATCGTAAAGTTCATAATATTTAATTTTTATTAGCGAAGATGCCGCCATTTCATTGTTACCGTAAAGAGCCATGGCTTTATCCGCCAAGTTTTCTCTTAAAACGGAAATCGTATATAAATATAATTTATATTTCAGGTTATATAAAGAATCTGAAAACTCGAACAGACGTTTAGTTATATTATAATATAAATTTGCATTTGTATTGTCGTAGAACGTATAAATGAAATCATAATATTCGTTGATTTTTCTGTTTTTGTTCTCACTTACTACGTGTGAGAATTCATGAAGTAAAACGCAATATAATTCGTCTTCAGATAATGAGTTAAGTAAAAGCACACCTAACTGGATTGATATTGTTTTATTAATTTTTGCCGCGCCTGCATTAAAGTCATCTAAAAGGGCTATTTTAATGTTTTCATTACAACCAACTGCTTTTGCAGCTTTTTTTGCTAAGTTATATAAGGCAGGGTATTCGTTTTCAGAAACGTAAGTTTTGTCATCGAAATAACTTGAAGGGGTTTTTAAACGTATTCGTGATGTTGCAACAGAAAGGGTAATGTAGCAAATTAACAGCGGTGCAATAGAAAAAGATTTATCGGAAATAACACCAAAGCCAAAAGCTGAAACAAAAGCACACAACCCTAACAGAAAACTAAAAATATCATTTATCCAGATTAGAGTTTTTAATGTGGCAATCATTTTGTTTTTGCTTTGTTCTATATTTTCTCGAAGAGAGAGCCAGTATTGTTGTTCTTTTGCCAAAGATTTAGCGTTTAGTCTTTTTACATAAATACGATTAATAACTATACTTATAGCTAAAATAACCATAGGTAATAAAAACGTGGTAATGGTAATAACACCGACTAAATTATGTAATGAAGTGAAATTGTTTTTTAAAATAATGCTCACAATTGATGTTGCGACTATTAGGAGGAAAGCTATTATCCTAAAAGCAAAGACGCGTTTGTCGAGGGGTGTTTTGATATTATTGTTGATATTATTTTTGTTGTATTTTTGTGCTTTTGTAAGGCAAATTATCATAATAGCTAGCGTTAATAATTCGGTTATGATAAAACCTGCAAAAATAATTTTATCGGTTTCTGTGAAATCTGAAATTTCACGACCACCGGTCAAAAATACGGTAATGAAAATCCATATAAACATAAAAGGTATAGCAACAAGTGCAGGTATCATATATTTTTTGTTTTCCTTGTTCATACAAGCCTCCGAAAAATTTTTGTAATTTCACAAATTCATTCTATCACCAATTTATTTACTATTCAAGAAAAAGAATGGTATGCAAAAAGATTTTTATATTTAAATTTCTTGTCAAAAAGTGTATTTTGTCGATAAAAAACTCTTGACAATCTAAGAAATACTTATTATAATTTAAGAGCTGTGCCGGTGTGGCGGAATAGGCAGACGCAAGGGACTTAAAATCCCTCGGTGGCAACATCGTACCGGTTCAAGTCCGGTCACCGGCACCAAAGAACTCACGAACCTATATGGGTTCGTGAGTTTTCCTTTTACGGTCACAAGAAAAATACGACAAAATCTCTATGTTCCGTCGTTTTCGGGAGGGTTTTTGGTGTCAGTTGTCTGTTTTTGGTGAGGTTTTTGGTACCGCTTTTAACCTAGATATATAACTCTTTTCTTGGTTCTGAAACAGCATGATTATATGATACCTCGTAATCGGTATTATCATATTTAAATGTTGACGCAACTTTATAGATAATTTTGACATTGTTATTATCTATTATAATTTTTTCTATATACGAACGAAGCAACAATTTGGTTTTGTTTATATTATCGGTGTTTAGCATACACTGTTTTAATGCATTAACCCTCTTTTTTATATCATCTTCTGATACGCTTATATTTTCTTTCTTTTTTTCTGCTTCATCAATCATTGCTTTATAGTCTGCCATTTGTTTTTCTATGCTATTCAGTTTATCTGATAGTGTTTGGCTGTAGCCCTGTTGTGCTATAGCATCAACGAGATTATTTCGTGCGACTTCCAGCCCATTGAGCGAATTTTTAGCGTGTTTAATATCTTCTCTATCTTCATTCAAAAGTGCTTTGATTTTTTTATTAGTTTCTTCTGTAATTATGGTTACTATTTCAGGTTCTGTAAAATATTTCAGTAAATTGTCTATGACAAAAGACTCCAAATAATCAGCTCTGATTTCTTTACAGTTACACTTTTGCTGATTTGTTCGTTTATTACACCTATATGTGTTGTACCCTCTATCTTTATACAAACGATGATTTCCATGAAATTTCGCACCGCATTCTCCGCAGTACATCAATCCTGTAAGCAAATAATCATTTTTTGCATTAGTAGAAACTTTTGAAGCCATTTTTCTTGAAACGTTTGCTTTGTTCCATAATTCTTCAGAAACTATAGGTGGTACGCCATTTTCGATACGAATAATTTCACTTTCATCTTTATATTTATGTGAGTTCCTTTTATTTTCAGAATTTCTTCTTGAACATTTATTAAAAATATAAGTACCTTTGTATTTTTCATTATTTAATATACTATATAAGCTGTTTTTTCCAAATGGTCTGCCTGCCTTTGTCAGATAACCTTTTTCATTTAAAGTCTTGATTATAGTGTTATAACCATTGCCTTCTGCTGACATTTCAAAAATCTTTCTAACAACAACGGCTTCGGTATCATTTATTACTAATTCTTGATTTATCACATCATAGCCAAGTGGGGGTATTCCGCCTGTCCACTTTTTCTGCAATGCAATTTCACGCAATCCCTTCATCACCTCAGTGCTCAGGTTATCAATGTAGTACTGATTTATATTGCTCATTATTCCAAATAAAAGCTTACCATTCGGGTCGTTCTTTATTTTTTCAACAGTAGAAACTAATTTTATTCCATAATCCTGAAGCAAGTCTTTATATTTCAGAGCATCAGAGGCATTTCTGCTGAATCTATCCATCTTATGAACAAGAACTACCTCAAATTCAGCGTTACCCGAAGAAACATCGTTAAGCATACGTTGGAAATCAGGTCGATTAACTGTTTTCCCTGAATAAGCTCTATCTATATACCAATCTACTATTTTGTATCCATTGATTATAGCAAAATCGTTTATGAATCGTTTTTGAGCTTCGATACTGGTTTCCTTTTGTTGGTCTGATGAAAAGCGACAATAACCAACAGCAGGGATTTTTTCTTGTTGAATTTCATTATCTGTAAATAATGTATCTTGTGTTTCTTGAGTTGTTTTCATTTTAACCATCCTTTCTACATAAAAATAATATATATTCTTAAATTAAGAGGTTGCGTTTAAGCAACCTCTATCTTGTTTTCTAATTAATAATCAATTGTGCCAAGTAATCAGCCATAGGTTCAAAAAACTCTGAACTATCATTATCTGTCATAGGACTTTGCTGAAAGCACTCAATCTCTACTTTTACATATTTATTATTTAATTCTTTACGATTTTTTGAATATTGAACAGTTGTTTTGTTCACTGTACCACCACCTTGGGTGTTACAACCAGATATAATCTGGAGAGCAAAAGGCACATAATGTGCAGGAATTTTTCACTTACGATTAAAGCTCTATTTTGCTTTAATTTAGAATTCAATTTTATTAGTTTATTTTGATTGCTATAGTATTTTCTACATTTTCAATTTCTTCAATATTCGAAAATGTTTTTATGAAAGCATCTTCAAATTTGATATTAAAATTATCTAAAATCTCTTTTATCAAATTCGCATTATAAATTACCTTTTGTTTACTCATTGATTTCAAAGAAAAGCCCTCAAACTCTTCGCCTTTTAAAATCAAATAGTTTCCTGCAAATTTAAATGTTACTTTTTCAGGATTACCAAGAAGATTTATGATTCTTTTTGAGAATATTATTCTTTTTGAATTTTTGTGATATACGAGAGTAATACCACCGACTCTTGCACTATTATCTTCTGTTGTTTTAGGCTCTACAATATTCAATTCACTTAAATTAAGCATAGTTTTATTCCTCCATTACAGCTTCAATTGTTTTAATTTTCGAATATACTTCCCCGTTAATTTCACGGTCAGTTACAGAAAATTCAATCATTACATTTATGAAATCTTCTGTATTTACTTCTCCGTTAGAATTGGAAAAAGTTTGAGCAAATTTATTGAATGTCATTGAACTCACAGGAATAGCAACATTGAATATCGCTTCAATACCTTCTACCTCAATTTTCAACCAAACGTAACGTTCATCTGAACTGCTACTTTGTTCAATAATTACTCCAGTATAATTGCCTTCAGGGATACGCCCTGTGATTTTTTGAGGTTTAAATATCATAAAAACCATCCTTTCGTTTATTCATATATTTTAAATACAAAACACGGTTGAATTTCACCGCCTCTTGTTAGTCTCAAACGTTTATATTTGCGGTCTTTTTCAGAGTCAAGAATGTTGTTATCTTCCCACTTTGAATAGATTAGTTTCTTGTTTTCAAAACCTTTGTTTTCTAAAATATCTTCAACTATCTCTTTTAGAATAGCTATTTCTTTATAGTTCCTTTTATTGCTTATTCTCCCTTCGGCAGGGAAATCGATATCTTCCTTACCAATCACAAACCTATTTCTATGTCGAGAAACGTATTGCGTAATATACTCTAGAGCTTTAGCTGATATATCTAGTTGGGTACTTATCGAACGTTCAAAACCAACCACATATTCTATAATATCTTGCGTTTTACAATTTATTCCAAAACACTCCACAAAATACTTAGAAGTTTGTAAAACAACAGCTAATTTTGATAATATTCTGTCGGTTAATGCGTGTTTTTCATATTCTTGATTGATATGAAAGCTCTTCAATTCTTCGACACACTCATAGTAATCAGTTAATAAGGCATCCAGTTTATTGACAAAAAGGAAATCAAGAAAAGCTTGACCCGCAACACCATAGTTTTCTAGAACAACATTCTTTATATTGTCGCTATTTTCTGCACTAGTTGTTAAATTGTCTTCAATTTCAAAAACTCTTGTTTTCAACCCTTCGGGAGCTGTTTCATCAATTATTGGAAATTCTGCAGTTGAAATTATGATTGAATTAAAACTTTTGCTTTCTTTCATTTCACCGCTTGTATTTAATCTCATTCTTTCAGCACCAGAGCAAATTTGATATAATACTTTCCTGAATCCTGTACGTTCACTTGTAGCGATTTCATCTATTGCAACTGTGTGTGAGTTGGCTTGTGCAATGAATGTTACAAGAGCATTGTTTGTACTATTGAATGTTGATAATAAGCCCCTGTTGAAAATTGGTTTTGAAAAAACACTTGTAGCTAACATTGCAACTGTTGTTTTGCCTTTGCTCGAATGTCCGCAATAGTTGAACATCAGATTACCCAAATCAAGATACTGATTTAAAAAGCCAAGTAAAACACTTGAAAAGCCTAACAACATTCCAAAAAATAATGGGATATTATCAATAACCTCATTTTTCACCATATCGAGCCATTTTTCTAATAAGCCTTTAGGAATAATATCTATATTTCCTGAATATGCACTTTCAATTTGTTTGGGTGAATATACTTTGTAACTAAGAAAAGTGTTATCATCTTTCCAACCAAGCTTTGAGTGTACATTCTTTATGGGTGAATTGAATGCTGATATACTTAAAAACTCAAGTAAAAATCTAAGGCTTTTGTCATCAAAAACACAGCCAAACCTTAAAAGTTGTTGTGCACCGAGTGTAGTAAGTATTGTACTATCAAATATGATGGTTTGCTTTTCTTTGCCGTTAAATAGTTCTACTTCATATTTTCTTTCATTAGTCCATATATCCTGTTGGCAAGCAACAACTTTACAATAAGTGCAAATTGGTTGTATGAAATACTTGGTGCTTTGTTTGGTTCTTTTTTCAAATAATCTAAATATCCACTTTTTGCTAACAATAAAAGGCATCATTTCTTCTGCAAGGGTTATATACTGCTGATATTCATTTTCTTCTAATAATTTCACATTAAAGTTTTTTGTAGTTTCGTCTAATTGTTCAAGTGAATCTTTAATTACAACAACCATTATGTTTCCTCCTTTCTAAAAAAATTTGAGCGACAACAATATGTCGTGAACACATATCGTGTTCTGATGATATTGTATACGCCCAAATTTTTATTATTCATAAATTAACTTTTTTGAATCAAAATATTAATTTAGATTATTTTATTAACAATCCAGTTTCTTGCTTTTGGTGAAAGTGGATGTGAAAACAGCTCGCCTGAATTATCTTGAATTGTATATAACTTGTTTTTATAAATATCCAACGCTTTTAACAACTGTTCTTTTTCTTCTTCGTGTGAAAAACCTCTGCCGTATGCTACTATTATGATGTCTGCATTATTGCAAACCTCGGCAATAACAGAACTGTTAGTGCGGTCTGTTTCAGGCTTTTTATTATCAAGTCCACAAAACAGATTCACTATTGAAATTGAACTATATCCTTGTTTAACTGCATTATTCCGAACAAGCATTGTTGTTTGGTCAATTACGAATTCATCCGCAGCACTAGGGTATAACATAATAATCGTTGCACTCTTTCCCTTGACTCCAAAATCCATTGTTAAAAGATATCGTTTTTTCATATCTTTTGAGAATATTGCTTTGGTTTGAATTTTACTTGTTTTTTCAATTAGATTTTGATTACTCATATAAATTTCTCCTTTTAAAATACTCTTTTTTGCCAATTAGATTGATACAATTTTCATTATCTAGCACGATTAAGCCGTTATAATAATCGCCCCGAATCTCGTCTATGTATTCAAATCTTTTCTCATTCAATGGTGATGATAATCCAATTTCTTTGTGCATATCAAAGTCGGATTCGTTTTCTATAAAGAAAATTGCTCCGAAGCGTTCTATACTATCGGAGCAACATATTTCTTCATATTCGCTTAAAATGTGCTCAATCAGAGCTTTAAGATATGGCAGGATTTTTGTGTCTGTAATATTATCTAAATCACTGATTTTTGCTATTTTTATCATTACTTCTCATCCTTTTCTGTATTGCTGTTTTGCCTGTATAAATACTGACTGCACAAGCACTACCTGTTATAAAAGCATCAATTACTGCTTTCGTGATTGTAAAGAACATCCACATAGTTTTCTACACCTCTTTCATTTATTTATAATTTTATCTGCAATTACGAGCATTGCAAATGTAACGATGAAACCACCTAAAAATGTACCCATTGTTTATCCCACCTTTGCTGAATTTTTATTTACATAGTTTTCTATAATTGAGCTATCAACAAAGACAATCTTTGCATAAGATTTTTCAAAGAAAAATAGTTGTGTGACATTGAGAGTTCCGTTATTGGTTATTAACCCAACATTCAAAAATTGCGAAGCGTTAGATGGTGAATAAGTTTCCAACTCGCTTTCGTTCTCTAAAACAAAAATGTTACCAAGATTAAGACTGTCACAATCAAATCTCAGAAGCATTTCATTCAGGTAGTCTTCTATGTATTTCTTGAACTCGTAAGGAATATTAGGTTTATTTAATTTTTCAATATCATTCTTGCAGGTTATTGTAATCAAATCAACACTCCCAATCTTCAAATGGTATAAACTTAAATACAAGAGTATTTTCGATTTCTTGTCGTGTAAATGTCTGTGGTTCCCTAAAAATTTTTATGTATCTGTTTATTTGCGAAGGTGTTAATGAGGTAAGTTCGCCTTCATTATCGCTACCACATACGTAGAAAGTACCTACAAGAATATCATTAGCTAACCTGCGATTACCTTCTAAACCTATTAGCTTACCTTCTTCGTTGCATAGAATACAAACATTATCCTCAATATCAATGATTTCTATCAATCCTCCAACAGATTCTTGAAGATTTTCTAATTTGGTTTTTAGTGTAGTAACAGTAGGTTGTTTATTAGGCTCTACCATAACTACCTTGATTTCTTTTTTCATATAAATTACCTCCAAATAAAGAAAAAGTGCAAATGCCGATAATGACATTTGCACAAGTTAATATGTAATAATTAGTATCGTCTGTTTACTACCCAGACGTGAGGTCTTGGTTGTCCGTTTGGCATTTTATTTCGTCTTGGACAATTACCTGGAGCAGGTTTCCCCGTTCCTTCATGTCGTTGAGATTTAGCACCACAATGCGAACAACGATATTCAACCCATTTATCTGTTCCAAAAAGAATACCCATTTTTATTCTCCTTACAATAGTGGTTTAATCATTTAAAAATGAACTGAATGCATTAACTGAACGTGTTAAGCTTTTTACATTGTAATCCATTAGTTTCTGATACTTTTTTTCACATTCAAACCATTCATCATTATACTTGCTCCAAGTTTCTTGGTCTTTTGCATCAGTGCCTAATTTTTGTAATTCGCTTAAACGGTCGTCATATTTTTTGTTTGTGGATGTCATAGCATTTTCACGTTCATCTTGCAGTCTGGAAACTTCTTTTGAAAGAGTATAGTCTTCGCCTTGACAATCCAAAGCATCTAATTTAGCTATTCTTCGGTCAATTCCTGAAAAACAATTTATAATTTCTTTCACATCATCGATATTTAACTTTGCAACAACACTCAAAAGCTCATCGCATTCACCAATCAGTTCATCTTTATTATCTGAGCAAACAGCTGACTCTGATGAAGTAGAGTTTAGTTTATTTCCAACATAGTCCAATGCGTATGGTAAAGCAACATCTGCAACTTTTTCAAGTAAACTGAAAAAACCCATCTAAAAGCCTCCTAATTATTTTTTCCCTTTCATAAAGAATTTTTCGAACACTATATACAGAAAAACAACCGCAGCACCTGCAAAACAAACAAATCCTGCTCCGCCTTCTCCACCTAACATCATACTTACGAACGACAGAACAAAGCCTGCAATTATTAAGAATATGACGATTTTTGTTTTTGTTTTCATTAAAATTCACCTGCCTTTACTTATTACCATTATCAATATGGTCTTTTAAAATATTGCGAATCCAACGCTCTGTATAGCCATACTTTGTTGCTAATTCACGAATGTTGAAGCCGTTGTATTCATTTATTATTTGGCTAATAATGAACTCTTTACTGAATAACTCCACAGGGAAAAACATCTGTGTTCCTCTGTATTTTGCATGAATTTTCAGTACTGCATCTATACCGATTACAGAAGAAAGCTCGCTATATGCTCCGTTTAAACACTCGCCTTTAATTTTGTTTTTGTCTAAAGCCATCGTTATTCCTCGCAATTTGTAATCTCCTTTCTAAATTATATTGGAAGATTTTGGAACTGTGTAGTGTCGCAGTTCAAGATTTTCTTCCTTGTAAAATTCCTAATAAATAAAAAACTACTTATCACAAGATAAGTAGCACTATATAATATACAATTTTCATTTTATTGTATTATTCGACAAATTATGATATGATAGACAAAATGCATTTTGGAGGCGTTTTGTTATGATAAAAAACATAGATGAGGCTATTAGAATAATAAAAACTACTATGTCAAATAATACAGATGGATTTTTTCCATATTTTTTTATTGTTGGTGCAGGCGTTTCTGTGCCTGAAATCCCCGCAGCTAAAGCAATTATTGATAATTGTAAAAAAAAGATTAAGGCTATTGACCCTGCTTTTTACGAAGAGTATGAAAAAGCGTCTCAGCCTTTTATAGAAAATCCAATGAAATATTATTCTTCTTGGATTGAATATGCTTATCCTAACCGCAAAGACAGGAGTAACCTTTTTAAACAACTAAATGCACAAGCAAAAATATCTTCCGCCAACCTTATTTTAGCACAGATATTAGACTCAAAAAAATTTGCCAATACTGTATTCACTACCAATTTTGATGATAGATTAAAAACAGCATTAGATTTATTGGGCAACAAAAGCTATTTTTGTGCTGAAAATACAATGGACAACAAAGCAATAAATACGCATACCAAAGATATACAAATTGTACATCTCCATGGTACATATAATTTTTATGATTGTGCTAATTTAGAAAGTGAAATTAGTGAGGTTGCAACAGAATCCAACATAATGAGTTCGCGTAGTCTTTTATCTGCATTTTTACATGACCAAGCACCTATAATAGTGGGTTATAGTGGTTGGGAAAACGATGTTATTATGACTTGTTTAAAAGAGCGACTAAAAGACTCTACACCATTCCAATATTTTTGGGTATGTTACGATAAAAAAAGTTATGATAATATTCCTAATTGGATAAAAACATCCAATAGTGTTATTTTTGTCGTACCACAAGAAAATGTTGGAAATTGTTTTGAAGGTTGTGAAAATGATGGCGATAGTTTCTTGGAAAACAAACACAAACCACAAACAATTGATGCAACTAAATTCTTTAAACGTCTTGTTGCCGAATTTTCTATCGAATCTCCATTAATCTTTCTTGACCCTCATTCCTATTATTCTCAAGAAATTAATCGTATTTTACCCGAAAACGAAGATGTTTTACACCTTAAGCACTGGGCTCAGAGATTAAAAATATTAAAAAGTAATGAAACTGATTTTGAGAAGCATATACAGAAATTAGAGGGATATTTTATCTCAAAGGAATATTTAGAAGCTAAAAAAGAACTAAAAAAGATTAACAAATTGAAATTAACAAAAACAGATGTGGAATTTGTTTGTTTTTCAATAATTAAAGAGTTTGTGGATGACGAAGAGGATAATTTTTTAGATGAACAAAAAATTGAGTTTCATTTTGCCGCACTAGAGTTTATTGAACTCAATTTTAAAAATATAAGCAATAAAAAAGCCTTGGTTCAAATATTACACTCATTGTTATTTGCCAATTTAGATTATCCAACGCGTGACAAAATGCAAGATTTATTTAAAAAAGTTCAAGCAATTGCAACTAGAGATAAGAATTTGTTGGAAATTGAACTTGTTACTATAGGCGTGCTTTCTGAATACCAAGATAAGAACACGAAGAAACTCATGCTTGAAGAAATACTTCGAAGATGTCCCAACAAATCTGTAAACGGTGGACTTATGTTTTTGAAATTTAGAACACTCTGCAATCTTTGTACGTTGGTGGAAATAGAAAAAGCTATAAAAATGATTTCTATGGCAGAAAAACTTGCGAGAAATCTAAAAGGTGAAAATCTAAAGCTTGATTTATACAATGTTAAATCTAAACTTATTAGTGATATAACAGATAAAAAAATTCAAGCTAAATGGATAGAAGAACTATTAAATATAATTAAAGATAACGAAACAAATAAAGAATCTTCAACTTGTATTGAAATAGCTTCAAATCTATTAAGTGTAGGTTTATCAGGATTACTTGAAACCAATAATACCGAAGATGAATTAAAATCCACTTACATAAAACTATTATCTGGTTATGAAATAAACCCCTTTAATTGCAGAAATATGTTAGCATTTTCGAGATGTTGCAGATTTATATACAGAACTTCAAGTGACATAAAAGAACAATACGAATATGCACTTAAGATTTTTTCTATCAAAGATGATTTTCCCCATGAGTGCGAATCGTTTAATGCTCTTTTACGTGATGCGATATTTACTATTATTGAATTACCAGTTTCAATTGTAGATGATAAAACTAAGAAAGAAATAGTTGCGGCTACAAAAACTGATAAAACAATTAATGTATATTATGAAGTTTTATATTTCTTAACTAACACCGAATATGTCAATGATTTATCAGAATTCGAATGCGATATTAATATTTTCAACAATGAATCGAACTCATTGTCTGAAGCTGTTGGATTATATAAATCACAACATTTAGAAAATGCAGAAAAACTTTTTATTGTTTTGCAACAAGCTAAGAGTCCTTCTGTTTCTGATTTAGCAAAAACCAATTTATCTTTTATGGTTCGTAGAAAAGAGACCCAAGAGAACAATGACTTTTGGGGAATTATAAGTACAATCAAAATCTTAAGTGATTTTGATTGGATGAATATTGCTTTATACTGTTTGGAAAACAACGAAACAGATAAAGATATATTTAATGATGCAATAGACACTCTCAAAAACTTAACCGAAGATGCATACGAACATATCATTTCATGTTGGGGCGATGTTAATTTAGTTGGTGAAGACGAAAGCCAGCTAGCACTCTCTTTAATTGAGAAAAATATAGAAAAACTTGATTAATGCTATATGGATGCTTTTTTATCCAAAGTATCAAGGGGAAGACTTGTTTATGTACTGAAGAGACTCCAAAAATCCAGTTTTCCAGAAGAACAAAGAGTTTTCAAAAAAATATTTTTTTGTATTTACGAAATATTTTTCACGCAAGAAAACAGAATGCTTTTTGTTTTGAGAACACTACGTATATGCGTTTTGTGACTTTTTTAGGTCACGAATCACCGGCACCAATAGAGAACTTACACTTTTGTGTGGGTTCTCTATTTTGTTTTTGTATTAAAGTAACAGGACTTGAACCGGTCTCGGCGAAGCCGAACACAATCGGGTGTTCGCGAAGCGAATGATGGGCAGAGCCCATCAAGTCCGGTCACCGGCACCAATAGAGAACTTACACTTTTGTGTGGGTTCTCTATTTTGTTTTTAGCAAAGATAGCAAAAGCACCAAACCAAAAAATGGTTGGTGCTTTATTTTTATATTCGTTTTCCGTTCACTTCTCTATAGGTTTTAGGGGTCATGCCTGTATACTTTTTAAAGGTTTTAGTAAAATAGTTAACGTCAAGAATTCCGCAGCGTTGTGCTATGTTTTGTATTTGCAGGTTTGTTGATTGCAATAATTCCTTTGCTCTGTCAACTCTCTTTTTATTAACGTATTCGGTCAGAGTTATACCTGTTTCTTTTTTGAAAAGAGAAGAAAGGTAGCTTGGGTTAACCTGAAAAATAGATGCAAGGTTATTAAGCCCAAGGTCTGACGAAATATCAGATTCAATTTGAGTTATTACTTTTTGAATCAATAAAGAATAACTTTTTTGCGAATGCTTGTTAACGAGTCGGCAGTATTTTTTCACCATATATTTTAACAAGTCTTCACATTCACTAATGTTTTGCATTGCCTCGATTTTTAAAGCAAGGTCTGATGAAACTATGTCGATGTGATAGGGGTGTACCTTGCCTTGTTCAGCCGCTTTTCTCAAAAGTGTGTTTAGAATTATCATATAATTCTTTGTGTTTCTTAAAGAATCGGTTAATCGGCTTTCCAAAGCGTTTTCGGGCTTTATGTTACTGAATATCATTTCAGCTTTGTTTGTAAGGCCTTTTGATACTGCGTCAATCAATTCATTTTCAACTGCATATCGTCTTTCGAGAAATTGAACTGATAACCAAGGGTCAGTCTCTTTTTGTTGGTTTGCGTTTTTAGGTGAATACGTAATATCTGCATCTCTTTGTGCAATCGTGTTAATAACTGAAAAATTTTCAATGCCTTTGAACATAAATTCGCATAAACTGTGTACAAGTGACATAATAATATCATCATTTGGTATATAGGGGATAGCAGAATAAAATTTTTCTAATTGTTCGCTGATAAAAGCAGGTAGTGAGTTTTCAACGGTTTTTTCGTTAATTGTGTTTTTGGTGATAAGAGCCTTCGTATACGGACCTAAAACAAGAACTGAATCATTATCAGTTTCGGGTAGAGGTATAAAAATATAAGTGCATAAAAACATATCTGTTGCTACACTTATTATGTTTTTATCTGTTTCAAAATATTGAGAGAAAAATTTCCGGTAGTCGCTTTCAACGTTTAAAAGACGGCGTATACCGAAATCAATATCGTCAGGAGTTTTTTTGTCTGTAACAATATTGCCGTTTATTTTTAAATTACCAAAAGCTTTTATAAAAAACTCTAATTCTTTTTTGTAAAACATAACTATCACCTTGGAAAATATTATCGTATAATTTTTGTAGAAAATCAATAGTAAACAAAAAATAATACTAAAAAATGCAAAAAAATTACTCACGAAATTATACGAAATAATATAGAATTAAGACGTTAAGTGGTTTTGTTGGTTTTTTACAAAAAATACCAAATATAAACCGAATTATTAGACAAAAGGAGAATCTTTATGGCGAAAAAACAGGCTGAATTAGATTCAAAAGGTTATCGCAAGTTCGGTATGCGAGATAAAGTTGCTTATGCTTTAGGTGACTTCGGTTGTAATATGAGCTTTGCTCTCAAGGGCACAGTTCAGACTTTCTGGCTCGTTTACATGATGATGGAAACAGGTTTGCTTTCTATCCTTCTCTTGCTCGTTCAGGCATGGGATGCTATCAATGACCCCCTTATTGGTAGCCTTATCGACAACGATAAGAGAAATTATAAAATGGGTAAATTTAAAACATACATTTTCATTGGTGCTTGTGGTCTTTTGATTGCAGGTGCGGCTGTTTTCCTTCCTTTCCCCAATGCAAGTTTAGTTGTTAAAGCTATTTTGTTCGTTCTCGGTTATATTGTTTGGGACGCTTGTTACACAATTGCTAACGTACCTTATGGCTCAATGCTTTCTCTTATTACAGAAGATAGTGGTGAACGAGTTCAGCTTTCTTCATGGCGTTCAATCGGTTCAATGTTTGGTAACATCGTTCCTATGGTTATCCTTCCTATGATTATCTGGCAGAAGGTTACTTATGATGGAACAGGTGAATATCACACTAATCCGCTAACCGGTGAAGCATACGAAATCGGTGATGCTGTTCTTGACCCGCTTTCAGGTAATCAGTTTGAAACCTTGTTGGGAGAGCGCGTGTTCTTTGCAGCACTTATAATGGGTATTCTTGGCTTTATCGCGTTTATGGTAATGATTAAAATGACAACCATCAGAGCAGATGAAAACGCTATTAAAACTAACGAAAAAAGTGAAAAAATCAACATTATTTCAGCTTTTGGTAAATTTATGCGTAATCGTCCTGCAGTGGGCGCTACAGTTGCTGCTATGGGTATGTTCCTCGGTATGCAGTCTGCAACAACCGCAAACACAATTATGTTTGCAACGTACTTCAACAACGCAGGTATGTCAGGTGTTGTAACAGCTATCGGTTTTGCTCCAATGCTTCTTTTTATTCCTTTTATTAAGAAGCTTGTTGATAAATTCGGTAAAAAAGAGTTATGCTTTGTAAGTTCTCTTGTATCCGTTGTGGGTGCGGGCGTTATGATGATTTTCCCAACAGTCGAGAGTCGTGATACTGCTTTGATTGTTTATCTTGCAGGCCTTGTTCTTTTCGGTCTTGGTATGGGTATATACACTTGTGTTTCATGGGCATTGATGGGTGATGCTATAGATTACAACGAATGGAAATTCGGTGCTCGTGAAGAAGGTACAGTTTATTCACTTCACTCTTTCTTCCGTAAGCTCGCACAGGGTGTTGGACCTTCAATCGTTATTTTCGTAATGGGTCTTCTCGGTTATCAGGAGGAGCTCGGTACAATTGGCCAGAGCTTACAAACCTCTAAAAATATGTGTTGGCTTGTTGCGGGTCTTTACCTCTTCAGTGCAATAGTTCAGTTCGTTGGTCTTGCATTTATTTATAATCTTGACAAGAAAAAAGTTGCTCAGATGACTTCTGAGCTTGAAGCAAGAAGAGCAGAGAAATAAGTTTACAAAAACTGCCGATACTAAAATCGGCAGTTTTTTAAAGAGATTAAAGGAGTTTTATATGAGAAAAGTTATAAATATCAACAGAAAATGGGCTTTTACAAAACAGGCTACAACTGTTCCTACAGAGCTTCCAACGAATTGGGATTGGGTGAATCTTCCTCATTCATGGAATGCTATTGACGGTCAGGACGGTGATAGTGATTTCTACCGCGGTACTTGTTACTACGTCAGAAAACTTGAAAAGCTTGACCTTCCTGAAGCAGATAAATATTATCTTGAAATCAAAGGCGCTAACTCTTCTGCCGATGTTTACGTTAACGGTAAAATTCTCGCACATCACGATGGCGGTTATTCAACCTGGCGTGTTGATATTACAAACACCTTGAAGGACGATAATCTTATTGTTGTAGCAGTTGATAACTCTGCAAATGATAAGGTTTATCCTCAAATGGCAGACTTTACTTTCTACGGCGGTCTTTACAGAGATGTGAATATTATTTGTGTAAGTGAGTCACACTTTGACCTCAGCTACCACGGTGGCCCCGGTCTTATGATTACACCTGAAATAAACGGTGACGATGCAAACGTTGAAATTACTACATGGATAACAAACCCTGCTGAAAATCAGAGTGTAAGATATATTATCAAAGATAAAGAGGGTAACGTTGTTGCAGAGAAGCAAACAACAGAAACAAAAGTAAATCTTGAAATCAAAAACGTTCACCGTTGGCACGGTAAAAAAGACCCTTATCTTTACACCGCAGAGCTTGAGCTTATCGTTGACGGCAAGGTTGTAGATAATATTTCTTCAAGATTCGGTTGCCGTACTTTTAAAATTGACCCCGAAAACGGCTTTATTCTTAACGGTGAAGAATATCCTCTTCGCGGTGTTTCTCGTCATCAGGACAGATGGGGCTTCGGTAATGCTCTTCTTCCCGAGCATCATAAAGAAGATATTGAGCTTATCTGCGAGGTAGGTGCAACAACAATTCGTCTTGCGCACTATCAGCACGACCAGTATTTTTATGATTTATGTGACGAAAAAGGTCTTGTTATCTGGGCAGAAATTCCCTATATCTCAAAGCATATGCCTACAGGTAGAGATAACACGATTTCACAGATGAAAGAGCTTGTTATTCAGAACTACAACCATCCGTCTATCGTTGTTTGGGGTCTTTCAAACGAAATCACGATGCAGGGTGATGATGATCCCGACCTTCTTGAAAACCACAGAATTCTTAACGATTTAGTTCACGAGCTTGATAAAACACGTAAAACCGTTGTTGCTGCGCTTTCAATGTGTAATATTGATAGTCCCTATATTCAGATTCCCGATGCCGTATCATATAACCACTATTTCGGTTGGTACGGTGGCGAAACTTCAATGAACGGCCCTTGGTTTGATAATTTCCATGCAAAGTATCCGAATATTCCTATCGGTTGTAGTGAGTACGGTTGCGAAGCTCTTAACTGGCATACCTCAAATCCCCAGCAGGGTGACTATACAGAAGAGTATCAGGCATATTACCACGAAGAGCTTATAAAACAGTTGTTCTCAAGAAAATATATGTGGGCAACTCACGTTTGGAATATGTTTGATTTCGGTGCAGACAGCCGTAATGAAGGCGGTGAAAACGGTCAGAATCACAAGGGTCTTGTAACCTTTGACCGTAAGTATAAGAAAGACTCTTTCTATGCTTATAAAGCTTGGCTTTCTGACGAAAAGTTTGTTCATATCTGCGGTAAGAGATATGTTGACAGGGTAGAGGACGTAACAAAGGTTACTGTTTATTCAAATCTTCCCGAGGTTGAGCTTTTTGCGAACGGAAAGAGCCTTGGCAAAAAGCAGAGTGCAGAGCATTTCTTCTATTTTGATGTTCCCAACAGCGGTGAAACTGTGCTTGAAGCCGTTGCTGGTGAATATAAGGATTCATCATTTATCCGTAAGGTAGAAGAATTTAACCCCGATTACCGTTTACGCGAAAAGGGTGCAGTTCTTAACTGGTTTGATATTACAGAGGTTGACGGATATTTCTCATTAAACGATAAGCTTTCTGATATCGTTCAATGTCCCGAGGGTGCTGCATTCTTTAAAGGAATGGCATCTCAGATGATGAAAGGTCTCGGCAATACTCAGGTTGACAGTGAGCAAATGGGTGGAATGATGATGCAGATGATGGGTAGCTTTACCGTGCTTCGTCTTACAAGCCTTATGGGTGCAGCAAATATCAAGTTCTCAAAAGAACAGTTGCTTGGTATAAACGCACAGCTTAATAAAATTAAAAAACCGTAATAATTTTATATAAGAAATATAATTCAAAACGACCTTGTTGAAAAATGAGGTCGTTTTTTGTGTAAAATAACAATGCTTTTTATAAAACTAAACCTTGAAAATTTCTCTATAATAGTATATACTTATTAAGTATGCTCGTATACTATGGGCAAATATTTCCGCCCATGGCGCAGTTGGATAACGCAGCAGATTCCGATTCTGAAGAACGGGGGTTCAAATCCCTCTGGGCGGGCCAACTTTCTTATACGATAAACTCTCTGGGAAGGATTAATTCTATGGTAAAAACCAAAGGGATTTGAACCCGTGAGGGTCTGAGCGTGAAGAAAACAGTTCGGTGAACTGTTTTTAGCGAAGAGCGGGAGGCGGGTACCAAAATCCAAAGGATTTGGGTCGCCGAGCGAATAGTATGTGCAAGGCACATACGGAAATCCCTCTGGGCGGGCTAACTTCAAGAAAAAAGTATGAGAGGGATTTGAACCCTTTTTGTAATTACTAAAACAACTTTTAAAATTATTGTAAATGAGGTGAATTCATGAAATTGCTTGTTGTTTGTCAGTATTATTATCCCGAAAATTTCCAAATAACACCCATCTGCGAACAACTTGTAGCAGATGGATATGACGTCACCGTTTTAACTGGTCTTCCTAATTATCCTACGGGAATTGTACCTGATGAATACAAAAAGGGTAGAAGAGATGAATGGATTAACGGAGTCCACGTTATAAGAAGTTGTGAAATCGGTCGCAAAAAAGGTGTTCTTGGTTTAGCAATGAATTACCTTAGCTTCTGGTTTTCTGCATCAAGAATGGTAAAAAAATTAGACGATGACTTTGACTTTGTTTTCGTTTATCAGTTATCACCCGTTATGATGGGTGTGCCTGCTATTAAATATGCAAAAAAACATAAGAAACCGTTGATGCTTTACTGCTGCGATTTATGGCCGGAATCAATAAAAATGTACATAAAGAATGAAAATAACCCTGTTTTCAGACTTTTTAAGAAAATCAGCAGACAAGTTTATTGTTCTAGTGACCATATATTGACTCAGTCAAGTAGTTTTATTGATTACCTTATAAAAACTCATAACATTCCGAAAGAAAAGGTTTCATATTTACCTGCATTTGCCGACGATAAATATTTAAGTGAAGATTTTTCTTTGGATAACGGTGTTATTGATTTTGTTTTCCTTGGTAATCTTGGTATTGCTCAAAATCTGATAAAAGTTCTTGAAGCAATAAAGCAGATTAAGGATATTCCCGGCTTCAAGGTGCATTTTGTTGGTGACGGCTCAATGCTTGAAGATATGAAGCAGTTTGTTGAAGCTAATAGCCTTGAAAATGTTGTTGAGTTTTACGGTCGCAGACCTGTTGAAGAAATGCCCGACTTCTATAAATTGGCAGATGCCTGCCTTGTTTCTCTCGATGCTAAAAACCAGACAGGCTTAACCTTACCCGCTAAGGTGCAGGGCTATATGGCAGCCGGTAAAATCATTTTAGGTATGATAAGCGGTTCAACTCAAGAGGTTGTCAGTGACGCTCAATGTGGTGTTTGCGTTGATTCAGGTGACGTTGACAGCTTTGCAAACGTATTAAAGGATTTTATTTTAAATAACGAAAATTACCGTGAATGCGGTGAAAACGGAAGAAAATACTTCGTCAACAATTTTAAAAAGTCAATTTTTATGGAAGAATTGAAAAATAAAATTGATGAGGTTGAAAAAAGTAAAGGTTGATTGTAAGCGTGAAGATTAAACGATATTGTCTTGTTAGTTTTTGCAATATTTATTTATTGCCATATGCAAAAATATATATCGATGCTATTCATTCTGCAGGTGCGGAGTGCGACCTTATCTTTTGGGATAGGGATAGCGTAAACGGCAAAAATGATAACTTTGACGGCTGTAAAAATCTTTGCTACCAACGAAAAATAACACCCGCTTCATCGGGTAAAGATAAGCTTTTAGGTTATATTGAAGCGAGAAATTATTTTATAAAATGCTTGAAATCAACAGATTATGACGGTGTAATTTTCTTACAGACTCATACTGCAGTATCCTGTAAAAATTTGCTTTCAAAAAAATATAAAGGCAAATATATTGTTGATATTCGCGATTACACTCTTGAGAATTTCGGTGTTTACAGAAAAGCAGAAGAAAGTGTTATAAAAAATTCTTTTGCTACTGTAATTTCTTCACCTGCATACAGCAAATTCTTACCCCCAAAAGATTACGTTATCGCTCACAACTTCTCTCAATTTCCCGTAGAAAGAGCAAACGAAATTAGAGAATTAAACAAAGATAAAAAATCTACTACCATAAGAATTTCTTTTGTCGGAACGGTAAGATTTATTGAAATGGACACAAAAATCCTGAGGCTTTTTGCAAACGACGAAAGATTTCAGTTGAATTATTATGGTACAGGCTCTGAGGTTTTAAAAGAGTTATGTGAAAAAGAAAACATAACAAACGTTGATTTTTACAGTAGCTTTTCACCTGATATGACTTTAGATTTTTATAAAAAAACCGATTTAATCAACAACCTTTACGGTAACCATAATCAGTTTTTAGATTACGCTTTATCAAATAAGCTTTACCATTCAGGTCAGCTTCATATCCCGATTCTTGTTTGTCCCGAAACTTATATGGAAGAGGTTTCTCTTGAATATAATATGGGTTATGTATTCGACGTTGACAAAAACGGTTGTAAGGACGATTTATACGAGTGGTACTGCAATCTTGACAGAACCCTGTTTTCAGAAGGTTGCGATGAGTTTATTTCAAACGTAAAGAAAGAAAATATTGAATATCAAAAAGTTATCAGTGACTTTTTAAGTCGAGATTAAGGAATTGTTTAGAATGAGAGTTTTGGAAATCACGTCTGACCTTGACGGTGGCGGTGTTGACAGATTACTTTATGATTATTGCAGTAGCTTGTCAGATGAAATTCGGTTTGACTTTGTTGTTACTTCAAAAACAGAAGGTATGTTGGAGCAACCGTTAAAGGCTTTAGGTTGTAAAATTTATAGGGTTTCCCAGCTAAAAGAAGATTTTAAAGGCCATAAAGAGCAGTTAAAGAAAATTCTTGAAGCTGAAAAATACGATATAATCCACGACCATAGCGGTTTTAAAGCCTGGTGCAATTTAAGTGTTGCAAAAAAATGCGGTGTAAAATCAAGAATTGCTCATTCTCATCAGGCTTTTATGACAGAATCTTCAATAGGTCGTTTGATTCGTAAGGTATCGACTATTCTTACAAAGCTTTATGCTACCAATCTTTTTGCTTGCGGTAACGATGCAGCAAAATGGATGTGGGGCGAAAAGGCTTTTCAAAAGAATAAGGTTTATATAATGAAAAATGCGGTTTTTGCTGATAAATTCAGCTTTTCTGCCGCTAAAAGAGATGAGCTTCGCAAAGAGTTAGATCTTGAAAACAAGTTTGTTATAGGTAACGTTGCCCGTATCACTTATCAAAAAAATCAAGAGTTTCTTGTTGAAGCCTTTGCAGAGGTTAAAAAAATTCGTGATGACGCCGTTCTTTTGCTTGTTGGCAGGGGAGATACGGAAGAACAAATAAAAAGACAAGTTGCAGATTTAGGTTTAACCGATTCCGTTATTTTTACAGGTGTAAGAAACGACGTTCCCGATTTGCTTAACGTGATGGACGTTTTCGTTTTACCCTCAAGGTTTGAAGGCTTGCCTGTAACCTTAATTGAAATTCAGGCAAACGGTTTGCCCGGTGTAATATCTGATGCCGTTACGAAAGAAATGACATTCTCGGAAGATTTAAAATTTTTACCCTTATCCGAAAGCTTTGAGGAATGGGCAAGGGTTATTTCTTCAAACGGCAGAAAAGAATCAGTTAATGCCGTGGAAAATACAAGCTATGATTTAAAGCTTGCAACAGAAGATTTAAAAAATAAGTATTTATCAATGATATAAAATCAGGAGATTATATGAAAACAGTTATGCTTGTTTTCGGTACACGTCCCGAAGCTATCAAGATGTGTCCGCTTGTAAACGAATTGAAATCAAGAAAAAATATTAACACTGTTGTTTGTGTAACAGGTCAACATCGTCAGATGCTTGACCAGGTTCTCAATGCCTTCAATGTTGTTCCCGATTACGATTTATCAATAATGAAAGACAAGCAGACTTTGTTTGATATCACAACTAACATTCTTAATAATATCGGTCAGGTTTTAGACCAAGTAAAGCCCGACGTTGTGCTTGTTCACGGTGATACATCAACAACCTTTGTTACTGCACTTGCTTGTTATTATAAGCAAATTGCAGTTGGCCACGTTGAAGCAGGGTTGAGAACATACAACATCTATAGCCCATATCCCGAAGAGTTTAACAGACAAGCAGTTTCAATTATTTCAGAGTTTAACTTTGCCCCTACCGAGAAAGCAAAGCAAAATCTTTTGTCTGAGGGCAGAAATGAAGAAAATATCTTTGTTACAGGCAATACAGCAATTGATGCTTTGAAAACAACTGTAAGAGAAGATTATTCTCATCCTGAGCTTGATTGGGCAAACGATAGTCGTTTAATTATGATTACTGCCCACAGACGTGAAAACCTCGGTGAACCTATGCACAATATGTTCCGTGCTATCCGTCGCGTTATGGATGAAAACCCCGACGTTAAAGCGATTTACCCGATTCATATGAATCCCGTTGTCAGAAAAGCGGCTGAAGAAGAGTTAAGCGGATGCGACCGCATACACATAATCGAGCCACTTGAAGTTCTTGATTTCCATAATTTCCTGGCAAGAAGCTATCTTATTCTTACAGATAGCGGCGGAATTCAGGAGGAAGCACCCTCGTTAGGTAAACCCGTTCTTGTTATGAGAGATACAACAGAACGCCCCGAGGGTATTGAAGCAGGTGTTTTAAAGCTTGTTGGAACAGAAGAGCAGGTTATTTACGATAATTTCAAGCTTTTATTAGACGATAAAAATGCTTACGAAGCTATGTCGAAAGCAAGCAACCCTTACGGTGACGGTATGGCTTGCAAGCGAATTGCAGATATTTTAGCATTATAATTCTGATGTCACTAATAACACTAAAAAAGAAAAGAGGTGATTGTATGAAAAGACTTCCTATGTTAGCAAGAAACGGAATAATTACTTTTGTTATTTGTTGTTATTCTCTTTTTTACGGTATTTGGTTGTACGGCATAGACTCTGCTTATGTATATAATTATTCCGATTTGTTGTTCCCTTGGATTGCCGTTTCTATGGTAATTCAGTTGTGTTGCTTTGTATGGATTAAGAAAGTATCCGTCTATGATATTGGGCTATGGTTTTTAGGCCTTTCTTATCTGTTTATGTACGGCTTCTTGTTTATTGATAAGTTTGATATATTGATTACGCTAACCTGGACACCTGTCAAATCATACAATCAAACCATTCTTTTTGAAGCAACTTCTTTTGTTAACTTGTGCTTGAATATGTTCTCGTTAGGCTATCTCAATGCTTATAATAATAAACGTGACAGTATTTTGTTGAACAAAAACTATAAAATCAAGTATGATACAAAAAAATACCATATAGGTCTTTGGCTTTGTGCTATCGGTGGTATTTGTCAGTTGATAACCTCTTTAAAATTGATTAACGTTACCCAGTCTGCAGGTAGCTATCTTGCATATTCCGAAGCGGCAACTACAGGTATCGTAGACGATATATCATTCTTGTTTGTTCCCGGTGTTATTTATATTTTAACAAGTAAAAGATTTAATAGAACAAAAGCCTTCTTACTTACCGGTTTAGTTACAGTCTATTTCTCTGTTATTATGCTTCTCAGCGGTAGTAGAAAAACACAGGTTTTTGGTGTTGTTGCTATTGTTTTATGCTATTTCTTCACATACAAGCCACCTAAATTCAGCTTGTTCAAAAAGGTGTTTGTTGTATTAGGCGGAACTGTTTTCTTGAATATGATATATATTATCCGAGAATATAGAATGGACTTAAGTAGTGTTATTCCTGCGTTTTTCTCAAGCTTAACAAGCTTTGAGTTTATTAAAAACGTCATACCCGAAACTTTAGCCGAAACAGGAATTACCTTTGGCTCGGTGGCTTCTGTTATGAGGTGTGTGCCGGGTGTGTTCGGCTATGAATACGGTATGTCTATTTTAAGGTCTATTGTTTCAATCGTTCCTATCGGCTGGTTAATACCTGAATTTTTTGAAAAGGCATCAACAACTACAACTATAAACGAATATCTCAATTTACCTGTTGGTGGTAGTTTGATTGCTGACTTTTATTGGAACTGGGGTATGTTCGGTATATTAGCCGCGTTACTTTTTGGTGTGTTATTAGCAGTTGTTTCTGTAAAATCACAAAAAAAATCTAGCGAAGTTTACTTCTCTCTTTTCTATATAATGTTAATCGGTGTAAGAGCCGGTGTCTTTGAAATCGCAAGACCGTTGTTTATTGTTTTGTTTGTTCCTTGGGCAATCAGTTATTTTATAAATGGCAGAAATCAGAGGAGATAAGTATGTCACGATTTTTACTTCACGGTGCTACAAACTGGAACGCAACAAATTTTGGTGACTTTTTGTATGCTTATGAGATATTCGAATATCTTAAAAATAACGGTAATAACGAAGTAGGCTTTTACGATGCTTCCGAATATTTCATCAGATATATTACCGAAAAAGGTTATAAGGTTGATGAGGTTTCAATAGCTTCTGCTGACTATCTTGTTTATATTCCCGGTGGTTATTTTGGTGAGGGTCATAATGCAAGATTATTAGATACAGGTATTCAGTTTATCCGTTTTATGCCTTTTGGTATTTTAGGCGGTTTAAAAAAGAAAAATATTGTTACTGTTGGCGTTGGTGCAGGTCCTATAGACCGATTCTTTATGAAATGGGCAATCCGTTTTATATGTAAAAAAACATCTGCAATATCGGTAAGAGACGAAGAATCTCAAAAAGCTCTTGAAGAAATCGGCTTTAAAGACATTCCCGAATATTCCGATATGATGTTGGCTTACGATTTAGAAAAGCTTTCAATTTCAACTGCTCAAACAAAAGCCGTAAAAGAATACGTTGGTGAAAACAAGCTTTTACTTGTGCATTACAATCACTCTGTTGAAGCACGTGATAAATTTGCTGAATGTGTTTCAGCCTTTTTGAATGAAAACAAAGGTCATAAGGTTGTTGTTGCGTCTGATTCAATTCTTCCTTACGAAGAAGAATATTTTGAAAAATTTAAAGCTCAATTCAACTCAGAGTGCTTTCACTTTATATACGATAACCCTTACGAATTACTTGAATTGCTTAATATATCAGACGTTATTTTAACCTGCAAGCTTCACGTTGGCGTAGTAGGGTGTATGTTTAATAAAGCTGTTATTTGTGCGGCAGAGCATCCCGAAAAAAGTATTCGTTACTATGATTTTATAAACAGACCCGAAAACTGTGTTTCTTTATACAAAGCAACTTCAGAGGAAATAAAAAGTTGTCTTGTTGAAAACTGTGATAAGCCTGTTTCAATACCCGAAGAATTAACTGAAAAAGCAAAGAAGCATTGGTCTGTTTTAGATAAGCTTTTGGAGAGGTAATATGAAAAATAATAAGCTACTTTCCAATACCGTATATTTATATTTGCTGACCATCGTAAAGATGGTCTTTCCGCTTATTACCTTGCCTTATTTAACAAGAATATTAAGCGTCGATGCCTATGGCTCTGTGGCTTATATAAAGTCATATATGTCATATGTGCAGTTGGTTTTGGATTTTGGCTTCATTTTATCTGCAACAAAAAATATCGCCCTAATAAAAGGTAAGGATGACAGTAAAATTCCTTACATAGTTGGCGATACCTTTATAGAAAAAATAATTCTTCTTTTACTTTCCGCAGGTGTTACCTCGGTAGTGTCGTTGTTTATACCAATACTTAGAGAAAATCAATTATTTACGTGGTTATATTTTATTGCGGTTGGTCTTACAATTTTCTTGCCTGATTATTTATACCGCGGAATTGAAAGAATGGAATGTGTTACCATTCCTTTTACCGTTTCGAAAACAGTATCAATTCTTTTGACCTTAGTTTTAATAAAAAGTGATGACGATCTTATTTTAATACCTGTGTTTGAAATAATAAGTAATTTGATAGCAGCTTCAATTTCACTTCTTTTACTTAAAAAATTAAAAATAGGTGTTAAATTCAGTGACCTTAAAAGATGGGTTTCTGATTTAAAAGAATCTGCAGTTTATTTCCTTTCAAACTTTGCAACAACCGTTTTTGGTGCGCTTACAACTCTTATTGTTGGTGTATTGCTTAATGAAGAGGATGTTGCTTATTGGAGTGTATGTATGCAGATTGTGTCTGCGGCAAAGGCTATGTATACACCCATAACAAACAGTATTTATCCCCATATGGTAACAAACAAAGATTTAAAGCTTGTAAGAAAAATTCGTAATCTTATGACTATACCTATGGTTTTAGGTAGTATAGCCGTTATGCTTTTCGGTGAAAATATAATGATGATAATCGGCGGCGAAAATTACGAATATGCAGGCTACATTCTTAAATTTTTATTACCTGTTATAGTTGTTAGCTTTTATTCAATGCTTTATGGTTGGCCCGTGCTTGGTGCTATTGATAAAGTAAACCAAACAACAGTTTCAACGGTTATTGCAGCAGTTGTTCAAGTTTTAGGTATATTGATAATATATCTTTGCGGCTTCTTTAACCTTATTTCATTAGCTGTTTGTTGTTGTGTATCTGAAATAGCGTTACTTGTTATTCGTTTGGCTATATTCAGAAAAAATAAAAAATTGTTTTTATCATAATATATAATAATCAAGGCGGTAAATGAAATTTATTTACCGTCTTATATTTTGCGCTTTTTTTGGCAATAATACATTTGAAAGGATGATATTATGATAGAACAAGATACAATAAAATTGCTTCGTGAATGTGATGCAGGTGTTAAAATGGGCGTTAGTTCAATTGATGATGTGTTAGAATACGTCTATTCACCTGATTTGAAAAATTTCCTTGTTGATTCAAAGCAGAAGCATAATGAGCTTGACGAAGAAATTCAAAAGGCACTTGATAGATTTCAAGATGACGGAAAAGAGCCTAACCCCATCGCAAAAGGTATGTCGTGGCTTAAAACAAATATGAAGCTTATTGTAAATGAATCGGATGGCACAATTGCCGATTTGATTACAGACGGTTGCAATATGGGCGTAAAATCATTAAATATGTATCTTAATAAATACGTAGCTGCCGATGAAAAATCAAAAGAGATAACTAAAAAGCTTATCGACCTTGAAGAAAAGTTAGCAATTGATATTAGAAGATTTTTGTAAAAGATAGTTTACAAAATATTAAAAGCATCTGTCTTTTGATAGATGCTTTTTTTGGTAAAATAAGTATATGAAAGGGTGATATATATGAATTATAGAATTCTCAACGAGGCTAAAGATATTGAAAATGAAATTATAGAATATCGTCATTACCTTCACCAAAATGCCGAGGTTGGCTTTGAACTTCAAAATACGGTTGAATATGTAAAAAACAAATTGACTGAATTCGGGTGTGAGGTAAAGCCTTGCGGTAAAAACGGTCTTGTTACCGTTATAGGTGATAAAAATAATGTAACAGTGCTTTTAAGGGCAGATATGGATGCCTTGCCCATTAAAGAGGAAACTGAGCTTGGTTTTTCTTGTGAAACAGGTAATATGCACGCTTGTGGTCATGATATGCACACAGCAATGCTTTTAGGGGCGGCAAAGCTTTTAAAGAAGCACGAAAACGAATTACAAAGCGGTGTGAAGCTGATGTTTCAACCTGCTGAAGAAACCTTGTCGGGTGCAAAGAATATGCTCGAAAACGGGTTGCTTGAGGGTGATACCGTAAAGGGTGCTATGATGCTTCATGTTATGGCGGGCTTGCCTTTGAAAACGGGAACGGTTATTGTGTCAAGTGGCGGTGTAGGTGCACCTGCGGCAGATTATTTTACTATAAATATTCAAGGTAAGGGTTGTCACGGCTCAACACCGCAACAGGGGGTAGATGCGCTTAATATTGCTTCGCATATCGTAATAGCACTTCAAGAAATTTCTGCACGGGAATTAGGTCTCTCTGATGAAGCGTTGCTGACGATAGGTTGCCTCAAAGCCGGTACCACGGGAAACGTGATAGCCGATACCGCGGTTTTAGAAGGAACAATGAGAACTTACGACGATACTGTGAGAGATTATATTAAAAAACGTATTTCTGAAATATGTAACGGTGTTGCTTTAACGTTCAGAGGTAAAGCAGACGTTACCTTTGGGGCAGGTTGCCCGACTCTTTTGAATGACGAAAAATTGTCACAAGTAATAGAAAATAATACAATTAAGCTTTTGGGCGAGGGGCAAGTTTTTAATACTAATAGCTTTGGAACAAGGACTAATAAAAGTGGTGGTAGTGAAGATTTTTCTTATATAAGCCACCAAGTGCCGTCTGTTATGGTTGCATTAGCTTCGGGAAATTCTGAAGAGGGGTATATATACCCACAGCATCACCCGAAAGTAAAGTTTGACGAGGCTGTGTTACCAATTGGTTGTGCTGTGTTTACCTATAATGCAATAAAACTTTCAGAAAAACTTAAATAAATCTTTTAAATGTGTTTTTCTTGTGATAGAATATAGATAATAAAAATAAAGGAGGCTTTCCTATGCCTTATATTAATTTAAAAACAACTAAAAAAGTATCTGACGAAAAATGTGAAGCTATCAAAACTGCTTTTGGTAAAGCTATAGAAACCTTCCCCGGAAAAACTGAAGCTTGGTTGATGGTTGGCATTGATGACGGCGCAAAGCTTTGGTTTAAAGGTGATGCTTCAAAAGATAGTGCTATTGTAGATGTTGAGCTTTTAGGTAATACAACAAACGAATATGCTGAAAAAATGACAGCAGTTGTTTGCGATATTCTTAATCGTGAGCTTGAAATCTCACCTGACAGAATCTACGTTAAATACCGTGAATATGATAAATGGGGCTGGAACGGTCAGAACTTCTAAAATTAAATATAAAAATAAAACCTTGGAAACTCGACTGAATTTCCAAGGTCATTTTTGTTTCTTTTAAATTATTTCTCTTCTTTTTTCTTGTGGAAAAGAATTTTGTCAACAGGGAAGTAAAGGAAGAACTGAACTGCTGAACAAATCATAGTAGCAATGTTCTTAGCGGCAATCTCATCACACCAGCTAAAGCCAACGAACACCTCTTTAAGAGTGGGGTTAAGCCAAGCAGAGAAGAGGATAAGACCGATAGTGAAAGCTATGTAAATAGGAAGAGCAATAGCTACGTTAGCACCTGAATTGAATGTCTTTTCTTTGTTAACAAAGAAAGCAACAATCTGTGCAATAACGTTAGCAACGTTACTAACAATAAAGTAACCTAAACCGCCAACTGCAACACTGTAAGAAAATACCCACCAACTGAAAGGCTCTGTGTAAAGCTCCTTAATTGCGGGGATAAGCTGAAGAGTGTTAAGAAGAACGAACTGAACGATCATTGCAAGAAGACTAACAACGATAAATTTAACAAACTGCCAGATTGTAACAAGGATTGAACCCTTGGATTCAGCGGCTTTGTCAATGTCTTTTAATTTTGCCATAACAAAATCTCCTTATAAAAATATTTGAAAAAATTTTAACATATTATATGGTACAAGTCAACTAAAAACTTAATGGTATTTTTAAAGAAAATATTAGATAACATTTTCATAACCATTTGACAAAGCAGTATTTTTATTTTATAGTATAAATAATCCCAAATGGGAAATATTAGTAGTATATATTTAATTGAAAGGATGATATAAATGGAACTTAAAGGTTCAAAAACAGAACAGAATCTTCGTGCAGCATTTTCAGGTGAAAGCGAAGCAAGAAACAAATATACTTACTTTGCATCAGTAGCAAAGAAAGAGGGGTATCAGCAGATAGCTGCAATTTTCGAAGAAACTGCAAATAACGAAAAAGAACACGCAAAAATGTGGTTTAAAGAGCTTAAAGGCATCGGCACAACTGCAGAAAATCTTCTCAGTGCTGCTGAGGGCGAAAACTATGAGTGGACTGATATGTACTCAACATTCGCTGATGAAGCAGAGGCTGAAGGCTTTACTGAAATCGCAAGAAAATTCAGAATGGTTGCTGCTATCGAAAAATCTCATGAAGAACGTTACAGAGCTCTTCTTAATAACGTTGAAATGCAGGCAGTTTTTGCAAAATCAGAAGAAACAATGTGGGAATGCCGTAACTGCGGTCATCTTGTAATGGGTAAAGTAGCACCTCAGGTTTGCCCTGTATGTGCTCATCCCCAGAGCTATTTTGAAGTTAGAAAAGAAAATTATTAAGCTTAATTACTTTTACAAAGGAAACCAAGGCTTGAAAGCCTTGGTTTCTTGTGTTTTTATACAATTTATATGCTATTATTTAGGCACTTATTTCGTTGACTTTAATATGTGATTTTTGTTACAATATAGATGTATAATTATATCTAAATAATATAAGAGGTGTCTATAATGGGTGTTAACGAATTTGCCGCAAAAGCAGTAAGAAGCATTGGTAAAACGAGTTCAAAAAAATTAACTAAGAAAATGGGTAAAGCTCCCGAGCTTCCCAGAGAAATGCCTACTGTCATTACAGGTAACAGCTACGTTTGCGGTTACGCTGTAAGAGAGGTTATGCCTGCCGATATTCATGCAAAAAAATATTGGATTGCAGGTCACGGCATGGGTCACGTTATTGAAAAGGTTCACGATCCCATTACAGTTAGTGCTATGTGGATTGGTGCTGACGATAACGGTGGTTATATTCATATCAGTGCTGATATTATCGGTCTTACAAACTACGAATTAAATATTGTGCGTGACCGCCTTAAAGATTTAATGGGTGAAAGCAAGTGTGCAGGTGTGTTTGTTTCTTGTACTCATACACACGCAGGCTTCGATACAGTTGGTTATTGGGGTCAGCTTTATAAGCTTCAAAGCGGTAAAGACGAAGAGTATATGAATCTTCTTCTCAAATCTCTTGAAGAGGTTGCCCGTGAGGCATATAAAAACAGAACAACCGGTAAGCTCTATATCGGTACTGTAAGCGTTCCCGAAGCACAGTTCTGTAAACGTGAGCCTAACGCTATGCACGACGTTCTTACAAGAACACGTTTTGTTCCTGACAATGGCAGCAAGGAAATATGGTTCTTAAATTATGAAGCACATCCTAACACATTAGGCGGTGACAATAGAGAGTGTAGTGCAGACTATCCCTATTGGGTAAGAAAAACAATTACCGACCAAAAGGATATCAACGTTCTTTATGGTGTGGGTGCAATCGGTGCGGTTGACCCCGGTGATTTCTGCGAAGATAAGCCTGAAAGAACTCGTATTCAGGGCGAAACCTTAGGTAAAGCGGCTCTTGCTATTGATAACGATAAAGAAATGCCTGTTGAAATTACAGTTCTTCAGCAAAAATACTATTCGCCCGTTGATAACGGTCTTCTTGCTTTAATGGCAACAATCAAGGCTTGTTCGTCACAGCGTTTCCCTTGCGATAAAGGTGATTTAGGTCTTGCTCTTCAGACTGAAATGGTTTACATAAAGCTTGGCACACAGCAGATTCTTCTCTTACCCGGTGAGCCCTTCCCCGAGGTTATTTACGGCGGTGCGGCTGATGCAGAGCATTCTGCAACAGGTAAAGGCACAGATATCAACCCCACACCTATTGTTGATATCGTAGGTGATAAAGACCTTCTCGTTTACTGCGTAACAAACGATATGACAGGCTACTGTGTAACTCCTAACGATTTCATTCTTCATAAAACACAGGCTTATATAGAGCAGGGTAGAGACGTTTTCGACAGACGCCATTACCACGAAACAAATTCATTAGGCTATCTTACTAACGAAACTATCGCAGAAACAGTTGCCGATATTATGAAAAGAGTTAAATAAGAGTACTGAAATAAAATTAAAAAATAAACACTAAACCTTTTATCTTGAGGTGGAATTATGGAACTAGAAAAAAGAATTAATCTTACAGATAAAGTTATTCACGGGATTTTACAGGGCTTTTCAAATGCGGTAAAAGACGGTAGTGATTACACTCCCGTTGAGTCTTACGTTCCCGAAAACTTTTTTGAAGGTACAAAGAAATTTCTTAAAAACCCGTCTAAAAACGGTAAGTGGAGCTTAGGCTATGCCAACATCAACTTAACTCCTCTTGATTACGCTTCTCATAATTACTATATGGGCGGTTATATCAGCCCCGATAACGGCTTTAAAAACCTTGTTGAAGAGGTTGTAGATGCTATGAAGGGCAGGGCAATAGCTCTTGATGACGGCTCCGGAAGAGGTGTTTCCGTTTTCTGTACTATCGACTGTATTGGTACAACAAACGGTGATATCAGAGTTATAAGAAAGAAATTCAAAGAGAAATTCGAAAAGCTTTACCCGGACAGAAAAATTGCTTCTGTAAACGTTTTTTCAACTCATACTCATTCTTGCGTTGATACCGAAGGTATCTGGACCGATTTTCCGGGTAAACTTATAAGGAATTTCAAAAGAAAGAAAAAAGGTAACGGTGCTCTCGAAAGAGGTGCTGATGAGCAGTATATGAGATTCTTGTGTGAGGGTGTAAGTGATACTCTTATCAAAGCCGTGCAGGATATGTGTGAGGGTGAGCTTACACTTGCTCAAAAGGATATTACAGAAGATTATTTTTCAAATAGAAACAGACCTTCTGCTCCCAGCATTGTTACCGATATTACAAGACTTACCTTTACCCCCGATGATAAAAGTAAAACACCTACAATGATTATTAATCTTCCTGCACACCCGGACGTTGCAGGCTTCCCCGTTAAAGATGAGCCGGGTTCAGGCAGACGTCTTAGTGGTGACTATGTTTACTATTTAGGTGAAACTGTTAATAAAGCAGGCTACAACTTAATGTTCTTTAACGGTGCTATCTGTGCTATTTATATGGCAAGAGGCAAGTCCAACGACGATTTGAAATTTAATCATCGTTATGAAGAATCAATCCGTTTCGGTAGAGAGATAGGCAGAATAGCCCTTTCACTTACAAAAACTCTTGACGAAATAAAGAAAGATAAGCTTCTTTATAATGAAGCTGAAATTGCAACGGATACTGAACTGGCTAAACGCAATGGCGGTACTTACACTCTCTGGTGCGAGGGTTGGGAGCCTGTTGAAGAAAAGCAGGTTAAACCGCTACTTAACATCAGAATCAAAGAGGTTAAAATACCTATTATGAATCCGCTTATGGCGGCAGCCGGTAAGCTTAAGCTCGCTAATTTCAAGGTGCTTACAGAGGGTAAAGGCAAATATGCTATTTATTCCGAAATAGGCTACATTGAATTCGGTAAAGAGTTAAAGGTTGCTATGGTGCCCGGTGAATTCTGTTGCGACCTTCTTAAAGGCGGCGCTTCTCTTTATGCTGACGGCTCAATTACTCATACTGATTTCGGCTTGCCGTCAGTAAGAGATATCTTTGGTGAGGATACAATAGCATTCGGTCTTGCTAACGATGCTATCGGTTACATAGTTCCTGATAACGATTATACAATGGGAGACCCTATGAATCATTATCACGAGCTTGTTTCTCTCGGTTGTCTTACAGGCTCTTCAGTTATGAAAGGCTTTGTAGAAATGGCAAAGGAGCTTGAAATAAAATAAAAATTTTGCGGAGGTTTTCTTATGAAATATTATCTCGGTATTGACGGTGGAGGTACAAAAACTACTGCCATTGTGTCAGACGAAAAGGGTAATATTTTGCTTAAAGCAACGGGTAAGACTATAAACTTTTATTCCGTTGGTATGAGTGTTGCAAAAGAAAACCTTCGTTGCGTTATAGAAGAAATCTACAATTCTTTAGGTGACATTGAGTTTGACGGAGCATTTATAGGTTGCTCTGCCTTAGATAACGAAGCCGAGAAAGATGTTATAAACGACCTTTGCGGTGACGTTATAAAGGCTAAAAAGCTTGGTATGAACAGCGATGCCTTCGTTGCACTTAATGCTTGCGACGGTGATATGCCTTGTGTTGCAATCTGCGGTACAGGGTCTATGGCAATCGCTAAAACGGAAAACGGTGAAATTAAAGTGAAAGGCGGTTGGGGTCATATAATCGGTGACGAAGGCTCTGCTTATTCTATTGCCGCCAATGCTTTAAGAGGCTGTTGCATTATAACCGATATGAATAAATCATATCCGCTTACAGAAGAAGCCAAAAGGTTTTTCAAGGTTGACGATTTCAGAAAAGCAATTGATATTATCTATTCCGAAAACACAACTAAAGATGTTTTAGCTACATTTGCGCAAATTGTAGGAAAGTTAGCCGATAACGATGATTTCGTTTCAAAAACCGTTATTCAAAATGAAGCTCACGGCTTTTCAAAAACCGTTCTTATGTTGCTTCTTGAAATGAAAAAGTGTTCGGGTCTTTATCTTTACGGCGGTGTTTTTGAAAACAACAACTTTTTTAACGAGGTGTTTACCCAGGATATAAGAGAGGTTTACCCCGACTTGAAAATCGAATTTCTTAAATTATCCGCGGCAGAGGGTGCAGTAAAGGTGGCGAGAAAACTTTAATGGATAAGCTTTTAGAATACACCGATAATATAGAAAACATAATTAATAAAATTAAAACAGAGGGCAGAGAAAATATAAATAAAGCTGCCGATATACTCTGTGATATTTTAATGAATAATAAAAAGCTTTATCTTTTCGGCACAGGTCATTCTCATATGCTTGCAGAAGAGCTTTTCTATAGGGCAGGCGGTCTTGTTAACATTCAGCCTATTTTACCCGAAAAGCTTATGCTTCATATTTCTGCCTCGGAAAGCACCGTTGCAGAAAGAGAAGAGGGGGCTGCCGAAAAGCTTTTCAGTGAATACGGTATTAAAAGCGGTGACGCTATAGTTATTATTTCCAACTCGGGCAGAAATGGTGTTATTGTAGATATGGCTCTTCTTTGTAAAGAAAAAGGTGTAACCGTTATAGCACTTACAAATCTTAACCATACCTATTCAGGTGAATCAAGGCATAAAAGCGGTAAAAGGCTTTGTGAAATTGCCGATATTGTTCTTGATAATTACGGCTGTGTTGGTGATGCTTGTGTGAGTGTTGATGGGATAAAGGGCAACTTTGCCCCTACGTCAACCGTTATAGGCTCTTTAATACTTAATGCAATTGTTGTTGAGGCCGTTAATAAATGCTCTCAAAAGGGCTTTTATCCCGAGCATTTTTCAAGCTCAAACGTTGACGGTGGCGATGAAATAAATAATAAGCTAGTAGAAAAATATAAAAAGGAGATAAAGCACCTGTGATTTATCCTGTTCCTCAAAAAAATAATTTAAACGGTGAAGCCGTTTTTGTTAAAAATATAAAAGTTATCGGTGATTTTAAAGATACCGCAGAGAAGGTCTTAACCTCTTACAATATAGCTTTAAACGGTGAATATACTGTTGAAATCAAAGTTACAGACAGTAAAAAAACTACATATATAGACGAGCTTTCCCGTCTTACAGATGAAAAGTATTTCATAACAGTTAATGCTGATAAAACTGTAATTGAAGCATCCTGCAAACGAGGTGTTTTCAGAGCGGTAAACACTTTAGGAAAGTTAATTTTAAATGACGAGCTTAAAACGGGTGAGCTTGAAGATTATCCGCTTTTTGTTAAGCGAGGTTATATCGAAGGCTTTTATGGTAAAACCTGGGCTAATGAAAAACGCCTTTCCGTAATGGCTTTAATGGCAAAATACGGTATGAATAGCTTCTATTACGGTCCTAAAGATGATATTTATCACCGTGAAAAATGGCGTGAATTATACCCCGAAAAAGAAATCAACGATTTAAAAAATCTTTTTCTTTATGCAAAAGATAACGAGCTTGATTTTCATTGGACAATAGGCCCCGGCCTTACATATCACTATACGTCTGATGAAGATTTCAACTTGCTTATAAATAAAATTAAAAGCATCTATGATATCGGTGTTAAAAACTTCGGGCTTTTGCTTGATGATATCCCGTGGGATTTTCAGTATGAAGACGATAAAAAAGCTTACGACGGTATCGTTGATGCCCATATAGCTTTAGTAAATAAAACCTACAATGCTTTAAAAGAAATTGACAGCTCAATTTCTCTTACCGTTTGCCCCACCCAGTATAGCGGTGACGAAAACGGTTACTATATTTCAAAATTCGGTAAAGGTATTCCCTCAAGTGTAAGTATGTTCTGGACCGGTGAAGAAATCTGTTCAAGAGTACTTACAGTAAGAGAAAGTAACGAGCTTTTACGTACAACTGACCATAAGCCTTTATTCTGGGATAATTTCCCCGTTAATGACTGCGAAATGTTTCAGGAAATGCACCTTGGTGCAATTATAGGAAGAGATAAAGAGCTTTATAAGGCTTGCGAGGGTCTTATTTCAAACGTAATGGAATATGCAGAGTGTTCAAAAATTCCGCTTCTTACAATTGCCGATTACCTTTGGAATAGTGTTTCATATAACCCCGATGCATCTCTTAAAAATGCTCATAAAGAGGTTTTAGGGGAGAAAGCAGAGTTGTTCAAATACTTTGCCGACCATTTAGGCGTTTCCTGTCTTTCAAAATATAGCTCAGCTTATATGAGTGAAAAGTTAGGTCACATTAGCTTCCTTAATTCTACAGGCAAAAGGGAAGAAGCTTTAAAAGAATTTAAAGATTATAATAGTAATATGAGAAAATGCCTTGAAATGATTTCGGATACAAGTGTGCTGATTTTTAATGAAATGGCAAAATGGGTAAAGAAATTCTCAATGTGCTGTGACTTGCTTGATGCAATTTACAACGTTTGGTCTTCACCATCTGAAAATAACGTGAAAATCCTTTCACAGCTTACCGATAAATACAATTCCGACGGCACGGTTTTAACCGGCTTCTGCCTTCGCGAAGCCGCAGAAAAAACTTTGAATTTATATTGAAAATCTGGTGTGATTTATGTACGTAAATAAACAAACCTTTAACACTCATCCCGAAAAAACCAATACTGAAAAAGAGATGCAAAGCTATCTTTTTCTTGAAAAAATCGGGGTTGATTACATAAGAGCCGAGCATGATGAAGCAGCAACTATTGAGCTTTGTGAAGAGGTCGAAAAGGTTATAGATGCTAAAATCTGTAAAAATCTTCTTCTTTGCAACCGTCAGCAGACCAAGTTTTATATGCTTCTTATCCCCGGTGATATGCCCTTTAAAACGAAATATCTTTCAGCGCAGATAAATTCATCGCGTCTTTCCTTTGCAAGCGGTGAGCAGATGGAAACCCTTCTTAACGTTTCACCGGGCTCACTTACAGTTCTTTCTTTAATGTTTGATAAAGAAGAAAATATTGAGCTTCTTATTGAAAAAAATGTGTTTAAAGACGAGTATTTTGCTTGTCACCCGTGCGTTAACAGTGCAACTGTAAGGTTTTTAACAAGTGATTTAAGGGACAAGATTTTACCTGCACTTAACAGAAGCTATACCGTTGTTGATTTGGAGTGTCCCGAGGATGAAGTATAATTGTGTTGTTTTTGACCTTGACGGTACGCTTCTTGATACTTTGGCTGATTTAAGGGATAGTGTGAATTTTTCACTTGCTAAAAACGGCTTGCCTCAAAGAACAACTGAAGAAATAAGAGCCTTTGTAGGTAACGGTATACGTCTTTTGATTGAGCGTTCCGTTCCCGAAAACACATCTCTTGATTTAGTTGATAGATGCTTCGAGGATTTTAAAGCTCATTATAAAGATAACTCTGCCAATTCAACTAAAGCTTATGACGGAATAAATGACTTGCTTTGTGAACTTAAAAACAGGGGAGTAAAGCTTTCAGTTGTTTCAAATAAAGCTGATTTTGCAGTTAAAACTCTTGTTGAAGCTTATTTTCCCGATGTTTTTAACTGTGCTGTAGGTGAAAAAACGGGTGTTAAGAGAAAACCTGCACCCGATACTGTATTTGCGGTAATGAATGAGCTTAATGTTTGTAAAAATGACGTTATATACATAGGTGATTCAGAGGTTGATATTGAAACATCAAAAAATGCAGACATCCCTTGCATCTGTGTTACCTGGGGCTTCAGAGATAAATGTGTATTAGAAAAGCTTTGTCCCGAATATATTGTTGATAGTCCCGAAAAAATTCTTGACATTATTTTATAAGTCCGAAAGAGGTTTATTATGAAAGTTTTACTTGTAAACGGTGCGCCTCACGAAAAGGGTTGTACCTATACCGCTCTTTGTGAAATAGAGAAAGAGTTAAATAATAACGATATCGAAACCGAAATTTTCTGGTTAGGTAAAAATGCAGTAAGAGGCTGTATCGGTTGCGGTGGTTGCGGTGCTAACAACGGTCACTGTGTTTTTAACGATGATATTGTTAACACCTTAATTGATAAAGCTGCAGAATCTGACGGTTTTATTTTCGGCTCTGCAGTTCATTATGCAGCACCGTCAGGCACAATCTGTGCCGTTCTTGACAGAGCTTTTTATGCAGGCTCTAAAAACTTTAAATATAAGCCGGGTGCCGCAATTCTAAGTTGCCGTCGCGCAGGGTCAACAGCCGCCTTTGACGTGCTTAATAAGTATTTTACAATAAGCAATATGCCCGTTGTTTCGTCAGGCTATTGGAATATGGTCCACGGCTCAAAGCCCGAAGACGTTTTACAGGATTTAGAGGGTCTTCAGGTTATGAGAACATTAGGTAAAAATATGGCTTGGCTTTTAAAATGTATTGATCTGGGTAAAAATAACAATATATCTAGACCTGAAGATGAAGCTAAAATAAGAACTAATTTTATCAGATAATTGATTTTAGTTTTTATTAGTGATATAATTCTATAGAATTTAAAATAACCGAAAGGAAGATTTTAATGAATGATATTAAAGCACTTTACTCTCTCTGGAGAGAAAAGGCTGTTCTTGACAGTGATTTGCAGGATGAGTTAATTTCCGTTGAGGGAAATGACGATGAAATCCTTGACCGTTTCTATAAAAACCTCGAATTCGGCACAGGTGGCCTCAGAGGTGTTATAGGCGCAGGTACAAATAGAATGAACGTTTATACAGTAGGTCAGGCAACACAAGGCCTTGCAGACTATCTTAACGAAGAATTTGAAAACCCCAGCGTTGCTATCGCTTATGATTCTCGTATCAAGTCAGATGTTTTTGCAGAGTGTGCCGCAGGAGTTCTTGCCGCAAACGGTATTAAAGTTTATATTTACCCCGAGCTTATGCCTACACCTATGCTTTCTTTCGCAGTAAGAAGATTAGGTTGTTCTTCAGGTATTGTTCTTACCGCAAGCCATAACCCCTCAAAATATAATGGCTTTAAGTGTTATGACCCCAGAGGCTTCCAGATGACCGACGAGGGTGCAGCAAAAACATATGAATATATGAAAAAGGTTGATATGTTTGACGGTGTTAAACGTATGAGCTTTGAAGATGCCCTTGCTGAAGATATGGTTGACTATATCGAGGATTGGCTCAAAGACGAGTTCCTTGAAAACGTTCTTGCTTGTTCAGTTAACAGCGACGTTGTTAAAGAATCAGGCATCAAGGTTCTTTATACACCTCTTAACGGTACAGGTAATAAGCCCGTTCGCCGTGTTCTTAAAAAATTAGGTGTTGAAGACTTAAGAGTTGTTAAATCGCAAGAAAAGCCCGACGGCAAATTCCCCACTTGTCCTTACCCCAACCCCGAAATCCGTCAGGTATTTGAAGAGGGTCTTAAAATGACAGAGGAATTCCCTGCAGACCTTATGATAGCAACTGACCCCGACTGCGACCGTGTTGGTATTGCAGTTCGTGATAACGGTGAATATAAGCTTATGACGGGTAATGAAGTTGGTGCGATGCTTTGCGAATATCTTCTTTCAGAGCTTAAAGCTAAAAATAAGCTTCCCGAAAACCCCGTTATAGTTAAAACTATCGTTACAACACCTCTCATTTCTGCTATCTGTAAAGAATACAATGCTGAAATGGCTGACCTTCTTACAGGCTTTAAGTATATTGGTGAGCTCGTAACTGAGCTTGACGAAAAGGGTGAAGCAGACCGTTACATTTTAGGTCTTGAAGAAAGCTACGGCTACCTTACAGGCGCTCACGCAAGAGATAAAGACGGTGTAAATGCCGCTATGATTATCTGCGAAATGGCAGCCTTCTATAAAACAAAAGGCATTACTCTCTGGCAGTTTATGAATAGCATCTATGAGAAATACGGCTATTTCTTCAACCAGCTTGATAACTATGCCTTTGAGGGTGCTGCAGGTATGCAGAAAATGGCAGATATGATGGAAAGCCTTCGTAACGAGCCTCCCAAGGAAATTTGCGGTAGCAAGGTTATTTGGGTTGGTGACTACAAAACAGGCAAAACAACAGACGGTGAAACAGGTCTTCCCAAGTCAAATGTTCTTTCTTACAGAATGGAAAGCGGAGATACAGTTATCGTAAGACCTTCAGGCACAGAGCCTAAAATCAAAATCTATATCACCGCAAAAGCAACATCAAGAGAGGAAGCAGAGAAGAAGCTTAGCACAGTTTCACTTAGTGTTAAAGAGCTTCTCGGTATCGAATAATGTTTTCAAATAAAATGAAAAAGATTATCTGCTTTATTTTAGCAGGACTTATGGCGTTAAGTGTATTTGCCGTAGTTTTTAGTGTAATCTTATAAAAGAATTAAGGAGTCTTGTTTGAGAAAACTCAGGCAAGACTCCTTTTTTGACGTTATTAATCACCGCTTTTTACAGCAATTAGCAGCAACCGCAATTGTTGTTACAACCGCAATCATTACCGCAACCATTATAGCCTGTGCCCTGATTGCAGAAAAGCAAGATGATAATAAGGATTATAATCCATGAGCAGTTGTTACCGTTGTTAAATAAGCAACCCATATTCTTTAACCCCCTTTCACTGCATATTATGTTTTTGCAGGATTTTTGTTACAAAATGAATATTAAAAAATTTAAAGAAAAGAATAAAATCGAAAATACATTTAAGGAGTTAAGTTTATGAGTTACGATTTTGATTTTAACAGCTATAAAAAATACAGCGGTCGAGATTACCCTGATATGAATAACGATGATTATGACTACGAATTTTCAGACGACTTTGATTTTGATGACTTTGAAGACGATATTTTCGGCTTGTAAGAATGCTTTTCAGTTCTTGAAAAGTTCATATTTTTATCGTATAATTAAATCAATGATTGATTAGTAGTAAAATTTTCCCGAGGTGATAATATGCTTTGTCAGAATTGTAATAAAAATGAAGCCAATATGCATATGAAACGAATTATAAACGGTAGGGCGGCAGAGGTCCATCTCTGTTCTGACTGTGCCCGTTCGTTAGGCTATGGCGAAGCTTTTTCGGGTATGGGCTTCAGCTTTGCAGATTTCTTCGGTGATTTTCTTTTGAAAAATGAAAGCCTTAATTCATCGGTAAGATGTGGTATCTGTGGTAAAACCTTTGAGGATATTGCAACAGATGGTAAAATGGGCTGTGCCGAGTGCTATAATGTTTTTTACGAAAAGCTTTTACCATCACTTACTCGCGTTCACGGTAAAACCTCTCATATGGGAAAACGTCCCTTGAATGCAGGCGGTGGTGCATTTACCGATATAGAAGACCTCAAAACACGTCTTGAAAAAGCGGTTATGAATCAGGATTTTGAAACGGCTGCAAAGCTTCGCGACGAAATCAAAGCTCTTTTAGCGAAAGGGGGAGAGGTGTAATGAGCGCAAAATGGTATTTAGGTACGGGTGCGCAGAATGACGTTGTTATCAGCACAAGTATCCATATAGCAAGAAATATTACACATTATCCTTTTCCTGCAACCCTCTCTTTGCAAGATAAGTTAAAGGTTAATTCTATTGTTAAAGATGCAGCTTCTACTGTTACCGACTATAAATTCAATTTCTATGAAATGAAAATGCTTTCACAGTCAGAGGTTGTTTCTCTTGCTGAAAGGCACCTCGTAAGCCCTGAATTTGCATCCTCCCGTGATGGTAGGGCATTACTTCTTACAGAAGATGAAGCTGTCAGCATTATGCTTAACGAAGAGGACCATATTCGTTTACAGGTAATGTACGCCGGCTTTGCTTTAGATGAAGCTTACCGTACTGCTGATAAAATTGATAACGCTCTTAATACGAAGCTTGATTTCGCCTTTGACGATAAATTAGGCTATTTATCACAAGACCCGGCTTCGTTAGGTACAGGTATGAAAGCCTCTGTTGTTCTTCATTTACCCGGTCTTGTTACAACCTCGCAGATTACCCGTTTGATTACAACCGTATCAAAGCTCGGTTTATCATTAAGAGGGTCTTACGGTGAGGGAGCAGCGGCAAAGGGTGATTTGTTTAGATTAAGCAACACAATAACCTTGGGTATTTCAGAAAAAGCCGCTATTGAAAACCTTAAGTCAATAGCACTTCAGATTGCGGCACAGGAAAGAGTTGCCCGTGAAGAAATATTTAAAGCGCCCGTTACCGAAGACAGAATTTACAGAGCATACGGTGTTTTAAAATACGCCCGTCTTATTGATACCGCTGAATTTATGGAGCTTATCTCTCTTGTAAGGCTTGGTGCGGTCAAGGGTATTATAAATATGGACTGCTCAAAAATTGAAGCTATGATGATTCATATGCAACCCGCAACAATTTCTCTTTCTGTTGACAGACCCCTTGACAGAATAGAAAGAGATAAGTTAAGAGCACAGCTCGTAAGACATAATTTAGATTAAATTATTTTATATGTATAAATTAAAAAAACTGCTGAAACTAATAATGTTAGGGTGAAAGGAATTATCCGAACCGTGTTTTATACAGGCAGATTTCCGTTCATCCTACGTTAAAATACTCGCCAATCCGTCAGGATTGGCTCCGTTTTTGCCTTGTCTGACCAAAAATCTGTACTGTATAAAATCTTCGACCTAAAAGCGAAAGATTTTCATTGGATTTTTGGTGTTGAGGGCGAAGATAGGCTGGCGCCTTTCAAGACCGAAACGCCGAAAAGACTTGAAAAGATTAGCTTTTAGGCAGATTCGGATAACTCATTTCACCCTACAGCAGTTTTTGTCTTGAAGATAAGATTCTTTTATGATATTATATGAAACGATATTTTTGCGACGAGGTAAATATGGAAACAAAAGCTTCTAAATCAAAATCATTCGGTGCATCGTTACTTTTGATGATAGCCGCTTTTATATGGGGTACGGCTTTCGTAGCTCAAAGCAAGGGCCTTGAGCAAATAGGTAACTTTACCTTTCTTGCTTTAAGGTCTTACCTTGCGGTAATTGTTTTAACGCCTGTTTCACTTTTTATTTATAAAACCAATAAAAAGAAAACAGGTGAGGGCGCAAACGGTGAAAATAAAAAATTCTTTTCAAAAACCCTTCTAATAGGTGGTGCTCTATGCGGTGGTGTTTTATGTCTTGCTTCCGCTTCTCAGCAATACGGTATCGTGCTTTCGGGCGTGGGTAAATCGGGCTTTTTAACTACCCTTTATATTTTAATTGTGCCTCTTTTGGGTTTGTTATTCAAACGAAAGGTAAACCCGATTTTATGGCTTTGTATTATCATAGCAACAACGGGTATGTATTTTCTTTGTGTTACCGATGTTGGTGGTATAACTGCAGGTGATTTCCTTCTTATATTATGTGCATTCTTCTTTGCGGTGCAGATAATTATAGTTGACCTTTACGTTACTAAAGTTGACGGTGTGAGGCTTTCCCTTGTTCAGTTTTTTATAACTGCTGTTATTTCTACAATTGCCGCTTTCGCTTTTGAAGAGATATCAATAGAAGCTATAAAAAGTGCCTGGTTTTCAGTTTTCTATGCAGGTGTGCTTTCATCGGGTATCGCTTTCACTTTACAGATTGTAGCACAAAAGAATCTCAATCCGACGGTTGCAAGTCTTATAATGAGCCTTGAATCTGTTTTTGCCGCTTTAGCAGGCGCATTCTTCGGTGAAAGACTTTCGAATAATGAAATTTTAGGTTGCGCCCTTGTGTTCCTCGCAATAATTCTGGCACAGTTGCCATTAGAAAAAGTGTTTAAATTTAATAAAAAACAAAAGGCATAAGCTTATAATAAAAATAGAAGGTGTATTTATTCTTGCTTTTAGAATAAATACACCTTGTTTTTATTTGTTTGTAAATTTATAAATATTTTCCTGTGTACCGATTACCATTATATTATCTTCTTTTGAAAATCTATAGTCAGGGTGGGGTGCGGCCGTAACGTTTTCACCGTTTTTTATAGCTATGATATTTAAGTTGTATTTTTTTCTGACGTCTAACTCAATTATGGTTTTACCTACCCAATCAAGCTTTATGGGGATTTCGTAAATCGCATAATCATCTGTGAGCATTATAAGGTCAACGATATTGTTTGCGTTGTACCTGATACCTGTTTTTATTGCGATTTGCTTTTCTGCGTAAATAACGTCATCAGCACCGATTTTTTTAAGTAAATCTGACTGCCTGTCGCGTTTTGCGGTAGATACAACATATTTTGCACCAAACTCTTTAAGCATCGAGGTAATTTCAAGAGATGACTGGAAATCTTCTGCAATACATACGAAGCAAACGTCAAAGTTGTTTACACCTAAAGAACGAAGTACGTTTTCGTTTCTGCAATCACCAACGAAAGCATCAGTAAAATTAGGCGCTAATTTTTCAATTATTTCGTCATCTTTATCGATAATAACAACGTCGTTGTTAAGCTCAATAAGCTTTTCTCCTAAATGCTTACCGAATCTTCCCATACCAATTATAAGAAATGATTTCATAAAATTCACCTTTCGCTTTGTTAACCTATTAATATTTTTTCCGATGGTCTGTCTAACGGCACGTTTTCTTTCTTTTCTGCAAGTGAAAGAATAAACGAAAGACCGCCAACTCTACCACCAAACATTAAAGTCATAATAATTATTTTTGATAAAGTGCAAAGAGTAGGGGTTAATCCTTTTGTGCAACCTACTGTGCCTATTGCGGAAATAACTTCAAAAGTAACTGTAGGTATATCGCTGTCTTCAAGAGCGCAAATTATAATAATAGCAACAAGTGAAGCCATTATATATATTGTAAAAATTGCGGTTGCCTGCTTGAGTGCATCCTCGGGGAGTCTTCTTTTGAAAACCTCGGGGTGAGTGTTGTGACGGGCTGCGGCTATCATTGAAAGAATAAGTACCGCAAAGGTCGTTGTTTTTAAACCGCCTGCCGTAGAACCGGGACTACCACCGATAAGCATTAAAATATCGGTAATGATTTCGCTGCTTTGAGAAAGGGCTGATAAATTAACTGAGTTGAAGCCTGCCGTCCTTGGCGAAACCGCAAGAAACAAAGCGTTGACTATCTTATTGAAAAATTCAAAATCCTTTAAAGTGTTGTTGTATTCAAAAATGAAAAACAGAATTGCAGGAATGCTTATAAGAATAGCTGATGTTGCAAGAACAATTTTTGAATGTAAAGAGTATTTCTTGAACTTGAATTTAAAGGTGATAATGTCAGTCCAAATAAGAAAGCCGATACCACCGGTAACTATAAGCATTATTACTGTTATCATAACCGCGGGGTTGGTTGCATAATGAGTCAACGATGAATAGGGTGAAAACTTCCCCATTAAATCGAACCCTGCGTTACAAAAAGCTGAAACGGAATGAAAAATACCATTAAGAATACCCTTTGCAACACCCATTTCTGGTATAAAGCAAACTGAAAGAATAACAGCACCGATACCCTCGGTAATAAAAGTACCTTTAACTATTCTTCTTAAAAGCTTAACAGTACCGCCGAGCTTTATGTTACCCGAAGCTTGCATAAGCAAGCGTCTTTCGTAAACTGATATTTTACGCTTTAAAAACATGGCGAAGGTTGAAATGTAAACCATTATTCCCAGACCGCCTATCTGAATGAGTGTAATAATAACACTCTGCCCGAACAAAGACCAATGAGAATAAGTGTCGTAAACAATAAGTCCGGTGACACAGGTAGCACTCGTTGCTGTAAACATTGCATTCAAAAACGGCGTGCTTTCACCGCTTTTTGACGATATGGGAAGACATAAAAGAGTCGTTCCGACTAAAATAATCAAAGCAAAGCTTAAAACGATTAACTGTGTGTAGGATAGCTTTTTTAAGTGTTTTTTTATCATATTTCTTCATCTGCTTTCCAGAATTTTCTGTCAAGACTTCTGTATTGTATAGCTTCAAGAATATGCTTGTTTTCTATATTCTCTGCTTCATCAAGGTCTGCAATAGTCCTTGCAACCTTGAGTATTTTATCATAAGCTCTTGCTGAAAGACCAAGCTTTTCAAAGGAAAGTTCTAAAGTTTTTGCAGCAGTCTCTGAAAGTACACAATATTTTCTTGTAAGTGATGAGGTCATTTTAGCGTTACAAGTAACGTTTGTGCCTTTAAATCTTTCTAACTGTATCTTTCGGGCTTTGTTTACACGTTCTCTTATTGATGCTGATGATTCACCCTCTTCTTTATCAGAAAGCTGATTAAAGTCAACAGGGGGTACTTCAATATGAATATCTAGTCTGTCAAGAAGCGGTCCGGAAACCTTTGATAAGTAGCGTGCAGGGGCGTTTTTCGGGCAAGAGCATTTTCTTGTAGGGTGACCGAAATAACCGCAAGGGCAGGGGTTCATCGCGCAAATAAGCATAACAGAGCAAGGGTATGTAAGAGCACAAGCGGCTCTTGAAATTGTAATTGTTCCGTTTTCAATAGGCTGACGAAGAACCTCCATTGTGTTTCGTGAAAATTCGGGTAATTCGTCAAGGAACAAAACACCGTTATGGGCTAAAGAAAGCTCACCGGGTTTTGGTATAGTACCGCCACCTGAAAGTCCCGCAGGGGAAACAGAGTGATGAGGTGCTCTGAAGGGTCTGAAATTGATTATGGGATTCTCTTTAGAAAGATTACCTGAAAGAGAATAAATTTTAGTTGTTTCAAGAGCTTCGTCAATGGTGATATCGGGAAGAATTGTGGGAATTCTCTTTGCCAGCATACTTTTACCCGAGCCGGGAGGACCTATCATCATAACGTTATGACCGCCTGCAGCGGCAACCTCTAAGGCTCGTTTAACCTCAAACTGACCTTTAACATCTTTAAAGTCAGGAAGATAATCGGGTAATTCGTAATGCTTAAAGGGTTTTACCTCCACGGGCTTTAGCTTGTTAACGTCGTTAATATGCTCAACTAATTCCTTTAAGCTTTTAACACCGTAAACGTTTATCCCGTCAATAACAGCAGCTTCCTCGCAATTGTCAAAGGGGACGTAAATATCTTTTACCCCGTGCTCTTTAGAAGCAATAACCATGGGTAAAACACCCTTGATGCTTTTAACTGTACCCGAAAGGGATAATTCACCGATAAAAACAGCTTCTTTATAGTCACCGCGAATTTGCTTCGTTGCCGATAAAACTGCAACAGCCATAGGTAAATCGTAAACAGAGCCTTCTTTTTTTACATCAGCAGGAGCAAGATTGAAGGTGTAGTGTGAGGTCATATGCATCTCGTAACCCGAGTTGCATATTGCTGCCATAATTCTTTCCTTTGCCTCGCTTACAGCGGTATCAGGAAGACCAACTATTTCAATAGAAAATTTACCGCCTGTAATATTCAGTTCAACGTCAAGCATATAGGACTCTAAACCTAAAAGACCTACACTTTTAATTTTTGAAAACATTTTTAGTCCTCTTTTTCGTCTGTTGTGTCGGTAGTGTTTTCACTGTCTTCGATTTCATCAATTTCTTCATTTTCTTCCTCTTCGTCAAAATTGAGTGATTTTAAAAATTCATCTAAATTGTCAACGATAGAGTGAAACTCACCATCTTCAGCTTCTTCTGTTTCAATTTCATCCTCTTCTTCGTAAAGTGGTGGGTCAAATTTGAATATACCCGTTTTAATTAACGAGCAAAGGAGAAGGAGCATAATAAGAGTTGTTATTGAAATTGTGCAACCCATTATAAGACCTTGAGGAGTATATTTAAACTGTACTGTATGCTCACCCTCGGAGATTCTAACACCTAAAAGAGCATTTGTGCCTAAGGGCACGATGTCATCAGCGGCAACCTTTTTACCGTCGATGTAAACTGACCAGCCTGTATCGTAGTTAATTGAGGTGTAAAGAATACCGTCTTTAGAAACGTTAATTTTACCCTCAATATTTCTTTCATCGAAGGTTGTAACGTTAAGAGAATCACTCTTTAATTGGTTGTAACCCTCTTCAAAAGCTTCATCGTTGAGAGTTACCGCGTATAAATAAAGATATCCGTCTGTACCTTCTTTAATAGGTGCAAATACCGATACTGTGTCACCCGCATTGAGATAGCCTAAATCAAGGATATAAGGCTTTGTATCAATGTTCTGGTAAACTGCAGTGCCGTCGGGGAGAGTGTAAGTTGCGTTAGCAATAGTGTTAGCGCCTGTTTTAAGATAAACATAAGCGTTTCCGCTTTCTTTAGCTGTTAAGGTTATGCTGAGTGAAGCACCGCCAGCAGTATTTGTTACTGTGTAAGAATAGCAACCGATATCACTGAAGGTGTAGTCGCTGCAATATGCACCTGAGCCTGAAATATCCGTAACCTCAATATCGCTGTAAACAGTGTGTATACCCGTTGCATAACCGAATAATTCACTCTGTACTTCAAAGGGATTTGAGTTATCGTGAGACCATATAGCAATTTCCTCGTTAGCTCTGAAAGCGATAGGAAGAGTGTAAAGGTTTTCGTATGCGGTGTATTTATTCTGTGTAGCGATTTCTTTATAATATTTGCTGTTCATAGCAGGCTTTGAGCCTGTGTAATTATCAACAATGTAATCTAAAGCAAAGAATGCGTTGTAAACGGGGGTCTGTCTGTTATATGTGTAGCTGTTTATATAGTTACTGAACATACCTAAATGAGATTGCATATTAGCAACCTTTTCGTATGCCATAGAGGTAAAGGTTGAAACACCGTTATAGTAATACCAACAAGGGTCCATACGAGCCCTGAGAGCAGTTAATTCCATTCTGTAAGACTCGTTACCCTCGTATTCGTCTATCTGCTCTTTAATAGCCACAAAATCGTTGTAATCACCAACGTAGTTTGTCTTTGTCTGGTCCATACTGTAGTTATTTGTGTTTGCAACGGTGTATTCCGCACAAACAGAGCAAAGAATGAGAGCTGCAGCCGCAACTTTGGGGTAACGGTCATTTTTAAGAATACCTAACGCGAGACAATAGATACCAATAAATGCTACTGAAATCCATACACCTGTTTCGCTGAAGTTTTTAGAGCCGATTTCCTGCACCATAATAATGAAAAATATAGTTGCAGTACCTACACCGATTATTTGTCTTGTTGTGTATTCTTTTATAAACGTAATTGCCTTGAATGCGAAAATCAAAAGCAAGAAAGAATACATATATGAGAAACGGTATGGTAAATCGTTGGGGAAATGGAAGCCGTGCCAGATATAGTTAAGGTAGTTTGTGTAACAGCTTGCGAACATTACACCTAAAATACCTACACTGAAAATCTTTTCTTTGAATGAGATTTTATTTGAGAAGATGAAAAGGGGAACAAGCATAACGGTGAGAGTACCGCAATAAACATTGGGAAGAACGTCAGTTCCGCTACTTCTTATTGTGGGGTCAAGGTATGCAAGGTGGTTTGCAAGGAAATCAAAAATTGAGAAATAGGTTTTAAATTCTTCGGGCCAGGTACCTGATGTTGCTGAGCAATTCATCAAAATAAAGTAAACGGGAAGAAGCATAAAGCAGGAAAGAAGTGCCGCACTTATTGAAGAAAATGCGAATCTTACACCGCTATCAAAAAATCTTGAGTTTCTTAAATTGTTATAGCCCCATTTAAAAAGACCCTTAAAGCTCTTTTCTCTTTTTGCAAGCTTACCGAAATATGTTGCGGTGAAATCGTAGCTTACAAAGTAGTAATAAATAAAGTAGAGAACAGAGAATATACATGCCATATAACCCATATAGTAGTTTGTGATAAGGGTTAAAGCGAGAGTTATTGTGTATAACTTCATTTTTCTCTGTGAAATGAGCTTTTCAATACCTAAAATCACAAGAGGGAAAAGGTAGAAAGAGTCAAGCCACATAACGTTCCAATAGTATGCTATAAAATAACCGCTACAAGCGTAAAGCACACCAAAGGCAGAAATTAAAGGAGTTTTATTGTCGAATTTTTTTGATAAAAAGTAAGAAAAAGTAAATGAAGCCACTACCGCTTTAACAAGAATCATAGCCGCAATTGCCTCAGGCATATTTCTATGACCAAAAAGAAGCATAATTATAAGTGTGGGTGAAGAAAGATAGTTGAAAAAGTTACCGAGGAAGGAGCTACCGCCACCCGAGGTCCAGGAATATAAAAGACTGTCAAGGTTAGTAATTCTCTCGTAAAGCTCTGCAAAAAGAGGACCGTATTGATGGTAAAGGTCCATTCTTAAAATCGTAGTATCACCGAAAGGAATCAAGTCATAGCAATAATAGACAATAATCATAATACCTGCCGTACAAGCCGCGGCAAGCCATGAATATTTAGTGTTACGGCAACCCTTTAACAAAGGGTTGTCTTTATTTATCTTTGAGGCTGTATTTTTCATTATTTTTTCTTCCTTTTAAAGATTTTAATGCAAATTTATACATTATAAATTTTACCATATATGTAATTATCTTTCAATGGTTTTTACCTTGATAATTTTAAATAAAAAGTTAATTTTGTTCTAAAAACGGACAAGTGATAATAATATTTTTTTGAAAGGAGTGATAATTATCAAGGATTATTTAAATGCAATATCACTATTGCCCGAAAACTATAAAACTATTCTCGGTAATATACCCGAAAATTTTGCACCTGAGATAAAAGAAATACGTTTTCGCAACGGTGAGCCTGTTACTTTAAACACTAAAAACGATATTTATTATATTACCGAAAACGGTACTCTTACCGTTTCGTTTTCTGAAAGCTTAATTAAAACTGATGAACGCGACCTGCAAGAAATTGTTTTTCATCTTTCAAGACGTTCTTTACATACTTATCAGGATATGATAGCAAAGGGCTTTATACCCCTGCGAAACGGTTGTAAAGCAGGTGTCGCGGGGAGAGCAGTTATAAAAAACGGGTCGGTTTATTCCGTATCGTCTTTTAACTCTGTAAATATAAGAGTTTCAAGAGAGTTTTACGGTTGCTCTTGTGATTTGTTAAGCAAAATTGGTAAAGATTGCACCTCTTTTTTGATTGTTGGCGCACCGCTATCGGGCAAAACAACCTTAATACGAGATTTGTGCCGTCATTTTTCGGGAGGCAATATGCTTAATCCGTTGAAAACTGCAATTATTGACGAGCGTGACGAAATTGCATCAAGGTCTTTCGGTGTTGGTGCAGATGTAGGTGTTCATACAGACGTTCTTACCTTATATCCCAAAGCGGTAGGTACTGAAATAGCTTTGAGGACTCTTTCGCCCGATATTATAGTACTTGATGAAATCGGTACAGACGAAGAAGCAAAGGCAATGCTTTCGGGTATGAACAGCGGTGTAAGCTTTATAGCAACTGCTCACGGCTCAAGCTTTGAAGAGGTGCTTCGCAGACCTAATATAAAGCGTCTTGTTAATGCGAAGGTGTTTAAAAAGGTAGTTGTTCTTGAGGGTAAAAACGAGCCTTGTAAGGTTAAGGAGTTGATTAGCCTTTGAGATTTCTTTCAGGTGTAGTTTTGTCTGTTGCTATTCTTATTTTCGGTGGCTTAAAGGTTGTGGAAAGAAAGAAAGGAACGTCTGCCATAGCCGAAATTCTTGACTATATTTCTTTAATAAAAACCGAGGTCAGCTTTTTGTCTTCAGATTACGATTCGCTTTATGAAAAAGGTCAGAAGAGGAATTATAAGCACATTGTTTTTAATAATGGAAAGATAGCTTTAACAGAAAGCTGTAATCAGACAACTTGTAATTTGTTTTATGATTTTACAAGCCGTTTAGGTACTACTGACAGAGAGGGGCAAATTTCCTTGTGCAGTGAGTATAAAGGGCGTTTTGAAAATCTATTTAAACAACGAATGGAAAAGGATAAAGAGAAAATACAGGTAAATACGGCATTAAGCCTTTTGGGTGCTGTATGTGTGCTTGCTGTTTTCTCGTGGTGACATAATGGATATAACCATCATTTTTAAAATTGCCATAGTTGGAATAGTAACGGCAATAATAAACCAATTACTGCAAAAAGCAGGTAAGGAAGAATATAGTCTGATACTAACTATTGCAGGGCTGCTTATCGTTCTTATGATGCTTCTGCCCGAATTAAATTCACTAAAGGATGAGCTTTCGTCAATGATGTCGTTTTGAATGAGGTAATAAAGATTGCTATTTTTGCCATTTTAGGTGTTGTAATACTTTCCATTCTTAAAAGTAGCGCAAGTTCCTTTGTGTTGATAGCTGAAATCTGTGTTGCGGTGTTTCTTTTGTTTTCAATAGTGCCATATATTAAAGACTTTCTTTCAGTTCTTGGCAGTATTAAAGCTATAACAAATTCAAGCGGTACGGCTATAAAAATTATGCTTAAAGCCTTTACGGTTTTAACTGTCGGAAGTGTAACTGCTGATATCTGTCGTGATAATTCTGCAGGTGCTGTGGCAGGTGTAGTAGAGTTAGCAGTGAAAATTCTTGCAATAAGCATTTCTTTGCCTGTATTTTCGGCAGTAATTGAGGTGGCAGCAGCATTTTTTAACGGGTGAAAAAAATGAAGAAGATAAAAAAAGCCATTTTATTCATATGTTTTACAGTTTTACTGTTTTTAAATTCAGGTATTACCGCTTTTTCTTTAAATTCAAATATTGATACCTACAACGAGGAATTCGATTTTGTTGGAATTACCGATAATATATCATCTGAAACTGCCGATATATTAAGTGAAATGGGAATAGACTCAATAAGCTTTGAAGCTTTATATAACACCGATATAAAAAGGGTAATAAACTGCCTTTTTGAAATAGGCGGAAACGCTTTTAAAGAGCCTACAATGTTCTTTATTTCAGCGGTTGCGGTTATGGCAATAACTGCGGTGATTATGTCCTTTACAGGTGATAACACAACCGTAAGGCTTATAGGTGATTCAGTTGTGGCTTTGCTTGCTTGTGTACCTGTAAGTCAGGTGGTGTTAAATTCCTTTTCCGTTCTTGAAACGTTAAACGTTTTCACCGTTTCCTTTGCAGGTGTGTTTTGTGCCATGGTGTCGTCATCGGGCAATATTGCTTTAGGTACATCTTATGCTTCACTTGCGGTGCTTTCTGATTCTCTGTTTTCCGTCTTGCTTTCGGGGGTGAGCAAACCCGCAATAAATGCAATGTGTTGTATGAGCTTTCTTTCTTGCTTTGATATCTACGATTTCAGCATCAAGCTATCTAAAACAGTAAAAACAATTTACATATCCTTTCTGGGCTTTGTTGCAACCTTTTTCTCCGGTATTGTTACTTTAAAGGGTGTTTTAGGTGCAGGTGCAGATTCTTTGACTGCAAGAGGGGTAAGGTTTGTTGTAGGTAAAACCTTGCCTATTGTAGGCGGTGCGGTAAGCGAAAGCTATTACGCACTTATTTCAAGCCTTTCTTTAATAAGAAACACAGTAGGGGTTTTCGGTATTGTGACCGTGCTGGTAACCGTTTTACCCACTCTTTTTCAGATTATAGGGTGGATAGTAGCTTTAATGCTTTCGATAAATATAGCCGAGCTTTCGGGAATTGAAAAATCATCGGGTATGCTTTGCGTATTGAAGGATGCCCTTGTGCTTTTAGGTGCAACTATAATTTTCTCTGCGGTAATATTTGTGGTTTCGGTTGGTGTAGTTATTTTTATTAAGGGTGTTTAAAATGAACGAAACAGTTAAAAGTGTTCTTTTGAATTATGCGGTTTGTTCGTTAGCAGGGGGGATTTTAGAATATATTACCCCTGAAAAAATGCGAAAAACCTTAAGAGTCATAATCACTCTTTTTTTAGTTTCAACCGTAGTTTTTCCAATATTGAAAACTGACGTTGATTTAGAAACCATTTTCAGTACAGAAGAAAACTATGAAAACGCAGAGTATTCCGCTTTAGTTCATACACAAAGCCTTTTAGAGAAAAATCTTTACGATGAAATGCGTAATATACTCATAAATTGCGAAGTTAACGAATATGAAATATATATAACTACAACCGTAGATGAAGAAGAAAATACAGTCTTTCTTGAGAAAATTAAAATCGAGGTTTCAGGTGAATTTCAAAATAAAACGGAAGATATTAAAAGTCTTGTTCCGCAAGAGTATAAAAGCGTTTTAGAAGTCGGTGTTAAAAATGAATAACGTTTTAAAAAAATTCAAATCATTGAACATAGGTAAAAAGAACATAGCCTTGATTATATTAGCGGTTGTTATGCTTTTTATGTTGGTTTTGAGTGAATTTGTCGGTGGGTTTCAAAAGACGAAGACTCTTAACGAAGACGGAAGCGTGAATTCTCAAAAATACATACAACAAACAGAAAAAGAGCTTGAAATGATTCTTGAAAAAATAAATGGTGCAGGAAAGGTAGAGGTGATGCTCACTCTTGAAAGTAGCTACGAAAACGTTTTCGCAAAGGGTTATTCTACAAAAGAGGATAAGGGTGAAAAAGACGAGAAAAAGGAATTCGAGGAAGAGTACATAATTATAAAAAACGGGTCAAGCAATGAGGAATGCCTTGTTGTAAAGGTTTATGAGCCTGCAATTAAAGGTGTTGCGGTTATTGCTCAAGGTGCTGATGATATTAAAGTAAAAAATGCCATTACCCAGACTGTTTGCGCTTTATTTAATATAAGCAGTGCAAGGGTATCGGTTGAAAAAATGAGTTAGGAGAATTTTTATGAACGTATTGATTAAAAGAAGACAGTTGATTTTAGCAACCTTGGTTGTTGCATTAGGTGTGGCGGTGTTTGTGAATTGGTACTATACGGGCAATAATGATAAAGTAACACCATCTGAAGAAACCACAGGCGCAGAGTATGTGCAAAATTTAGGGGAAGCTAAATATGTAAATGCAGAGGGTAACGTTTCTGATTATTTCAGTGAGGTTAAGCTTAATAGACAAAAATCACGTGATGAAGCATTAGAAAGGCTTAATGAATCTTTAAAAAAGGTTGAAACGGGCAGTGAAGAAGCAAAAAGCCTTACACAATCTATTGAAAAATTGACCGTTCAAATCAAGCTTGAAAGTGATATAGAAGCGCTTATTTCCGCAAAACTTGCAAGTGAATGTGTAGCAGTGATAAACGAAAGCTCAGCTCAGGTTGTAGTAGGTAAAGGGGCACTCGTAGAGGATGCCGCTTTACAGATAATTGATATTATTACAAATAACACCCAGCTTACAGCATCCGATATTAAAATAAGCGAAGCAAAATAAAACCCAATAAAACAAAAAAGTCTGAAAGTCAACCGACTTTCAGACTCAATTTTTTATTATTCAAAAAGGGGAGTAGAGAAATATCTTTCAGCAGTATCAGGGAGGATTGTAACAACTGTTTTCCCCTTGCCCAGCTTTTTAGCAAGCTTTATAGCAGCAGCAACGTTTGTACCGCTTGAAATACCGCAAAGAATACCTTCTTTAGATGCAAGAAGCTTTGAGGTTTCAAGAGCTTCCTCGTCTTTTACAATACAAATATCACTGTAAATATCTGTATTAAGAATGGGGGGGATAAGACCGTCACCAATACCCATCTGAACGTGTGTACCAATAGAGCCACCTGAAAGAATAGCGGCGTGCTCAGGCTCAACCGCCCAGATAAGAATATCAGGGTTTGCCTCTTTAAGAGTTTCACCGATACCTGTAATTGTACCGCCTGTACCGATACCAGAGCAAAAACCGTGAATAGGCTTGTTTACCTGCTCTAAAATCTCTTTACCCGAAAAGTTTCTCTGAACTTCAACGTTTGCAGGGTTTTCAAACTGTTGAGGAACGAAAACGTTTTCGTTTTCCTCTTGCATTTTTAAAGCAGTCTGTAAACATTCATCAATACATTTACCAATATTACCTGCATCGTGAACAAGCCTTACCTCAGCACCGTATTGATTAACAAGAAGTCGTCTTTCTTCGCTGACTGAGTCGGGCATAATAATTATTGTTTTGTAGCCCTTAACCGCACCAACTAGTGCAAGACCAATACCCTGGTTACCGCTTGTGGGCTCAACGATGATAGTATCTTTATTTATAAGACCTTGTTCTTCGGCTCTTTTAATCATATTGAAAGCAGTTCTTGTTTTAATTGAACCGCCAACGTTTAAGCCTTCAAACTTAACAAGTATTTCGGCACCGTCTTCTGGAGCAAGATGGTTAAGACGGATAATGGGCGTGTTACCCATAGCCTCTAAAATATTGTTACAAATCATTAACGTAACACCTCAAAAAAGAATAATCTTATATTATTCTATGAAATAACTAAATACAGTTTACAAGTTTATCATATTCTTTAGTTTATTGCAAGAGATTTTGAGATAAACCGAATGTAAAAAGTAAAAGCTTACCTTCATAAACGAAGATAAGCTTTTTGTTATTATGCTAATTCTATAGAGTTCAGCATTTTATAGAATGTTTCGATTGGTTCACGTTTTGAATTGAAATGAATATAATAATCATATTCATCTAACGGAATGTAAAGAGTAGCAGAATATACTCCAATATCACTTTGATCCGAACTCATAATTTCAGCAGAAATTTCATTGTGACTATATAAAGTTATATCATAGTAGCCATCCATAGTGAAAATATCCCTCATACCGATAAGAGAAGTATATGTTATAGCTTGCGTAAAATTAAATATATTTATGTCTTCGGCATCTAAAGTATAAATCAGTTTTTTATATTCAAATTCATTTTTTGGATAAGCACCGAAGGTTTTTATCATCATATTTTCAAAACCTTCAGTTTCTGTATCTAATAAAGTCTTTCCTTTCGGATATTTTTGTATCCAAGCAATTAGTTGGTCGTCGAAAAAATAATTGTAAGTGTTAAAATCCTCATCAATGCTTCTGTCTTCAACAACAAATTTATTAGGGATTTCTATGGTTATGTCACTAATCTGTATGCGGGTTGCTTCATCCTCTTCAAAAGCTAAATCATAATCTTCAAAAAAAGTTACGTTAGAATTACTCGTCGTTTTTGTCAAAGTGTATTTTAAAACTATGCCTGGAAATAGAGTTAGAATAATAGATACAATAACAAAAATTACCGTTACAACAATAAAAGTACGTATTACGATTTTTTTAAGTTTGATTTTTTGCGGATTAGCAGGTTTATCAACTTTTTTTAGAGTGTGAATAAGTAAGACGAGATCGTTTATTCTTCCAAGAATGACTTGAGATAATAGAATGAAACAAAGAGAAAACAAACCTATAATGTCAGTGTCTGCAAAAAAATATATAACGGTTGGTAAAATTAAAACTAAGAGTATTAAGCTAACAGTTATAGCAATATTAATATATTTTGAACTGCTACCTTTTTTTATGAAAGCGATAATTGTTGCAGATAATATAAATGCTGCCGTGCCTGCAAAAATTATTGCACTACCTATATCATGTGTAATAAAATTCTTTACAGCAATTAATATTGAATAAATAATTAACGGTACAGACATCGTGGGAAAGTAACGTGTAGCATATTCTTCAATATCTAAATTATCAATCTGTGAAAAGGTTTTATTCGTAAAAAACCAAAAGCCAATTGAAACGAATATAGGCAGAAGATTAAAAATAATATATTGAAAAATATTAGGCATCATGACGCCTGAAAATGTTGCTGAAAAATTACCGAAAAATATAGTGCAAAAGTTTATCAATATAAAAATTGCTAAAAATATAATTCCAATTTTCAGCTCGTTTTTATCTTTTTTTAATCTGTTGTTATAAAATTTTTCGTAATTATTTTCTGCTATTTCTTTAGCTTCAGTATCAACTGTTTTTGTTGCTTCTGGTTCTTCAGAATTTTGAGAAAGTAAATCCTCATATGAAACAGAAAAACACTCGGATATCATTTGCAAGGTTTTCAATCTGGGCATAGCCTCACCGGTTTCCCATTTAGAAACTGCTTTATCGGAAACACCGAGTATCTTTGCAAGATCTTTTTGAGTTAAATCTTTTTCAGTACGAAGTGCATAGAGCTTATTACCAAAATCGTATTTACTCATAAGCTTCAACTCCTTTTCGCTTTCATTATACGAAAATAAAAAGTGGAAATCAATAAAACGAGTGGTTTTTGAGGTAGAATTAAAGTAGAACTTTATAAAAAAGAAGAAGAGGGGCTATTTTTCCTCTTCTTCCGATAACTTTAATTATTTAAAAGTCGTAAAAAATTATTATAAAGTATATCCTGCAACTGGTTGTCGCTTAATCCAAGTGAAAAGAGAAACTCTAATTCATCCTTTTGCTTCCACATGGGAAAATCTGTTCCGAAAATAACCTTTTTACTTCCGTAAGAATCTATTATTTTTCTTGCTGTTTCTCTTGAAAGAGCATAGAAAGATGAGCAGGTGTCAACGTAAAAGTTTTCGTATTTACTTAATTTTTCAGTTGCTTCTTCCCAAACAGACCAACCACCGAAATGAGCACCTATTATTTTTAAATCGGGAAACGCTTTCAAAACTCTTTCAACTCTGTCGGGATTAGAGTTATCGTATCTTGAATCGCCCGTATGAACTAAAACGGGTAAATTGTTTCTGTTGCATATATCAAAAATATTAAAAGCTTCTTTTGAATCTACTTTAAAATTCTGAATATCGGGGTGAAGCTTTACACCCTTTAAGCCAAGCTCAACAATATGCTTTGCATCATCTTCTAAATTTTCGCTTTCGGGGTGAAGTGAGCCGAAGCCTATAAATCTTTCGGGGAAAAGCTGGACTTCACTTGCAATAAAGCTGTTTATGCTTTGGGCGTGGTGTGGTGTTGTTGCAACTGATGTTACAAGGCATTCATCAACACCGGTTTCGTTGCATTGGTTGATAAGTGCTTTTGCCGTGCCGACAAATCCACAACCGTTGATTACACCCGATTCGCTCATATTATAAAAAATATCAATACTGTCAGTTGCTTTTCTCGCAATTTTATCGGGGAAAATATGACAGTGAGAGTCAATAACCTTAAAATTGTTTACCATTTACCTTACCTTTTTTCTAAAAAACAGAAGTCGGGAATAACCCCGACTTCTGTTAATTTTAATTAGCCGATTAATTGTTGCCTTCTTTTTGAGAGTTATATCTCTCAATTGATTCCTCTCTCATTTTGTATTTGAGGATTTTGCCTGCAGCATTCATCGGGAATTCATTTACAAATAAGAAGTATCTGGGAACCTTATGCTTTGCAATAGAAGCATTTCCGTATTCCTTCATTTCTTTTTCGTCGGCAGTTTCACCCTTGTGAAGAATAATCCAAGCGCAACATTCTTCACCGTATTGTTCATCGGGAACACCAACAACCTGAACGTCACGCACCTTGGGGTTAGTAAGGTAGAATTCTTCAATTTCTCGCGGGTAAAGGTTTTCACCGCCTCGGATAATCATATCCTTAAGTCTTCCGGTAACCTTGTAATATCCGTCGGGAGTTCTCATACAGATATCACCGGAATGAAGCCAACCGTCACTATCAATAGCCTGTGCAGTTGCTTCGGGCATTTTATAGTAACCCTTCATAATGTTAAAGCCACGGGCAACAAATTCACCGCTTTGACCATCGGGAAGCTCGCAACCTGTTTCAGGGTCAATAATTTTACATTCAACACCGGGGAAAGCACTACCTACAGTTTCAACACGGTGGTCAAGGTCTTCGTTAACTTCACCCATAGTGCAACCGGGAGAAGCTTCTGTCTGACCGTAAACTGAAATGATTTCTCTCATATTCATTTCAACTGAAGCACGGCGCATAAGGTCAGCAGGACAGTTTGCACCTGCCATAATACCTGTTCGCATATATGAGAAATCTGTTTTTGCAAAATCAGGGTGATTGAACATTGCAATAAACATAGTGGGAACACCGTTAAAGCAGGTTATACGCTCATCGTTTACACAAGCAAGTGAAGACTTGGGAGAGAAATAGGGGATAGGATAAAGAGTACCACCGTGAGTCATCATAGAGGTCATAGAAAGCACCATTCCGAAGCAATGGAACATAGGCACCTGAATCATCATACGGTCAGCGGTTGATAAATCCATTCTGTCACCGATTGTTTTACCGTTGTTTACAATGTTGCGGTGTGTAAGCATAACACCCTTGGGGAAGCCTGTAGTACCTGAAGTGTACTGCATATTACAAACGTCGTCAGGCTTTACAAGAGATGCGCGTCTTCGAACCTCTTCGCGAGGAACAAGTGCAGAACGGGAAAGCATCTGCTCCCATGTAAGACAACCATCCATATCAAAGCCAACGGTTACAACGTTGCGAAGGAATGGAAGATTCTTTGAATATAATGGTGAGCCGGGCTCAAGGTTTTTAAGCTCGGGGCAAAGCTCCTCGATAATTTCCTTGTAGTTGATATCTTTGCAGAACTCTATCATAACAAGAGTATGAGTGTCTGACTGCTTGAGCAAATATTCTATTTCGTGAATTTTGTATGCTGTGTTAACAGTAACAAGAACTGCACCTATTTTTGTTGTTGCCCAGAAGGTGATGAACCATTGAGGAACGTTAGTTGCCCATATTGCAACGTGGTCACCGGACTTAACGCCAAGTGAAATCAAAGCTGCGGCACATTCGTCAACGTCGCGACGGAATTGCTCATAAGTTCTTGTGTAGTCAAGAGTAGGGTATTTAAATGCATACTGGTCAGGATATTTTTCCGCCATTGTGTCAAGAACATCGGAAAACGTTGCATCAATAACGTCAAACTTTTTCCATACAAAAGTACCTGATTTATCACGGTTATAATATGCACTGTCGTAAACCTTTTTTTCACGACCTAAGGATGCAATGTAGTTTGTAAAGTGAGTGAGAACGATATCAGCGTCACTGATTTCTTCATTCCAAGCGGCACAGATAAAGCCCTCGTAATTAAGAGAAGAAAGAGAGTTTAATAATTTTTCAACCTCTAAATCACCTTCACCGATTAAAACAGTCTTTCCGTCCTTCATATCACCAAGGCGTACGTACTTAATATATGCACCAAGATTTTTAATGGTGGTTTCAGCGGTTTCGCCTGCATCGAAATATGTTCCTCTTACGTTCCATGATACACCGATAGCCGCAGATGCAAAGTGATTGATAATGCCAATAACGTTTTCTGTTCTAGCAAGGTAACCAACGGTTTCAAATAAAATGTTAACATCGGTTGACTCGGCACGCTTAATTGCTGCAGACATTTTTTCGTCAAGCACTTCAAAGGGGATTTTACTCTCTGTATGCACAATAACGTTTTCAATACCTGATGCAGCTGCCATATTTACGTATTTTTCTACAAGCTCTGCAGTAGTTTTTTCACTTTCAACAGAGTCAGGCATACGGAGTGCCGAAACGGTAAGGCTTCTGTTGACAAGCTTTCTTTTTGCATCAGCAATACGGTCACGTCTTAAAATACTGTCGTGATGTCCGCTACGTTCTTTTATGGCATCGTATATTTCAAAGCCTTCAAAACCATAGTCAAAGGCGTAACGACAGGTGTCAAGAAATGAGGCTCGACTTACATTTTTAGTCGAAAATACAATTTTCATTTTATGCCTCCTCGAATACTATCTTATTTAATGCATTTATATATGCTCTGATACTTGCGGCTACAATATCGGTTGAAGTGCCGTTACCGGAATAAAGCTTACCGTTATTACGAAGTCTTACGAGAGCAGAGCCGAGAGCCTCTTTACCCTCTGTTACAGCCTGAACCTGGAAATCGTCAAGCTCATAGTGGTGACCTATACACTGCTCAATTGCACGGAAAACTGAGTCGATAGGACCGTCACCGTTGCTTACACCGCAAATAATTTCGTCGTTGCATTTTAAAGTAACCTGTGACATAGAAGCAGACATATTGCTGCTTGTGGTTGTATATGTTTCGAAGTGGTAGGTTGAAGGTGCCTGCATAGCTGTGCTTGCTATAATTGCTTCGAACTCTTTGTAGCCCACAGCACCTTTCTTTTCGCATATCTGTTTAAGTACCTTGTGTACGTTACCGATATCAGAATCTGAAAGCTCGTAGCCTAATACAGCTGCAGCCTGAGCAACCTGAACAACTGTTGAATCAGAGTCAATAAGAATTTTTTTGCCTTCGCTTATTGTTTTTGCATTTTCATAAGCATCGTGATTGATGCTTGATAACAAATCTTCAATGCTTGAATGGATTTTTGTGTTGTTAAGCTTAATTTCTGCGTTAATCTGAGCACCGCAAGCGTTTATCGCATCGGAAATCTCACCTGTAAGAAGTGTGTTTTTGCCAACCATTGCGCATTTAAGACCGTCAGCACCACATTTAATTGCAGAAAATGCAGATGCAACCGCCATATTGATGCGGTCTGATACCTGTACGAAAACAGGGATGCTTACTGCTTCTTTTACCTTTGAAACTAATTCTGCGATATTATCGGGAGTTGAATCACCTGCATCGTCACAAATAGTAACCATGGTTGCACCGCAGGTTTCAGCTTCTTTTACTGCAGCAATGAGGAAATCTTCATCTGCTCTTGTAGCATCAAGTGCGGAGAATTCCACGTCAGAGCATAAATCTTTTGCTGCCTTGATAAGCTCTGCGATTTTCTCAAGCATTTTTGCCTGTTTTACGTGATATGTGTATTCCATCTGAATGGTGGATACGGGAAGTTCAACCTGAAGACGAGGCTTCTGTGCATCTTTGATGCACTCCCAAGCAACAGCAACGTCATCGCTGCTGAATCCAACAGGGATTGCAAAAACAGCGTTCTGCACATTCTGTGCTATTGTTTTATAAATGATTTTATCTTCAGCAGGGGATTTAACTGCAGGAATTTCAATTACGTCTACACCAATTTTATTGGCACAGTTTGCGATAGCTGATTTTTCACGGAATAGTAAGGAAACAGCTCTGTCATCTGAAATCTTTTTAAGTGTGATGTCTGAAATAATAATTTTGTTCATTCTAATCATCCTTTCAGGAGTTTATATATAATGTAATATAAAATGCAAATAAAAAACCCGAGGTCAAACCATTATTGACCTCAGGGACGAATTGCATAATCCGCGGTACCACCCCGGTTACTGACAGAAGTCAGTCACTCATTAAGACTCAAAAAAGTCTGTAGCCAAGGTAACGGGGCGTCCGTAGCTCCTTACACGTAAGATTAACGGTTGGGGAGCTCTGCTCCGGAACGAGACCGAACTTCTGCAACGTATTGACTTGCACCGACCGTCAACTCTCTGAAACGCCAAACCAAAAGCACGTAATTCCTTCATAGCATTTAAATATATGTAAAATATGTGAAGAATAATATCATCTTTTCACAAGTTTGTCAACACATTTTTGTATTTTGTTTCAAAAACAATATTAAAAAACTTAAAAATATACAAAAAACTATTGACATATTTGTTGTGTTGTGCTAATCTTTAGGAAATTAAAAATATCACAAATAAAAGCTGTGACGAAGACGGTTGAATTTTACAACTTACAGAGAGTCGGCGGTTGCTGCGAGCCGATAGTTCGTGTTTTCAAAACCTATCCCTTCTGAGCTGAGAGTCCGAAAGATTTTTTTCAAGTAGACGCTTTCCGAGAATGCTGCGTTAGTGCAACGGGGTTGATTGACTCCTGAGGTGGCAATTTTGAATTGCAATTTGAGTGGTACCGCGGATATTATATTCGTCTCAAGCAAAGCATAAGCTTTGTATTGAGGCGTTTTTTTATTTGTGAGTTTTTGATTATTCTTTTAGAAAGAAGGAATAAATTATGTTGAACAACTCTTCTACTAACAAACTCGCAGAGGTTGCAGAGCGTATATCCGAGCTCCGTGATATTTACGGCTTATCTGCAGAAGAAATGGCAGAGAGAACAGAGGTTTCTCTTCAAGAATATTTAACCTTTGAAGAGGGTAAAGAGGATATGCCTTTCTCATTTATTCATAAATGTGCATTGGCTTTTGGTGTTGAGCTCACTGACCTTCTTGAAGGTCAGAGCGCAAAGCTTTCTGCTTACACCGTTACTCGTAGAGGCAAGGGTCAGATTACTGCAAATGAAGAGGGTATTCTCATTCAAAACCTTGCTCCTCATTTTAAAAATAAGCTTGCAAATCCCTATTGGGTTAAATACGAATATTCAAGTGAGCTTCAATCAAAGCCTATTGAGCTCACAACTCACTCAGGTCAGGAATTTGACCTTGTTATCAAGGGTGCTCTTAAAGTTCAGGTTGGTGACCATACTGAAATTCTTCATGAGGGCGACAGCATCTTCTATAAGAGCTCAACACCTCACGGTATGATTGCGGTTGATGGCGAGGATTGTCTTTTCTTAGCTATGGTTATGGCGGAGGATGAAAAGGTAGCTCAGACTAATATGAACACGGTTAAAGCAGGTAAATCCTTTACAGACGTACCTCTTGTTTGCGATAAATTTATTAAAACAACCGTTGACGAAAACGGCGTTTGCGATAGTATCAGATTCGAAAACGAAGATAAATTCAACTTCGCGTTTGATATTATTGATGAGCTTGGCAGACAGTATCCCGAAAAGCTTGCTATGCTTCATATTTCTGATGACCTTACAGAAAGAAGATTCACTTTCAAAGATATAAAAGAGGCATCCTCTCAGGCTGCAAACTATTTTAAATCTTTAGGTATCAAGAAAGGGGATAGAGTTCTTCTTGTTCTCAAGAGAAACTATCAATTCTGGCTTGCAATTCTCGGTCTTCATAAGTTAGGTGCAGTTGCAATCCCTGCAACGAATCAGCTTGTAGTTCACGATTACGAATATCGTTTTAATGCAGCGGGTGTTACTGCTATCGTTGCTACTGCAGATGGTAACGCAACTGATTACATCGATGAAGCACAAAAAACCTGTCCTCAGCTTGTAACAAAAATCGTTGCAAACGGTAAAAAAGAGGGATGGCATTGCTTCGATGAAGAGTACGGTCTTTTCAGCCGTCGCTTTGTTCGTGATGAAGCTTCAGCTTGCGGTGACGACCCGATGCTTATGCTCTTTACATCAGGTACAACAGGGTATCCCAAGATCGCAACACATTCACATAAATATCCGTTAGGTCATTTTATCACTGCAAAATATTGGCATTGTGTTCAGCGTGACGGAATTCACTTCACAATTTCAGAAACAGGTTGGGGTAAGGCTCTCTGGGGTAAGCTTTACGGTCAGTGGCTTTGCGAAGGTGCAGTATTCGTATATGATTTCGAAAGATTCGATGCTTCTAAAATCCTTCCTATGTTTGCAAAGTATAATATTACCACATTCTGTGCACCGCCTACAATGTACAGAATGCTCATAAAGCAGGATATTTCACAGTATGATCTTTCATCAATTCAGCATGCAACTACCGCAGGTGAAGCGCTTAATCCTGAAGTGTTCAAACAGTTTGAATTGTCCACAGGCTTGAGAATTCACGAGGGCTTTGGTCAGACAGAAACAACTCTTTCTATTGCCACTCTTAACGGCACTGCTATTAAGGTTGGTGCTATGGGTAAACCTACACCTCTCTATGATGTTGATATCGTTGATTCTGATGGAAAGCCTGTTGCAGATGGTGAAACAGGTGAAATTGTTATCCATACAGATTCCTCTGTTCCTTGTGGTCTCTTCCTTGGCTATTACAACAATGAAGAAGCAACAAAAGAGGTTTATCACGACGGTCTTTATCATACAGGTGATACTGCATGGAGAGACGAAGACGGTTACTTATGGTACGTTGGTCGTGTCGATGACGTTATTAAATCATCAGGCTACCGTATCGGACCGTTTGAAATTGAAAACGTTATTATGGAGCTTCCTTACGTTCTTGAATGTGGCGTTTCTGCCGCACCCGACGAGGTAAGAGGTCAGGTTGTTAAAGCAAGCATCGTTCTCACAAAGGGAACAGAGCCCACAGAAGAACTTAAAAAAGAAATTCAGCAGTACGTTAAAGAAAATACTGCTCCTTACAAATACCCGAGAATAGTTGTTTTCAGAGAAGAGCTTCCAAAAACTATCAGTGGTAAAATCATAAGAAACAAGCTTTAATATATACCATATTATATTTTAAAAAATATTGTATCTTCTATTGACTTTTTGAGGCAGATGTGGTATTCTTCTTAAGAATTGAATATAAAGGCGTTGAAGAAAAGGGCGCAGTAAAATCTCCTTTCAGAGAAGTGGCGGTTGGTGTAAGCCATAGGTTAGAGTTACTGATGTTTGTAGTTTCCGAGCCGGGAGGAAGAAAGGCGTTGCTTAGTAGAACCTCTCCGTGATTGCTGCGTAAAGGCATAGAGGTTGTTTGACCTCGAGAGTGGCAGTTTATAAACTGCAATTTGAGTGGTACCGCGGGTTTAAAAGTAATTTTAACTCGTCTCAAAGATTATCTTTGGGACGGGTTTTTATATTTTGAAAATGTCCCGAAAGAATTTCAGGAGGACGTATTAATGGAGAAAATTACAGGTCTTGATTTTAAAATCAAGGAAATGGCAGGCAGAATTAAAGAGCTTCGTGAAATTGAAGGTCTTTCAATTGCTGAAATGGCTAAAAAGACAGACGTTTCAGAAAGTGAATATCTTGCTTGTGAAAATGGTGAAAGTGACCTTAACTTTGCGTTTATTTATCGTTGTGCTTTAGCTTTCAACGTTGACGTTACAAGTATTATTGAAGGTCATAGCCCCAAGCTTTCAAACTATGTTTACACAAAAGCAGGTAAAGGTCAGAAAATTGAAAAAGCTCACGGTATGACTTACTACAATCTTGCCGCAGCTTTCAAAAACAAGATCGCCGAGCCTCTTTTTGTTCATAGTACATACAGTGAAGAAAACCAGACAAAAGATATTGAACTTACTACCCACGCAGGTCAGGAGCTTGATATCGTTATCGAGGGCAAGCTTAAAGTTCAGGTTGGTGAACACTCTGAAATTCTTGGCCCCGGTGACAGTATTTACTATAACAGCTCAACACCTCACGGTATGATTGCCGTTGAGGGCGGCGACTGTACTTTCTACGCTATTGTTCTTAACCCCACAGGTGAGCCTATTCCTGAATTACAACGTCAGGAAAAAACCGTTAAAGAAACAAATGCGGTTGTGAAAGATACAAAAGACCGTATTTACAGAAAGTTTATCGATGTTGAAGAAAACGAAAACGGTACGCCAACATCAATTAAATTCAAGAATACAGAGAATTTCAACTTTGCATTCGACCTTATTGATGCTCTTGCAGACAAAGAGCCCGATAAGCTTGCAATGGTTCATATCTCAAAAGATAAAACAGAGCGTAAATTTACTTTCAAGGATATGAAGAGAAAATCAGCACAGGCTGCAAACTACTTCAAATCTTTAGGTATCAAAAAAGGCGATAGGGTAATGCTTATCCTTAAACGTCATTATCAGTATTGGCCCGCTATTTTAGGTCTTAATAAGTTAGGTGCTATCGCAATTCCTGCACCGAATCAGCTTCAGGAGCATGACCTTGAATATCGTTTCCAAGCCGCAGGTGTTAAAGCAATTCTTTGTACTACTGACGGTGATACTGCAAATCAGGTTGATTTAGCAGCTGCTAAATGTCCGGGTCTTGAAATCAAGGTTTCAGTTGGCGGTAAGTTAGACGGTTGGCGTGATTTTGACGAAGAAAGCATTCTTTTTAGCTCACATTACGAAAGAGCGGCAGATGCTCCCGGTGGTAAAGACCTTATGCTTATGTTCTTTACATCAGGTACAACAGGCTATCCTAAAATCGCTGCACATAACTATACATATGCCCTCGGTCATTTCCATACTGCAAAGTATTGGCACAACGTTGACCCCGACGGTCTTCATTTTACAATTTCCGATACAGGCTGGGCAAAGGCAATGTGGGGTAAGCTTTACGGTCAGTGGCTTTGCGAAGGTGCAATTTTCGTTTACGACTTTGACCGTTTCGATGCAGCAGACATTCTTCCTATGTTTGCTAAATATCAGATAACAACATTCTGCGCGCCTCCCACAATGCTCAGAATGATGATTAAACAAGATATTTCAAAATACGATTTCTCTTCTGTTAAGCATATGACAACAGCAGGTGAGGCACTTAACCCCGAGGTTTACCGTCAGTTTGAAAAGGCTACAGGTCTTCAGATTCTTGAGGGCTTCGGTCAGACCGAAAGCACAATGATTATCGGTAATATGACAGGCGCTTCTCATAAAATCGGTTCAATGGGTAAACCCGCACCTATTTACGACGTTTGCCTTCTTGATGCAGATGGTAACAAAGTAAACGTTGGTGAAAACGGTGAAATCGTTGTTAACGTTAAAGATGGTGCTCCTTGTGGCTTGTTTACCGGTTATTACAATGACCAGGCAAAAACAGACGAGGTTTGGCACGATGGCTATTACCATACAGGCGACGTTGCCTGGATGGATGAAGACGGCTTCTATTGGTACGTTGGTAGAGTTGATGACGTTATTAAGTCATCAGGTTATCGTATAGGACCGTTCGAAATTGAAAGTGTTATTATGGAGTTACCCTATGTTCTTGAGTGTGGCGTTTCTGCCGCACCCGATGAAGTCAGAGGACAGGTTGTTAAAGCTAGTATCGTTCTCGTTCCCGGTAAAGAGGGTACAGATGAGCTTAAAAAGGAAATTCAGAACTACGTTAAAGAGAAAACAGCACCTTATAAATATCCGAGAATTGTTGTTTTCAGAGATGAACTTCCTAAGACAACAAGTGGTAAGATTCAACGTAATAAGCTTTGATAAATCGCGAATCAGAGCATTTACTCACCTCGCAGTACCCTTGTACAGCTTCGGCTTGTAAATCGCTCTGCTTCATCGATTTCTCTGTGCTTATTAATTATTGGTTTATTATAAAAAAGAAGGTGCTTAAGATGCAAATTAAAAGAATGACTCTCTTTGCAGGGCATTATGGTAGCGGTAAAACAAATATTGCCGTTAACTACGCTTTGTATCTTAAAAAACTCGGTGAAGAGGTTGTTATTGCTGACCTTGATATAGTTAATCCGTATTTCAGAACTCGCGATAGTCTTGAAGAGCTTAACGAGGCGGGTATAAAGCTTATATCCTCGGAATTTGCAAGTTCAAACGTGGATTTACCTGCTTTGCCTCAAGAAGTTTATTCTCTTCTTGACAAACGAGAAGAAAAGGCGATAATGGATATCGGTGGCGATGATCGCGGTGCCTACGCACTCGGTAGATATGCAGATGCAATTAAAGAGGAAAATGACTACGAGATGCTTTTCGTTTTCAATAAATATCGTCCTTTAACTCCTGATGCACAGTCTGCTTATGAGATAATGCAGGAAATTGAAGCCGCTTGTAAAATTAAGTTTACAGCAATAATAAATAACTCAAATATCGGTGAATTAACCGAAGCACAAGATGTTATAAATTCTCTCGACAGCGTCAATGAGCTTAGCTCAATTACAGGTTTACCTGTAAAAATGACAGCTGTAAGAGCTGATTTAATAAATAATCTCAACGGAAAAGTAGAAAATCTGTTTCCGCTGACTTTACAAAAAAAGATAGTTTGATCTATCAATCAATCAAACAGGAGGCAGAATTATGGCAAAAGTAACGTTTTCGGAAAATGTTTGCAAGGGTTGCGGTTTATGCGTAGCTGCTTGTCCGAAAAAAATTGTAGAGCTTGACTCTTCAAAACTTAATGCAAAAGGTCACCATCCGGCACATTGCATTGATGAAAGTAAATGCGTAGGTTGTGCATTTTGTGCAACAATGTGTCCAGACTGTGCTATAACTGTTGAAAGGTAAGGTGAGATAAATGGGTGAGAAAGTTTTAATGAAAGGTAACGAAGCTATTGCTGAAGCAGCTATCAGAGCAGGCTGTATGCACTACTTCGGTTATCCTATCACACCTCAGACTGAAATTGCCGCATATATGGCAAAGCGTATGCCTAAGGTTGGCGGTGTTTTCCTTCAGGCTGAAAGTGAAATCGCAGCAATTAATATGGTACTCGGTGTTGCCGCAACAGGTAAAAGAGTTATGACATCAAGCTCAAGCCCCGGAGTATCTCTTAAAAGTGAAGGCATTTCTTATATCGCAGGTAGCGATGTGCCTTGTCTTATTGTTAACGTTCAGAGAGGTGGCCCCGGTCTTGGTGGTATTCAGCCCTCACAGTCTGACTATTTCCAGGCAGTAAAAGGCGGTAGCCACGGTGACTTCTTCAAGATTGTTCTTGCACCTTCATCAGTTCAGGAAATGGCATCTCTTACAAGCACAGCATTTGATCTTGCTGATAAATACAGAATGCCTGCAATGATTCTTGCAGACGGTACAATGGGTCAGATGATGGAGCCTGTTGAGCTTCCCGAAACTAAACCCAATACTTTTGAAAAGCCTTGGGCACTTACAGGTACAAAGGGTGAAAGGAAGCACAATATCTGTAACTCTCTTTACCTCAAACCCGAAGAGCTTGAGAAGACAAACTTCGAAAGATTCGCAAGATATAAAACAATTGAAGAGAATGAAGTTCTTTATGAAGAATATCTTATGGATGATGCAGAAATCTGTATCGTATCTTTCGGTATCACAGCCCGTGTTGCTAAAAACGCTATCGTTGAAGCAAGAGCAAAGGGTGTTAAAGTTGGTATGATTCGTCCCATTACTCTCTGGCCCTTCCCCAAGAAGGTTTTAAGAGAAGCAGCTGATAAATGTAAAGCATTTATTTCAGTTGAAATGAATATGGGTCAGATGATTGAAGATGTTAAACTTGCAACAGAATGCAAGAAACCCGTATATCTTTGCAACCGTACAGGCGGTATGATTCCTTCACCCGAAGAAGTTCTTGCAAAGATTATGGAAGTAAACGAAGGAGGCGACAAATAATGGCAGTAGTATTTGAAAAACCGAAATCATTAACCGATGCACCTCTCCATTATTGCCCCGGTTGTACTCACGGTATTATCCACAGACTCGTAGCTGAAGTTATCGACGAGCTCGGTATCGAAGGCAGAACTATCGGTGTTGCTCCCGTTGGTTGTTCAGTTATGGCTTATGATTACTTTACTTGTGACTTTATTCAGGCTCCTCACGGTAGAGCTCCTGCAGTTGCTACAGGTGTTAAGAGAGCAGATGCTGAAAATAATATAGTATTTACATATCAGGGTGACGGTGACCTTGCGGCTATTGGTACAGCTGAAACAGTTCATGCAGCTGCAAGACGTGAAAACATCACAGTTATCTTCGTTAACAACGCTATCTACGGTATGACAGGCGGTCAGATGGCTCCCACAACTCTTCCCGGTCAGGTTACACAGACCTCGCCTTACGGTAGAGACGTTGAAACAGTAGGTTATCCTATTAAAGTTTGTGAGCTCCTTTCCAACGTTGACGGTGCTGCATACCTTGAAAGAGTTGCAGTTAATAATCCCTCAAACGTAAGAAAAGCAAAAGCAGCTATCAAGAAAGCTTTCCAGAATCAGATTGACGGTAAAGGCTTCTCACTTGTTGAGGTTGTTTCTACTTGTCCTACAAACTGGGGTATGACTCCTGTTAAAGCTCTTCAGTGGCTTGAGGAAAATATGCTTCCTTATTATCCTCTCGGAGTTTATAAAGATATTTATGCAGAGGAGGCAAAATAATGAGTAATTCCTGTAATATTCTTTTTGCCGGTTTCGGTGGTCAGGGCATTCTCTTTGCCGGTAAATTTGTAGCATATAAAGGACTTCTTGAAAACAAGCAGGTTTCCTGGCTTCCCTCATACGGTCCTGAAATGCGAGGCGGTACAGCAAACTGTAGCGTTATCGTTAGCGACGAGCCTATCGGTTCACCTATCGTTGGTAAACCCGACGTGCTTGTTGCAATGAATCTTCCTTCTCTTGATAAATACGAAAACGAAGTTGTTTCAGGTGGTAAGATTTTTGTTGACTCAACTCTTATTTCTCGTAAGGTTGAAAGAACAGACGTAGATGTTTACTACATTCCCTCAACAGAAATTGCAAACGAAAAGGGTATCAGCACTCTTGCAAATATGATTATCACCGGTAAGCTTCTTAAAGAAGTTCCCCAGCTTGGCTTTGACAATATTGATGCGCCTCTCTCAAAGGTTGTATCAGCTCGTCATCAGGATCTTCTTGAAGTTAACAAAACAGCTCTCAAGCTCGGTTACGACTATTAATTGAAAAGAGGTTATTTTCAATGAGTTACGAATTCAAAATTGAAAGAACAACCGCACCCAAGGCTAAGCCTCAGGACGAAAGCAAGCTTGGTTTCGGTAAAATCTTTACAGATCATATGTTTATTATGAACTATGATGAAGGTCAGGGTTGGCACGATGGCAGAATCGTTCCTTACGGTCCTCTTCAGCTTGACCCCTCATCAATGGTTTTCCACTACGCTCAGGAGCTTTTCGAAGGTCTTAAAGCATACAGAACTGCTGACGGTAGCATTCAGCTTTTCCGTCCTCAGAAAAACATCGAAAGAATGAACAATACTTGTGATCGTCTTTGCGTTCCTCGTATTGACCCCGAGCTCTGTCTTGAAGCTATCAAAGCAGTTGTAGACGTTGATAAGGATTGGGTTCCCCACAATGACGGTACATCTCTTTACATCCGTCCCTTTATCATTGCAACTGATGCTTTCCTCGGTGTTCACGCTTCACATTCTTATATCTTTGCTATTATCCTTTCACCCGTTGGCTCTTACTATGCAAACGGTATGGACCCCGTTAAGATTTACATTGAACGTGAATATGTTCGTTGTGTAAAGGGCGGTACAGGTATGGCAAAAGCAGGTGGTAACTATGCCGCATCTCTTATCGGTCAGGAAAAAGCAGATAAAATGGGTTACGCTCAGGTTCTCTGGCTTGACGGTGTTGAGAGAAAATATATTGACGAAGTTGGTGCTATGAACGTATTCTTCGTTATCGACGGTACAGTTATTACTCCTTCTCTTGAAGACGGTAACATTCTTCCCGGTGTTACAAGAGCAAGCTGTATTGAAGTTCTTAAAGCTAACGGCTACAAGGTTGAAGAACGCAAGATTTCAGTTGATGAAGTAAAAGAAGCTTACAAAAACGGTACTCTTACAGAATCCTTCGGTACAGGTACAGCAGCTGTTATTTCACCCGTTGGTGAATATATCGACGGTGACGAGCATCTTGTTATCAACGAAAGCAAAATTGGTCCCGTTGCTCAGTTCCTTTACGATGAACTCACAGGTATTCAGTGGGGTAAACGCGAAGATAAGCTCGGTTGGATTGTAAAAGTAAACTGATTTAATCTTTAATATGTAATATTAAAGCAAACTCCCTCATATACATTCATTGAAGGTATATGAAGGGAGTTAATTTTATGGATATTTCATTAAAACACGAAGATTGTAAATTATTAGAAACATTCATTGAGAATATATCGGAGGAATGTGTTGAGGCTGATTTTTCAATGCCTGAATATATGCCTGAGATATTAAGAATAATTAAGTCTGTTGCCGAGCCGAAAATAAATTCTTGCAGAGTAACAGGGGATAGAGTTACCGTTGACGGAACTTGTCTTCTTAAAATGATATACACCGCAGAGGATGGCGGTGTATATAGCTTTTCTCAGGAAAGAAACTTTACCCGTTACTGTGAAAATGCTGGGTTTTCAGAGTGCGCAGATGCAGTTGCAAAGGTTAGTGTTTCTTATGTTAATTGCCGTGCAACAAGTACTAAAAGGGCGGAAATAAAAGCAGGTTTGAATATTTCTGTAATCGGTTATACAGTAAAGCTTCAAGAGGTTGTATCTTTAGCAGATAAAACTGATATTGAAGAAAAATGTGTGCCTGTAAGATGTGCTTCTTTAGGTTGCAGAAAAACTCGTTCTTTTGCAATGAGTGATACTATTCCCTTAAACGTGCCGTCTGCATTTGTGTTAAGCAGTAAAGCAGTTGCTGTGTGTAACGATATCAGAAAAATCAATAATAAAATAATGCTTAAGGGCGATGCATTAATTGATATTTGTTACGTTAACGCTGATGATAAATCCCAAACGGAGCATATCAAGCATAATTTACCTATAAACCAAATACTTGAATTTGATGGTATGGAAGAACGCTTTTTTGGTGATATTGTATTAAGTGTATGTGCTGTCGATGTTATTCAGAAGAATGAAAATGACGGTAGGGGAACGAGCTTTGATATTTCTTTAGGTGTTGAAGCGTCAGCTACTATGTGGGAAGAAAAAGAATTGCTTGTTATTACAGATGCCTATTCTGTAAGCTCATCAATTGATTTAAAAAAGAGTAATTACTCGTTTTTATGTACACCCGAATACATAAAAGACAGCTATATTCATAAAGAGGATTTATCCTTGTCGGGTGCCGGTATCTCTGATATCGTAGACGTTATAGGTGATATTACAAGATGTGATGTTAAGTGTGAAAACGGTGTTATCATCTTTTTTGGTTCGATTTCTGTTTCGCTTCTTGCAAGAGATTCTTCGGGTAATATTGTAAATTATAATAAGCTTATTGATTATAGGTATGAAAAGAAGAGCGAAGCTTACTGTAATACTACTAAGTGTACCCCGGATGTGAAAATTATTTCACTCGATTATATGAAAAAGAGCGAAAGCAGTATTGATTTACGCTTTGAAATGAAAATATGCGGTGAGGTTTTCCAATCTCTTTCATTTGATGTTGTTACTGATATAACCGAAAGTGAAATTCAGGTGAAAAAAGAAAGAAATGCAATTACCGTGTATTTCCCCGAAAAAGAAGAAAGCCTCTGGTCTATTGCAAGAAAATATAATACAACTGTAAATGCTATAGCACAGGAAAACGATTTGACAGGTGAAACAACCGAAGATTTGAAAATTGTGTTTATTCCCGCAGTTTAATACATATTTCTTAAGTAAGGCAAACAGAATTCAAGTAAATATTGAAATTAACCTTTCTTACGTATATAATCTATATGTAAGAAAGGTTTTTTGGTGGTGTATAATGAATTATAAAAAAATAGTTACCTTCAGCTTTGATGACGGTGTAACCCAGGATATAAGATTTATTGAAATTCTTAATAAATATGGCTTGAAATGTACTTTCAATCTTAATTCCGAATTATTGGGTACAGAAGGTACTTTGACTGTATTGGGTGAAACTGTTGACCATAAAAAAGTTAATAAAAGTGACGTTAAATTAATTTACAGCGGTCACGAGGTTGCTGCTCATACTCTGACACATCCTTTCCTTCCTGAATTATCTTCTGATGAAATTGTATACCAGGTTGAAAATGACCGTTTGAATTTGTCAGAGTTGGTAGGGTATGAGGTTATAGGTATGGCGTATCCCGGCGGGGGAGTTAATTGTAATGATTTTGTAGCAAATACCATAAAAGCTTCAACGGGTATTAAATACGCAAGAACAATTCGTGAAACCCTTAGTTTTAAGGGCTATGAAAATCTTTATTTGTTTAATCCCACTATGAGCCTTACAAAAGATACAGATAAAATCGAGAGTATTACAGATGCTTTCTTGAAAAACGATACTGATGAAACAAAGCTTTTGTATATCTGGGGTCATAGCTACGAGTTTGATGCAGGAAACAGGTGGGGGCTTCTTGAGGATTTCTGCCGTATTATCAGCAGAAAAGACGACGTCTTATATTGTACAAATAAAGAGGCCTTTGAGTTTTTAGGAATTATTTAAAAATATTAAAAAAACTGTTGCATTTTGATTTCTTATGTGATATTATTATCAAGTCTATGTGTGCGTTGTTACCGAGTGATCGGGCAACGGCAGTTAATGGCAACATTAAAGCTGGCGGTCCGCTGCCTTTCAGGTAAGAACGCTTGAAAAAAATCGGAGGTTTATTATGGACGCATTAAAACTTATTGCACAGGACAGCCTTAAGGCTGAGAAGCCCGCTTTCAACATCGGTGACACAGTTAGAGTTGATGTTAAGATTCGTGAAGGCGAGAGAGAAAGAATTCAGGCTTTCGAAGGCACAGTTATCGCAAAAAGAGGTAGCGGTGTTAGCGAAACTTTCACAGTACGTCGTGTAGCTTACGGTGTAGGTGTTGAAAGAGTATTCCCTGTTCACTCACCCAACGTTGCAGCTGTTAAAGTTGTTCGTTACGGTAAAGTTCGCAGAGCTAAACTTTATTATCTCCGCGATAGAGTTGGTAAGGCTTCTAAGGTTAAGGAAAAAATCGGCTGATTATTGCCGAGAGGTAAGGGCAGATTTTATATCTGCCCTTGATTCTTATTTAGGGTGAAACGAAATTTTACAATTTAGACTTTTATTTTTTATATTATAGGTGTATAATGTGACTTAGATTATACACATATTAATCAGAGGTGAACGGTGTGCGTAAAACCGAAGAATACAATTTAACCTTAGATAATGAGGTTGAAACAAAAAAGCCTGTTAAAAAAGGAAATGATAAGTTAGATGTTTTCGAATTTTTTGAGGCAATTATTGCTGCATTTTTTGTAATTACTCTTGTTTTTACTTTTCTTTTCAGAGTTTTCAGCGTTGACGGTCCTTCTATGAAACCTACTCTTCAGGACGGTGACAAGGTTGTTGTTTCAACTATAGGTTATGAAGCTGAAAAAGGTGATATAGTTGTTCTTTCAAGCACAGAGGGCTTGAAAAAGCCTATTATCAAAAGAGTTATTGCCGTTGCAGGTGATACTGTTGATATAAACTTTACAACCGGTGTTGTTACCGTTAACGGTATTGAAGAGCATTATACTGACGAGCTTACAACTCAACAGTTTGACGTTGCTTTCCCTGTTACTGTTCCCGAAGGCACAGTTTTCGTTTTAGGTGATAACAGAGGGGTTTCTCTTGATAGCCGTTCAACTCAGGTTGGTTGTGTTGACGAGAGATTAATAGTAGGTAAAGTATTATTCAGATTTTTCCCATTAGGTAATTGGACGGTTGAATGATTATGAACAACGATGAAAGAATTGTTGATATTAACACAACTTCAAACCAGGCTTTTGAAGAAGAGGAGTTAGTATCAGAAATCAGATTTTCAACAAAGAAAACTGACGACAAAAAAGGCTTCAATTTAATGGTTTATGATATGTTATCAATTGTTATGACATCATTCATCATTATTGCCTTCGTTTTTGTTTTCGCTTTTCGTCTTGTAGGTGTTGTAGGTTCTTCTATGACAAATACACTTCAAGAAAATGATTGGTTAATTACAATGCAGAAGGACTCTTACGAAAGAGGGGATATCGTTGTAATTACCCAGCCAAACTACTTCAACGAGCCTCTTATTAAAAGGGTAATTGCAACAGGTGGCGAAACTGTTGATATCGACTTTGCAAGAGGTATAGTCTACGTTGACGGTGTGCCTCTTGACGAGCCTTATAAAAAAGAGCAGTTTATTATTCCTAAATATGATGACGTAACCTTCCCTTATACAGTTCCAGAAGGTAAGCTTTTCTGTATGGGTGATAACCGCAACGGCTCAACAGATAGCCGTTCAACTCTCATTGGTCCGTTAGACGAAAGATATGTTTTAGGAAAGGCAGTTATAAGGGTTTTACCTTTTAACGATTTTGATATTTACGATTATGAATGATAACCAAAAGCAAATAGTACAATGGTTTCCGGGTCATATGGCAAAAACACGCAGGCTTATTAAAGAAAGCCTGCCTTTTGTTGATTTGGTAACAGAAATAGTTGATGCGAGAATTCCTTTAAGCTCATCTAACCCCGAGCTTGCAGAAATGATAGGCTCAAAGCCAAGAATAGTTCTTCTTAATAAGTGCGACGTTGCAGATGAAAAAACAACTGCCAAATGGGTTGAATATTATAAAAAGAATGGTATGTTTGCTTTACCGGTTGATTGTCGTTCAGGTAAGGGTCTTAACGCATATCTTCCTCTTGTAAGAGAGGTTTTAAAAGATAAAATTCAACGAAATACCGATAAAGGTATGGTTGGCAAGCCCTTAAGAGTTATGGTTGTTGGTATTCCTAATACCGGTAAATCATCATTCATAAATAAAATGGCAGGTCGTAATCGTGCCAAGGTTGCTGATAAGCCCGGTGTTACCCGTTCAAACAGTTGGTTTGCAGTTGGTAACGGTGTTGAGCTTCTTGATACCCCCGGTGTTTTGTGGCCCAAGTTTGAAGATAAGGCTGTTGGTGATAAATTAGCCTTTATAGGCTCTGTTAAGGACGAGATTCTTGATAGTGAGACATTAGCTATCAGATTAATAAACGTGCTTAGAAACGGCTACAGTGAGCGTTTAACAGAAAGATTTAAAATCACGGGCTTTGACGATAAAGAGGATTACGAAATTCTCGAGATGATAGGCAGAAAAAGAGGAATGCTTATTTCCGGTGGTGAGATTGACTATGAGCGTGCATCCGTTATGCTTCTTGATGAGTATCGCGGTGGCAAGCTCGGTAGACTTTCTCTTGAATTTCCTGAATAAATATATTAAAATAATCCAAAGGGGTATTTCCTTTGGATTATTTATTTAGAGTGAGTGTGTTCGACCCAAATATGGTTTAATACAGTCACTTTTCCCCGTAACATCGTTAAAACTCTTGAAATACGGCAGTATTCCTGCGAGTTTTGCCTTGTTACAGAAAAAATTGCCAAGTATTAAACTTCGTAGAACCTTAAATGTTCGAGTTTGCGTGCATTTTAGATTTTCTTTGGCGAAGTTATACTAACGCATATCAAGACAAAAAAATATAAAAGGTGCGTGAAATCGGACATTTAAGGCATATTTGGCTCGAATTCACTCACTCTAAGGTGTGTAAATATGCTTGATTATTCTTATGAAAATGATGCCCACAACCAAGGGTATGCAGTAGTTTGTGGCGTTGATGAAGCGGGTAGAGGGCCTCTTGCAGGACCTGTTTTTGCAGGTGCGGTTATTCTTCCCGAAAACTATACTCACGAAATATTAAACGACTCTAAAAAGCTTTCTGAAAAGAAAAGAGATTTAGTTTACGATGATATAATAAGGGATGCTGTTGCCTGGTCAGTTGGTGTGGCAACCGAGCAAGAAATAGACGATATAAATATTCTTAATGCTACCTTTCTTGCTATGAAAAGAGCGGTTGACGGTCTTGATTTAAAACCGGACCTTGCATTTATAGATGGTAACAGATATGCAAATACAGGTGTAAAAGAGATTACTATAGTTAAAGGTGACAGTAAATGTATGTCTGTTGCCGCTGCCTCAATTATTGCAAAGGTTAGCCGAGACAGATTTATGCAAGAGGTTGATAAGCAGTATCCTCAGTATCAGTTTTCAAAGCATAAAGGCTATGGCACAAAGCTTCATTATGAAATGATTGAGCAGTTTGGTATAAGCCCTGTTCACAGAAAATCATTTTTAAAAAACATAATAGGTAAGTAAAATGAATAGTAATTTATTAGGTGCTTTCGGCGAGCAATTTGCAGCCCGTTTTTTAAGAAAAGAGGGCTACGAAATCTGGAGCGCCAACTATAAAACCAACACGGGTGAAATAGATATTATTGCCCAAAAAGACGGTGTTATCTGCTTCGTAGAGGTTAAAACGCGTCAAACGGGAGGTATGTTTCCGCCTGCAGATGCCGTGGACTTAAAAAAACAGGAGAATATCAAAAGTAGTGCGGCATGCTACGTAAATAAATATAACCTGAAAAATAAAATCAGATATGATATAATTGAAGTTCTCGTAAACGGTAGTAGCTTATCTGAAATAAATCATATTAAAAATGCTTTTTGAGGTGTCTTGTGAAAAGCTTTGATCTACATTGCGACACAATAGGTGAGTGCTGTAAAAACAATTTTAAATTAAAAGAAAATAAGCTTCACTTTGATTTGGAAAGATGCAAAACAATCGGTGAGCATACTCAGGTTTTTGCAATATGGATTCCCGATGAATTGCGTGGAGAAGCTGCTTTTTCGTATTTCAATAATATTGCAGATTATTATCATAGTGAGATAGCTGAAAATGCGGATTTGATTTCATATTACAGTAATATAGGACAAACGCCCGTTAAAGCTATTTTAGCTATGGAGGGTGCTTCGGGTTGCGGTGGCACTATAAAGGGGCTTTATTCTGCTTACGAAAAGGGTGTACGCCTTATTACACTTGCGTGGAAAACAAACAACGAAATCGGTGGCGGTGCTTTTTCAGAGGGTGGCATAACACATTACGGAAAGGAATTTATAAAGGAAGCAGAAAAGCTTGGTGTTATTTTAGACGTATCACATCTTAACAGAGAAAGCTTTTTTGATTTTATAGATATTGCCGAAAAGCCATTTGTTGCAAGTCATTCAAATATAGATATTGTTAATACGTATAAATCAACTAAAAGGAACCTTACCAAAGAACAGTTGAGTCTGATTAAAGAACGAAACGGTGTTGTGGGAATAAACTTTTACGTTGATTTTATTGAAGATGAAAATGCAGTAGGCTTTGATGCTTTTGTAAGGCAGTTAGATGCATTTATTGAAATGGGTTGTGAAAACGTAGTAGCTTTAGGTAGCGACTATGACGGTTGCACAATTAACCCCTTGCTTTCGGGTATAGAAAAACTCCCGAAGCTAAACGAATGGTTAAAATATAAAGGGTATAGTGAAGATATTCTTAATAAACTCTTCTATCAGAACGCAGAAAATTTTTTCAAAAAAATAAAACCTTGAATTCATACGAATTCAAGGTTTTTGTTTTTAATTATCAATACATTGATGAAGATGATTTATAAGAAACTGCGGTTGAAATCTGTTTCTCAATTGATTTGACGAAGAATTTGATAACTGTTTCATTACGGTCAATCTTATCTGAAATAGTTTCGATAAGCTCTGTTGTGTAATCATCGAATTTTTCAGATGCAATAGCAGTACGAACATCGCTCTCCCATTTTTCTGTCTCATCAGCACCTACAAAGTACATAATGTGATAACCGTAATCAGTTTTAATAATACCTGTGTCGCCAACCTTGTGGTCTGCAAGAGCCCAGTCAAGGAATTCGGGAACGTAGCTGCTTGTTGAAGTAATACCTTCATAAAGACCGCCGGTTTCTTTTGAACCTGTATCGTCAGTCTTTTCTGAAGCAAGCTGTGTGAAGCTCTCTTCTGTAGCTGCACCGTCTTTCCACTCTTTGAGAATTGCTTCTGCTTCAACTTTAGCGTCTGCAAAGTTTTTAGCAACCTCATCTTCGGGGAGGTCAACCTCTTTACCCTGTGTATCCTGTTTTGTTGTGTCAGCCTTTACAAGAATGTGACGAACGTCTGCACCTGCAGTACCCTTATCGGGAGCAGCAACAGAAACCATATAAGCAATGTAGTAAGCTTCTGACTTTTCGTCATCAATTACAGCCTTGTCACCAACAACACGGTCTGCACTGAATACCCATTCAGCAACGCTCTTTGAAGAGCTTTCAACACTTGCTTTTGTAAGGTTCTTTGCAAGAGTTGCACTGTCTTCTTTAAAGCTGTCTGCCTGAGAGGGGAGAGCAAATTCTTTTGCAGTAGTTGCGAAAGAAGCTTCATCTGTAATCTTACTTAAGAAATCGTCTGCACGAGTTTTAGCTTCTTCTTTTGAGTAAACAGGGTCGTTCTTATCTGCATTTTCTTTAGCTTCTGCATAGGAAACAGAGAAGAGTCTAACTGTTGCATAATCATAAGTAGCTTTATTTTCTTCGTAGTAAGCTTTAACTTCATCTTCGTTTATGCTGTCAGCAATATTTTCCTGATACCATGTGAGGTAATGCTGAACTATATAATCTCTTTCAAGAAGCTCTCTGTATGATTTCTCTGTGAGACCTTCACCGCAAGTTTTTGCGATGTAGTTGTTAAGAGAGAAGTCATTGTTTTCTGCATAGGTTGCAAGCTCGGTCAAAATCTCATCGATTTCATCGTTCATAGCTTTCTGGTCTTCTGCAGAAATTTCGAAGCCTTTTGCTTTAGCTTCTTCGCTGATAGCTTCTTTGTAAACTGCAGCCTGAAGGAAAGCCTTTTCGGGAGCTGTTACTCTGAAATAGTCTGCCCAGGTTTCAACACCTTCTGCAGCATCTTCAGCTGTATATTTCTGGTCTGCAGGGTCTTTAGTTGTATCAAAGCCTGTATAGTAAGAACCGTAGCCTTGACCGTAATAAGAGTCAATCTGATTAACGGTAGAAACCATCTGGTTGTAAAGGCTCATATAGTAGTAGTTGTACTCTGCCATAGTGATTTTTTCATCTTCGTATGAAGCAACTGTGATAAGCTTCTGGGGTAAGCAGAAAACTTTAGTAAGTATGTTTGCTGCACCGTAGAGAACTACACCTGCTACAAGAATAATGCAAAGAGCTTTAACAAGAGCTCTTATAATCTTGTCGCCCTTACCGGATTTCTTTTTCTTTGCGGCCTTAGCAAGACGTTCCTTGCGCTGCTCGCGGTAAATCTCGGCATTGGTTTTGATTTCGTTGTTTGCCATAAAATTCATCCTTTGCTTTCTATTTAGTGTACTAAGTACACAATATTGCTACTATTTTATACTAATTCGATGAATTTTACAAGAGTATTTTTAAATTAATTATATTAAATGTAATATTATTAACACTTAGTTAAAGATTTAAACCATTTTAATCTGTTGCAAAGTATTGATATTTATGTTATTATACACAGTATCTTGAAATTGTTTGGATGGCTTTTGTTATGAAAATCAGTAAAACCAATAAAATTATAATTGGTGTAACCGCAGTAGCTCTTGTTGCGGTTATTGTTGCTTTATGTTTAATTCCAACGGGTGTTGTGCTTGAAAGAAAAACATACTCGTATACTTCCGATAAGCAAAACGGAATATCCTTTTCAAATGACTTTAAAGAGTATCTTACAATCGGTAACAATTCGTTGTGTATAAACGAAAAAACAGGTGCGGTAGCATTTTATAATAAATTAACTAAAGATGTTTTTAATGCTTCCTCTGGCGATGCGGCAAAAAGCCTTCTTTCTGCTACATTAAACGTTGTTTTGTGTGATGAAAGAGGCAATTCACACGTTTTGAACAGTACCGATAACAGTATGGCTTACGGTGGCTTTTCAATCACCGAAAACGAAGCTGGTAAGGTTACTCTTTCTTATGAATTTTCAAAAGAAAAGGGTGACGAAACACTCTCTGTAATTCCTCTTACCTTCTACGTTGAAGATGGTGTAATAAAATCAAAAATCGATTTATCTCAAGTAACTCTTAAAAGTGGTTGGTGTGTAGAAAAAATCAGCGTTTTACCGGGTCTTTTTTCAGTCCGCAAGCCTGCGGGTGACGTTTTCTATACAATTCCCGACGGCTCGGGTGCTCAGGTGAATCTTACTGCAAATATTGAAGAGGATATTGTCAATGAATACACCGTTTACGGTAGTGACATTACTTTTGATTCTTATTCAACCGGTTTTAATCTTCCTTGCTTTGCTTTTACAAAAAACAAAACCCTTTTGACTATCATAATTGAAAACGCAGATGCTCTTTCTTCTGTCACTATGAATCGCTTCAAAGATAAGGGTGGAGATTTGTATAATACTTTTACAGTAACCGCTATTGGTGATTATGATGGCAAAACCGTAAAAGGTGAAAGCTACGATGGTAGCCTTGTTCAAAGCTATAACTTAACTGATAAAGGCTTATTAAATTATAATATAGTTGCTTCTCTTACAAGAGATTATCTTATAAAAAACGATTATTTATCATCTGAATTAAGCAGTAAATTTGCTGATATGCCTTTCTTTGTAACAGCGATAGGCAGTGAAAATGGCGGCAAAAAAGATGTTTACACAACCTTTGAAAACGCCTCTGAAATTATTGCACTTTTAAAATCTAAAGGTGTTCGTAGTGTTGCTTTAAGATTAACCGGTTGCGGTAAAAACGGCTTGAATACCTCTGCTTCAAAAATCGATGAATTCAGTTCAAATATGGGAACGTATGACGACTATAACTCGCTTTGCAATACCGCTAACGAGAAAAACAGTTCAGTTTGGTATGACGTTAACCTTTCTGCTGAAAATTCATTGGATATGAATAAGGGTATCGATGTTTATGAGGATTTAAGAGAATACCTTAACAAGCCCTCGTTTAAATATATTTTCTCAAGCTACAAAAAGGTCAATAACAATATTTCAGACGTTTATAAGTTGATGAGTGACTTGAATTCTGGTAATGTTTGTGTTAACGACTTATCCCGTTTCTTGTATACCGACATTAAAGGTGGTATAAACAGACAAGACGCCCTTAATGATTTGAAAGAGAAAATAGGCTCATTAAGTGTGGGTGGCGGACTTATGTTAACAAACCCGTCAGTTTACCTTATGAAGCAAGCAGATGCAGTTTTCACAGTGCCCGATAAATCTTCCGTTGATGGTGAAAACGGTGTTGTTTCCGTACCGTTGATGCAAATGGTTTTACATGGTAGCGTTTGCTACGGTACAAGTCCCGTTAATGTTTCCGAAAGTGGTATAGACGCTATCCTTAAAGCTGTTGAATACGGTGCTTCACCGTCTTTTGTGTTTACCCATAAGGGCAACGAAAAGCTTGATTATGGCGTATATGCCTCCCAGACAGCTAAGTATTATTCTATCGCAAAAAGAATGATGCCTCTGATGGATATGGAAATCACTTCACATGAAAAGGTTGTATCAGGTGTTTACAAAATAACTTATGATTACAGTAAGGTTGTTTACGTAAATTACAACCCATCTGTTGTTGAGGTTAACGGTATTTTGGTTTCTGCACAAGATTTTCTTATTATATGATTTTCAATAGTATTTTTAACTCTGCCGTAACAAAAAACGGCAGAGTTTTTGTTTTTGTATACGCTTTACCCACTCTAATCAAAAATAGATAAAAATTTAACAAAAAACTATTTCTTTTTTTGTCGGTATGTGTTAGAATAAAAGATGCAAAAAATTGCCGTTATATCAAAATTTAAGAAAGGATGAATATAATGGACTACAAAATGGAATTAACTCCCGAACAGCTTGCTTTGCTTAATGGCGAACAAGGGGAGACTATGGCAAAGGTTATGAAAACTCTTGTCATGTACGGTGAGGCTTTCGGAGCAACAAAAATGATTCCCGTTACAAGTGAAATGGGTCACCTTGTTACAAGCTTCGGTCTTAAGGTTATGAGCCCTGTTTACGACCTTATGGATCAGCTTATTGCTGCGGGTATTAAATCAACTCAGAAATTCTCTGTTGACCCCAAACCCGTTGACCCAAAGGTTCCCTCAAACTTTGCTAAGAATCTTGTTTTTAACAAATTTATGTACACAAAACAGGATAGCTATGACGAACAGCTCAGAAAGTTAGGTCTTGTAAGTGATGATGCTTACACCTGTACTTGTTATATGGATCAGGTTGGTAACCTTCCCAAGAAAGGTGATATTCTTTCATGGGCAGAGTCCAGTGCTGTTGTTTATGCAAACTCTGTTCTTGGTGCTCGTTGCAACCGTAACTCAGGTATTATTGAACTTTTCGGTTCTATTGTTGGTTGTGTTCCTTATTTCGGTCTTGTTACTGATGAAGGCAGAAAAGCAACTTGGATTGTTGAAGTTAAGACAACTAAAAAACCCGAAGCTCAGATTCTCGGTAGTGCTATCGGTATGAAGGTTATGGAAGATGTTCCATACGTTAAAGGTCTTACTGATTGGATTGGTACAGAGCTTGACGATGATGCAAAAGCATATCTTAAAGATTTCGGTGCTGCTACAGCTTCTAACGGTGCGGTTGGTCTTTATCATATTGAAGGTCTTACTCCCGAAGCAGTTGAAATGGGCGAAAGCATTATCGCTGATAATGCTCAGGTTTACGTTATTGACGATGCTGAACTTGAGAGAGTTTATAAGTCATATCCTGTTATGTGGAAGAAAGTTGATAAGGATCCTCAGCTTTGCTTCATCGGTTGTCCTCATCTTTCTCTTCAGCAGCTTAAAGAATGGACAGACAACGTTGTTGAAGGTCTTAAAAAGAGTGGCAGAAAGAAAGTTACTATTCCTACAGTATTTACAGCAGCACCTGCAGTTTGTGATGAATTCAATAAAACTGAATATGCCGCAAAGCTTGCTGCAACAGGCGTAACTCTCAGCTACATTTGTCCTCTTATGTATATGAACAACCCTCTTGCAAAGATGGGCAGAGTTATAACTAACTCAAACAAACTCCGTACTTATACAACTTCTCGTTACTATACAAGTGAAGAGATTCTCAACATAATCACAAAGGGGGCAAAATAAGATGAAAACTTTTAAAGGTCGTCCCGTTGTACCGGGTACAGTTGAAGCAACTGCACTTGTTTCACACGGTGGTTTTAATACACTCGCTTCTTTCCAGAATGCTCTCCAGTTTGACAAGGAAGAGGATAAGACAGCAAAATGCGGTGACCAGAACAATCCTGATATTTATAAACAGCCTATGGGTGGCTCTGCACTTTGTCTTCCTCAGACAATCGGTTCAACTACCGGTGGTATGGTTCTCTATTGTGCAAAGGTTTTAGGTAAATGTCCCGCGTGTATGCTTTTCTCAGAGCATATTGACTCTCTTGCAGCAGCTGGTGCAATCCTTGGTGCTGTATGGACAGATACTCCCATGCCCACAATTGACTGCCTTGGTGAAGAATTCCTTAACACTGTTAAAACAGGTGATAAGATTAAGGTTTACGAAGACGGTACAGTAGAAATTGGTTGATGATTTTGCGAATTTTAAGCTTTGTTTCACCTCGCAGTACCGTTGTACAGCTTCGGTTTACAAAGACTTAAACTTCATCAAAATCCTCTAACCAATTTACAGATAGTTGATGATTTTGCGATTTTTAAGCTGATTCAAACTAATAAATTAAGAGTAGGTGTAAAAACCTACTCTTTTTTGTTGCTATATTAATTTAATTCATTTGTCTTATTTCTTTCTCATAATATGTGTATCGCCGTCATCGCCACCGGTGCAACTAACCGTAACCTTAGGAGCGGTGCCGCCTGTTTTTTCTAACACTATAATTATTGTTCCGTTTCCGGGGCAAAACAGTACATCATCATCAAATACATCTGATTCTAAAAGAACAATCAGGTCATTTGAGAGGGTAGTACTATGACCGGTAACAGTGCCTTTTGTACCGTCGGAAGTGATAGCGAAATCAAAATTATCATTAAATTTATTATCAATACACCAGTTTCTTACAATAGTAATGATTGTTCTTTGAGTAGCACTGCAAACTCTTATACGTCCGTTTCTTGAAAACGCTTGATAAGATGGTATTGCAATTGCTACGGTAATTCCAATAATAAGAACAACAACTAATAATTCTACCAAAGTAAAACCTTTTTTCGTCTTGAAAAACCTTAACATTTAAATACCACCTTTCATAGTGTGAAGACAATGAGATAAAAGCGTAACTTTTACGTAACTATTGTAACATATATTATAAAAAGAGTAAATGAAATTAAGAAAAAAAATCTTCTTATTTAAAATATTAGTATCATTAAACAAAAACCATAGGTATCGTTGGTATTAATTGCACAAAGAGAAAAAAGAAAGGACAACAAAAACCCAAGTTTTTGTTGTCCTTTTAAGTTTGAATTTTCTATTAGATAATGCCCTGAGCCATCATAGCGTCAGCAACTTTAAGGAAACCGGCAATGTTTGCACCTGCAACAAGGTCATAACCGTAACCGTATTCTTCAGCAGCAGCAGCTGAGTTATCATGAATGTTTTTCATAATAAGTTTAAGCTTTGCATCAACTTCTTCAGCTGTCCATGCATATCTCATTGAGTTCTGACCCATTTCTAATGAAGAAACTGCAACACCACCAGCGTTAACAGCTTTTGAGGGAGCAACTGCTTTGCAGTTTTCTTTAAGGTACTCAAGAGCATCGTTAGTTGTGGGCATGTTAGCAACCTCTACGTAGTAAGAAACGTTGTTTTCAACAAGCTTCTTTGCTTCTTCCATACCGATTTCATTCTGTGTAGCGCAAGGCATAGCAACGTCAACCTTAACACCCCAGGGTTTCTGTCCGGGGAAGAATTCTGCACCGAATTTGTCAGCATAATCCTGAACTTTATCACGACCTGAAGCACGCATCTCAAGCATAAATTCAATCTTTTCATCTGTGCTGATACCGTCTTTATCGTAAACGTAACCGTCAGGACCTGAAATAGTAAGAACTTTACCGCCAAGCTCTGTGATTTTCTTAACTGCACCCCAAGCAACGTTGCCGAAACCTGAGATAGCAAATGTTTTACCTTTAATGTCTTCACCGAAGTGATTTAACATTTCAACTGTGTAATATGTAGCACCGAAACCTGTTGCTTCAGGTCTGATAAGAGAGCCACCGTATGAAAGGCCTTTACCTGTAAGAACACCGTTTTCGAAAGCACCCTTAATTCTTCTGTACTGACCGTAAAGGTAACCGATTTCTCTACCGCCAACACCGATGTCACCTGCGGGAACGTCAACGTCAGGACCAATGTGTCTGTAAAGCTCTGTCATAAAAGACTGGCAGAATCTAAGAATTTCAGCATCACTCTTACCTCTGGGGTCAAAGTCAGAACCACCTTTACCGCCACCGATGGGAAGACCTGTAAGGCTGTTTTTGAAGGTCTGTTCAAAAGCGAGGAATTTCATAATACCGATGTAAACAGAGGGATGGAAACGAAGACCGCCCTTGTAAGGACCGATAGCACCGTTAAACTGAACTCTGTAACCGGTGTTAACGTTTACCTTGCCATTATCGTCAACCCATGTAACACGGAAAGTAATTTGTCTTTCGGGCTCAACCATTCTTTCTAATAAAGAAGCCTTCTCGTATTCGGGATGCTGTTCAATAACGGGGATAAGTGAGTTTAAAACTTCAGTAACAGTCTGAACGAACTCAGGTTCGTTAGCGTGTTTTTTAGCAACTGCATCAATTGTGTTTTGGATGTAACTCATTGTAAACACTCCTTAAAAGAATATGTAAGAATAGCAGTAATAATACTTATATACTATTTTTATGACAGATATTGTAAACCTTAAAAAACTAAATTGCAATAAAATATTTAACGCTGAAAAAATATTGTAACATTAAATAAAAAATCGGTATTTGAATATGAAATTTTATTGCAAAAAGTAGTCAATTTTCTACAAAAAATAACGTTTTTTTACACAAAAGAGTGAATATTCATTCACTTTTTTAGGGTTTTTGTTTATTTTTAGTGTCCAAACTGTGTAATCATACGCATTTTCGCCTTGAAAACCGACCGTTAGTATGATATGCTAATACAGAAATTTTGTGATATTTTCTTACTTTTAGTAGAGTTTTAAATGGAGTTTAAAAATGGGTAGAATGAATATAAAAAATAACTATAACCATACGGTGTTTGCTTGTTATTTCGGTTACGTAGTTCAAGCAATTGTAAATAACTTTGCACCTCTTTTGTTTTTAACATTCCGCGATGAATTTGGTATCTCTCTTCAGAAGATAACCTCACTTGTAACCATAAACTTTTTGTTTCAGCTATTTATAGATATCGTTGCTACTAAAGCCGTTGATAAAATCGGTTACAGAAAATGCATTGTTGCTGCACAAATTTTTTCATCAATGGGAATAATAGGTTTAGGTGTGTTTCCTGATGTTTTTCCCGATGCTTATTCAGGTCTTCTTGTTGCAATTCTTTTATATGCAACGGGTGGTGGTCTTATTGAGGTGCTTGTAAGCCCCATAGTTGAAGCTTGTCCTATAAAAGCAAAGAAAGCGGCAATGAGCCTTTTACATTCATTCTATTGTTGGGGGCATCTTTTTGTTGTTCTCGTTTCAACGTTATTCTTCTTTGTTTTCGGTATTGAAAATTGGCGTTATTTAACTGTAATATGGGCGATTATACCGTTTTTTAACGCTTTTTATTTCAGTAAAGTACCCATAGCGCCCCTAACAGAAGCAGGGCAGGAAATGTCTTTAAAACAGCTTTTTTCTTCAAAGCAGTTTTTACTTTTCATTGTGATAATGGTTTGTGCGGGTGCTTCAGAGCAGGGAATGAGCCAATGGGCATCTGCCTTTGCAGAAGAAGGCTTAAAGGTTTCAAAAACAATCGGTGATTTGGCAGGACCAAGTCTTTTTGCAATAACGATGGGCTCTTCGAGAGTTTTATATTCAAAAATCAGTGAAAAAACTGATTTAAATAAATATATGAAGCTTTGTGCAGGATTGTGCGTTATCTCATATGCTTTAGCCTCCTTCTCAGGTAACCCCGTTTTTTCTCTTATCGGTTGTGCAATTTGCGGTTTTTCAGTCGGTGTAATGTGGCCGGGTGCATTTTCTCTTGCATCTGAAACCTTTAAACGTGGTGGCACTGCAATGTTTGCAATATTAGCACTTGCCGGTGATTTCGGTTGCTCTTTCGGCCCTACGGTTGTAGGTGTTGCAACAGGCTTTTTAAACGATGATTTGAAAAAAGGCGTGTTTGCGGCTGTTGTATTTCCCGTTGTCCTAATCGTGTCATTGCAAGTTATGAAGAAAATGAAAACAAAAGCGGTAAAACTTGACAATAATAATGTAAAATTATAAAATAATGTAGTTAATCTAATTAAGTTACTATGTTTTGAAAGGATTTATTTCTGATATGATTAAACCCGAAAACAGAAACTGTTATGAGTTTTTTTATGATTGCACAAAGGATTTCGGTGTGTATGACGTTTCCGAAAGCTTCGGCAATCTTATCAGCAGAAAAAAGTTTATAAACGATATTGAATCTATTGCAGGTTATCTTGAAAGCAGAGGCATAAAAAGGGGAGACGTTGTTACAATTTTTCTTCCTAACTGCGTTCAGAGCTTTGCGGCATTTTATGCTATTAACCGCATAGGCGCTATTGCAAATATCGTTCATCCTCTTACTCCTCCTGATGTGTTAGAGGAAATATTAAAAACAGCACATTCAAAAGCAATTTTCATATTTGATATCCTGATGGAGAATTATGTAAGTATGTTGAGAAAGAGAAACAGACTTACAATTATCTGCTCTCCCTCAGATTATGCTTTACCTTTAACAAGACCTGCTTTCAAGCTTTTTGAAAAGGTTAAGGTTAAATCTAAAACACCGTCATCAAATACTGCGTCTTACCATACTATCAGCCACCTTAACCACAAAGCTTCAAAGCTTGAGGGTAACGGTGATGATATAGCTGTATACCTTCACGGTGGCGGAACAACAGGAAAGAGTAAAACAATCGCTTTGACTAATAAGAACTTAAATGAGCTTGCTTACAAATTAAGCTTTTTCGATGCTCCCCATGCACCCGGTGCAGAGTGTTCACTAGCTGTTTTACCTTTGTTCCACGCTTTCGGTTTAGGTGTTGTTATGCACTTTAGTATGTGTGCAGGCTTTACTTGCTTACCTATGATGAATTTCTCTGCGGATAAAGCAAATAAGCTTATTAAGAAATATAACGTTACCTATATCGTAGGTGTACCGAATATGTTCAAAAAGATGTATGAGGCATCAAACTTTGACGGTCCTCATCTTTCAAAATTACGTCTTTTGTGGGCAGGCGGTGACATTATAAGCGATACTTTCCTTAACGCCTTTAACTCTCGTCTTGAAAAGTATAATGCAAAGGGTAAGCTTTACAGAGGCTACGGTCTTACCGAGGTTAGTTCAGTTTGTACCGCTAATATTAAGGGTGCTTATAAAGAAAATTCTATCGGTAAGCCTCTTGATGGTATGACGGTTGAAATCTGGGATGAGAAGAAGAAAAAACTTCCTCCCAATACAATTGGTGAAATTGTTGTTTCAGGCTCAACCGTTATGGCAGGATATTTTGATAGCGAGGATAGCGGTGTTTATACCGACAGAAAAGGCAGAAGATGGGTTCAGTCAGGCGACTTAGGTTATATGGATGAAGATGGCTTCGTTTTCTTCACAGGCAGAAAGAAACGTATGATAATCATTTCCGGTTATAACGTTTACCCCAATGATATTGAACAAGAGGTATTAAAGCTTGATTATATCAATGAAGCTTGTGCAGTTCAGGGTTATATAGACGGCAAGCCTATTATTAAATTATTCGTTTCTCTTGTTCAGCCTACTGACAATCCCGATGAAATGTGTAAATGTATTAAAGAATACTGCGACAGTAAGCTTGAGAGATTTTCAAGACCAAGTGCCGTTACTATTCTTGATTCTTTACCTAAAACGAAAATGGCAAAAATTGACTTTATGAAGCTTACAGATATGCCACCCGCCCCTCAGGCTACAAAGAAAGAAATTCGTGAAGAACGCAAAGCTAAAAGAGAGGTAGAAAAGGCGGCTGAAAAAGCAGGTCGTGAAGCTGAAAAAATAGAAAAAGAAGAACGCGAGGCTGCCGAAAAAGCAAGAGAAAGCCATAAGGCTACGGAGGAAAACAATGAGTGAAGTAAATAAAAAAAGTTTTTCATATAAAGTTCAGAAAAATCCATTTTTACTCGGACTAATTTTAGTGATGGCAATAGTTATTTTGTTTGTAACGTTTGCGCTTTCATCTGCTATTCAGGAAAAGGCAGACGAAATAAAATCAACTACAGAAGCTTCAACAAACGAGGTGCAGACAACAGAATCAACACAAGTTGAAGATAATACCATTCAGCTCGATAAAATCAAAAAGCACGTTGCAGGTATTAAAGAATATTCAGCAGAAGCAACTAGTGACGGTGTCAAGCTTACCATTACTTTTGATAAAGAGCAGTCACTTCTGGATGCTCATTTTGCAGGCGGTAACTCTTTTGTTGACGTTTTCCCCGTTTTCTATTTCTATATAAATAACGGTTCTCAGGTTGGTTGTCCCGGTGAACTTAAGTTTTTAAGTGACGGTGTGAGTGTTGAATATACCTTATCAAATATTGATGATTTTGCCAATGTTGTAGCACTTACCGACCAGTTTACAGTAACCAACAAAAATATTTTTACACTTAGCTTCAACGTTTATCTTCAGCATAAAACAAATGACGGTGTAGGCAGAACAGTTATTGGTAACTACTCTATTACAAGTGAAGAATTTAATAAGAATTACGGTAAGACGCCTGCTGACGTTTCCGAGCTTACGGAGGGTGTAAAAGCAGTTGATATAACAAAATCTGATGAGTTTATTTGGGTTGATATTTATTTTTCTGATGAAGAAGCTTATAAATCTCTTAACAATAACTTTGAGAACAACTTCCTTTGCTTCGGCTTTGAAAAAGGCGGCAAGAAATTTGACTGGAAGTTTATGGCTACAGAATATGATAATATCAAAATGGTTCGTTGCAAGCTTGATTCATATTCAATGACAGAGCTACAGAAAGCCCTTGACGATAAAGAGATTACAATTCCCGAGCTTTTCGAGGAATATGAAATCAACGTCTGGACTTCAAACTACGATAAAGACCAGCAATTATTCGTTATAAATTAATGAAATGAGCCGAGGTAAACCTCGGCTCATTTTTTATCTGTTGAGAATATATACGCTGAAATTCAGTATTGCGGCAAAGGTAACCCAAGCAAGATAGGGGGCTAAGAGTAAAACCGTTCTTGTATCGGTTTTTTTGAATTTTATTATAGTTAGTAATATCAGTAACCATAAAATTACTATCCATACAAAAGCAAATAAATATTTCTCGGCGGTAAAGAAAATAAAGCTCCAAACAAAATTAAAGAAAAGCTGGGCGTAATAAACTAATAATGCCTTGTCTTTATCGATATCCTTTGAAATATCAATAAAATAAGCCGCAACACCCATTAAAACGTAAAGAATTGTCCACACCACAGGGAATAACCAACCGGGTGGGGTAAAGAAAGGTTGGTTTGCTGTTTCCATAAATTCAGTAACGTCATTTTTTGTAAGAAAGCCTGCCAAAGCACCAACTAATACGGGAATTGCAACGTTTTTCAACAGCTTTTTTATATCAAAATTTAAAACCATATCCGCACCTCCAATAAAACATATTATATTTTTTACGGATTTATGCAGAATATTAAAATCCCTTCATCTCTTAATGAAATGAAGGGATTTTGTATCGTGATTAGATGTTTTTATTCTTTTTCAACTATCTTTCTGCCCATTAAAACACCCATAACGGAAGCCATCATAAGACCTCTTGTCCAGCCTGAAGAGTCACCGAGACAATGAAGACCCTTAACGCTTGTGTTAAGCTCGGTATCCATTTTAATTTTATTACTATAAAATTTAAGCTCAGGGGAGTAAAGGAGGGTTTCCGTTGAAGCAAAGCCGGGTACAACGTGGTCAACTGCCTGAATAAAGTTAATGATGTTAGTCATTGCTCTGTAAGGCATTGCCGCTGTTATATCACCTGCAACCGCATCGGGAAGAGAGGGGCGTAAATTCGATTGAGCAAGCTCTTTGGGCCAAGTTCTTTTACCGTCAAGAATATCACCGTAACGTTGAACAAGAATGTGCCCTGCACCAAGCATATTTGTAAGTTCACCAACCTTTTGAGCGTATTCAATAGGTTGATTAAATGGTTGATTAAAGTTGTGAGAACAAAGAATTGCAACATTTGTGTTGTTGGATTTCTTTTCTTTGTAAGAGTGACCGTTAACAACGGCAAGGTCGTTGTCATAGTTTTCCTGACTTACGAAGCCACCGGGATTCTGACAGAATGTACGAACCTTGTTTTTAAAGGGCTTGGGGTAGCCGATAAGCTTTGATTCGTAAAGCACACGGTTAACCTTTTCCATAACCTCGTTTCTTACTTCAACTCTTACACCGATATCAACAGTACCTGCCTGATGCTCAATACCGTGCTCTGTGCAAAGCTTTTCAAGCCAGTCAGCACCACGTCTGCCGGTAGCAACTACTATTTTATCGGCATCTATCTGTTGCTTATCATCGCCTTTGCTTATGAAAACACCCTTACATACACCGTCTTCAATAAGAATGTCATTACACTCATAACCGAACATCATATCAACGTTGTTGTTTCTTAAATGGTTTTCAATTTCAAGGTAAAGCGTTTGTGCCTTTTCTGTACCAAGATGACGAATGGGGCAGTCAACAAGCTTCAAGCCTGCCTGAATGGCATTTTTACGAATTTCCTTAACCTCGTTATCGTTGCTGATGCCCTCTATATGCTCATCCGCACCGAACTCAAGGTAAATTTTGTCTGTGTAGTTTATAAGCTCTTGTGCGAAGTCCTCACCGATAAGAGAGGGTAAATCACCGCCAACCTCATAGCTTAATGAAAGCTTACCGTCAGAGAATGCACCTGCACCTGAAAAGCCTGTCGTAATGTGGCAATAAGGCTTACAGTTTACGCATTGCTTTGTTTTCGCTTTAGGACAGCTTCTTTTTTCAACGGGTTGACCTTTTTCTATAATGAGAATAGACTTTTTAGAACCAAGCTTTCTCATTTCAAGAGCTGTGAAAATTCCGGCAGGACCGGCACCTACGATAACAACATCGTATTTCATAAAAAGACCTTCTTTAAATTATTTCAATTAATTGTCAATTGTGACACCGCTAAGCTTTCTTCTTTCTGCAAGCTCTTTTTCAATCTGCGGCTTCATACCGTCGATTTTATAGAAGAACATAGGAATTGCGCAAAGGAGCATGCTAACACCGGGAACGATAGAAACAAGAGAGAACATTGCAAAGTTCTGTGTCTTTGTAAGCTCTGTTGCCGCAATAACTGCTGTTGATGAAAGCATCTGTGCAGGGTCGATATCAATAAACATATACATTAAAACGATACCGCAAGTAGCGAAAGCGTTACCTAATTTGTTTACGAAGCCTTGACAAGCAGAGCCGAGAGCGTTGTCACGGAAGCCGGTTTTAAGCTCCATATAGTCGAGGCAGTCACCAATCATAGCAATAGAAACGTTGTTGATAACACCTAAAGGAATACAAGAAATTATGATAAAGGGAATACAAACGTAAAGTGAATATTCGCTGGGAGCAAACCAACCGATAAGGGTTGTGAATATACTTGAAACGAAGCCTAAAATACAAGTTGTAATAACGATTTTGTGATACTGGAATTTTTTCATAAGTGCAGGCATAAAGAGCATAGCACCAAACATACCAACGATAGCACAAATCTGGAAAATAGTTTTAACGGTTGAAACACTCTGTGAAATAGCCGCAATTCTTTCGTCTGCAGTAAGAGTAGCAAGGTCAGGACCTATATAGAAGCCGTATCTTGCAACGTGAATAGCCGCAGCCTGTACCATATATCTACCACTGGAAAGCACACCCATAGCAACAACGAGCATAAGGGGCTTGCATTTGAAAAGTCTTGAAAGGGTAGTGGGCTCACCTGGTTTTCGTGTTTTCGGGGGAATTACAACTCTTTCTTTAACCTTGAAGTAAGTTCTTACGTAAAGAATAATACCTAAACCAACCGTAACGATAGCCATTAAAAGATATTTTCTCTTTTCTAGTGTAAGAGCATCATTACCTGCGAAAAGAACGGGGATAACGAAACCGCAGATAAGGAAAAGAACTTCAGGCACAGCAGAGCCGATACCGTTGATAGTTTTACCGAAGGATAAAACGTTACCTCTTTCGTCTGCCTTAGGGGTCATAATGTTGGGAAGACTCCAGAAAGGAACGTCTGCCATTGTGTAAAGCATACCCCAGCCAACGTAAACGATAGCAGAATAAACCATCAAGGACGTTTTATCAAGATTGGGGCTTAAATACATAAGTATTGTGAAAATCGCAATAGGAGCAGCCGCATAAAGAATGTAAGGCTTTAATTTACCGCGTTTTGTTGTGCGTTTGTCTACTATCATACCCATAAGCGGGTCGTTGATAGCGTCCCAAACACGAGCAAGGAGCATTAAAAGAAGAACAAACATAAGCGGTAACTGAAGCACGTTTACGTAGTAGTCACTTATGTAGCTTGACATCATCGCGTAAATCATACCCTGACCGCAACCGCCGATAGCGAAAGCCCATTTCTCTTTGCTTCCGATATAGCCGGTCTGCTTGGGTTTATCGGTTTTTGTTTTTGCCATTTCTTATTCCTCCAAGAATTTATATTTCTTTATATTTATAACCGTAAAAAAGTTTTTCGGCTTCTTCTGAATATTTACCGCTTTCATTTTCTATAATAAGCGGCTCTTTGATTCTAAAGCCGGGAGCAGAGCCTTTTTTGCCCTCAACCATAACGAGATTAGGCTCTTTACCTATTCTTTGAATTACCTCTCTCATAGATTTTGGCTCTATCTTATATTTTCTCATAGCCTCAAAAATATCAGGTAGCCTTTCAGGACGTTGACAAATACAAAATCTGCCGCCAAATTTCAAAAGACTTGCCGCAGCCTTTGCGGCATCTTCGAGAGTGCAGGTGAATTCGTGACGTGCGTTTTTATAATCTTCACCATCATTAACAATACCCGTGCCAAGCTTTTTATATGGTGGGTTAATGCTGACAATATCAAAATATTCGTTAGGTAAAACACCCTTAAGCTTTCTTAAATCGTTATGAATAATTGAAATTTTATCTTCAATTTTGTTTTCTTTAAGGGTTTTGTTAAATAAATTTACCGCACTTTCGGAAAGCTCAACACCAACAATTTCAGCGGGTTTATAATCCCTTAACCACAAAAGGGGAATAATACCGTTACCTGTTCCTAAATCGCAACATTTATCTTTGTGACGAGGGGCACAGAATGAAGCTAAAACGATGGCGTCAGAGGTGAAAATATGAGCATCACTAACGTAAATGTTTAAGTTTGTAGCCAAAGCTTCGGTACGCTCTTTTCGTGATGCCATAAAAAATCTCCTTGTGAAAAATATTAAATGTTTGAATCTTTCCAAACAAAGTTATTTTATCACAAGGAGTAAGTTTTATCAATGATTTATGGACTATCTTGAAATGTTTTGGTGACTTGCACAAAAGCAGATATGAACTTTTGTAAACTTTATTCTTCCATTTGTTTACCGAGAAAAGCGGCAGCAACCTGAGCAAGCTTAATTTCAGTTTCAGTCGGTGTAGCTTTGCTTTCATCAGAAAGGAAAATAACAGCACCGCCAATATCACCTGAAGCAATAATAGGAAATATAAGAGCTGCTTCTAAATCAGAATTATCAACAGGGTAAAAAACATCGTTGCTACCACTTTTGATATAGTTTTCTCTGTTTTCCATCAATTCTTCAGTTTCTTTTGACAAATGTCTTTCAAGTATATCTTTTTTGGAAATTCCCGAGGCGGAAATGACATGGTCACGGTCGGTAATAAGAACGGGCATTCCTGACGTTCTGCTGAGCACCTCGGAATATTGCCCTGAAAACTGCGAAATCTCACCCATAGGTGAATATTTTTTAAAAATAACCTCACCATCACTCGCAGTAAAAATTTCCAACGGGTCACCCTCACGAATCCTTAAAGTCCTTCTGATTTCTTTAGGAATAACAACCCTGCCTAAATCATCAATTCTTCTCACAATCCCAGTTGCTTTCATTATATATCATTCTCCTTAAACTCAAATTATGTTGTTAGTATTTGTGATTAAAGGGAATTTATACTGTCGTAATTTACTTTTTGATTTGGTTGTGATACAATAAATTAAAGGCGGTGAAAGTATGAGTTCGTCATCCAAGAA
>JAZUBO010000028.1:0-14640 GCA_045638585.1 Acutalibacteraceae bacterium | reverse complement strand
GTGTAGCCCAAAGCAGGCAAGCGTCTGCTTGTGTTCAGAATATCGGGCATCAAAATCTTTCAATGCAAAAATAAAGAATGCAATACCAAAAGGTATTACATTCTTTATGGTCGGAGTGAAGGGATTCGAACCCCCGACATCCTGCTCCCAAAGCAGGCGCGCTACCAACTGCGCTACACCCCGATATCGTGTTTATTAAGTTTTTCCTAGAGGTCCGGCGCGCTTCCTGTTGCAATATAGTCGTCTCGCTCGTTATTCACTTCGCGATACTCCTTATTGCGCCACTCCTTATTCCTCGCTTCATCCGCCACCGGCGGCGCTCGGAACCGTCCCCAACTGCGCTACACCCCGAAAGATATTGTTAAATTCAACTGTTAAATTATAAAAGAAAAGTGTTGCAATGTCAAGAGGTCAGGGCTATTTATATCAAAACAAATTTAAAGCAACATACGCAAACTGTTGTTTGCTGTATGTTGCTTTTGGTTTAAACCATATCTGGTTCCTTACGCTGACAATGCAAGGTTTACAGCGGTTTGGAAATCAGTGATATCTACTGCTTCATCGCGGTTTGTATCAGCTGCGAAGGCATAAACATCAGTTATTTCTTTATGACCGTTTACTGCTCTTTCAATTTCAACTAAATCGATAACGTTAACGATACCATCACCATTTATGTCACCGTGAACAACAAGAGTTAATCCAAGAGCAACTTCGTCACCGTTTAATATTTCTACTATTGAGCCTGTACCGTAGCAGTTCTGAGTATCGGTAGAATAAGAGGGTGTAACTCTAATATCTCCATCAACAGAGAATATATTATCCAATGTGTTTACGTTGTTGGGGCTACTGGTGTAAATAACACCCAAAAAGTCAATAAATGTATTTTCTGTTCCCTTAATTGTAGCGAAAATATTTTTACAAAGACGACTTGGAATTTTCAGAACATTACCGTTTTCCGTGCTTGTTGCGACACAATAGAAGTAAGTGTATTTATTCTCTTCATAATCGTCAAAGAATATTGCAATCGGGTCAATAGTCTGAGGATCTTCTAAGGTGGTTTCAATTAACACCGCATCGCTTCTGTCGGGGTTATTACAGGCGTACCATTCATACGTTGTATTAAAGCCTATAGCTTCAAAACTAAGTACGTAGTCGTAACCTGTGAGAAGGGGGTCAACGTCATATAAAATGGTGTCGGTGCTGTTGTAATTTACAAAGTTCAGATTGTTGTTTTTACAAAATTCATCAACGACGCTATCTTCATAAGCGTAGATTGTCGTATCGGTATCATCACAACTGAATTCCTTAATATCCGAACCGATAAGAACATAATCACAATCAGGTATATCCTTAATTATTTCAGCATTTTCTAATATGAGGTAATCTGCTGTTATAGACCCTAAAGCGTTTTCACCAACATATTTAAGATTCGGTAAAACTACCTCGCCTGCATAGATCGTTACATTTGCAAAAGCATTTTTTTCAATACGCTCAAGGCTTGAAGGCTTGAGTCTGTTGATACTCATTGCTGAGCAACCGTAAAATGCTTCCTCACCAATCGTTTTGATGTCGGCAAGATTATTAACAGTGGTGTTTTTCCACGATTTTGTTGCATAAACCTTGCTTAGCTTTGTGCAATTTTTAAAGAAAGAGTCGGGCAAAGCTATATCTTCCATATACAATGCTACTTGTGTTAATTTTGTACAGTCTTCAAAAACACCTTTTCCTAACATAATTTCATCATCATATACATTGTTAATTACAGCCGAGGTCAAAACGGTGCAATTTGCAAAGGCATAGTCTCCAACCTTTTCAATACACTCTGTATAAACCTCTGAAATGCTCGTTCCGTAGAAGGCGTAGTCACCAATAGTATACAGATAGTCGGACGGCAGGTATGCGAGAGCGGTGTTCATAAATGCTCTGTCACCAACGTCCTCAAGGTTAGTCATAATTGCATTGAATAGCTTGGGGTTATTAATGAAATATTCATCAGAAACCGTTGAAACGTATTCCGCTATAAATTCCTCAAGCTCCGGCTTGTCGCTTACATAGGTTGAACCGTCTTCTTCAATTGGTAGCTCGGTAATCTGTGTCAAATCAAGATAGGTAACATTCGGGCAACCTGAAATTGCATTTACAGGTAACGACCTGATGTTGTTAAGAATGATTGTTTCCACATTGTCGCAATTTGAAAATGCTCCTTCATCAATCGTTGTATTGCTGGTTATATTAACACCCTGCAAATTATCACACTCAGAAAAAGCGTATTCACCTACGGAAGTTAATTTGTGAAAACTGATTGTGCTAACGTTAGTGCTGTAAAAAGCATAATCGCCAATAGTTTTTACATATGGCATTGTGTAAGTAGAAAGTGCAGTATCGTAAAATGCATAATCACCGATTTGTTGTGCATTACTGAAAGAAACGGTTGTAAGCTTTTTGCAATTTTTTAGGAAGTTTGAAGGAATAACTTCTAAAGAGTTTGCACTTAGACTTACAAGATTATCAATACCGCTTAACTCGAATCTGCCGTCTTCGTCAACGGGGAACTCGGTCAACGCATTAAATGATAATGTTTTAAGGCTAGTACAACCGTTAAAGGTATCAAAATCAAATTCGGTAATGCTATTGGCAGAAAAGGTTTCAAGCCCCGTACATCCGTTGAAAGCACCACTTCCAATGGTTGTTGCATTGGCTAACGTAACGGTTTTTAAGGAAATACAGTTTGCAAATGCGTTTGCTCCGACTGTTTCACAAGCACCCAATACAACGGAATTTAATGAGCTAAGGCCTTTAAATGCATTAGCAGGAATGTATTTTTGACTATTAAGCCCAATGCCTTGTAGGTTAGTAAATTTTTGGAAATTTAACGTTTCAATATCGTCAGCATCCTCGTAGCTTATCAGATTAAGATTAAGGTCGGTAACAGTATGCTCGCTATTCTCAAAAACGTTCATATTAATCTCGTAAAGAGCTGCAAGTGAAACTTCACCGAGATTAGTACAGTCCGCAAAGGCTCTTTCACCTATTGTTTCAACATCTGCACAATATGGGTCATTTATAGCCGTACCGCGAAATGCTTCACATCCAATTTCTTGAACATAAAAGAAATCATAATAATATAAATTACTACAACCCTTAAAAGCATAATCAGGAACTGAAATTACATTTTCGCATTCGAAATATTCAATATTCGGAAAATAGTCATGACATCTGAAGTCACCGGGTAACTCATAAAGGTTATTTACAGTTACTTTTTTTACATTAGTAGAACCGGCAAAAATAGAAAAATCAAGAGTTTCAGGTAATTTGAGAGTTACAGATTCAAGATATGGCATATCTGCAAATGCACCCTTACCGAAGGTGGTTGCAGAATTAAATGCTATGCTACTGATGGCAGTACCTCTGAATGCATAGTCTCCAACTGTAACAATGTTAGCGAGTGTTACCGAAGAAAGCTTAGAGCAACCATCGAAGAAATAATCGGGAACATCCTTAAAACCTTTACCTGTAAAAGACTTAAGGGCGGGGAAAATGTCGGACATTTTACCTTCACCAAAATCAAATGTGGTTGCTTTTGTCAATGATAGCGTTTCGACATTTTTACTACCGTTAAAAGCATCAGAAACAAAGTCGGTAATTGAGGCAAGACTAATGCTTTTCAAAGCTGAACAATTACCAAATGCATTTGTACCCAATACTATTGCTGAAGGTAATGATAGTGTTTCAATCCCTGTTTCTGCAAAGGAATAATTGCCGACAGTGTTTAACGCGGGCAAGGAAAGAGATTCAAGAGAAGAACAACCATAAAATGTATAATCACCAATAGTATTCAGGCTGTCCGCTGTAATGGTAGTCAAAGCGGTGCAGTTTCTGAAAATTGAATTACCAATGGTAGTTACACCCGTAAGAGTTACACTTGCAAGATTTTCACAATTAGCAAAAGCACTATCACCCAAAGAGGTTACGTTATCGGTCAATGTGATATTAGTTAAGTTATTGCAATATGCAAAAGCATTTTCGCCTATGGTGGTTACTGTTGAAAGGGTAATACTTTTTATTGGAGTTCCGGTGAAGGCATTGTCACCGATTGTTGTGAGTTTAGATGATGTGAACGTGGTGATTCCTGAATTTTCAAAGGCGTTGGAGCCTATTGAGGTTGCTTTACTAACCTTCAAGGTGTTCAACGAGGAACAACCCGAGAAAGCTCGTTCACCTATTGTAAGAACAGAAGACATTGAAACAGTTGCTAAGGATGAACAATCCTTGAATGCCTCTGCCTCAATGTTTGTTACTGCAGAGCCTGAAATAGAAGTAAGGTTAGTACAGCCTTCAAAAGCACCTTTTCCTATTGATGTAGTGAGCTTACTCAGGGTAACGCTTGTTATATCTGTGTTACCGCTAAACGCAGATGCTGCAACCTTAGCCACACATCCACCATCAAAATAATCGGGTATGGTAACTTCGGTATCTGTACCGGTATATCCTATAAGTACATCATTCTCGTCAACAATAAACATTGATGTATCAATATTGTTATTGTTATAGCTTGCGGTAACGGTTGTACTGTTTTTATAGTTTTTACAAAATGCATAAGCACTGAAGGTTGTACTCTTTTCAATACGGATAGGCTCTGTGTATTCATAATATGTATTTGAACTCATATCCGAGGTTCTGTACATAATGGTAGCACCGGGGGTAGCACAGGTGATTTTAACGTTTAAATATCCCGAAAATTGACCTGATGCATATGTGAAAACAGGTGTGGCACAGGTGTTTTCAACAGTTATAAGCTGACCGGGTACAACGTAATGAATAGTTGCTGCCGGCCCTTGCTTCGTATTTGCATACAGAGTGTCATATGCAGATTCAGGTGAATAATAATTACCGGAAGCTAACAAATACGCAACGCAACAGGAAATAAACGGTGTTGCCATAGACGTGCCCGACATAATTTTATATGTATTATTAATATAGGAGCTTAAAATATTAACACCGGGTGCAGCTAACGTATCCTTAGCTCTCCAGTTGGACGTGCTTGCACGTTTTTTATTAGCATCAATTGAAACGACACAAATAACCTCATCATAACAAGCGGGGGAGTAGAAAACCTGGTTAAGGTCTACGTTGTCATTACCTGCCGCGGCAACAACGGTAATACCTGCGTTATAGGCATTCTGAACTGCCTCGTGAATAATTTCACTTTCTCCCTTTCTTGAAAGGCTGAGGTTGATTATATCAACACCGTCCTCAATAGCCGCCTGAATACCAAGATAAAGCTGGGTGTCCGTACCTGTTCCGTCAGCACCGAGAACCTTGTAGGGCTTGATTTTAACATTTGATTTGGTGTTTGCTACAATGATACCTGCAACGTGGGTACCGTGACCTCTTTGGTCATAACAGGATTCATTATTAACACTGTCAAAGCCTGTTGGTATAACTCTTCCTTGGAGATATTCGTGGTCGTTGGCAACGCCTGAATCAACTACTGCGATTGTTACAGGAGCCGATCCCATATTAGCTTTTGCGTTAGTGTAACCGAAAATATCGGATTGATATTGAGAAACTGTATCAATAGCCGCTTCATTAACGGTTGCTTCAGTTTCTTCAACTGAGGTTTCGGTGAAAATACCGTCCTCCTGAACGTATTGAACACAGGAAAGTGTTGAATAATATTCAAGTGCAGCTTCACAATCTTCCGGGTTTTCAAACTGCAAAATATATAGGTCATTATATCCGCTTACTGAGTTTATTGCGTTAAGAGTATCAATCTTTTTTGTTGATTTAACAATCAACCTGTTAGTAGTCTCGGTGCTTTCTGCTTCACCCTCATCAGCTGCCGTAAAAAGCATTGCATTTTCCGAAGAATAAAGCTCCTCGTACTCATTGATTAACTCAGCAACATCTTCTGTAAAATCATCAAGATTTTTCGGTAATTCTATATCGAGTGCAGACACTGTACTTATACTTGTAAAAATAATACAGAAGCTCAATAAAACAGATAATATTTTTTTCATACTTTCACCCTTATTTTTGTATTAGATATACATTTCCATAAAATCATTTGAAGAGCTTATGGCGTTCCGTGTACGAAATAGCTGCCCCCTAACAGGTTATTATCGTTTTTGGTATGTATCATCCATTATTTTTATTATACATTTTAAACAGAGAAAATCTTGAATATTGCCTAACTATCGAAAAATTGTGCCTAAATATTGAAATTTTATGTTTTTTATATTCAATCTGACGTTACTGTTGACAAAATTTACTAAATATGTTACTTTGTAATAGCGTTCCGTGTAAACGCAGATTATATGAAAGGAGTTGGACATAATGACAAAAAGAATTTACAACAAAAGCTATCCGGTAATTGTGTCCGCTTCCTGCTGACATTAGCATTTTTGATATGCATTTCCCCCGGAAAGTTTAGTGCTTTTCGGGGGCTTTTGTTTTATCCTGACTGCTGTTTTGGCAGGATTGTGGCTTACCACAAAAATCTCGGACCTCTCACCGAGAAAAACTGAAATTTTCAGTTTGAGGACACACTCCGGAAGCTGTCTGACAAAGGCTATTCAAAAATATTGCGAGTCGTTAACGCAATATTTATTTTAAACGGAGGAAATAATGAAAAAAGAAAAAACGAAAAAAGAAAAGTTTGAAACACTGAAAAATGTGTTTTATGCATTGAAAATCATCAATCAATGTGCACCCAATATGATGGTTGCTCAAATGTTGATGCAGGTGTCGTTCTGGTTTTTTACGGGATTTATCAAGGATGTATTGTTCCTTAAGCTTTTACTTGAATTGATAATGAATGGCGGAACTTTTAAAGAATATGCTTTGCTTGTTCTTATGCTTGTAGCTTCAGAGCTTATAGCAACCGGTATAAACTGCTTTTCTGATTATTACGGGTCTGTAAAGTGGAAAACATTTTATAAAACTCTTAATGACAAGATTTTTCAAAAAGCCGTCAAGGTTGATATGGCGTGCTTCGAAAATCCGGAATTTTATGATAAATATAAACGTGCAACTGAAATTATATCCGATGACCATATAGCAATGTTTGCATGGCAATTTTCAAATATTATTGCCGGCAGTTTGACTGGGATATTTCTTGTTGGGTACGTAATATCTATTGATCCTAAAATTCTGCTTATTCTTCTTGTATCTGTTTTCGTATTGATTTTTGAAAGCATAAAAGGAAAAATTGATGTGAAAAAAGACAAAGAAATGACGCCTTATAAGCGTTCTAAGGATTATGTAAAAAGAACGGTTTATTTGCGTGAATACGCAAAGGATATGAGAACCTCAAATATTTTTGAGGTTATGCACCAAAGATTTAAAAATGCAATTGAGCATAACCGTGAAATTATAAAAAAATACGGTTGGAAAATTGCTTTTTTTGAGACTATGTCAGGCTTTTTCGGTAAAGCATTGCCAGTTGCATTAACTTATATTTATGCGGCATTCAGATTTGCGGTGAAAAGAGATCTGGCAGTTTCGGATTTCTCTGTAATTATGACTGCTATGAGCAATCTTAAGGATGTTTTTAACGATGTAGGGCAGGCGGTTTCAGATGTTCGAAAGGAAGCTGAATATTTTAAAAATTTAAAAGAATTTATGGAATATGAGTCTACCGTTTTAAGCGGTGAAAGAATTGCCGATGAGCTTGAGAGCATAGAATTCAAAAATGTTTGCTTTAAATATCCGGGTGCAGAGAAACAGTCTATACATAATTTATCTCTTAAAATCAATAAAGGAGAAACTATCGCTGTTGTAGGTAAAAACGGTGCGGGCAAAACAACCTTTGTTAAGCTTCTTTTAAGATTTTATGATTGTGACAGTGGTGAGATACTTTACAATGGTATCAATATAAAAGAGTATGATATTGAATCTCTTCGTAGCAGATTAGCAACTGTTTTTCAGGATTACAAGGTTTTCGCTTTGACTATTGAAGAAAATGTTTTGTGCCGTGAAGCAGAAGGGATTTCTGATGAAATGGCAGTAAAGGAAGCTTTGAAAAATAGCGGTGCAGATATATGTGTTGAAAAGCTTTCTCAAGGTCAAAAAACTGTTTTGACACGTGAATTTGACGAGAAAGGCACAGGCCTTTCAGGCGGTGAACAGCAGAAAATTGCTGCTGCGAGAATGTTTGCCAAAAATTTTGATCTTGCAATTCTTGATGAGCCGTCATCAGCACTTGACCCTGTTGCAGAATACAATATGTATGAAAGCCTGATTAATGCTACAAAAGAAAAAACTGTGGTATATATTTCTCACAGGCTTTCAAGCGCCGTGCTTTCAAACAGAATATATGTGTTTGACAACGGAACAGTTTCTGAAAGCGGTACTCACGATGAGCTTATGAAAGACGGTGGAGAATATTGCGAAATGTTCACTCTTCAGGCATCTAACTATATTGACGGTGAGGAGGGTGACAGATAATGAGAAAAAACAAAGAAAAATCTCAGGTAAAAACTAATCACAGCACAATATCAAACATATTTTATATGCTTAAAACTATGTTTAAAATTTCACCGGTGCTTGTTGTAGGTGAAATAATTCAGCATATTTTCAGCACTTTGCCCGGTAGACTTGTTTCTGTTATTGGACTTAAATTCGTTATTGATGAGGTTCAGAACGGGGGAGACAGTTTGAAAATCGTTCTGGGCATCGCTTTAATGGTTGGCGTGCTTGTATTCGGTGAAGTTTCAACATCTGTTTTCTTTGAACTCTTCGTTCACAGAGAAAGAGAGAAGCTTGATTACGGTATCCAATCTATGTTTTACAAGAAGGCTTCACAGCTTGATTTGAAAAAATATGATGATCCTGGGTATTACAGTGATTTCATTTTATCAATAGAAAATTCTGTTGACAGCATCAGGTATATAGTAAGTTTGGTTAAAGGTTATGTTGGCGAGATAGTTTCATTTATGACCATAGCCGGTGTGATTCTTACTATTGACCCTATATGCCTTCTTATTGTAGTGGGATTTGTGGTTGCTTTTATTCCTTTGGGTAGATACACGGGTAACCTGCAAATTAAACGAAGAGAAGCCATAACAGAAAAACACCGTAAGGGCGATTATTTTGCACGTGTGTTCTATTTACCCGAATATGCCGGTGAAATAAGAACAAGCGGAATATATCCTCTTTTAAGAAAACGTTTTAACGAAAGTGCAGATGAGGTGGTAAACACTCAGAAAAAGTTTGTTAAAAAGCTTGATTTACTGTTTTATATTCAAGATGTAAGTATTCAGTCTATAGGTTTTGTGCTTGTTTTAGGGCTCTATATCGGTTATCAGACTATCGTTACCGGAAATATGTCTGCAGGTGATTTTGTTGCAACGTTTAACGGTGCGTTGTTGATAGGCGGAAGCATACTGTATTTAACGGTCTATGGCGTAAGAGGATTTACTGAAAGATCTAAAATGATTGAAAAATGCCGAGCATTTTTAGCAGAAACAGAAGATATCACTGACGGAAATCATATTGCAGAATGTGGCAAACCCGAAACAATTACCGTTGAAAATATCAGATTTTCTTACGAGGGTAACGATAAAGATAGTATTAACGGTGTAAGCTTTGAAATTAAACCGTATGAAAAGATTGCCCTTGTGGGTTATAACGGTGCAGGTAAAACAACCCTTACAAATCTTTTACTCAGACTTTACGACGTCAGCGACGGCAGTATAAAGATAGGGGGAAGAGACATAAGAGAAGAGACCGTTGCTTCTCACAGAAACCGTTTTGCGGCAGTTTTTCAGGATTTTCAGATTTTCTCTGCAACCGTAGGTGAGAACGTTGCGTTATGTAAAGAGTATGACACTGAAAGAGTATGGAAAGCACTTGAATCTGCTGGATTCAGTAAGGAATTGCCAAACGGTCTGGATACGATTCTTTTAAGAGAGTTTGACGAAGAGGGTGTAATGCTTTCGGGCGGTGAGCAACAAAAGATTGCCATAGCAAGAGCCTTTTATAAAAAGTGTCCTTATGTTATTCTTGATGAGCCGTCGGCTAACCTTGACCCCATATCAGAGTACGAGCTTAACCACGCTATGATGACGGGTGCAGATGACAAAACCGTTATTTTCATTTCTCACAGACTTTCTACAACGAAAAATGCTGATAGAATTTTTATGATGGAAAATGGTAAAATAATCGAAAGCGGAAGTCATGAAGATTTAATGCAATTAAACGGCAAGTATGCCGAGATGTTTAATTTGCAGGCGGAAAAATATAATACGTAAAAAAATGGCACATCAATTCACTTGAACTGATGTGCCTAATTCATGTTCGCCTTCGGCGAGGGGGTTCGAGTCCCAGTAAAATCTATTTAGGACAAATAAAAAGCAGTATAGCTTTTGCTATACTGCTTTTCATGGCGCGCCGGAAGGGACTCGATGGGCTCTGCCCATCGTTGCTACGCAACACCCGATTGTGTTCGCCTTCGGCGAGGGGGTTCGAGTCCCAATAAAATCTATTGAGGACAAAATAAAAAACAGTATAGCTTTTGCTATACTGCTTTTTATGGCGCGCCGGAAGGGACTCGAACCCCTGACCTTCTGGTTCGTAGTTTGTAGTTGGTTGTATTAGTTGGTGTTATAATTGATTTTGTAATCACTTGAAAACCCTTTATAAATCAAGGGAAAACAACAGATTTCACCACCCACAAGCCACCGACAGAACAATATCAAAGAAAACCTAAAACAACCGATTACGAAAAAATGTTAGAAAAGTGTTAGAACACTATCATTAAACAATAAAGCCGTTGAGGACAACAAATCGCCCTCAACGACTTTTCTTTTTTTCTTAATTGCCAAAAAACTTACTGTTTCAACTTGCTTCCCTGCCGTTTTAGCGGAGGGGTACTTGCTTTTGATTACTTGCCATACCAATAAAGTTGCTTGTTGCATTGAACAAAGTTATCCATACGATAAACAAACATACCCCCCGAAGCGTAAAGAAACGGCACACAACAAACTTTCCTTTACATCCATTATTGTATGGTACTTATTACTTTTTTTATTTTTCCCATTATAACAATATCTTCTAATGAAACAATTTCGGGATTATATTCGTTGTTTATAGGTAACAAGGTTATTTGCTTTGTTTTATCAACAACAATTTTTCGTGCAAATGCTTTCTTCTTTTCTCCGTTTTTAAAACAATAAATAATATCACCCGTTTTATACTCGTCAAAATTTAATGCTTCTATTGTGACTAAATCATTGATTTTTATCAATGGTAACATTCCATTATCAGTTATAGGTAAACCTATCGGTGCAACCTCTTGTTTGATTTTTATATCGTCTAACTGTTTTGAAGCTTTTATATTAAAAGAGCCGTAACCCTTTTTTATGTTACTCATAACTTGCTCTTTTGACATATCACATATAAGTTCTGCCATTGGAAAAGATTTTAACATTTCATCTGCTTCTTTTATATCTTGTGTTGTAAGTCTGTTTTCTATCATTGACATTCCACTTGTTATGATAAAACCTCTCAACATTTCCATAAGTCCGTTAAACTCTTGTGGTGCGTTCTGCAAATAAGCCTCAACAACAAGAATGTTTTTGTGTTGACAGTTACAAGCCTCTGCCAATGCTCTTGAAACCTTGTCAGATGGTGTTCTGTTGTTTTTATCATTTCTTAAAGTGCTTATATATGCAGGGGTAACATCTACACCCATTTTAACACATTTTTCGGCTATCTCTTTTACTGTTAAACCGCTTTGCTCAATCACCATATTTAAAAGTTTTGTGTATGCCATTTTCACCACTCCTTTTCTGAAATGATAACATAAACTAACAAATTTGTAAATACCTATTGACAAATTTGTTAACTTGTGCTAAATTGTAGAAAATAACATATTTGTAACTGCAGTTAACTATCGTGTTATTGTGTATCGTTTTGGGGGTTGCCCCCGAACCGTGAGGTCGGGGGCACGCCTACGATACAATATAAAAACGCTAAAGGTTAGTATTACCCTTTAGCGTAACTTGTGTAATTGTGTAATGCAATTATGAAAGGAGTGTGGAAATTATTATATTAAAGGTGATTTATTATGGTTAAAAATTCTCGTTCAAGAAAATATCAACTTACTATTAACAACCCTATGGAACACGATTTTTCACACGAAAAAATCAAGGAAATATTATCGCAATCTAATACAGTGTATTTTTGTCTTTGTGACGAAAAAGGCGAAACCTATCACACACATATTTATGTATGTTATAAAAATGCTGTTGATTTTTCAACTATGAAAAACAGGTTTCCAACTGCCCATATTGAAAATGTACGTGGTAGTTCTTCTGAAAATCGTGACTATATTCGTAAAGAGGGAAAATATCTTAATAGTGATAAAAAAGAAACAAATATTATTGAAACATTTGAAGAATGGGGTGAATTGCCCCAAGATAAAGCAACAAAAAATGAAAGTGTTTCTGAACAAGTTTTAGAAATGGTAAAAAATGGTTGTAGCAATATTGAAATTATAACTACATTTCCGAGTTACTGCACAAAAGTGAACCACTTAAACACATTACGCCAAGAAATATTAAATGACAAATATTCAAAAGAGGATAGAAATATAACAGTTACATATATTTTTGGTGATACGGGTTCAGGTAAAACACGATTTGTAATGAATAGTTATGATTATACGGATATTTACAAAGTATCAAATTATGAACACCCGTTTGATAGTTATAACGGTCAAAAAGTATTGCTTTTAGATGAATTTCGGAGTGGGTTTCCTATTTCAGATTTATTACAATATCTTGATAGATACCCTTGCAGGTTACCTGCACGATATACTGATAAAGTTGCTTGTTATACCGAGGTTTATATCATAAGCAACGAAGATTTGTCTGAACAATATATAAACATTCAAAATGATAAACCCGAAAGTTATCAAGCATTATTGCGAAGAATAAACAAGGTTTTATATTTTAAAAAGAATGACATTCCTTTTGATTGTTCAGATACTCCCATAATAACGGAAATTCCGTTAGATAATTATTCAAGGGGGCAGAATGATGTTTGAGGAATATAATGACATTTTAACTGTTAACGAGGTCTGTTCCGCATTAAGAATAGGTAAAAACACCCTTTATAATTTATTGAAAATCGGTGCTATAAAATCAAAGAAAGTCGGCAAAAAATATTTAGTTCCGAAAATATGTTTGATTGATTATGTGAATAGTTGTCGGCAAAATTAAATTAGTGTTTAATGATAGTGTTTCCACAAGAAAGGAGTAAAAATGACAGGAAGCCTACAAGAAAAAAACGGCAAATATTATGCCGTAATAAATGTAACTGAAAACGGAAAAAGAAAACAAAAGTGGATTGCAACGGGATACGAAACAAAAGGGAACAAGAAAAGAGCGGAACAGTTTTTAAGAGATAAACTTAAAGAGTTTGAAATGAAATCAAATCTTGTTTCAACTGATGTTCTTTTTTGTGATTATATAAAACATTGGTTAGACAAAATAAAACCAAGTCTTGATATAATTACTTTCAAAGGCTATTCGGATATTGCCAATACTCATATTATCCCTTATTTTATGAATAATAAAATCAAGCTTGTTGATGTTAAAAGAGATGATGTACAAGAATATATAAATATTAAAAGCAAGAACGGAAAACTAAACGGTTTAGGCGGTCTTTCACCCAAAAGTTTGAAAGCACACAAGAACATTATTCAACAGGTTTTCAAAGAAGCTATCAAAAGCAATTTAATTGTTGTAAACCCTTGTGAATTTATCATTCTTCCTAAACATCAAAAATATGAGGTCGGTTTTTATACCATCGAACAAATAAATGAACTTTTTTCCTGTATTAAGGAAGAAGATATATACCCTTTGATTTATTTTACTGTTGTTTTCGGTTTGCGAAGAAGCGAGGTTCTTGGTCTTAAATGGGATAGTGTAAATTTTGATTTAGGGCTAATAACCATAAAACATACTGTAGTTAGATACACAGAAGTATATGAAAAAGATACGACAAAAAACAAATCAAGTTATCGGTCTTATCCGATATCTGAAGATGTAAAGCAGATGCTATTATCAATAAAAGATAAAGAGAATGAAAACAGAAAATTGTTCGGGAAAGAATATATTGATAATGATTATATTTTTAAATGGGAAAACGGAAAACCGTATGCACCTGATTATATAACAAGTAAGTTTTCAAAACTCTTGAAAAAGCACAATTTACCACATATTAGATTTCACGATTTAAGGCATAGTTGTGCAAGTCTTTTAATAGCACAGGGGTTCACTTTAAAAGATATTCAAGAGTGGCTCGGTCATTCTGACATTCAAACAACTGCTAACATTTATGCACATTTAGATATTGAAAGGAAAAACAGTATTGCAACATCTTTGGTGAATGTAATTAAGTGTTAGAAAAACCGTTAGAAAAAGTCAGTTTTAAGACAAAAAGAAAAAACCCGATATCGTCGAAAACTCAACAATATCAAGGTTTTAACTGTGGCGCGCCGGAAGGGACTCGAACCCCTGACCTTCTGGTTCGTAGCCAGACACTCTATCCAACTGAGCTACCGGCGCGTATATGGAGCGGATGACGAGGCTCGAACTCGCTACCTCCACCTTGGCAAGGTGGCGCTCTACC
>JAZUBO010000027.1:0-3081 GCA_045638585.1 Acutalibacteraceae bacterium | reverse complement strand
TTTCGAAGGAGATATTCCGCAAAGTGATTTGAACCATGAGGAAAAATACTGTTGGTCAGAAAAAGACATTTTTTCTGCAATTTCTGAAATTGAGTGATTTGTATTAGTCAGATACAGTTTAACGGTTTCGAGTTTTTTTGTTGTGTAATACTGATAGGGGGTAATGCTGAATCTTTTTGAAAATATATTGATTATGTGATTTTTTGAGTAGCCGAATTTTTTGCACATTGTATCAAGTGAAAAAGCTTTGTATATCTGTGAATCAAGATATTCTCTCATTAAAGATGCAATGTCTTTTTTGTCATTTGATGCACAATGACTTATGGCGATAATTAACTTCATAATTTCAGGTACCATATCATCAACTAAATCAGAATAATCGGTGCCGTATTTTTGGGTCTTTTTATATATGTTTCTGAAAAGCTCTTCAAGCTCACAATTATGATAAACGTAATCATGACCGGGTAAATACTGATTTAGTAATATTTCTGGGAGTTCACCGGTTAAAGTAATAAATATTTTGTGAAGTGTACTGTGTTTAGCATTATAGTACTTATGGTGAGTTCCTTTTCTTAATAAAAAAACATCCTTTGGTCCGATATCATATTTTTTGCCGTTGTTTTCGAGAACTCCATATCCGCTGACAACATACTCAATGGCAGTAATTTCTGAAGTAGCTCTTTCAAAGAAACAATCTTCGTACCAAAAGCTTTCTCCTACGGCAAATATGTTAATCGGAAAATCATCTTTAAAGTGGGAATAATACTCACAAACATTTTCAACACTATTCATATTTCTGAAATTTACTCCTGTTTAATAGTATAAATCACAGTAATAAGTGTGATAAATCGTAATTTCAGTGTATCATTTCTTTGCTGTCTAAACAAGAGTAAATCTGCAAAAAGTAATTAATAAAACCATTTTTTGTTGGATTATTCCAAAGGAATTGTTTTTTGCTTTGATATTTAATAAATCGGATGTATTTTACGTGTATCTCTCTTGTTGTGATAATTCAAAAATATTGTTGTGATTTATTACATTGGAACTTTAAAGAAAATATGTTAATCTATATGTATAATGGTTGTTTTTAGTAATTTAAAATCAACCAAATAAAATTACGGGGATGATATGATGTTAAAATCCAAAAAGACATCTGCTACTGAAATTCCGCAGAATGCTCTCATTCACGGTGAGGGCAAATACATTTCAAAATTTGAGTATTTCTGCGTAATGCTCTCAAGAATCGGTGGTATGTTCGGAACAACTCTTACAGGCTCTCTTGCGGCAGCTTTCCTGCACGAACTTTATTACGGTCCTGTGGGAGTTAATGCTGAACAAATTGCAGATATTCTTGCCGTTCAGACTACACTTACCACTGTTTTAGGTGTAGTAATTGGTGTTATTTCCGGCGTTATTATTCAGAACTGGAAAACCCGTTGGGGCAGATACCGTCATTGGTATATCATATGCCTTATTCCCATATTCACCCTTACCGCGTTATACTTTTATGTTCCCGAGGGCTGGACTGTTGAGCAGATGACGCTTTTCCGTTATGGTATAGCTTGCTGTCAGACTGTGTTCAACGCCTTCAATAACGCAGGTCAGAATATTGTTCAGGTTATCTCTCCAAACCATAAGGAAAAGAAAACTGTTGCAACAATATGGCAGTTATCTTATTATATCGGATACGGTGCGGCTTATCTCGGCACATTTGTTTACGGTATTTTCAGCGATGACAAAAACCAAATGTATATGACTCTTGCAATTGTTGCCGCTACCGTTACTGCGTTCGGTAATCTTATGTGTGGCCTTTTCTGCAAAGAAAGAATTGAGCTTCCTAAGAAAAAGAAGGTAAAGGTAACAAAAGCCGTTTTCTCTCTTTTCAAATACAAAAATTACCGCGCATACCATGCAATCCAATGGTCCCATACTTTTGCTATGCTTGGTAAGATGTCAACATATCTTGCGGCTATCACAGTCGGCTCCTCAAAGAACCTTTTACTTACTCTTCCCACAGCAATTGGTACCGTTGTTGGTAATCTTATTACAACAAAGCTTTCAAAGAAATACGAGCCAACCAAACTTCTTAAAATCTGCGGACCGTATTCTATTATCTCGGCAGGTATTCTTTTTGGTATCTGTTTTATTGAAGCACAGTTTGACATTATGTTCTTTAGTGGCTGGAACAGTATTTTCTTCTATGTTTTCTATTTCATTTTCGGCGTAGGTATTGGTATTCAGGAGCTTTCAACCTCACACCTTAATGTTGAGTTCTATGATTATCTTGAATGGGAAACAGGAGAGAGGATGGAGGCTATTCAGGGTATTGTACCGGGCTGGGTTCAAACTGCTCTTAATTACTTGAAGGAAATTGCTATTCCGTTTATGATTGCATGGGCAGGTTATCAGTCCTCTGCAGAAGGTGACCTTGTTGCTACAATGCAGGCTCAACCTACATATCTTAAAACATGCTTGTGGCTTCTTGCATTCCTTGTCTTCGGTTATGCTTTAGCTAATGTTCTTAAGTCTGTTATCCTTAAATTCTTCTATGATATAGAAGGCGAAAAGAAAGAGCAGATGTATCGTGACCTTGAAAAAATGCGCGAAGAACGCCATAAGGAAAACGAAACTGCTTAAATAATATTTACTTAAGATTATTACTGACATTGAGTTTTAAAAGCAGAAATAATTAAAGATGTTAGAACACATAAAAACAGGGAATTAAATCAGAATTCATTTTCTTTCCAAATATAAAAACAACAAGTCGGCTGAGTAAAAATCAGTCGGCTTGTTGTTCTATTTGTTAATGGATTTCTAATAGGAAACAATATGCATTTTACTGCCCACAGAAAGCCATATAACGAAAGTTATGGTAAGGGTAGGAGAACTAACCGTTTAGGAAGCGTCAGCCTTTCTTTCCTTTTGATGATGTAAAAATTTTTACTGCACAAATCAAACAAAACGAGCAGACCGAAATCTGCTCGTTGGTGTTTATGTATTCAGTTCGATAAATTGGAATTTATCGTTATAAATCAATATTGATTTCGTACTTATCTTCAATGAGTATATAGTTCACATTAT
>JAZUBO010000026.1:0-16322 GCA_045638585.1 Acutalibacteraceae bacterium | reverse complement strand
ATTGAAAGATTTTGATGCCCGATATTCTGAACACAAGCAGACGCTTGCCTGCTTTGGGCTACACACGCGACCGCGTCCTGTGGACGATGAAGGGAGCGTTTGTAGGCGTAGCGGTCAAAATTGTGCGAAGTGAATAACGAGTAAACAATTTTGGGCACCGCAAAAGGCGGCTAAGCCGAGGATGTCGGGAGTTCGAGCCTCTTCACTCCGACCACCTAAGTACAACCTAGGTAATACAGCCGAAATCCCTTGAAATACAGGGGTTTCGGTCTTTTTTATGCCCACAAGCACTCTGAAAATGAGTGCTTTTTTCATTTTTAAGACTACCGGTGTAATTGTAATAGTGTACGGATTATAGGTAAAAGTGTACGGGGTATAAAAATTAAAGCCCACCACCTTAGACTTTCATCTAAAATGGCAGGCTTTGTTGTTTATAGATTATTGAGCTTTATCGTCATCATCCCAAGATGAAACAAAATGGAGCTCTCCAGAATCCATATCCATAGCCATATTATCCGACATTCTCATCATCATATTCCCGTCAGAATCAAACCCCATATTTCCGGATGTTGAAAAAATAAAATCACCGTCATCCATATCAAAAATCGGTTTTGACATTTACCTTTCCTCCTTAATTAAGTTTTATTATTTGGTGTTCACTTGTACCGTAAACTCTTTGCACCTGATATAGGCAGTCATCTATCCAATAGGTTATCTTATCTTCAGCCTCATCATTTGTGTAAATATTGGTACAAATCAAATTGTGTTTTTCGTTCGTACCCCCGCAGGAAAGCGGAAGAATATGATGAATATTCCAACCACAATAGATTCGTTTGCCGAAACGGTAAATATAAAAATCATCGTCACCATATCCATCACGGCACATAAGATTCCCGTGAAAATCTTCAGCAAACTGAGAATTACCGAAACACTCTTCCCACAAACGAAGTGCATTTGCCCTGCAAACTTTCATAGTATCTCCTCCACTCAGGTCAAAAATAAAAAGCCCATACACTACTGCGTGTACAGACTTCAACGACCTGAATTGATACTTTACACGCACAGCAACAAAGACCATTGCAAAAAAGCAATCGCCTTATGAAGTATGGTGTAAAGCTTTGATACAGCATCCGGGCCCACCTCAAAAGAGACAAAATCTCCCGGAGCCATCCTGTGGGTTCTCAACGGCGTAACGAGAATTTTAATCGACGTTGATAGCATCTCGGATTTACATATTTTTCAAGCATAGTTAGCAACTTAACATTTTTAGCCTTTTCAGATCTCTCGTCGCTCTGTCATCCAAACTTGTTTAAGTTTAGCATTATTAACTACGTTTTTATTATAGTATTCTGTCGGTAAAAAGTCAACTATCGCAAAAACACATTTGGTCCACAAGTGTAAAATTTTGTTTTCAGAAAACAAACACCTAAAACCAGTTGCAACCTACCTTTACAATTTGCAACCTCCTCCCCTATTTTGTATCATAGGTGGATTAGTTAGACATAAAAAGAACTCAATTTATTTGCTTATACACAAATAATCAATTTACTGTATATCATTATTAAAAAAGGTAAAATTATTAGTAACAAAAATAGGAGGTAATAAAATGTTCAAACACGAAAAATTGCTTTTTCATCCTGTTGGAGTAGAGCGACCTAATCCGCAATATGCTGCACTTTTACAGGAACAGCTTGGTGGCGGAAACGGTGAATTGAAAGCGGCTATGCAGTATATGTCACAAAGCTTCAGAATCAAAGACCCCGAAATCAAGGATTTGTTTCTTGATATTGCCGCTGAAGAATTGAGTCATATGGAAATGATAGCGCAAACAATAAATCTTTTGAACGGACACGATGTTGATGCCTCAGAAGTACCCTCGGGTGAAATTCAGACCCACGTCATTCTTGGTCTTAATCCCGGTTTGATAAATGCATCAGGATATTCTTGGTCAGCCGATTACGTTACGGTTACAGGTGATTTGTGTGCAGACCTTTTAAGCAACATAGCTTCCGAACAACGTGCAAAGGTAGTATATGAATATCTCTACCGTCAAATAGACGATAAAAAGGTGCGTGAAACCATTGATTTTCTTTTAAATCGTGAGGAGGCTCACAACCAAATGTTTCGTGATGCCTTCAACAAGGTTCAAAGCTCCGGTTCAAATCGTGACTTCGGAACAACGAAGGCGGCAAAAATGTATTTTTCTATGTCAGAGCCCGGACCCGACACTTTTGCTACAGGAGAAACAAAGCCTGTATCTTTCGATAAATAAAACAAATCCTCGCGGTGTAAGATTACTCTATATCGCGAGGAATTTAACTACATTACAACCCTCATTCAATACTTAAACAGATAAAAATATCAGAAACATAACCACAGCTTATAAACCTATTGCTTTTTGTTTTTGTGAGGTGATATAATTAAGGTAAGAAGAAAGCAAGGTTGGTGCAATTATGACTGTTAAATTATTCATTGAAGCCATAATTAAATTTTTATCAGGTATAGTTTTAGTAGGGTTTCTTATTTTCTTACCTGCAGGTACTTTATCTTTTACATACGGCTGGATTTTTATGGGTGTTTTATTTATACCTATGCTTCTTGCCGGTATTGTTATGATGATTAAAAAGCCTGAGCTTTTAGCTAAAAGGCTCAATGCAAAAGAAAAACAACAAGAGCAATCTCTTGTTGTAAAGCTTAGCGGACTTATGTTTATAGGCGGTTTCATTGTTGCAGGTCTTGGTTTTCGTTTTGGTTGGTACATCTTGCCCTTACCCATTGTAATTGTGGCTTCTGTTTTATTCCTTATCGCATATGTTCTTTATGCAGAGGTTTTGCGTGAAAACGTATATCTCAGTCGTACCATTGAAGTGCAGGAAAATCAGAAGGTAATCGACAGCGGTCTTTATGGAATTGTTCGCCATCCTATGTATTGTGCAACTCTGCTTTTATTTTTATCAATACCTCTCATTTTAGGCTCTGTTTTCTCATTTTTTATTTTTCTCGTTTACCCTGTTATAATAGCAAAGAGAATCAAGCACGAAGAAGAATTTCTCGAAAAAGAGCTTGAGGGTTACGCAGAGTACAAGCAAAAAGTAAAATACCGACTGATACCCTTTGTTTGGTAATTTATTTTTAAAACAAAATTCAGTATATTTTTCTCCGCCCGTACATATTATGTTGTTACAAGATATGTACAGGCGGTTTTACTATGAAAAATGATTTATCTCTTTGGCAATTCGGAGGCTTTGCCCTCTCCTCTCTCGGTGGGTCTTTACTTCATTTTCTTTATAATTGGACCAATAAAAGCGTTTTAATTGCACCCTTTTCGGCAGTTAATGAATCAACCTGGGAGCATATGAAGCTATTGTTTTTTCCTATGTTTATTTTTGCTATCATTCAAAGCTTATTTTTCAAGGATACTGAAAATTTCTGGTCTATAAAGTTAACGGGAATTCTTACGGGACTAATATTGATTCCCGTTTTATTTTACACTCTAAACGGCATTTTCGGTAAATACCCCGACTGGATAAACATTGTGATTTTCTTTGTTGCAACAGCTATCGCATATATCCTTGAAACTCATTTGTTTAAATTTAATTTTCAAAAACCTTTTCCGGATTTTTTAGCCTTTATGATCATTATTGGCATAGGTATTTTATTTGTAGTTTTCACTTTCCTCACACCCAAATTACCGATTTTTAAAGACCCTATAACCTCAACTTATGGAACAGAGTGGGTAAAGCGTATCAATTAAAGATATGCTCTACCCACAATCATTATTATTTATTTTCTCTTTTTTATTTGTTTTTTCGTTAAATCAAAGCTTAAATTCAACAACCATTTTATTTTTTCATCATCTGCTGTGCCGTCAAGAGCAACAGAAATCCAATAGGATTTGTTCATATGATAAGCAGGGAAAATACCATCATCTTTTATAAGAGAGCCTATTAAAAGCGGGTCGCATTTTAAGTTCGCAACGCTGATATTCCCCTCTTCTTCAAGACCTAATTTTGACTTAGGTATATCCATCACAACCGCAAACCATTTTTTGTTGCTATCGTGACGATATACCGCGAAGCTGGGTGCGCTCACCCAAGGGAATTCAGCAGCTACACCGTAAGTCTCGCATATATAATTGTCAAAATTTTTTCTATCCAACATAAAATTCACATAAAGCTTTGATTTTTTTATTCGCCTGAATCTACATTTTTCTTTGCGCTTACGGCTGTTGCTGCACGTGTACGCTCCAGATCAAGATACATTCTGTCTCTCGTTTTCTGGTCGATATTATAAAAGAACATAGGAATAAGGCTGATAAAGTCAAATATTAACTGAGGACCGAAAGCTGCAATAAACATTTTCCACATTGTATCCTCGCTTTGCACCGCAGTAAGACCTGATTCAAAGCCTGCCCATCTTGACAGAAGCATAGTGTTTATTTTTGTAAGCGCAATTCCTCTTACTTTATTAATATAACCTGTAAGAAGATTCACCGTAGCCTCAACTCGATAACCGTTCTGCCACTCACAGTAGTCAAGAACCTCATAGTTAATTTCATTTTCAATAATTTTCTTTGTTCCGTAGAAAACCATTTCAAGGCTGTTACCAAGCATCATAGCTATCGTCATCGGCAATTTTTTCTTATAGAAACCGTTTTTCTTACCGCCTATAAGCCCCACGAGGAAGAAACTGAGTTCAGAAGTTATTATGGAGCCTCTTTGGAACAACCACAGAGTTTTAGTTGAAAAGCGTCTCCTGAACCTTGTAGCCCAAGGGTAACTTGCATAAGAAATAGGCATACCCGGTATACCGGCAATCGTAGACATCATATTGAATTTCAGAACGCTGTCATAGTAAAGCGACTGCGATGTTCCTACATTGATACCGTCAACAAAGCCCGACAAGGTGTAAATCAACAATGGCTTGTTTTTGAAAACAGAGAACATGCCCCTGACAATCTGTGGTGGTTTTTCTGATTGAGGAACTCGCTCTTTACTCACAAATACCCACATCACTGCAGGAACAGTTGCAATTACCCACCAGAATGATTTCATTGAAGCAAAAACCTTAGTAAGATTTATGTTGATTTTACCGTTTGCAACGAGGTCAAATAAAATTCCTGCCAATTGTTCCGGGAATCGTCTGAACAAATCACTTGCAAAACGTGATGAAACCAATAACGCCGTTCGTTCATTAGGATTAGGTGTGAAAACATTATCAATGTAGCCACCGCCACCAAAAAACGCCCCTACCGTTTCAGAAACATAAGAAAGAATCATATAAAAAATAAGTCTTTGAGCCGCATTCATACCCTGTGCATCTGCAATAAGAGGCATGATACAGGTTATAAAACCGACTAAAATACTGGGAATAAGTGCTAAATACTGAAACGGCTTAAACTTACCCCAGCGAGTTCTCATTTTATCAATGATAACTGCAGAAAGCGGGTCGTTGATTAAGTCATAAATACCGAGTGTAACTGCAGCGTTACCGTGGGCTTCTGCATTAAGACCGAAAATTTTATACAAGAATAATTCCGATGTTGTATCGTATTTACCTAAGGTCAGCTCCGCAGTTGCAGTTTTTAATATGTAAGTAACTCTTTCTTTTGTGGAACAGAATTTTCTGTTCATATAAGCAGGTAAATCGGTTTCGAGAACATACTCACGTGTCTGAGTTTCGATATCTTTATTCATTTCTTCACTCATTTTTTAACCGCCTCCCCGTTTAATTCTGCTTCCTTCTGAAGCTGCATTTCAGTTAATCTGCGATACATTTCCTGACGGATTTCCTCCTGAGGAACTCCGTCCTCAACCATTTTGAAATACTCTTCAATAGGGATTCCGCCAACAAAGCACAGTTCGTGATTGACCTCTATACCTTTTTTATAAACAGCAATATCCACCCCGAAATTTATTCCGAGAAGTAAGAAATATACAAATGGTGCAATAACAAAATCTATACCGAAATAAGCATTATCGGGAATACACATTAAAAGTGCCGTTGCCACACCACAAAAAATCAGCATCAGAATATCAAATATATAATTTCTTGTTTTACCTCGTTTTGAGCAAGCCATTGTCAGACAACCAAAATGCACCAACAATAAAACAGCAGATAACAAAAGTAAAACAAGGGAAATCGCAAGAAAAAGAAAAGCAGTTTTCCCATCATCAGCATTTAACAGATTTAAAATCGAATCAATATCAAGACTATCAAGCATATCTGTAAGAGAAAACAAAGTAAACATACCCTTGAATTCTACAAATGGTGCTTTAAACTCACCTCTAAGCCAAGGAACGACAATTGCCGCTAAAGGAATAAGGCTTGTAAAGATACGGGCAATCGCAAGCTTTGAACCTACGAAAGAGGCTTTCATTCTGTCTATTCTTTTTTGAAAATAATAGTGCTGAACCTCAGCCTTGTCTGCATCCTGCATAAGCCTTTCCTGAATATCGTAAAGCACTATGTTACATTTACAATGGGGACAATTCTGCTTCCAATCAGTCATTTTTAGATGTTCTTTGCATTTAGGACAAACCGCCACCATACTCACCTCTTGCTCAAATTTATAATACTATAATACATTATCACTTAACTGTTAGTCAACTTTTATTTTTTTGAAGCTCTTCACTCTACACATACATCTTTAATACACTATACGTCAAGCTCACAATAATTATTGATATAAATATCCGCAACTGATTTCAGTTCATCTTGTTTCGGCTCACTTATATCGTAAATTCCTACAACGTTATATCCGTTTGCTTTAGCAGTTTTAGCGGCATACAAAGCATCCTCAAAAACCCAGGTTGTTTCCTTTGGGGTACCTAATTCATTCAGCACAACGTCGTAAACCTTTGGCTCTGTTTTTGATGCACCTACGGTATAGGTAGAATAAATTGCAGAAAAATAATGGAGCATTCCGTATTTTTCAAGAACAGCAGTAAGAGCTAACTCACCCGTTGCGGTAGCAATACCCATTTTTACACCCTTTGATTTCAGCTTTTCAAGAAACTCAACAATATCGTTTTTAGGCTCTGTTTCTGCAAGGTAACGGCATTTTATATAAACAAAAAGCTTCTCTAAAAGTTCTTCGTAGGTATATTTCAAATTAAATCTTTCAATAGCAAGATGAAAAAGTTCGCGAAGGAAAAGACCTTTAAAAGCTTCTTCATCTTCCTTGGTGAGCTTTATATCTATGGATTCAAAAAAGTTGTTTTTTATACCTTTCCAGACGTGCATTGAATCAAAAAGAGTGCCGTCAAAATCAAAAATTGCTCCTGTAATTTCCATTCTATTCTCCTAATGTGAAAATCCTATATATCCGCATTTGATATCTTTAACATCTTCAGCGAAATGTATTATTTACTTTTACCTTTTTCTTTAGCGCGCTTATCATTTATTATTTGCATATGTTCTTCAGTTATGAGTTCAACATTATTCTCTCTTGCCCAATCAACACAACCTTTAAGTACAAGGGGAAGAAAAACACGAGGTACTGCAAGAACAGTCTTTAAAGCTTCGTCAGTAAATTTGATTTTATCGTCAACTCTGTCTGCGGCATAACGAACAGATTCAAGAGATGCTTCTCTCATCTGTAAAAGCTCTGCTTTCATTTTACGTTTTCTGTGAAACCAGAAATTTTTACTGTCACGGTAGCCGTAGTCTACAGGAAGAGCAGGGAAATCCTTCGATTTAACACCATTGATAATTGCATCGCTATACTTCTTTTTCATAAGTATTTTATCAATTTTAAGTATGAAATGTGCACCAAATTTACTTGTTATGCCGTTGAAATCGTGATACGGACCTTCATAGCCGTTAAGCTCACCGGGCATATCCTTATCAGCACCGTCAAGCTCACGCACCCAAGTACATTCAATAACCTGAATAGCATCATTCATAACCATTGGTCTTGTTTCACCGGTTTCTTCCTCTATCATGCTTTTTTCAAGCTTGAATTTACATTTTGGCATTTTTTCGTTTGGTTTATCACCCGGCCAGGAAAGCTTTACCGCCTCTTTAAAGTTTTTAGGGTTATCATCAATAAAGTTTAAAGCACATTTTCCGGTTTTGAGAATATTTTGTGCAGTATTTGATGAGTTGCGGCAGCAAAGAAGCATTGCATAATAATCTTTACCTGCAACGTAATAAGGTTGAACAAGCGAGTATGGTCCTAAATTTGTTGACCCATCCTCGCAAAGAGTACTGATAAGTACGGTAGGCATAGGAAAGAATAAAGATGTCTGATAAAAATTATCTACTATTCTTAAATTTTCAAAGCTACTCATATAAATATCTCCTTTTTAAATTTTTTGCTTTAATGACAATAAAATTTCATTTTACAATTTCATATTCCCAATCGATAATACCGCCAAACTCTTTTACATTTGTATAGCCCAAATCAACAAGGGCTTGTGAAGCTATTTTGCTTCTTCGTCCGCTTCGGCAATAAACGAGAATCAACTGATTTTTATCTGGCAATTCCTTCTCTGCCCTTTCACCGATTTCATATTCGGGGATAAGAATTGCGTTTTCAATATGACCCTCATTAAACTCTTCAATTGTACGGGCGTCAATTATGATATAATCAGTTTCGCTATCCATAATTTTCTTTGCCTGCTCACCCGTAATCTGCTCATAGCCTGAAGAATTCACAGTTGTTTTTTCGGTTACGTTTTCTTTAGCTGTATTATCATTTTTCATATTATTTTCTTTCCCGCAACCGCAAGAAAAAAGAGTAAGAATTACTGTAAGCAAAATTATCATTCCTTTGAATTTTTTCATAAAAATCTCCGTTATTTACTTTTAAATGTCATTACCCTTTCGGTAGTTGCAAGTATGGGATTCATAACACGAATCATCGCTTTTTTAGCTAATTTACTTTTATCTGCAACAGGGTTTTTTACCGCATTTTTCAATATAAATTCGGGGTAGCTTGGTGTTCCCTTTACCTGCATTTTAAGAGTATCACCTTGAAATTCAAAAGTAAAATATTGGGTAGAAAGTGTATTTATAGGCTTAACTACCGCATTTATTTTACCCTTTTTTTCATAAGCGTATGCCCAGATTTTATAAGGATAACCTTTAATTTCACACTCACTTAAACGAGGTTCACCGTCAAGACCGCAATTAACGGTCACAGTGTCAGCCCCCTCTTTCCAATTAACTGTTAAAACGTCTTCTGTTAAAGAAAATGAGATTTCATTTAAATTTGTTTTATATCTTTTTGCAAAGCTTGAAGAAACAGAACGAGGAATAAGGCTCTGAGGGAACATAAATTTTGCTAAAGCATCTGACATAGCGGTAAGATAAAACGTTTTGTTTTGGGGAATGTTTAATTTCTTATTACAAGCTATCGGCTTTGCATTTCTTTTTTCAAGATATTCTTTTAACTCGTTATCAAACTCGTCTGTTGACTCTTCTTCAAAGGCTTTTGTCAAAACTGTATTTATAAGTCTTTCGTTGCTACCCTCGTCAATACCGCAATTCATAACCGCAGTAACTGCATCGTATTGGGGAAAATACGTAATAACCTGACCAAACATACCCGTCATACTGAAAGCACCGTTATCAATCCAGAAAAGATAACCGTAGCCTTTGCCATTTTTAAATGGATATTGAATTTTAGTAGCCTCTTTTGTCCACCATTCAGGTATAATCTGCTTACCGTTATATTTTCCACCGTTACTGTAGCAACGGCAGATTTTAGCTAAATCACGAAGCTTTAAATAGCAACCCGTACCGCCAATACACTCACCGATTGAGTTTGTTTCCCAGAAAGGTGCTTCTATCTCTAAAGGCTTGAAAAGACGCGGCTTAAGATACTCTACAACGGTCATTCCCGATTTCTTATGTACAATAGCTGCTGCAATGTGAGCATCATTGTTACTATATAAAAAGCCTTTATCTTTTCTGAAATCTGCTTTCATAAACATTTCAACGTAATTTCCCGTCATATCCTGCAGAAAGCTGAATTTTTTATTGCTGTTCATTGTTAAAACAGATTTCACCGTAAGATTTTCCCATTCATCACTTTTACAAGCTTTATATTCGGGGAAAACATCTATAATTTTAGTGTCAAGAGTAAAAAGCCCCTCTTCAATTGCAAAGCCTACCGCAGTGGCAACTATAGATTTTGTAACTGAAAACAAGGTATGAGGCATATCAGCAGAATAAGGGTATTGGTATTCTTCAAAAACGGTTTCATCACCTTTCATAATCAAAAGGCCGTGGTTTTCTATACCGTGTTTTTCAAGACCCTTGTAAAACTCGAGTATGTATTTTGATGACAACCTACCGTTCATTTGCATCCACCCTTTGTTTTTTGTATTTTTGAATTTAACAACAATTTTTACAAATACTATAATCATATAATACCCTCATTAAAAAACAAATTCAATACTTCGGAGTGATAAAATGAATAATAACAATAACATTAAAAATACGCTTGATGAAATCCCGAAAGCAAAAAGTAATGCTAAAAACGTGGTAGGTCTTATAAAAGAAAAAGGCAAGGTGACGGGCTACAAGCTTTCCGATAATTCTGTTGTAGATAAAGCTGCAGGTGTTCAAATGGCAAAAAACGGCGAAATTGCAGGTGTAGGCGTTGCTCATAAAGGCGAAACCGAATATCTTAAATCTATACCCGATTCAAGCGAAAACAACAATTTAGGCAATCTTCCCTCCTCTTCTCAATAAATTGATATAAAAAAAAGACCGCTTACGGATTTTTAACTCTGTAAGCGGTTGAACTTTTTATAAAAAACTGTTAAAATTGTTTTATATTGTTTTAAAGAAGGTGTTTTTGTGATAACAAAAGCTGAATGGAAAAAAATCAGAGGCTCTTTACCCAACCCCGATCAGATAATGCTTTCTGTTAAGGGCGATGCGGCTCACTCAATGACTGTTCGTTGGAGAACTGATTTAACTGTTGAAGGCGGTTATGCTCTTTACAGAAAAGTCGGCACAGAAGGCTGGGAAAAAGCCGATGCTTTTATACATACAATTCATACAGATATGGATGACAGCAACTTATTTTTTGCCGATATGACAGGTCTGGAAGCAGATAGTGAGTATGAATACACTTGCGGTAATGATGAATTCAGAAGTGATGTTTTCAAATTCAAAACCGCTAAAGAAAATTGCGATAAATTTTCTTTCCTTTGCGTTTCAGACGTTCAGGCTGGTGATGCAGAACCCCCTGCTGATTACAGCGTTTTAAATAAGGTTCTTAAGAAAATTCTTTCAGACCACCCTGAATGTGATTTCATTCTTACTGCAGGTGACAACACAAACTGCGGTCAGACTGATATTCAATGGACAGGTCTTTTCGAGGGCTTAAAAGGTATTATTGAAAGCAGACCCATAATGTTCTGTATGGGCAACCACGATGATATGGGCTTCAGCAGTTATTTCACCAAAGAAGATAAATATTACTCTGAATATGCAGAGTATTTTACAAATCAGCTTTGGGGATGCTACGAGCATAACGGTCCAATAGACAGACCTATTGCTAACCACGCTTTCGACTACGGCAACGCTCATTTCTGTATGACCGGCACAAGTGGTTACGAGGAAATGAACGAATGGCTTATTGAACAGGCTGAAAACAGCAATAAAACCTGGAAATTTGCTACACACCATTTCCCCATAAACTATGCAGGTCCTTGCCTTGAGTGTGATGATACATATCCTGCAATGCGTGACGGAATGGAAAAATATGATATTGTTTTCTCAGGTCACGAGCATACATTTTCACGTTCATTACCCAGAAGAAACGAGGGTCTTTACGACAAGCCCTCAGAGGGTACAATTCATTATAATTTAGGCTCAAGCCACCGCAACCCTCCCGGAACAAGAGCAGTTCCTAAGGTATGGAACGTTAAATCATATTGTCACGAAGAGCCTCTTTCTATGTATGCTATTGTAGATATAGACGGTGACAAATGCACCCTTACAACTTACATTGAAGACGAAAAAATTGTTGACTATTGTGTGATTGATAAAAAAGCCGACACAATTTTCCCCATCGACCTTGCACCTGTATATGACCAGACAAGGCTTAAATTCAAGGGATATGACTTAGGTATTTGTGTAAGAAAAACCTTACCACAGAACATCAATGGTCATTGGTATATTCCCATAGGTCAGCTTATAAGCTTTATAGGCGGTGACGTTGAAAGAACCGAGGGTAAAATTAAAATCGGTGTTTACGGCAAAACATCTGAATTCACCGAAAACTCTGCAACGGTTATCACTCAAGACGGTGAATACGAAATGGAAGCTCCCTGCTTAAGACTTAGTGAGGGTCAGCTTTTCGCACCTATGCACGGCTTCTGTAAAAACTTGAGAATGCAAGCATATTATTACGAGCATAATAACTTTATTACTATTGAGTCAAACACAGAGGCAATACCTGTACCTCATCAGCCGTAAGGCTATGGTGCTTTAGCACCGCGATATAAATCCTTTCGGATTTGCGATATATACTTCGTACGCGATATACCTTCGGTACGATATGTGCCTACGGCACGAGAAAAACAAGGATTTATATCATATCGCATTTTGTGTAACGAAATATATCGCACAAGCTTGCTTGTATATCGCCAACATTAAGATGCCAGTCACCAGCCGCCAGTGGCTTCGCAAGATAAGAGATAAAAGATAAAATTGAATAGATAACAGAAAAGGGTCTGCGACACATTATAAGTTCGCAGACCCTTTAATTTAAATTAAAATGGGTTTAATGCCAGACAAAGAGCAAAAAATTGAAATAACCCTTAACCGAGTGTTTCTTTACACACTTTAATCGGTTAAGGGTTACTTCTGTTCACTCTTGATATCTAACATCTTTTTAACCTCTCTTTCGTAGACTTTGCAAAAACTTCTCTTTCTTGAAATTTACTCACAAACCGTTTTTTTCTTAAATTTCCCTTAAGCGAGAATCACTTTTAGTTTTGAATAAGCTTCTTTTTAAAAGTTTTTGCCTTTGCTCAGCGGGTTTAGTATTCAGCTTCTTTTACCGTTCAATTAAATCTTAAGTGGTTTAATTTTCAACTCTTATTTTTCAGTTAACACTTTATCGGCTTAGCTGAAGTAACTCTATCCGTCTTTGAGCTTCAGAAAGTTTTTACCGGTACATCGGACTCACCTTTTCTTCAAATTTAGGAGTTCAGGTTTTACCTGTACATTGGACTCACCCTTTCTTTGTCTAAATAGTAACACACTTTTTTACCGTTTTCAATATGTAATTTTGTACAAAGTTACTATAAAAGGTTTATTTATAACGGAGATTTTGTGTATTAAGTCAAATAAAGTTTTCAAAAAATATTGACAAGGGTAATATTTTTTTGATATACTAGACGTGTTGGGTGTTTGAAAACCCGACTTTTTTTATATATTATTTATCATCTGATATTGTAACGATTATAGTGTGGTGTAATGTTATGGAATTTAAAGTTTACAATAAATTGCCCGATGAAGCTAAAGAGCTGCGGATTAAAATATTCGTAGACGAGCAAGGCTTTTGTGAAGAGTTTGATGAGGCTGATGACGGTGCAACTCATATTGTTTTATTCGATGACACAACCCCCGTTGGTACTTGCAGAATAGTTAAAGATGACAAGGAAAACAAAATAATTCTTGGCAGAATTTGTGTTTCAAAAGAGTGCCGAGGTAAAAATATAGGCTATAAAATGCTTGAATTTGCAGCTGGCTGTATCAAGGATATGGGTGAAAATGAAATTTATATCCATTCACAGTATCAGGCAAAAGGCTTTTATGAAAAGTGCGGTTATGAGGCTTTCGGTGAAATTGAATACGAGCAGGATTGTCCTCATATATGGATGAAAAAATCTATATAATTTGAAATTTAAAACTTGGTTGGTGTGATATGAAATATGCAGTTAACGGTGGCAATAAGAACGCCGTAATTACAGTTAAAGAAAAATTTGAAAACGATATACAATATCTTTGTGTTAATTTAAAATTACCCGAGCCTGAAATTCCCGAAAGATTTTCTGTTGATTTTAAATTTGAAGCTTGCGATTGTGCATTCACCTGGAATCCCGGAATGATGGACATTCACGGCCTTTATTTTGATTGGGGTAAAAAGATAATCAAATCAAGACTTGCTTCATGGATGCCGTTACAACAGATTATTTCAAGAACGGGCAAAAACAAGCTTTTAATTGCCGTTTCAGACGTTGATACGCCTATTGAAATCGGTACAGGTATTTGCGAAGAGGATGCAACTCTCGATTGTAGCGTTTCATTTTTCACTTTACCTACAACACCCGTTACGGAATATACTGCTGAAATCCGCCTTGATATGAGAAACTTAATCTTTAGCGACAGTGTTTATGAAACAACTGCCTGGTGGGAAAACGAGTGTGGCTATAAAAGCGCATTTGTACCCGAGAGTGCAAGAGAGCCTGTCGATTCTCTCTGGTATAGCTTTCATCAGAATCTTGACAAGGAAGAGATACTAAAAGAATGCAAGGCTTCCTTTGATATAGGTATGAAAACCGTTATTATTGACGATGGTTGGCAGACTGATGACAATAACAGAGGTTATGCTTATTGCGGTGACTGGCAGGTAGCACCCAAGAAAATGGGTGATATGAAAGAGCTTGTAAACGATATACATAATATTGGTATGAAAATAATGCTTTGGTATTCCGTGCCGTTTATGGGTATTTACTGCGATAAATATAATGAATTTAAAGATATGCTTCTTGACGGTTGCGGGGACGAAAAAACCTTTTTCGCCCTTGACCCGAGATATAAAAAGGTAAGAGAATACCTTGCAAGCGTTTACGAAGCAGCTGTAAGAGAATGGGGTCTTGACGGCTTAAAGCTTGATTTTATAGATTCATTTGTTTTAAAGGGCAAAGCATTAGAGTATGACGAAAAACGAGATTATCAGTCTTTAGAGGAGGCTATTCACGCTCTTATGACAGACGTTAAAGAAAGACTTATTAAAATCAACCCCGATATTCTTATAGAATTCCGTCAGTCATACGTTGGCCCATCTATCAGGAAATACGGCAATATGCTTCGCGTTGGTGACTGCCCCTGCGATATATTAAAAAACAGATTTAATATAGTTAATCTTCGTTTGACCTCGGGCAAAACTGCAATCCATTCTGATATGATTATGTGGAATATAGAGGATACCGTAGAAAATGCGGCACTTCAGTTTGCAAGTATTTTATATAGTGTTCCTCAGATTTCAATGAGAGTAGATAAGCTCCCCGAAAGCCATTATAAAATGCTTAAATACTATATTTCATTCTGGAATGAGTGGAAAAACGTGCTTTTAGATGGTAAGCTTACCGCAACAAACCCCGAGTGTGAATATAGCTTAGTTTCATCAACTCTTGAGGACAGAACAGTTTTCACCGCTTACTCTGATAAGGTAATTTCCGTTAAAACAAAAGAAACCGTTGCGGTAAATGCAACGGCAGAGGAAGCCCTTATAATTAAAAATGCAAAAGGCAAAAATTATAAGGTTGTAAATTGTATGGGCGAAGAAGTTCAAGAGGGTATAATTGAAAGCAACTTACAAGAAATTCCCGTTAATATTTCAGGTATGATATTTATAAAATAAAGTAATCCCCGTGTTTTTGTAAATTACAGAAACACGGGGAATTATGTTTTTTATGCGTTATAGTATTTATCAAATTCAGCGGGTGTGGGGATCTTTGCCATTTCAGCAAGCTCAGCACGTTTTGATTTGATAAAGTTTTTGATAAGCTCTTCGGGGAATACGCCACCTGCAGTAAGGTAATCGTGGTCTGCTTCAAGAGCATCGAGAGCTTCATCAAGAGAAGTGGGTAAGCCCTGAAGCTTTGCCTTTTCTTCTTCGGGAAGATTGAAAAGGTTAAAGTCATAGGGACCCCAACCGTATGCATGAGGATCAATTTTATTCTTGACACCGTCAAGACCTGCCATAAGCATAGCTGCAAAGCAAAAATAGGGGTTGCAGGTAGCATCAGGATTAGGAAGCTCGAAACGACGTTTCTCGGGTGCTTTAGCGTAAGCAGGAATACGGATAACTGCACTACGGTTTGAAGTTGCGTAACCAACTGTAAGTCGGATCGTAGCCATGTCGTTCTGTGACCCAAGGAGTTGCAATAGTTGCTTGTCTTCCTAAGCCCGCTTGGCCTCCGACTTATTCCTGCTTACGCTAAAGCACCCGAGAAACGTCGTTTCGAGCTTCGTAATCCTGATGCTACCTGCAACCCCTATTTTTGCTTTGCAGCTATTCTTATGGCAGGTCTTGACGGTGTTAAGAATAAAATTGATCCTCATGC
>JAZUBO010000025.1:0-5054 GCA_045638585.1 Acutalibacteraceae bacterium | reverse complement strand
TTGAACTCAGGGTGGTAGTGCTTTCTGCCACTATTTTTAAGTTTGACATAAAGCTTTTGCAAGTCATTTGCAGTTATGAATGCAATAGGCTTGTCACCAATGTTAGGCTTCACATAGTTATTAACTATTCTTCGGTAACCGATCAAGGTGTTTTCTCGCAAGGTAAGACTTGCATATTTCTCAAGCCATTTATCCAACCATTCACCAACAGTCATGTTACTGTCTTCAGTCAGCTCAATGCCGTGATACTCATTCTTTTTCTTAAGTAGCTTTTCATTAAGCTCTTTCTGAGTTTTAGCATATACATATCGGAAGATAGGTGAGCCGTCATTCTTATGACCAACAACAATTCGTGCTTCCCATTTGCCGTCTTTCTTACGAACCATACCGTCACCGCTCGGTCTTCGCTTTGCCATCATATCACACCTTTCTTAAGCCAACACAATATCACATAAGGTTTTGAATATCCAGAGAAATTTTACATGCTCATTCCGAATGTTTCCTCTTCATCTTCATCATCAGCAAAAGAAACATTAATTTTAAGACCTTGAGCAAGCTTCTTTTCGTTAATTTTTTCTCTGAGCTTGCTATCAATTTTTGAATTGAGTTTACTACTTTTCTTCTGATAACTGCTTTCAAACAATTTAAAGAATGCTTTTGCAATGTTTGTAAAAGCATAATCGCTTACAAAGTTTTTTGATATATACTCGTTGTGTTGTGCTTCACTATAGTCCTTAGCAAACTTAATTATCATATTTTTAAGACTACGGAACTCTTTGTTATCTTCAATCGGTATATCAGGTTTCTCTTTTGCATCATAGTAGAGCGATAACTTTTCTCTGTTGATGTCATTCCATTTTTCATACATCTCAGATAGATTATTATCCTTGAACAACTCAACAAGAATTTTATCAACCAACGCTTTAATATCTTTCGGCAAGTAACCGTATTGCTTCTTACCTTCTATTGAAGAAAGCTTTTCTGATAACTCCACGAACATATTTTGCAACTGTGGCGTGGAGATAAAATGATAACCTTTATCTTCAAGCATCTGTCGAAGAAGAGATTTTACTTCATCACGCTGATGAGTTTCTTCCTGAAATAGTTTGAATTGTTCGTTACGGAATATATCATTACCGAATCTGCTACGAAGATTTTCTATGCCTTTGTTGGTTAGATAACCTTCCTTCACATCCTGAGAATACACAAGCAAATGTATATGAGGATGATGAGTTGTATCGTGGAAAGCTGCATACATTTTCAAGTTGCTTGGTTTGATTTTATGAGCTTGTGCTATGTCAAAAATATTTCTTTGCAACATACTTTTCCAAGCATTTGCATTATTGTAACCAAGTCGTTCTGCGTCCTCTCTTTTGAGACTTACGACATGAGTCCAGACCAATCCATCGTGATTAGAAACTTCATCTGCAACAGAATCTAAATCAATTTTCTCATCATCGAAACTGAACAGACCATGTGAACCTAACTTTTCAACGCCAGGTCTTTCTGCCATATATTGAACTAACTTTTTGCTGTCTTCAACTCTGTCGGCATTTCTTTCGATGACTGCATCAATAAACTCTGTTGCAAAATATTTTGATTGCTCGGTCTGGTAATCTTCGTATTCAAGATAGTTTTTCGTTTCGGGAAAGGTTTTTGTGATTTGATTTATCAATCGTTGCTGACGAACTGTTGCAGGCGAATGGTCTTCACCGTCAGGCAGTTTTTCAACACCTTCACGTGTTCCCATGTACTTAACCAGCTTACCTAAATTTGAACCTTTGGGATTACGAAAGTACCTGCTTGTAAAAATTATCTTTGCCATAGCTTATCCTTTACCTTGTGATTGAATTTCATATGCATCTTCAAACAAAACTACACCATTGTTACGAGCAACTATTCCACAACAAGCTTTATTCAATCCATCTAAATTTTCTTCATTAACATTGAACGCATACGCTATGACATGGTTCTGCTTTGCCGACTCAACAGCAAGCTTGAAGAGCATTTCACTGATATTCTTTTCCGAACTTTCAATCTCTTTTCGTACTGCAGTTGCTATTAACGGAGCGAGATAATCCATGTTCTTTTCGCTTCTTAAATAGCCCATATAGAAGTCAACAGCTTCGCGCACAAACTCACCTTTTGATGAAGAATATCCTTCATCAACGAAGCTTTGAATTTCAGCTATCATTGTAGGTGTCATCCAATATGCAATTTTCTTCTTATTTTCACTCATAATCTGATAGACTCCTCTCGTTTTTTCTCAGAAACCTTGAAACAGTCGGCTCTGCCGTCTGATGTGATTTGTGAGGCAGACGCCTCACTTTAACCTGCTTCCAATTAAGACGTACTAAAATCCTTGGAAAAATCTCATTTACCGGTATTTTCAGTAACCCATTTTATGAATGCTTCCTTTGAAACAACCTTTCGTCCACCTACTCTTAATGTTGGAAAACCTTTTTCATCCATCAGCTCATAAGCAGATGCACGACCTATTCCGAGCACACTTGAAAGGTGCTGAGCATTCAAAAATAACGGCAGTTCATCGTAAGATTTGAATTGACTTTCTTTCATAATCGTTCTCACTTTCATATAAAATTTTTGATTTACAAATAAAAAAAGGCGGACACCAAGCCGAAAAAGAAAGCAACAAGCTTTCAGTTCTGGACTTGATATCTACCCTGAGTTCTCGTTTTCACAGACGAGAGGATGTATCACTATGCCAATGCTTTTGAGTATTTTTTAGAACAGACAACACCGATTTTCTGTTTGCATTTCGGACAAATCAAAACGAAATCCACTTCACCAAAATCAGCTTCTCTTTGTAATAAAACGAGAGAGGACTGGTTTTTTATTTCAGAGCTGGGTGCAAACAATATCCGTTTGCAATCGCAAACAGGATTCGGACAATCGAAAGAAGGAAGACTTCTTCTCGAACTTTCACGACCAACATTCACTCAAACCACTCCTGACTTTTCTAAAATAAATCACCAAACCGCGAAGAACAAATGTTCTGTTTGTGAATGGATTATAACACACCCGATAGAATTGTCAACAGCTTTTTGGAAAAATTTCTTGATGAGTGGTACATTAAGACGTACTTTGAAGAGTGATTTTTAACAACTAACTCCTGATTTCTGTTTTTAATTTCTTGATAGTTCATCATCAAAAACAATTATGCTGTGATAATAAAGTCCAACTTGCTTTTCCAAGATTTTTTTACTTTTTTTGATTATTATATATAATCTTCGCATTTTTATTTGGCGAAAAATGGCGAATGAATAACTATTTTTCAAAACTTCATCGCATTTTACATCATAGAGAGTGTTGTTTAAGTGAATAAAAATATCTCGGAAATAGTTTTCCTTTTCTTTGACTTATGCAGTAAAAATTTTTAAACTTAGTGCAGTAGGGTTATCATAATCAAACTTGACAAACTATCATTGTGATGATACAATGCAAATGTGACATTGCAATGATATAGGAGGCTTTGTTATGAGTAAAATAGAAATACTTCACGGAACAGACCACATCATTGAAGTTCCTGATATAGATAAAGGCAATGAAAAAAATGATTACGGAAAAGGTTTTTACTGCACCCGCATTCCTGAAATGGCAAAGGAATGGGCATGTAAACAAAACACGGACGGCTTCAGTAACAGATATGAATTAGACCTGACGGATTTGCGTATACTTGATTTGACAGATGGCAAACATAGTGTTCTCAACTGGATTGCGATTTTACTTGAACACAGAACTCTTTCTTTGGATTCTGAAATTGCAATTGATGCTAAGGATTACATCATAGAACATTTTTCTATAGACACTTCTGAATATGATGTAATTATCGGATACAGAGCTGATGATTCATATTTCAGATATGCAGAAAGCTTTGTTGAAAACGGATTGTCTTTACGCAGTTTAAACAAGGCTTTACATCTCGGAAAGTTAGGGGAGCAAACAGTTCTTATATCTAAAAAGGCATACAATCAAATTAAGTTTATTGATGCCGAGCCTGTAGACAAAACTATCTATTATCCGAAATTCATTGACCGAGATACTAAAGCAAGAGAAGTTTATAAGAATGATATCAGGAAAACTAAATCCTATCGTGATGATATATTTGTTATGGATATTCTTAGAGAGGAGATAAGAAACGATGACCCACGCATACAGCAAATCGTATCTGAGTAATGCTAAAAACAGACTTGCTCAATTTTTTGATTATGCTATAAATGATTGTGGTTTTAGAAGTGACTGGATTACAAAGCTGTTTGTTATATCTGGTTATGCTGAACAATTCGAACGAGGAAATCCTTCAATTCTTGCAGGAATGTCAGGTATAGAACTTGCTCAAAATGTTATCAAAAAAATCTATCCCGAAAAAGATTTACCCGAGCCCAGGTTCGGTAACGATAAATCACCTGAGTATTGGGCAGGTTGGGCATTGGCAGAATACCAATGGCAAACAGGAAGACGATTTAAAGATATTTTTGAATATGCACCTTTATCAGAAATAATATCCATGTATTCAATTTATCATGAAATGGATGTTTCTCATTTTGTTGAAGCATTAAATAATTATTATATAAAGTTCAATGCAGATACGAAATTAAAACGCATCAGAGAAAGCAGAGGTTTATCGCAATCTGAACTTGCACTCCATTCAGGTGTGCATCTTCGTTCTATTCAGATGTATGAGCAAAAGGCAAATGACATAGATAAAGCTCAAGCACAAACATTATATAAGTTATCAAGAGTTTTAGGATGCGATATAGAAGACCTGTTAGAAAATCCAATGGATTAAAAGAAAACGGCACGGAAATCCGTGCCGTTTAGTCATATAAATACTATTCTTTAATCAAAAAGAGAGTGTATTTTCTTGCTGATTTTACTAATTTAAAGGTTTGTGTTTTATGCAAAACATAGAAATATTTTTTTGCTTGAAAAAACACTGAAGTATTTTCAAGAAATTGTCATATATAAGTGAGGCTTTTTTTAGGCTTTAAAAGAAAAAAGTAAAATGATGGATGATTATATGACAACCCCTA
>JAZUBO010000024.1:0-1698 GCA_045638585.1 Acutalibacteraceae bacterium | reverse complement strand
AACATACTTATCGGGATTATAAACCAAATCATTTGCAATAAGATAGATTTTATCATTTGTCAATTTCAATTCAGGCAGACTGTTTGAAAAAATCTCATAAAACTTAATAAAACATTCGAGTTCAAATTCTTTAGTAGTAATAAGTTTTTGAGTGTTTATGTATTCATCCGCTTTACGAAAAGCAAAGTGAATTTTGCTTAATTCGATACTTTCAAACACTGTTTTATCTACATAATCCCAAAATTTTGGTGTTATAAACCAATGTCCTGTAACCGGACCATTCAAAACTCTGCCCGAATCAAACAGAACCGCCTTTATCTTACTCAAAAAATCACCTTAATCTTTCTTTTCTTTATAGGCGTATCCAAAATCGATCGGTGGTGAAGTAACAGAAATATATACAAATTCTGTATCACCATCATTCAGTAATCCGTGTATATCGTTACCAGCAAATCTGACAACATCTCCGGCTTTGAAAATAATTTCCTTTTCATCTGCAAGAAGTAGTTTACCGCTACCTTGAACAGCATACCAAATCTGCTCTGATGTATCGTGTTTATGTCTTGGCTGACTTGCACCAACTTCAAGATGAACTTCTGTTATTGTAACTCTCTCGCTCTTCGCGTTTTCAGGATTTATAAGTTGCCTTGAAACAACACCGGGATTAGAAAGTTCTTTTATATTTTCACTATTTATAAATTCCATATTAAAACTCACATTCCCATTTCTTTCATAATCTTTATCAATTTTTTTGCACGGAACATAAGATAATCGTGTCCCATTTCACCTAAAAGAATATACCAATTCAGCTCATTGCACAGAGCATAAAGTTCAACCTTTAAATCACAGTATTTCGAGGTTGGGTTTCTTTTTTTATATTCATTATAAAGTTTCAGTTTTTCACCGAAGCCGAGAGTCAGGCAAAAAATCTCATATTCAGGTTCAGCCCATAACATATCAAATGGGTCAACCGCACCCGCAAGCTCGGATTTCCAAAAGTCAATTATCAGGTTCGGCATCCAAAAATCACCGTGGCAAAGACAAGGGATGTTATTTGTAACGCTGAATATTTCATCAAAATGCTTGTTTATCAGTTCAACCGCTTCCATTATTTCAGTTTCAATTTCATTCTTCTCAAACTTCTGTTTTGTGAAAGCATAGATGTCAACGAAATAATCTTTGTAATATTCCGCCCAAGTGTCATAAACAGGATTATCATATTTACCAAATTTGTCATTGTGCACGCTTTGTGCATTCATAAGAGCATCAATAATACTGTTTTTGAGCTTATTTCTTGATGGAACAAGAGAGATATATTTGCTCTTACCACTCATACCTTTTATGTAATCCATTCCGAGAAACATGGTTTCGTTTTCCTGGTGTAAAAAATAAGTTTTAGGCACTCTGTATGAAACTCTTGGAGAAAGAAAATCAAGCATAGCTCGTTCTTTACAAATTGCATCATAAAACTTGCTTGTCTTAACTGCAATTTGATATGGCTCAGTTGTGATTTTCACAAGATAAACACTTCCGCTTGCACCTTTACCAACAGCACGTATTTGCTTAACCGTTGTATTCATTTGCTTTTCAACAACTGATTTTATCACGCTTTTTTCCATATTAGTTCTCCTAATGAATTTATAAAAGCTTTTCCAATTCTGTGAGAAGTTTTGTTTTCATTTCTTCCAATTCTTCAAG
>JAZUBO010000023.1:0-5662 GCA_045638585.1 Acutalibacteraceae bacterium | reverse complement strand
CATAGGAGAGGTGTAAATATCAATATTCTGATTTCTTACACCGAAGGCATTTGTGTGGTCGTGTCCTGTAAACATCGCCAAAACATCGCCTGTTTCAACCAAAGCATTAAACTGTCCGTCATTGTAATATCCGGGACAAGGTTTTTCGTTAAGCATTCCGTAGTTAACTTCGTCAGGGTCAAACATATAATATTCATCTTCATTGTAAATATGCTTAATTGCATAAGGTTGCTTAGAGTCAACCTTTTTAAGAACATCATAAATTTCGGGAACAATTATATGCTGAAAAACAACGGAGTTAACTGTTTCACCACCATTTTCTTTTTTGAGCTTAGCAGATGTTTTTTTGTACCAGTCTATTTGTTCGGTTCGTACTCGGTCGTAATGTCTCGGTTCATCCTCGTCGTAATCACCCGAGTCAAACACCCAAAGATTGAAATTGACTTTGTCGCTGTCAGATGCGAGAACCGGAATATTAAATGTTGCACAGTTTTTGAAATTTTCGCTATTATCGGTAGATATTACGCAAGAGAAGGTGTTGTAATATTCCATAATATCTTCTCTGGTCATTGGTCCTGCCTCTGAATCGTGATTACCGAAGGTCACGGCAACGGGAATGCTTCTTGATTCAAATATATTCATAAGAGCATTGATTAACTTTTTTGTTTTTTCAGGGTCTTCGTTAGGATGTGTATTATCACCTGTAAGTACAACAAGGTCAGGCTTTTCAATATCACAGGCTTCGGCAATTACCCATATTGAAGCATCAAAATGCTTGTCATAATTAAGATGTGTGTCAGCAATATGCAGTATTTTAAGCTTGCCGTCAGAATTGAACCTTATTGTTGTATCTGTTTCCTTATGTAAATCAGCAGGTCCATAGTTGATATTTGTATTTTCGGGTTCGATTTCAAAATAGATTATTCCTACAACAAGAACCGCCACCAATACTAAGGCAATAATTCCTATTATTCGTTTTTTCATTGTATAATCTCCCGCTTTCGTATTACTGAATAAACTTTTCTTTAGTATATGAAATTTATTTAATTCCCGGAGTTCTGAGAATACCTGTTGTTCGAAGAACATACTCATAACTCCAATTTATTCCGTCACTTCTCCATGCACCCGGACCATGCCATTTTTCTTTTACATTTACAAGGTGGAGCGGCCCGAAGGAGTTGTAGCGGTGCGTATAAAGTTTAATACCGACTTCATGTTCACCATCAGAAATACCATTGATTTCAAGAGTATATGGCGGATAAATAATCTCACCTTTGTTTTCACCGTCAATACTCACTTCAATAAGTGCACCCATATAGTCATTTGCAGTAACTGTGAGACTACCGTTTTTCACCTCAGTCTTCATTTTATATGTTACTGCTCCTGAATAGAAAGGAAGTCCTTGATTGATAAGAGAACCGAATGTTATTCTTTCAGGCAATGTGGTTATTGTTGCAAATGAACCTGTTACTCTGACACCGAAATCACCCAAAACGAACATATTTTCAAGGTTTGCGGTTTCACCGAAGGGAAGAGTAATTTCGAGGACATTTTCACCCTTTACGATGTTGCCAAGTTTCATCCTGCCAATTGAAATATCAACATAAAAGCCTTTTTCCCTTTCGGTGATTTTCTTGCCGTTGAAGGTTATTTCTGCGATGTCTGCGTCTTCAAGAGCAAGAACTGCACCAGTATAATCAATTTCACTCCAGAACGTAAATTTAAGTTTTACTTTATGATCTTTAGGAAGCTTTCCGAGTGCCCACGGCTGAACAACACGGTTACCTCTTTTTTTCATTCCCAGACGCTCTCTTACAAGATTGTCAAGACGAAGTATTTCTTCTTTGGGTGAATAGTCCTTATCATCGTCAATTTTCCACTCAGCCATATCAAGTACAAGAACATTTTCTTCAGAAAGCTCGTACTCGCACAGTGTACCGGGCGTTTCGCCAGCTTTTTCGGGAATGTGTTGTGTTTCATTAGAATCGCTCTTACCATAGGTGAGCTTAAGAAGAATTGAATCATAACCGAAAATATGATATCGGATAATTGTCTTTCCTTCTCTGTATTCTGCTTTAATGGGATACACTTCACCGTTTTCGGTGTTATATATTTGAGGAGAAAATGTACCATTCAGAATAATCTGGATATCGTTGCCATCATCTATTTGCTTATTATCCGGTTCTTTTGAGCAACAAATGAAAAGCCATCTGCAATCAGTGTCTTGTCTGAGCTGATAAATATAATTGTCCGTAAGTCTGCCGTCAGCGTATCTTATTGTGAGAGTTCTTACATCGTGGAGTGCAGTAAGAAGCGATGCACGGGAGAAATCAATGTTTTCACTCTCTTCAAAGAGTGATTTTACACAGTCACAAGGCACGACCTCAACAAGAGAGGGTGCATCGCCCATAAATATAAGTTTACCACCATTATCGCGGAACTGCTGAAGTCTTTCAACAGTTGTTTTTCTTAAGGTTTCACAGCCGGGTACAATAATTGCATCGTATTCCATTTCACCAACCTTGAGAGGTGCAGAGCCTTCCTTACAAAGAGAAGGAAGAAGTGATTCTGAAATAAAGTTAAAATCAATACTGCCTTCAAGAAGCCATTTTGTAACATTTTGAAATCTTTCATCAAGGCTTTCTCTGAATACTGCAGATTTATCATTAGGCCCCCAATGAAGCCAGAAACTCTCAACGGGATGAATTACACCAACCTTTACAACAGGCTTGCCACGTGTAAGTGCAGTGTTAACTCTTGCAAAATGGTCTTCAATAAGATTGTATTTTTTGTGCCAAGGAGACTGATAATGTATCGAAGCGGGGTAATCTCTTTTCGCTTCACCTTTCATAGCGTACCACGAAAGATGAGGAACACGTATTGTGACGCCAAGACAAGCCTGCCAGTCACCCTGATGCTTGTATGTTCTGAAATCACAGTCCCATGTGGTAACGCCGTAAAGCTCTGAGAGCATACCTTCATAACCGTACTGATGAACAGCAGACTGTGTCTGCTTTGCGGTGGTGAATTCGTGACGGTTGCAAAGCATATCGATGCCGGGAAGTCTGAAGCTTCTGTATGAACGCATTGCCTCGCCAAGTGCTGCAGTCTGTGAATGTAGTGTAGGCTCTTCCATCATATGTCCTGTAAGAGCAATTCCATTTTCTTTGCACCATCCTCCGACAGTATCAGCGAATGAACTTGCAAAAAGTTCTGCAATAAAATCATGATATCTGTAACGGTGCAGAGATGGAGTAGAGCCGAGCTTATCCCAGAACACTTCGGGAAGAGTGTCGAAAATATCCTCCCCGTACATTTCTTTATAGAGCTCAGGAACCTTATCAGTCCAGGGCATTGTGATATCCGTTTTATCAAATGAATTATTGAGAACTCTTTTTCTTGTAAACTGAGGCTCATCGGTAAAAATAGCGGGAATGGTTTTATCAAATTCATCACCCACTTTTGCTTTATATTTTTCGTGTGTGACTTCAATAAACTTTTTAATAGCCTCGCAGTTTAAGGTGTCAATATATGTCTGATTGTTATACCAGTTAGAAGGATTTTGTAATTCAAGAAAGGCGTACCATTTTGTGCCCTCTGCTTTTTCATCTTCACCTATTCTTTTATAGGAAGAGAGAAATCCTTCACTGTCAAGAACTATATCGTAGCAGGCAATAGGGTTTTCTTTTTCGTTTCCCCAATAGTCATCATAGCCACTGCATTCTTTTTCTTTGAAGGGAGTGAAAAGAAGACATCTTCCTCTGTATTTTTTATCTCTTGTCACAAGTCCGCCTGCAGCTCCTGAAGGATATCTGTCTTCATCGTAAAGCCAAGTAAGCATTTCTTCCTTCTTTGCCTTACAAACACTGTCTTTGATAAGCACCATATATTCTTCACTCAGGTACTCGTTTTCAAGACCTGTCCTTACGTGAAGATGAAAACCACCAAACCCCATTTCTTTGAATATATCAATTTGTCGGCATAATTCTTTTTCTGTAAGATATGAGTTAAGAGCCCAGAATGGTGTTCCTCTGTATTCTGATGTAGGACTTCTGAAAAGCTCTTCCTTTAATGTTTTTTCGATATTCTTTTTGTATAGCATATGTTCACCTCTTGCGTGTGAGAATTTATTTCAGAGTAAATTCAGCATTATTGTCCGAAAAGCCTTTATTGTTTCCGATAGTATCAAGAAGCATGCATCTTAAATCAATCTTTTCACCGTTTTTACTGAGCTTAGGTTCAATCTTTTTAAGCACAAATGAAAATCTATTGAGAATGCCTGAAATGAAATTATACACAGGTGTACCCTCGATATGAGGACCGTCACCAAGAAATATCCCAACTCCAACTTCACCAACAAGCTCTGCTAATTTTTTGTTTTTAAGAGCTTTGTCATTATTTATAAAAAGCAGACGTTCAACAGTTCCCACAGTGATTTTATCGAAACGTTTTCTACCAAAAGATTTTAAATGTTTAACAATCCCTTGTCCGCCACTGAGAGCGCCACGAACACGTGCGATAATTGCATTTTCGAAATGCTTGTGAAAATATTCCTGCGCAGTAAGACCTTTTAAATCCCAACCAAAGTCTTCAACATCAATTGTTTCAACCTTCAGCACAGAGTTTTCGTCTATTGTTATTTTTCTGTATTTTGCAGGACTGCCTACAAGACAGGCGGTGCAAACATCAATCAGTCTGTTGCCCTTTTCGGTATAAAACTCATTTATGCTCTGGATGTGCATATGTCCTGTTAAAATAAGCTCTATTCCGTTATCTGCAAGGAAGGTCGCAACCCTTCTCCAGTCCTTAATTCTTGCATCTCCAACTAAGTCGAAAGCCGGTACAGATGGAATAATAGGATAATGGCATATTGCAAAAACAGAGCAGTTATCTGCCTTTGCTTTGTCAATCTGTTCTTTTGCCCAAGACATAAGTCTTTCGTCCATTGCTCCTTTTGGCTGAGCCTTACTGTCACAGCATATCGCCAGCATTCTTACACCTTCGGTAATTTCAGCAACATAGGAATGTGTTGGTTCATCAAGTGCAATAGCATCGTCATAACCGAAATCACGGTACATCTCACACAAATCATTGAAATCTGTACCTTCAACAGGAACACGACCATCACCTTTTAATACATAAGCGGAATCATTATAATCATGACCTGCGGTTATAACAAAAATCCTTTTACCGCTTTCTTTAAGCTTGTAAAGCTCTCTGATAAAGCTATTGTGACTTTCTTTTTCACCGTTCTTTGTAAGGTCACCCGGAATTATAATAATATCTGTTTCTTTATCTTCGATGATTCGTGCAAAAGTGGATTTTACAATTGCACTGCTTTCCTTTACAAAGTACTGTTCAGTAAGCATATTTTTTTCAAATGCTTTTCCTTCAGCACCTAATTTATTTTCAAAATAATGGGTATCGGTTACAAGATAAAAACTGACAGGCTTCATTTTTATTCACCCTTCATTACTGATTTTGATATACAATTATTTGCATATTAACACATAAACCAAGCGGTTTACAATGGGAATAATCTCAATGCTTATTGTGAATTATCACAATTCCCTTTTCCGCAATTACTTCTGAATTTCGAAGGAGATATTCCGCAAAGTGATTTGAACCATGAGGAAAAATACTGTTGGTCAGAAAAAGACAT
>JAZUBO010000022.1:0-50084 GCA_045638585.1 Acutalibacteraceae bacterium | reverse complement strand
AAGGGGTTATTCTGTATTCTTTTTTTGTAATCTGTAAAAAGGAGGAAATATCACAAATGGAAAAGAAATATGTATTAGCACTGGACCAGGGCACAACAAGCTCAAGAGCAATCGTCTTCGATAAGGCAGGCAATATCATTGCAAAGGCTCAGGAAGAATTCGATCAGATTTATCCCAAGGCAGGCTGGGTTGAACACGACCCCATGAAGATTCTCTTCAGCCAGCTTTCATCACTTACACAGATTCTCGGTAAGGGCGTTTCATCTGACGAAATCGCAGGTATCGGTATCACTAACCAGAGGGAAACAACTATCCTCTGGGACAGAGCAACAGGTAAGCCCGTATATAACGCAATCGTTTGGCAGTGCAGAAGAACAGCCGACTACTGCGAAGAGCTCAAGAAGGATGAGGAGCTTGTAAAATACATACAGGAGCACACAGGTCTTCTTGTAGACGCTTACTTCTCTGCAACAAAAATCAAGTGGATTCTCGATAACGTTCCCGGTGCAAAGGCTCTTGCAGATGCAGGTCAGCTTCTCTTCGGTACGGTTGAAACATGGCTTATCTGGAATCTTACAGATAAAAAAGTTCATATTACTGATTACAGTAACGCCGCAAGAACAATGCTTTTTGATATTGAAAAGCTTTGCTGGGATGAATACCTTTGCTCAAAATTAGGTATTCCTATGAACATTCTTCCCGAGGTAAAAGAGTGTAGCTCTGTTTACGGCTATGTTTCAGAAAATCTTCCCGGACTTAAAGAATTAGCAGGTATTCCTATTTCAGGCGCTATCGGTGACCAGCAGGCTGCCCTTTTCGGTCAGGCTTGCTTTAACGCAGGTCAGGCAAAAAACACCTACGGAACAGGCTGCTTCCTTCTTATGAATACAGGTGACAAGAGAATTCACTCGAAAAATAATCTTATTGAGGGTATTGCTTGGGGTATCAACGGTAAGGTTACATATGACCTTGAGGGTAGTGCCTTCAATGCAGGTTCAGTTATAAAATGGCTTCGTGACGAGTTAAGACTTATTTCAGAGCCAAGCGAATGTGACTTTCTTGCAGAAAGCGTAAGAGATGCAAACGGTATTTACCTTGTACCTGCATTTACAGGTCTTGGTGCACCTTATTGGGATATGTATGCAAGAGGCTGTATCGTTGGTCTTACAAGAGGTGCAAACAGAGCTCATTTTGCAAGAGCCGTTCTTGAAAGCATAGCTTATCAGGTAACCGACCTTGTAGATGCTATGACAAAAGACAGCAATATTATTTTAAGCGAAATGCGAGTTGACGGTGGCGCATCTGTAAGTAATATTATGCTTCAGATTCAGGCAAATCTTATTTCTTCAAAGGTTAACCGTCCTAAACTCGTTGAAACAACTGCCCTCGGTGCTGCATATATGGCGGGTCTTGCCGTTGGCTTCTGGAAAGACTTTGACGAAATCGAAAGAGTTCGTGAGGTAGACCGCATTTTCGTTCCCGCTATCGACAACGATTCACGCGAAGCAGCCCTCAAGGGGTGGCATAAGGCAGTAGAAAGATCGCGCAATTGGGAAGAAATGTAATTTTCCTTATATCACGTCATCTTTGGGTTTTGCAAGTTGCAAATGGTAAATGGCAAGTGGCAAATTGAGGGGCACTACGTGCCGATTGTAAAGAAGCCGGATGCTTGGCAAAGAGTTAATTTATAAAAAAGTAAATGTTTGCGAAGTCTATCCCTCTTTTTTGCTTGCAAAAAGGAGGGGGGACCGTTCTTTTGGTTAGTTATTTTTAAAAATTAAGTGAATTTCGTGAGATGAATTCCGTTACATATAAACTGAATCGGAACGGTGGGTGGTACCATCGCAAAAAATTACCGTTTCAAAAAAGCATATAAGTTTTTAGAAGTAAACACAAATAAGAAAGAAATTTAAGTATATGAACACAGAAATTTTAATTATATTATTTGGAGCATTGACTATTGCTTTATCAATTATCTGCATAGTTCTTTTACTCTCTTTAAAAAAGAATAAAAATAACGATGCAATTTACGAGGAATTTCGTCGCAACCGTGAGGAAATGGCGAAATCAGGCAGAGAATCCCGCGAAGAAACCTCGGCTGCTCTCGGCAAGGTTGAAGCCAGATTGAACGAAATGCTCAAAGAAAACTATCAAAGCAGAATAGACCTTACCGAAAAGGTGGGTGCATCACTTAAAGCAATTCAGGAGCAGAATTTTCAAAGCTCTGAAAGACAGTCAAAGGCTTTCAGTGAGTCAATTGCCCGTATGCAAGAGAGCAACGAAAAGAAGCTTGAGGAAATGCGAGTAACCGTTGATGAAAAGCTTACCTCAACTCTCACAACACGCCTTAATTCTTCATTTAAAACTGTTTCGGAACAGCTCGAAAACGTTTATAAATCTCTTGGTGAAATGAAAGAGCTTTCACAGGGCGTTACAACAAACGTAACCTCTCTCAACAGAATTCTTACAAACGTTAAGGCAAGAGGTACTTGGGCAGAGGTACAGCTTGAAGCAATTCTTGACCAGACAATTCCCGGTCTTTATGTTAAAAACTATTCACCGAAAAACAATACCGAACACGTTGAGTTTGCTATTAAGTTCCCTAATAGTGATAAAAAGGGTGAAGACGTTTATCTTCCAATTGACTCAAAGTTCCCTCTTGAAGATTACGTAAGAGTTTGCGATGCGGCTGACAATGCCGACCCCATAGCTCTTCAGGCGGCAAGAAAAGCTCTTGAAGACAGAGTTCTTGCCGAGGCAAAGGATATTAAAAAATATATCGTTGTTCCAAAGACAACACCTTTTGCGGTGCTTTACCTTGCAACCGAGGGTCTTTATGCTGAAATCGCATCTTCAAAAAGCGGTATAGCAGAAAAGCTTCAGGCTCAAAACGTTATGATTGCAGGTCCCTCAACTATTACCGCACTTCTTAATTCATTTGCTATGGGATTCAAGGCTATGGCTATAAATGAAAAGGCAGATGAGGTAAGAAAGATTTTAGGTGCCGCAAAGGCTCAATATGAAACCTTCGGAGCAGTTCTTGAAAAAGCGAGAAAGAAAATTGACGAAGCAGGAAAATCACTTGACGAAGCAAAACACAGAAACGATATGATTCAACGAAAATTAAAAGGCGTTGAAGAATTAGATTCAGGTGTTGCAGGCGAAGTTCTTGAAATAACGGAATTTACAGAATAAAATATTAATAATAAAACATATAAAAGATGCAGATTGGTTTTTGCCAATCTGCATCTTTGCTAATTAATGAATATCTTCTGTTAAAACAAAATCGTAAATGAAATCTTTTTTGTAATCATCTGTCAATCCCGTTTCGCTATCGGTAATAGTACCGTGATAAGTTACCGTGGTTGTACCGTTATCAACGGTAATATCGATGCTTATATGGTAGTTATCTTCCTTATGCTCTTCGTAAAAAGCCTTTCTGAATTCATTTTTATCATCACTCATTTTCTCTGCCCAAGGTTCTGCTTTTTCAGGCATATGGCTGTAACTTATGATAAAATCCTCAAGATACTGTTCAGTAGCGCTTGTTGTTGCAATACCGATTCGAATACCATAGTATTCGGGAAGAATCCAGAATTTATATATACCGAAAACTGCTAAAGCAACAAGCACACAGGAGATAAGAATTATAATAAGCTTTTTCATAATCTATCCCTCCAATTTATTCGGGTAAACCGTAGGTCATATAAGTACCGTTTTCGAATTCAACAAATACAAGCTTGCCGCTGTTACCTAAAAGATAGAAAGTATAAGCATTATCAAGAATTCTTTCCATTTCTTTTTTGTCTGTTATCATTGTAACTGGTGCATTGTTGTCTGAAAGAGTGTAAGCGCTTAATTCGTGGTCATCTGAAAGGCAAACCTCGTGATATTCATTAAGCATATGCTCGCCATTATAAAAACGCATAAAGCTTTCAATATCACTAACCGCCATTTTTTTGACTTCAGCTTTTGCCATAAGCTCGTTGTAAAACGGTAAGCTTTCCAAAAACGCCACGGTGTTTTTCATAGCTGCCGTTACGGGTAATTCAAATATTCCGTCAGAATACATAAGGGCTTTTTGGAAATATAACGTGCCATAATATTCTGCTGACGGTGTGAAGAAATCCTTGTAGGATATTTCACATAAATCCTTGTATACTGCGTTTTTTAATGCAATATACTGTCTTTCGGTGAAGGCTTCGTCCCTTTGCTTTAAAAGGTCTGTTGTTACACCGTGCTTTGAAAGGAAAGTAAGAGCCATATACTCTGAATTAAAATCGGCAACAGCCATAGGCTCTTTATAATATCCCATTTCGTAATAGTCATATGTGAAGTCTTCAAAGGCTTTATAGTCCGGGAATAAAAGCTCGCAGTAAAGAGCTTTTACGGGCTCGCTATCCCATAAGGGTAATATTTTTTCAAGAGTTTCTTTGTTGATATGATCAAAATTCCGTTCTTTTATTTCACCGTTTTTTAAGGTGTATCGAAGCATAAAGTCTGACTCGAATTGTTCTTCTGCGGTGTCTGAGAAAAGCTCATGAGCCTCGCATATAAGCTTGATATCTTTTTCGTCGGTAAAGGTGAAAGAATATTGTGTACCAACTGTATATGTGTTCGCAAACCCACCATCGTAATGCTCTGTTGTGAACTCGGGGAAGGGGTTTGAAATTGTTATTGATTCTATCTCATCAAGCTCAGGAGCTTTGTTGTAAGTTTCGAAAATACCTGTGATACAAACTATAAATGTTATAACAATAACACCGGAAGCAACTCCCGAGCCGATAAAAGCAGTTTTTAATTTTTTGGAGTTTTTGTAAATGAGTAAATATATTGCCGCAGTGACTGCAAAAGCACCTGCAATACTAAGAGCGAGGGTGCATAAAATAACGTTTTTACTGTACATATTGAAAAATGTTGAATCTGCAATGGTGGTAAATACAATTGCAACAAAAAAGCTTAATGTACACGTAACAAGAGCAACTAATGGTTTACAGATACCCTTAAAGCCTGAACGCTCGCTTTTATAATTCTTCTTGAAATATTCAGTAAGAATGAAAAGCACTGCTATACAGATTGTTAACCATATAACGGAAGAGATAATGGATAAGGTGTAGTCAGAATTGATGCTTTTTTCTTCTGCTGCGGTTGAAAGAATTCCTCCCAGAGGATTTAGTGCAACAAGCTTACTTTCATCTGTGAAAATATCCGTATAAGGCTTACCGTAAAGAGTAAAGCTTGAGGTGTATTTTGTAAATATAATTATGATATCACTTATAGTTGTAAAGGAAATAGCTGATAAAACAGCTTCAACAGTTCTTCCGGTAAACAAACAGGAAACAATTGTTGCTGTATAGGAGAATAAAAAATATTTCAGAATTGAAAGCAAATCACTTGAAAACATAAAGGGGAGATCGTCTGTGAATCCGAGAACCTTTATATTTATGCCTAATGCAATAAGCTTGGTGATAAGTATAACCACAACTGACGTAATAAGCGGAATAAGAAGGCGGTGTCTGAAAAGTCTTTCTCTTTTTACGCCAAAGCTTAAAAGAGTTGTAAGGTATGATTTTTTGTGTAAAAAATCGAATTGAGAAATACCTATTACAATACCGGCTAAAACAACAAGTGGAATTTCATTGTTTGAATAAGAGAATTTATATTCAAGGAATGATTTCGTAGAAAGCAGTTGAGTCAACTCGAAGGTGTATTTTGTGTCATATGATGTAGGTTGTAACACGAATATAAAAAACAAAAGGCAAAATGCAAAGGTCAAAACTGCGCCTAAAGGGGAAATAGCATTTGAAAAATCTCTTAAATTAACTGTTTTGCTTAAAGATTGTTTTGATTTTGTCATAATCTGTCACTGCCTCCGTTTCTATTGAGAATACTTCTTCAAGAGTAAGAAGCTCGGTTTCTATTGATTCGGGGTTTATTTTTTCAAGCTTTTCTATTTCTTCATGGGGGTTACCGTAAACGAGAAGGGTAGCCATTCTGCCCGAAAGCTTAAGGTTTCTGTGGTTTATACCTGAAAATTTACTTTCCGTAACGGGCTGAGTAAAGATAAGCTTAACTTTTCTGAAATGCTCGCTTATATCTTCAATAGCACAGTTAAGAACAACGTTTTTACCGTTTATAATTGCAATACTGTCACAAACGCCTGATATTTCACTTAAATCGTGAGAGCTGATTATAACAGATGCTTCCGTTTCGTTCATATATTCTAACAGAAGCTTTCTTAAAATTTCTTTTTTATGGGGGTCAAGACCGTCAAAGGTTTCATCTATAAGTAAGTATTTAGGCTTTGCTGCAAATGCAATTGCGAGAATTGCCTGCTTTGTCATACCCTTTGAAAGACTTCTTACTGGTGCGGTAATTTTAATTCCGAAAATATCGCAAACTTTTTCTAAAACAGAGAAATCTAAAGAGGGGAAATAATTAGCATAAAATTTCGCGGCAGACTTTATCGTAGAGCCTGCGGGAAACCAAGCGTTATCAGAAACGTAAAATAACGAAAGACGGTTATTGTCATTGTTGAAAGCGTCTTCACCATCAAGGTAAACTGCGCCGTTATCTGCTTTAAAAACACCTGCACAAACGTTGAGCAACGTTGTTTTACCGCTTCCGTTAAAGCCTGCAAGGCCTAAAACAGAGGAATCGTTAACGGTAAGACTAACGTTTTCAATAGCGGTATAGTCACCGTATTTTTTAGTAACGGATTTTATCTCAATCATTCATATCCCTCTTTTCGTAAATCTCATTTGCTAATTCTATTACTCTTTCTAAAGCAATACCCTTAGCCCTTGATGAAGTTAAAATACGGGTTAATTCTTTTTCTGCACCCTCTTGAACGATTTTGTTTGCAACGGCATCGGGGCTAACAAAAATTCCTTTACCGGGAATAGAGTAAGTAACTCTCTCGGTTTCAAGCTCCTGAAAAGCTCTTTTTACAGTATTTACGTTCAAGTCAAGGTCACTTGCCAACTGCCTTATGGACGGTAATCTGTCGTCAGGCTTCAGTTCACCTATATTTATAAGGTTTATGATTTGCTCTTTTATTTGCTCAAATATAGGTGTTCTGCTTCTTATGTCGATTATTATCACTTCATCACCTCCAAATAGTAACTGTGATATCTGTGCTATCACAGTTATATAGTAACACGCATTTTTTTATTTGTCAACAAAAAATCCCAAAAGAAATTTTCTTGAAATCGAAAATCTTTTGGGATGTAATACTATTATATATATGTATATGTATTTGCCATATGGCAAATAAAACTGCCGAGTGTCCTTACGAACACTCGGCATATAGTTATTTAAAACTTATTTGGAAGAGGAGATTATCAAAGAGCACCATTAATAACTCTGAGAATTACATTGATATACTGGAAGATAACGAGAATGAAGTGATAATCAGCAAATGTCTCGTTGAAGCCTGCAGTACCGAATGTGTTACGAGTAAGAACTGCGTTACAAACAAGGCAGTTTGTAGATTCTGTGCCGTTGTTCATAAATGTTGCATCGTTGTTTGATACCCAAGCATCGGGATTAACCTCGTGAGGCTGAGCATCGTGAGCATCTCCACAACCTTCGCAAACCTTTGCGTGATAGCCGGGTTTGTTTTCTGTGTAAAGGTCTGTTGTGATACAAACGTAACCGTCAGAAACCTTGTGGTCAACGTTAACGGGAATACGGCTTAAGTACTGACCTGCGAAGTAAGTAACAACCTCTGTTGAATGAATTGAAAGCTTTTCATCTGCGGAGGGGTTACAAGTAAACATATTAGCATTTGTATCTGCGTATGTTACTGTGCCTTCTTTACCTGCTTCGTATGTGTATGTATCAGTTTTAGCGTCGTAAGCTGTAGCAACCTTTGTCTTAACGTAAACCTGAGTACCTTCAAGGTCAAACTTTTCTGTGTCGAAGTAGTTTGATTTTTCAGGAACGCTGTTGATTGTGATATCATCAATAGCAGGGAACTGCCAAATGTTACCGGTTTTCTTAACTTCAACAGGAAGAGCAACGTTTGAAAGAGCATCGTCAATAGGACCGAAGCCTAATGAATAGGGCTCCATAAAGCCTGAAATATCGATAGTGTAATCAAGCTTACCGAAAACGTGATTAGAAGCAAATTCAATTGTGAATTCAACTTCAACAAGAGCACCTGCAAAGGGATTCTCTTCAGTACCTGTGAATACAGAGAAGAATTTTTCTTCGTCTACATAATAATCATAGTATTCTGCAGTAACGGGGTCTTTAACCTTTGCAGAGTTGATTGTGATAGTATAATCTCTTGAATAACCGTCTAAAGCACAGAAATTTGATTCATCAACAGAAACTTTGATGTCGAAAAGCTCTTTTGAAAGTGAGCCTTTAGCTGAAACAGCTGCGCTTTCAGTAACTGTGTATGTAAGGGGTGCGTCTGCAGATACGTTAATTGCAAATATTGAGAAAACCATAATTGCAACAAGTACAACAGAAAGTAATTTTCTTAATTTCATTGTTTTGCTCCTCCTTATTTAACGCCGATAAGCATCTGGATAAGAGAAACAGCTATCTGATAGAAATACAAAACGATTTCTGTTTCAAGACCTGTCATCTCGTTACCGAAGATTGTAAGGAATTTTTCTGACTGGGGAATGTTGATAGTTTCTTTGCCTTCGCAAACATCGCAAGTACCTGTCTGAGTCTGGGGTACAAAGAAACCACCGTCGTCGTTGGGGATGATGTTTTCAGCTTTAAAGAATCTCTCATCAAATTCAACGTGGTCAAAAGTCATATTGTCGGGGTCGCCGGGAACGTCGATTGTGTGGCGTTCAAAGTTGAAAAGCTGACCGCAACCGAGGCAATATTCACCGTGACCGTTACCGATATGCTCTAACTTACCTGTTAAAGTGTGGTCAACAGTAATTGCGATTGAACCGCAAGCAACGTTTTTATAGAAAACGTTGATAGCTGTTGTTTCAGCTGTTAAAGGCTCGTTAAGAGCGGGAACGAAGCTGAAATCTTTGTTAGAGGGGGTATAAACTATGTCGTTTGTACCGTCGTTAACAACAAGACCCTGAGGATTAAAATACTCTGTGTCTGTGTATGCAATAACATCAGCATTTGTAACGATTGTTGCTGCGGGTGCTGCATAAGAAGATACAACAAACGGAACAACAAGCATAACTAATGCAAGAAGAACTGCAAGGGCTTTTCTTGTTTTCATGATAATTTCCTCCAAAATATCTAATATATGTAGGGTTATTATAACACAAAAGATTCCAAATGTAAATACACTAGATACAGACTTTTTTATATATATTAGTATAAATATTGTGTATCTGTCTTTTTTTATGTAAAAAATGGAAAAAAGTCCTCGGATGGTTGACTAAAATTATACTTGTATATATAATTTGAGTGGTGATAAAAATGCTTATTAAAGGCTTTCAGAAATTAACTCTTTTAGATTTTCCCGGTAGGACTGCATGTACTGTTTTTACAGGCGGTTGTAATCTCCGTTGTCCATTTTGTCATAATGCTCTTTTGGTTACCGAGCTTGATGATGCTCATTACACGGAAGAAGAAGTTTTCGACCACCTTAAATTAAGGAAAAACGTGCTTGACGGCGTTGCGGTAACAGGCGGAGAGCCTTTGTTACAGAAAGATATTGAAAGATTTTTATATGAAATCAAAGATGCCGGCTTCCCCGTGAAGCTTGATACAAACGGCTGCTTTCCTGAAAAGCTCGCAGGTATTCTTGAATTGAATTTAGTTGATTACGTTGCTATGGATATCAAGAATTGCCCCGAAAAATATGCCGAAACCGTTGGTGTAAAAGATTTCGATATTACCCCCGTTGAAGAGAGTATAAAGCTACTTCAGAAGAGTGGTGTGGATTACGAATTCAGAACAACCGTTACCGCAGATTTTCATACCCCAGAGGATATTGAAAAATTAGCCTTCTGGATAAAAGATACACCTAAATATTATCTTCAGAATTTTGTTGATTCAGGAAATCTTATTGACTGTAGCTGTAAGGGTGTTGACCGTCCGACGATGAGATTAATGCTGGAAAAAGCACAGAAATATATTCCTACTGCAGAGTTAAGGGGAATATAGCCGACGGGATTTAGGCGTACGAGGTTCAACTCTTTTCGGCTATAAAAAATACACAAAAATTTATAGTGCTCTCTCTGTTTCAAAGAAAAAGTGTACCACAACATATTGTGCTTTACCACAATATGTTGTGGTTGTTTTTGTGTAAATACATTTTCCGACACAAAGTTGCACAAATCTACATATGGAAATATGTGAAAAGTTCACAGTTTTCACTAAAAATCTTCAATATCTTGTGTTTTGGTTAGTTTTTACAAAAAAACAAACACAATATCTTGTGGTTTCTATTGACAAAGGAATGCATATCTGTTATTATCATTTACAGTCGGCTTCCTCGGTTTGAAGCCCATAAAACGCAAAACAAATTTTAATAAAAAACTATAGAAAGAAGGAGCAAAATGTATCAGGTAATTAAAAGAGACGGCAAAATTGCAGATTTTAATATTGAAAAAATTGCAGCCGCTATCAAACAGGCTTTTGAAGCTTGTAACAAACAGTATAATGACAACATCATCGATTTTCTTGCACTTAAAGTAACAGCTAACTTTGAGCCTAAAATCAGCAACAACCTTGTTGCTGTTGAAGACGTTCAGGACAGTGTAGAGTCTGTTCTCGTTCAGGCAGGTTATGCAGATGTTGCAAAATCTTACATTCTTTACAGAAAACAGCGTGAGAAAATCCGTAATATGAAATCAACAATTCTCGACTATAAAGAGCTTGTTGACAGCTATGTTAAGGTTACTGACTGGCGTGTTAAGGAAAACTCAACAGTTACTTACTCAGTTGGTGGTCTTATCCTTTCAAACTCAGGTGCTATTACAGCTAACTACTGGCTTTCTGAGGTTTATGATGAGGAAATCGCAAATGCTCACCGTAATGCAGATATTCACATTCACGACCTTTCAATGCTTACAGGCTACTGTGCAGGTTGGTCATTAAAACAGCTTATTCAGGAAGGTCTCGGCGGTGTTCCCGGAAAGATTACATCTTCACCCGCAAGCCACCTTGCAACCCTCTGTAACCAGATGGTTAACTTCCTTGGTATTATGCAGAATGAATGGGCAGGTGCTCAGGCATTTTCATCATTCGACACATATCTTGCTCCCTTCGTTAAGGTTGATAACCTTGACTACAAGCAGGTTAAAAAATGTCTTGAAAGCTTCATCTTCGGTGTAAATACACCTTCTCGTTGGGGTACTCAGGCTCCCTTCTCAAACATCACTCTTGACTGGACTGTTCCTGCAGACCTTAAGGATATGCCTGCAATCGTTGGCGGTAAGGAAATGGATTTCACTTACGGCGATTGTAAAAAAGAGATGGATATGGTTAACAAGGCTTTCATCGAAATTATGATCGAAGGCGATGCTCACGGTCGTGGCTTCCAGTATCCCATCCCCACATATTCAATTACTCGTGACTTTGACTGGTCAGAAACAGAGAACAACAAGCTTCTCTTTGAAATGACAGCAAAATACGGTACACCTTACTTCTCAAACTACGTTAACTCTGATATGGAGCCCAGCGTCGTTCGTTCAATGTGCTGCAGACTTCGTCTTGACCTTCGTGAGCTTCGTAAAAAGAGCGGTGGCTTCTTTGGTAGCGGTGAAAGCACAGGTTCAATCGGTGTTGTAACCGTTAACCTTCCCAGAATCGCATACCTTGCTGAAGATGTAGAGGATTTCTACAGAAGACTCGACAAGATTATGGATATCTCTGCTCGTTCACTTAAAATCAAGAGAGATATTATTACAAGACTTCTTGAAGAAGGCCTTTATCCCTATACAAAGAGATACCTTGGCACATTCAACAACCACTTCTCAACTATCGGTCTTATCGGTATGAACGAGGTTGGTCTTAATGCTAAGTGGCTCAGAAAAGACCTTACACATAAAGAAACACAGGAATTTGCAAAAGACGTTCTCAACCATATGAGAGAAAGACTTTCTGACTATCAGGAGCTTTACGGTGACCTTTACAACCTTGAAGCAACACCTGCAGAGTCAACAACATACCGTCTTGCAAAGCACGATAAGAAGCACTATCCCGCAATTATCACAGCTAACGAAAACGGCACAACATACTACACCAACTCTTCACATCTTCCCGTTGGTTACACAGCAGACGTTTTCGAGGCTCTTGACGTTCAGGATGAGCTTCAGACTCTTTACACATCAGGTACTGTTTTCCACGCATTCCTTGGTGAAAAGCTTCCCGACTGGAAATCTGCTGCAGATATCGTTAAGAAAATTGCAGATAACTACAGACTTCCCTACTACTCAATTTCTCCCACATACTCAGTATGCTGTAACCACGGTTACATTAAGGGTGAAGAATATAAATGTCCTGACTGCGGTAACGATACAGAGGTTTACAGCCGTATCACAGGTTACTACCGTCCTGTTCAGAACTTCAACGACGGTAAAGCACAGGAATTCCAGGACAGAAGAGAATACGATATTGCAAATTCTCACATCAGAACAGAAGACAGAACAGTTGACCACGCTCATTGTGACTGCGGTTGTGCTGAAAAAGCTGTTGTTGCTGATAAAGATGCAAAATTCGTTCTTTTCGCAACAAAAACCTGCCCCAAATGTAAGATAGCTGCACAGCTTCTTGAAAAAGCAGGTATTGCATACGAAAAGCTCTTCGTTGAAGAAAACGTTCAGCTTGCAACAGAGTTAGGGCTTAAACAGGCTCCTACACTTGTTATTTACAAGGGTGACGTTGCTGAAAAAATAGCAGACCTTCCTGCAATCAAAACATTTATTGAAAGTCTTTAATAGATAATGAAATGAGCTGTAAAAAAACTTGTTTTTTCACAGCTCATTTATATAAATGGAGAAGTAAAATTATGTATGATATTATAGTTGTAGGTGCGGGTCCTGCGGGTCTTACTGCCGCACTTTATGCTTTGAGAGCATCAAAAAGTGTTCTCGTTATTGAGCAATCGACCTTTGGCGGTCAGGTTACCTTCTCACCAAAAATTGAAAACTATCCCGGTATTCCTGAAATGAGCGGTAACGAATTTGCTGACAAGCTTCTTGACCAGGTGCTTTCAATGGGTGCCGAGGTTGAAATGGAAAAGGTAACAGGCATTTCTGATTTAGGCGGTCATAAAACTGTTTTTGCAGGTAATAAGGCTTACGAAGCAAAAGCGGTTATTATCGCAGTTGGTGTTCGTCACAGACAGTTAGGTCTTCCCCGTGAAAACGAGCTTGTAGGAAACGGTGTTTCTTACTGTGCAGTTTGCGACGGTGCATTTTTCAAGGGTCAGACAGTCGGCGTTGTTGGTGGCGGAAACTCTGCATTACAGGAAGCAGTTCTTCTTTCCGACCTTTGTGAAAAGGTTTACGTGCTTCAGAATCTTCCTTACCTTACAGGTGAAATGAAGCTTGTGGATATTCTTGAAGGCAAAAACAATGTTGAATTTATTCTTGAGGCAACTGTTGCGGAGCTTAAAGGTGAAAGTGAGCTTTCAGGCGTTAAGCTTAACACAAAAGACGGTGAAAAAGAGATTTCTCTTGATGGTCTTTTCGTTGCTATCGGTCTTGAGCCCAAAAACTCTGCATTTGCAGACGTAACTAACCTTGACAGCAACGGTTATTTTGATTCTGACGAATCCTGCGTAACAAAATCAGAGGGTATTTTTGTTGCAGGTGACTGCCGTAAAAAGAGCATCCGTCAGATAACTACTGCATCTGCTGATGGTGCAGTTGCAGCGTTAGCCGCTTGCAGATATATTGACAACAAATAAAAGAATAAAAATTTTAGAAAAAAGCAGAGAATTGTAGAATTCTCTGCTTTTTTGTGATACAATCACAACATATAGTAGTTTTAAAGTAAAAAAAGAGGTGGTATGAGTGATAGGCACAGGTGAAGAAGAAATTGTCAATCTCGATAATTTAGCTGATGGTATGAGTGAATTAAAGCCTACTAAAAAGCGTACAGAGCCCGTTAAAATGAAAGCAGGGGTTGTTGTATTTTTGGTTGTTGCCGTGTTAATTCTTCTCGTTGCCGCTTTTTATGCTTTGGTAATCAGGAGTGATATTGAAGTTTTTGACGGAATCCGCCAATTTATAATCGAATCAAACGCTTACCAATGGATTATAAATAATTTGAACAAATAAGGTGATTTTATGAAAAGACAAGAAGCTTTTATAAATCAGAAAAAGATGCTCAAGGGAGCTCTTCACTGTCACACAACCCGTTCAGATGGTGACGGTGAGCCTGCAGAGGTTATAAGACTTCATAAAGAAAATAATTACGATTTTATTGCGTTGACAGACCATAGAATTTATAACTACAAAAACTTTGCTGAGGACGTTGATATTACAATAATTCCGGGTATGGAATTTGATAATACATTTGTAAGAGAAAACGGCTTCAGAACATGGCATCAGGTGTATATCGGCCCTGATGATGAAACAAACGGATATAAGCAAGACGAGGAGCTTCCTCGCGGTGAGGCAACAAATCAAGAGGAGTTTCAGAAATATCTTAACGAGGCTCACGAAAAAAATAATCTTACAATTTATTGTCATCCACAGTGGAGCTCGACACCCACAAGATATTTTGATAAATTAGAGGGCAATTTTGCTTTTGAAATATGGAATAGTGGTTGCGCTATTGAAGACGATATGGATACCGACAACGGTGCATATTGGGATGAGCTTTTAGGTATGGGCAAAAAGCTTTTTGCCGTTGCTACCGACGACGGTCATGCGATGTATCAGCATTGTAAGGGTTGGGTTATGGTAAACGCTGAAAATAATGTTAAATCAATTCTTCAAGCCCTTAAAAACGGAGCCTTTTACTCATCCTGCGGACCTGAAATCAAAGATTTTTATGTTGACGAAGAGGGCGTTGCTCATATTGAAACAAGCGAATGTGAAAAAATAATTTTCCAATGCGACAAGCACCCATCAAAAAAGTTTACCGCAAAAGACACACCCCTCGTAAGTGCAGAGCTCAATTTAAAAAACGACTTTGAATACGTAAGGGTTACAGTAGTAGACAAAGACGGCAACAAAGCCTGGACAAATCCCATATTTTTGAAATAAAAAAATAAAACAAAAATCCCTGCAACCAAGTCGTTGCAGGGATAATTTTTTGTAATTACATACTCTCGGGGGCGTTTATTTTGAGCATTGAAAGCACGTTTTTCATTGTACGTTTTACACATTCGCAAAGGAAGATTCTTGCTTGCATAAGTGCTTCATCGTCAACCATAACACGCTGTGCGTTGTAGAAACGGTGGAATTTTGTTGCAAGCTCTGTTGCGTAGTGAGTAATTCTTGCAGGGTCATAAGAGTTAGCCGCAAAAATAATAACGCTTGTAAGTGATGCAAGGTGAGCAATAAGGTCTGTTTCCTCGTCGCTTGAAAGAAGAGTAAGCTCTGCTTTTTCGGGCTTTCTGATTTTAACACCCTCGTTTTCGAGCTTTCTTAAAATACTGCAAATTCTTGCGTGTGCATACTGGCAATAGTAAACAGGGTTCTGGTTTGACTGCTCAACTGCAAGGTCAAGGTCAAAGTCCATAGCGGAGCCTGCTTCTCTCATATTGAAAAGGAAACGAACTGCATCAATCGGAACCTCGTCAAGAAGATCAACGAGGGTAATAGCCTTACCTGTTCTCTTTGACATTTTAACGGGCTTGCCGTCTTTCATAAGGTTAACGAGCTGCATAAGAACAACGTCAAGTCTGCCGCCGTCAATACCAACTGCTTCCATAGCGCCCTTCATACGAGCAACGTGACCGTGGTGGTCTGCACCCCAAACGTCAATAGCAGTATCAAATCCACGTTTCTCAAATTTGTTTCTGTGGTATGCAATATCTGCAGCAAAGTAAGTGGGGTTGCCGTTCTGACGAACAAGAACGTCATCTTTAAGCTCAAGGTTGTCAATATATTCCTGTGACTTGCCCTCTCTCTTGAGAATAGCAGTCATCACGTCAATATTTTTATACCATAAAGCACCGTCTTTTTCGTATGTGTAGCCGTTGTTTTTAAGTATTTCAATAGTTTCCTTAAGCTCGTCACCGTTGTGAAGTGAAAGCTCTGAGAACCATGTATCGTAGTCAATACGGTATTTTGCCATAGCGGCTTTCATTTTCTCAATGTTTTTGGGAAGAGCGAAATCAACAAGAGCCTTTCTTCTCTCTGCCTCTGAAACGTTAAGAAGACCATCACCGTTTTCATCAATGTAGCTCTGTGCAAGAACTCTGATATCGTCACCGTGGTAGCTGTCCTCGGGGAGCTCAATAAAATCTTCACCCTTAAGAATCTGCTGATAACGAATGTCGAGAGAAAGACCGAATTTATCAATCTGATTACCTGCATCGTTTACGTAGAATTCTCTTGAAACGTCGTAGCCTGCCCAGTCAAGAACTGCCGCAAGACAGTCACCGAGAGCACCGCCTCTTGCATTACCCATATGCATTGGGCCTGTGGGGTTAGCAGAAACGAATTCAACGTTTATTTTCTTGCCCTTACCGAAATCGCTTTTACCGTAATCGTCACCGAGAGTGTCGATATCAAGAAGAATTTCAGCATAGAACTCGGGCTTTAAATAAAAGTTTATGAAACCGGGACCTGCAACCTCGCAGGATTTGAAAGAGGTTTCGGAAAGGTCGATTTTTTCGAGAATTAAATCTGCAATTTTTCTGGGAGGCATTCTTAAAGCCTTTGAAAGCATAAATGCCGCATTTGCAGAGTAGTCACCGTTTTTTCTGTCTGCAGGAATTTCTGTTTTGAAAGCAGGGATGTCTGCTTCAATAAAAGTGCCGTCCTGCATATTCGCTTTGATTGCTGCCGTAACGGAAGAGATAATCTGTTCCTCGGCAAGTTTAACTAATTTTGACATATAAACACCTTTTTAAACTTCATTAATTTTCATTAAAAGATTATTTTCACCGATAATTTCAGAATTGCTTTCCAAACGGTAGCAAAGAAGAATTTTACCTGAAACGTCGGGGATTTGCGCATTAACGCGAGTAGCAACAATATCCATATTCATTTCACCGAAGGGAGTTTTGTAAATACAAGAATGGCTTTTGCCCTCTTCAATGAGAAAGGTTGTTTCATAAACGCCTTTTCTTGTCATTTCGATGAAATTATCGTTTATGACCTTTACAACCGTTTCGCTTTTACCCATTTCCTCGTCAGGCTCGGTGTAGGTTATTGTTTTGATACCGTCGATAACCTCAAATTGACCTGATGCCTTAAGCTTACTGCTTTCGCGGTCATCGTGATACTGCTGTTCGCTTACAAATTCTATTTCAACTTTTCTCATTTCATTCTTTCCTCAGCGTATTCAATAAGGCGGTCAATAAGCTCTGAATAAGGCACGCCTACCTGACCGAAAAGCTTGGGGAACATTGAAATTGAAGTAAAGCCGGGGAGAGTGTTGATTTCATTAAGGCAGATATCACCGTTTTCGAGCAAGAAGAAATCAACTCGTGAAAGACCTGTACAGCCTAATGCTAAGTAAGCCTTTACAGCTTCCGCTCTTACCTTTTCGCTTACCTCTTCAGGAAGATTTGCGGGGATAGCAAGACCTGTAGAATTATCTATGTATTTTGCTTCGTAATCGTAAAATTCTGCGGTGGGTAAAATCTCACCGATACAAGAAGCAACGGGTGAATCGTTACCCATAACAGCACATTCGATTTCTCTACCGATAAGAGTTTCTTCAAGAACTGCTTTGTAATCATTCTGAAAAGCAATATCAAGTGCATTCAACAATTCCATTTGATTATGTGCTTTTGTAATGCCAACAGAAGAGCCTGCGTTAGCGGGTTTTACGAAAATCGGATAACCCAATTTTTGTTCAACTGCGTTAAGATTAACTCTGCCCTCTTTATATTGAGTTTCTGTAAAAGCAACCCATTTAGCACCTTTTATACCTGCTGCATCCTGAATTGTGTTTGTAACGGCTTTATCCATACACATACCGCTCGCAAGAGGTGTGCAACCAACGTAAGGGATACCTGCAAGCTCAAAAATGCCCTGAATAGTACCGTCTTCACCGTTTTTGCCGTGAAGCACGGGGAAAATAACATCAACGGGGATTTTCTCGTAAGCACCCATATCGTTAAGGATGATTAAAGCCTTATCGGTTTTGTCGGGTGAAATTACTGCGGGGGCAGTAAACTCATCAGTACACCAGCTGTTGTTTTCGATAGAATCGATATCACCGGTGTAAAAATACCATTTACCGTCTTTTGTAATTCCGAGAGTGAGAACGTTGTATTTTTCGCGGTTAATGTTTCTTAAAACTGAAGCAGAGGAGCGTAAAGAAACCTCATATTCGCTTGAAGCACCACCGAAAATAACAAGTAAATTTTTCAAAATATCACCTTATTACTTTTTATAAAAATTTTACATAAATATACATATTAAATAATACCACAAAAAAATTTTGAAATCAATTATTAAATAGTATGATATTTTCATAATACTGTTTACCTTTTATTATAAAAATGCTACAATATAAACAGAATATATCAGATTACGAGCAAAGGCGGTATAAAAATGGAATTAAAAGAAATACTTACCCACGTTGACCACACACTTTTAAAGCAGGAATCAACCTGGGAGCAGATAAAAGCGATTTGTGATGACGGAATGAAATTCAATACGGCAAGCGTATGTATTCCGCCCTCATACGTTAAAGAATGTGCTGATTATTGCGGTGATAAGCTTAAAATCTGTACCGTTATAGGCTTCCCTAACGGTTACAACACAACTGCTTGTAAGGTTTTTGAAACGGCAGATGCAGTTAAAAACGGTGCGGAAGAAATTGATATGGTTATAAATATCGGTTGGCTTAAAGATAAGAAATATGATGCAATTCTTAACGAAATCAAGGAAATTAAAAAAGCTTGTAACGGCAAGATTTTAAAGGTTATTATCGAAACCTGCCTTTTAACAGACGAAGAAAAAATCAAAATGTGTCAGCTTGTAACAGAAGCAGGTGCAGGTTACATCAAAACCTCAACAGGCTTTTCAACAGGCGGTGCAACCTTCGAAGATATTAAGCTTTTCTCCGAAAATATCGGCGAAAATATTAAAATGAAAGCCGCAGGCGGCATAGCATCTCTCGACGATGCAGAAAAGTTTTTATCTCTCGGTGCAGATCGTTTGGGTACAAGCAGAATAGTATCGATTGCAAAGAGTGAAACCGGAAGCGGATATTGAGCTCACTTCGTTCACTCGTAAGTTAGGAGTGAAAAGTGAAGAAGAGATAAGAGGGCGACACAATGATTATTCGATTCAATATGGACACAACCTATATCCCCGAAACGTCTTTTTATGAAAAGAAAGATTTGATGTATGAGTGGGAGGAAACAACTAAATATTGTTCAATTGCGGCTTTCATAACCGCGGCCGCCGCTGTTATTTTAGGCAGTCTTTGCAGTCATTTCGGTGACTGGTATGAGTTTCCGTTATATGCAGTTATGGTTGCTCTTATAGCAGGTGGTGTGTTTTCTTTTAAATGGAAATATCCTGCCTATTGGGTAAACGTTATTGCCTTTTTAGTTTATATCGTTTTCTGGTTAATCGGCTTTTCCCGAATGGAAAGAGATGCTCTTATAACGTCGGGTATCGGTCTTGCTTCGGGTAGTGTAATGAGCTTCTTTGCCCTTAAAAGCATCAGAAATTTTCACCCCGTTTTTAAGGAGCTTGAAAAATGCAAGGGTTTTCCTTCGTTTATTGCAAATACAGCAGATTTATACGGTGATAAGCTTTACCTTAAAGACGATGAACAAACAGATGATAAATACAAAGCCTCTCATAATCCCTTTAACTCACAAGAGGATATAAAACGTGAAGAATTTGCAAGAAGTCAGAATTTAAAAGCAAATATAAAAACAGAGCAGGTACTTAATATCGGTGAAGAGAACGGTAGCAAAAGCTCTTACAGACGAAATAACGACACAAGAAATTACAAAAAAGAAGAATACGGCTTCAGCATATTAGGTTTAGATATTGTTTTCCCTCACAACTATATTCCTGCAATGAGCTTTGAAGATAAAAAGGCTCTTATGTTTAAGTGGAACAGTAACGTAAATGCGGCAACGGGTCATCTTGTTATACCCATGTTTTTTATGCTTTTAGGAACGGTTTTCTCGTTTATAGGTGCAAGATCGGCTATTCCCGTTATTGCGGGTATAGGCTCGGTGCTTTTACTTATAATCGGCACTAATAATATGAAAATGGGAAAGCTTCGAGGAGCATTTGAAACGCTTATCGCTCTTGGTGTTTATGCTGCTTTAGGTGTTTTTGTCGGTGGTGACGGTAACGGTATACCGATGGTGTTTATCTTTGTTTCAAGCATATTTAATATAATAATCGTGCTTCCCACCCTGAGATATATTTTAAACCACCATATATACAGACAGCTTTCAACCCAAGAGGGCTTTCCAACCTTTATCAGAACTAATTCCCAGAAATATGCAAAGGATTTATATGTTGTAGAAAAAGAACCAAAGGTTGAAAAGAAACAGGCGTCGAACAAAGGCAAAATCGTAATGGATATAGGCTACGATGAAAAGCCGAAGCAGGATGAAGGCGCTTGGAATGCCTTTAACTATATGGATGAACAAAAAAACAGTGATGAAAACGGTGATGAAAATGAAAATAACGGTCAATAATGTTCTTAAAGAGTTTATTTATCCACCAATGGAAAACACACCCTCTTGCCATGCTTCAACTGTGTTACCCCTCGATGACGGTAGCGTTGTTGCAGCTTGGTTTGGTGGCACAACCGAGGGTAATAACGACGTAAAAATCTGGGTAAGCAGACGTGAAAATTCAGTATGGTCAAAGCCTTACAGCGTGTCGGTTGACGGTGAAGAATTACCCCATTGGAATCCCGTTTTGTTTTTAAGAGAAAACGGTGAAATTATACTCTATTTTAAATACGGAAAGCCTATTCCCAAATGGGTAACCTATTACTGTATTTCAAAAGACGGTGGAAGAAGCTTTTCAAAGCCTGAGGTGCTTGTTCCCGGTGATAAAGATGGTGGCAGAGGTCCTGTAAAAAATAAAAATATCCGTCTTAAAGATGGTACGGTTATAGCGCCTGCATCAAAGGAATCTTTAAGAAAAAGCTGGAAATGCTTCGTTGATATTTCAAAGGATGACGGTCTTACATTTGAGCATTCAAATTTCGTTTTAAGACCTAAAAAGAATGCAATTCCCGTTAATATGATTCAGCCTACTCTCTGGGAGAGTGACGAGGGACTTCATATGCTTGTAAGAACAAACAGAGGGTATATTTACCGCAGTGACAGTCGCGACGGTGGTAAAAGCTGGTGCAAGGCTTATGAAACACCGCTTCCTAACCCCAATAGCGGTATTGACGTTGTGAAGATGGACAACGGTTGCCTTGTGCTTATAATGAACCCCGTAACTGAAAACTGGGGTGACAGAGCACCTCTTGTTTTAATGTATTCAGACGATAACGGTAAAACCTTTAATGAGTTTTTTAAATGCGAAAAAATAGCAGGCGACCACGAATTCAGCTACCCTGCAATAGTGGCAGATAAAAACGCCTTACATATTACATACACATACGAAAGAAAAGCTATTGTGTATCAAAAAGTAGAAATTTCTGATTGAGGAGATTTATGAAGAAAAATAGTTTACAAAAGCTTGTGCTTTCCGCAATGTTTTTGGGGTTAGGTCTTGTGCTCCCCTTTTTCACGGGGCAGATTCAGCAAATAGGTAATATGCTTCTTCCTATGCACTTACCCGTAATTCTTTGCGGTCTTATAGCAGGTTGGAAATACGGTCTTGTTGTAGGTGCGGTAACACCCGTTTTAAGAAGTGCAATTTTCGGTATGCCCGTAATGTACCCCACTGCAATTGCTATGGCATTTGAGCTTGCCGCGTACGGCTTTTTAGTTGGCTTTTTATTTGAGAAAGCCCGTTGGCAATGTGTTAAATCCTTATACAGATGCCTTGTAGCTGCTATGATAGGCGGTAGAATTGTTTGGGGCATTGTAATGACTGTTATTTTAGGTTTAGGTGAAAACGGCTTTACTCTTACAGCATTTTTAACGGGTGCTTTTATAAATGCAATCCCGGGTATAATCGCACAGCTCGTACTTGTACCTGCGATTATGCTAGCACTTAACAAGACTCACCTAGTGCCTTTTAAAAATAATAAAAATCACAAGAAAGAAGCAACAGATGGAATATAACAAAGCTCTTGAAAATGCGGTAAGCTTAACGGAAGAAAGAATAAAAGCTTTACTTAAAGAAAAAGGCAAAGTCGCAGTAGCTATTGACGGCAGAAGTGCATCGGGTAAAACAACCTTTGCAATGCTACTTAAAGAAAGGCTTGGCTGCACCGTTTTTCAGATAGATGATTTTTATCTTCCGAGAGAAGAGCAAACCGAAGAAAGATTAAGTCAGACTGGCGGAAATATTGACAGAGAAAGGTTTTTAAACCAGGTGCTTTTACCATCTTTAAAGGGTGAAGAAGTTATTTATAAGGCCTTTGACTGTAAAACACAAGACTATAAAAATTCTTTAGAAATCAAGCCGGAAACCGTAGTCATAACCGAGGGTAGTTATTCTTGTCATAACGATTTTTACGCCCTTTACGATTTGCATATTTTCCTCACTGTTTCACCCGAAATTCAAAAAGAAAGAATAATAAAAAGAAACGGGGAAGAGGGATATAAAATCTTTAAAGATAAATGGATACCCTTTGAAGAAAGATATTTTAATGAGCAAGGCGTGAAAAGCAAATGCGAGCTTGTTTTTGAAAATCAATAAAAAAACACCACTCTTTAAAGAGTGGTGCTTTTTATGTAAGGGAATTGCGAAGCTTAAAATAGCTTCGCAGACCCTTTTCTATTATCTATTCAATACTATATTTTATATCTTATCTCGCAAACCTTACTGGCATCTGGCATCTTTATAAACGCGATATACAAGCAAGCTTGTGCGATATATTTTATTACACAAAATGCGATATATTTCGCTATGCTCAATGCGATATGATATAAATCCTTCCTTTTCTTGTGCCGTAGGCACATATCGCACCGAAGGTATATCGAGTACGAAGTACATATCGCAAATCCGTCAGGATTTATATCGCAGCGCTCACGCGCTATTCGGTATATTTCTCCGCTTGCAAACGGAACATATAGGCATATTTTCCGTCTTTTTCCATAAGCTCCTCATGAGAGCCGTGCTCGATTATTTCACCGTTTTCCAGCATATAGATTTCGTCTGCCATAACGGTAGTTGAAAGTCGGTGAGAAATAAATAAAACTGTTTTCTTGTTTGCGGCTTCTGCCATTGACTGATTTAAAGTATGCTCTGCAACGGGGTCAAGGTTGGCGCTTGGCTCGTCGAGAATTGCAAAGGAGCAGTTCTTATAAAAGGCTCTTGCAATAGCAATTTTCTGTGCCTCACCGCCCGACAAGGAAATGCCCTCATCGTCAAATTCTCTTAAAAGAATACTGTCTGTACCGTCGGGGAGCTTTCTGTCAAAATGGGCAGATTTCAAAGCCTCAAGTGCTTTCTCTTTATCGTGAGAATCGTTCATTGAAACGTTTTCACCCAGAGTTGCACCGAAGATTGAAAAGTCTTGGAAAACTGCTGCAAAGTTTTTGTGATATGAAGCAATATCCCACTCTTTGATATTAACACCGTCAATGGTTATAGCACCCTCGGTTACGTCATAAAGGCGTAAAAGAAGATTTGTAAGAGTAGTTTTACCCGCACCGTTGTAGCCAACAAGGGCAACCTTTTTATATGGTGAAATCTCAAGGTTTATATTTTTAAGAACATAGTTTTCCGTGCCGGGATATTTAAAGGATACGTTTTCAAATTTAATTGTTGGCGGGTTTTCAAAAATGGTAGTTTTCGTGCCCGAAACCATTTTTTCTTTAGAATTCATAAAACGACGGAATTTTTCAACATAAAGACTGTTTTCGCGGAAGGTTATTGCGAAATTGCTTGTTATTGCGAAAACGCTTGTGCTAATAGATGCGGCACCGTTAAAGGTTGCGGCAAAGTCACCCATTGTAACCTCTTTTGTAACTATTGCCTTGTAGCCCATAAGAAGAGAGATTCCAAGATAAATAAGAATCGTCATGGGTAAGCCTTCCTGACAGAAATAAAGCTTCCACTGTTTTGTAAGATAGGGTGCGATAGTTGTAATTCTGTCGGTAATATTGCGGTTGTAACGGGTTTCAATCATTTTACCCGCACCCGAAAGACGTAGCTCTTTCGCATAATCCTGTAAATAGAAAACACGGCTGAAATATAAATTCTTTCTGTCGAGGGGTGTCATAGCCGCTGTTCGTTCAACGTTTACTTTAGCAATAAGTCTGCCGATAGGCGTCATTATAGCGACGCAAGCTGCAACGAAAACAAGGCAGACAGGGTCTATTGAAACGATAACCGCACCGATAGTAAGAACACCGATAGCGTTTGACAAAATATCCTGTGTGTTTGATAAAACGGCGTATGCTCTCTCGTTCATAGAGTTCATAGCAAGAACGAGGTCGTTGTAATATTCGGGATTATCATATGATTCATAATCCATCTTTGCCGCTTTTTCATAAATTGTTTTATAAATTGCAAAATACAGCTTTTCTTTCTGCTTCGGCATTGAAATTTCATAGAAAAGGGTTGTTAAAAGGTTAGTTATAACAACGAAAACAGCAAAGAAAATCAATGCAAAGAGAATACGCTCAAAGCCTTTTCCCTCACTTGCAACGTCAATGATATATTTTAAAAGAACAACGTTTGAAAGTGTCCAAGGTAGATTTGCAAGAACGTCAAAAAACAGATAACCGAAAACCATAAACGGTGTGTGCTTTGAGATGAATTTGAGCATATAGATATAGTTCTTTACAGAGCTTACCTTGTCTTTTTTATTGCTTTTCATTCTGCCACACCCCCTTCAGAGAGGTCGTTTTGAACCGTTTCAGTCTCGGACTCACTCGATTTATAGCCTGATGCCTGAAGTGTGAACATTTCACAGTAATAACCGTTCTTTTCCATAAGCTCTTCGTGAGAGCCACACTCTGCAAGCACGCCTTTATTGAAAACGAGAATGTTGTCAGAGCGTGTTGCACTGGAAAGTCGGTGTGATATGTAAATAACTGTTTTGCCCTTTGTTCCCTCAAGAAGAGCATCATACATTTTGCTTTCTGCAACGGGGTCAAGAGCAGATGAGGGCTCGTCAAGAACAGCCACGTCAAAATCTCTTGCAAAAAGACGGGCAATTGTAACCTTTTGGGTTTCACCGCCAGAAAGAAGCACACCGTCCTGGTCAAACTCTTTTGTGAGAAGTGAGTTTTCTTTAAGCGGAAGAGAACCGATTTTATCATATGCACCTGCAAGCTTAAGGGAATTTACAACAGATTCCTTGTTTTCGTCTGTAACCTCTTCAGTTAAAACATTTTCAGAAACCGTCATAGCAAAAACGCGGTAATCCTGAAAAACGGATGCAAATTTTTCTCTGTATTTTAAAAGGTCATATTCCTTTATGTTTATACCGTTGTAAAGAATTTCACCCTCGGTAACGTCGTAAAATCTCATTATAAGCTTTGAAAGAGTGGTTTTACCTGCACCGTTCTGACCTACAATAGCAATAGTTTGTCCTTTATCAAGCTTAAAGGAAATATTCTTTAAAATGTAATCGGTATTTTCCGAATATCTGAAGGATACGTTTTTAAATTCAAGGCTTTCAAACTCTTCGGGTATAATTTCACCGCCCTGAATTTTCGGCTCGTAATTCAAGAAATCTCTTAAATTCTGTACCCATAAACAATGCTTTTGTTGCATTGCAAAGTAAAACGCCAGCTGATTGAGCTTGTTTCTGCAGGTTGTTATGGCAGAAACGAGAACGGAAAATTCAGAAATCGGTATATCACCAACAACCATAAGACGATAACAGCCATAAACGAAACCGCCCGTAACGGGTATGATTTCGGCAAAATAGTCGGAAACACATTCTATAAGAGCTATTTTCCAGCCGTATTGTTTAATTACACCGATATTTTTTTCAATAGCTTTTCTGAATCTTTTTTCAAGCACAACGAAAATGTTTGTTGTCTTGATTTCTTTTGCAAAATCCTTTAAAAGAATTGTTCTTCTTACGTAATCCTTTTCTCTTTCAAAGGGGGTCATAGCCTCTTCCTTTTCAAGCTCAAGCCTGTTTTTAATTACCCTGAAGCCCATAACAGCGATGGGGCATAAAAGGAAGATAAGTAAAATCGGGTCTATTGAAATTAAATAAGAAACAAGTAAAACAAGGCTGAAAACAGAGCCTAAGGTCCAGGCAGAGCCCTCGATAATTCTTTTAAAACCGCTTTTTTCAACAACCCAGGTTGCCCGGTTGTATTTATCAAAAAATTCGGGGTTTTCGTAGCAACCAAGCTCAACCTCCTGGGCTTTCTTGAAAATAAGAGCGTTTATATAGCTTTCGCATTTGATTTCAAATTTTATTCTTATTGTATAAACATTTATATAGCCGATAAGGTCAACAAGAAGCTTACCTAAAATAATTATGGAAATTTTTATTGCGAATTCCTTGAAGGAGCCGTTACCCTCAATAATAGAAAGTGCGGTTTCAAGAAGCATAACGTTTACTACTACCGCATAGTAAACGTTTTCAAGCACGTAAGCAAAATAAATCATAAAAAGTGAAAAAGGGGCGCACTTAACAGCACAGCGTAGCATAAACGCTGTGTTTTTTATAATATGTGCTTTTTGCCGTTTTTCTTCTCTTGTAAGATGTTTCATTTTAAATAACCGTTCCGATATTTAATTTATTTCAATTGTTTCCTTTTCTTTTCCGCTGTTCCATATAATCTCAACTGTTACAGGGATGTTGGATTCTATTTTAACCTGAGGCTTTTCTTCTTGTGAATTTCGCTTTTCACAAATAAGAGTTAATTCTCCCTCTGTACCGAAAGGATATTTACTGATTCCGTGTTTATCGGTAAGGTTTACGTGCCAGGTGATTTTGTTGTTTGCGGCATCCGGCTTTATACCGAAAACATATTCAAACATAATAGAAATAGGAATAAGACCAGTCCAGCCTACAAATTCAGGTAAAGAGGAACTACCCTTCATAAATTTTGAATTGAGCTTTTCGGGTGCATAATTTTCAAAAAGTGTGCCTGTATCCTTGAATACGCTTACAGTAGCATTAAGGTGAGTACATGCTATTTCGTAAGAAAGGTCAAATTCACCGTAAGAGTCAAGACCCTTTAAAATCATATAGTTTGTGGGTGCCCATACGGAGCCGCACCAATAACCGCCCTGAGGATTGTACTCGGGGTGATCTTTTGAAAGAGTAGGAACTCTGTGCTCTGTTTTGAATTCATTTTCATTGTTAAGGTGAGCAATAAAGACATCCTTTCTTTCTTCGGGAACGCATTTCGCAAGAAGAGCCCAGAATGCGCCTATATGCTTTACACCGTTAAATGTGTCATCGTTTTTAAGGTCATAATAAAACTTTGTTTTCTCATCCCAGAGCTTTTCATTTATAACCTTAAAAAGATGGTCGCTTTCTGCTTGAAGCTGGGGGATAAAATCTTCTCTGCCAAGCTCCTTTGCCATTTTTATAAGTAGGTTACAAGCATTAAGCTCTTGCATACATGCATCCACCCATATCATATGACCGTGACTGTAGCAAACGTGATATTTTTCGTCAAGACGGGGACAGTTATCCATACCACAACCGTAGCCTGATGAGAAATATGTGCCGTCACGCCATGTGAAATGCTCTTGCATCCATTGGTGATATGCCACAAGACAGGGGAAAACTCTTGCAAGTCTTTCCTTATCACCGAAGTTAAGATAATATTCCCATTCGCACCAGGTCATAACCTCGGGGCCCGTAGAAGCAGGGTCGTGACGGGCAAAAATATCGTAACCGGTCTCTTCTTCTATCTGACGGCAGATAAAACCGTCAACGTGCTGATGAGAATAAAAATTGTCAAACGTCTTTTGAAATTTAAAAATTCTGTCTGCATATTTGCCGAACATAAGCATAAAAGCCGAGTCCCACATAAAAATACAGCCGTTAAATGCTGCATCTATAAAGTTAGTTATAAATCCTGTGTTTTCTTTAGGCTGGCGAAGATGCTTGAAAGCTATCTCCCAGGCTTTCCAATAACAGTCTATGTAATCCTTGTGATTTTCCCATACGGGTTGAGGAAGCTTATCCTTAATTTCGTTGTAAACGGGAAGAGGAGAAGCTTCTACCTCTACACCGATAAAGGAGTTTTCCTCCATTAGTTCTTTGTCATCATATGTGATTTCGTTGTTTTGTCTGAAACCTATCATAATAAGTACCGCCTTATAAAACTGCCCCACATATACTGTGGGGCATAATTTTTTATTCTACACCGAAATATTTAACTGCGTTATTGTAAGAAATATCCTGAACAACCTTGCTTAAAAACTCAATATCCTCGGGATATTTGCCCTCTTCAACAAGGTCACCTAAAAGCTCGCAAAGAATTCTGCGGAAATATTCGTGTCTCGGATATGAGAGGAAGCTACGAGAGTCGGTAATCATACCAACGAATTTAGAAATAACGCCTAAATTCATAAGAGTTTGCATCTGTGTTCTCATACCGTCGTAGTTGTCATTAAACCACCAGGCAGAGCCAAACTGAATTTTTGATTCAGCCTCGTCACTCTGGAAATTACCGAGCATTGTTCCTAAAACGTAGTTATCCTTGGGGTTAAGTGTGAAAAGAACAGTTTTGGGGAGCTTGTATTCTGTGTTCATCGCGTCAAGAAGTCTTGAAAGATTTATCGCGATTTCATAATCTGCAACAGAATCGTAGCCTGTGTCGGGGCCAAGCTTTTTAAACATAACACCATTGTTGTTTCTCATAGCACCGATATGAATTTCCATACCCCAGCCCAGCTTTGCATATTCGTTTGCAAGGAAAAGCATAAGCTCTGTTTTGTATTTGTCAATTTCTTCAGTAGAAAGGCTTTCACCTGTAAGGCGTTTTGCGAAAATCTCGTTTAACTCAGCTTCATCTGCTCTCTTATAGGGAACATATGTGAAAGCGTGGTCAGAAGCTCTGCAGCCCATTTCTGCAAAAAACTCAATTCTTGAAAGAAGAGCTGCTTTAAGCTCTGTAAATGAGGGAACTTCTTTGCCGTAAACGTTTTCGAGAGCCTTTACCCAATCGTTGTAGCCGTCAAGCTCGATACCTAAAGCCTTGTCGGGTCTGAATGCAGGGAGGACCTTGCATTTAAAGCTTTTGTCCTCTGCAAGAAGCTTGTGGTATTCGAGGGTATCAGCCGCATCGTCTGTTGTGCAAACGAATGCAACGTTACTTTTTTCAATAAGCTCTCTCGGTGTGAAACCGCCTGCTTTTATTTTAGCATTTGCCTTTTCCCAGATTTCGTCGCAGGTAGAGGGTGAAAGAGGCTCGTATATATCAAAGTATCTCTGCAACTCAAGATGAGTCCAATGGTAAAGAGGATTACCTATAAGGTTTGGCATAGCACTTGCCCATGCCTTGAATTTTTCATAAGGACTTTTGTCACCTGTGATATATTCTTCACTTATACCGCAGGAGCGCATACCACGCCATTTGTAGTGGTCACCTGCAAGCCATAAATAAGCAATATCAGCAGGTTCTTTATTTTCATAAATTTCTTTAGGCTGAAGATGACAATGCCAGTCAAAAATAGGTGTATTTTCACAAGCAGCATAAAGCTTTTTTGCAGTTTCAGTAGAAAGAAGAAAATCTTTATCCATAAATTTTCTCATAAAAAATCCTCCAAAAAATATAGAGATTAAATAAACATACCGCTAAATATTTTATCACACAACAGTAATAATTTCAATGAAATGTATAAAAATAATGAAAGAGAAATTATGGCTTATTTGTAAAAAAATAAGAGGTGACGGTTTTTGTATATTGAAAGTGACGGAAATATTTCTAAAACGAAAATATATGACCTTGTAAAAAAATCTGTTGAGGGGAAAGCTTTAAAAAAAGTTTTGATTTTACCGCCTGATTATACGAGGAAATATTCATATGCAGGTGAAATCACCGCAATGTATTACGATATTTTAAAAGACACTTGTCAGGTGGATATTATGCCTGCTTTAGGCACTCACGAGCCTATGACAAAAGAACAAAGCAAAGCCTTTTTCGGTGAAAAAATACCCTTTGAAAAGCTTATTGTTCATAACTGGAAAAATGACGTTACGAAAATCGGAGAAATACCCTCGGAATTCGTAAAATCTGTGTCCGACGGCTTGGTGAATGAAAAAATTGACGTTCAGGTCAATAAAAGACTGTTAGAAAATTACGATTTAATCATTTCCGTAGGTCAGGTTGTGCCTCACGAGGTTGTGGGTATGGCAAATTACTCGAAAAATATTTTTGTGGGTTGCGGTGGCAACAGTATGATAAATTCTTCTCATATGCTCGGTGCTTTCTATGGTCTTGAAAGAATTATGGGCAGAGATTTTTCACCCGTAAGAAAGGTGCTGGATTATGCAGAAGAAAATTTTATAAAGGATATTCCGCTTCTCTACGTTTTAACAGTTACCTCTAATGATGAAGAGGGAAAAACTCTCGTTCACGGTGTATACATCGGGAAAGAACGACAAACCTTTGAAATGGCGGTTGCAAAAAGTCAGCAGATGAATATAACGAAGCTCAAAAAGCCTATAAAAAAGGCGGTAGTCTTTCTTGAGCCTGAAGAATTCAGAAGCACGTGGCTTGGAAATAAAGCGGTTTACAGAACGAGAATGGCGATGAAAACAGGCGGTGAGCTTATAGTTTTAGCACCCGCAGTAAATAAATTCGGTGAAGACAAGGAAAACGATAAGCTTATAAGAAAATACGGCTATGTTGGAAGAAAAAAGGTTTTAGAGCTTGTTAAAACAGAGGAAGATTTAAAAAATAATCTGTCCGTTGCCGCCCATCTTATTCATGGCTCGTCTGACGGAGAGTTTTCAGTAACCTATTGCACAAGGTATCTTTCAAAAGATGAGGTTGAAAAAGTAGGCTTTTCTTATATGCCTTACGAGGATGCGGTAAGAATTTATAACCCAGAGAAGCTGAAAGACGGGTTTAATACCGTAAACGGTGAGGAAATTTATTATATAAGTAATCCGGCGTTAGGGCTTTGGCAAAGTGAGGAGTGAGGGTGCGAAAGCACCGCGATATAAATCCTGACGGATTTGCGATATGTATTTTGTACGCGATATACCTTCGGTGCGATATGTGCATACGGCACGAGAAAGTAAGGATTTATATCATATCGCATTGAGTGTAGCGAAATATATCGCATTTTGTGTAACAAAATATATCGCACAAGCCCCGCTTGTATATCGCCATTTTGAAGATGCCAGATGACAGAGTTTGTTTCGCTCACAAGTTAGGAGTGAGGAGTGAGGAGTGTCGGAACTGCGTTAGCATTATAAGCTTCGCAAAGGGTGAAATATTTAAAATTTGCGATATTCTATCCCTCTTTTTTGCTCGCAAAAAGGAGGGGGGACCGTTCTTTTCAATACTAATTCAAAAAGCTATTGTGTATTCCGTGAAGTTTTTTTCAGATTGAATAAACTTTAATCGGAACGGTGGGTGGTACCCTACTTACCTCCTTTCAGTACTATAAAAATCGCAAAGAACTCAATTGAAATATTCAAAAGATATAAAGAAAGGAAAATATATATGAAAAAATCTGATATTGGTGTTATCGGTCTTGCGGTTATGGGTGAAAACCTTGTGCTTAATATGGAAAGCAAGGGCTTTACCGTTTCCGTTTACAACAGAACTGTTATGAAGGTTGATACCTTTATGCAGTCAAGAGCAAAAAACAAAAATATTTTCGGGGCACACACTCTTGAAGAATTTGTTCATTCTCTCGAAAGCCCGAAAAAGATTATGCTTATGATTAAAGCGGGTGAAGCGGTAGATAAAATGATAGACGAGCTTATCCCGTTTTTATCACCGGGTGATATAATAATTGACGGCGGTAATTCTCACTACGAGGATACCGAAAGAAGAACATTACACGTTGAAAGCAAAGGGCTTTTCTATATCGGAACGGGTGTTTCAGGCGGTGAGGAGGGTGCTCTCAAGGGTCCCTCTATGATGCCCGGTGGCTCATATGAAGCCTGGGAAAAGGTGAAGCCGATTTTCACATCAATCTGTGCTAAAACAGATAGCGGTGAGCCTTGCTGTGACTGGGTCGGTAAAGGCGGTGCAGGTCACTTTGTGAAAATGGTGCATAACGGTATCGAATACGGTGATATGCAGTTGATTTGCGAGGTTTATCACTTTATGAAAAACCTTATGAAGTTTTCAGCCGAGGATATTCACCGCGTATTTTCTGAATGGAAATCTACCGAGCTTAACAGCTATCTTATTGATATTACAACCGATATTTTCACCGTTAAGGATGAAGACGGCACACCTCTTGTAGAAAAAATTCTTGACTCTGCAGGGCAAAAGGGTACAGGTAAATGGACAAGTGTTACTGCACTTAACGAGGGTGTTCCCGTAACGCTTATCAGTGAAGCGGTTTTCGCAAGATATTTAAGCGCTATGAAAAGCGAAAGAACAGAGGCTTCAAAGGAGCTTTCAGGACCATACGTTGAATTCAAGGGGGAAACGCAGGAGTATATCGACCGTTTGAGAAAGGCTTTATACTGTGCGAAGATTATTTCTTATGCTCAGGGCTTTTCACTTATGAAAGCGGTTTCAAATAACAAAAGCTGGGATTTGGATTACGGAAATATTGCTCTTATGTGGCGCGGTGGGTGCATTATAAGAAGCGTGTTTTTAGATAAAATAAAAGAAGCCTTCAACAAACGCCCCGATTTAACCAATCTTATGTTAGACCCATATTTTAAAAACGAAATTCTTGACGGTGTTGAAAGTCTTCGTAAGGTTTGCGCAGTTTCAATGCTTAACGGTATTGCTGTTCCATCTTTGGCGGCGGCACTCACTTATTTTGACGGCTACAGGTCTGAAAAGCTTCCTGCAAATCTTTTACAGGCTCAAAGAGATTATTTCGGGGCTCACACCTACGAAAGAACAGATTTTCCCAAAGGAAAAAGCTTTCATACCGTATGGAAATAAAGAGGGTAGAATGTAAGTTATGTTAAAGGTTAAAGAAAAATATAAATACGCTCTCGTTGTGCCTACAAGTATGGGTGTAAGGCTTTTGCCACCTGATAGACAAACGGTTTTTTCTTCCGATGTTTTTCATTTGCAGGTAACCTCTGCGGAAACTAACGTTGCTTCAATTCTCTCGTATTTAGGTCTTTCCGTAAAGGTGCTTACAACATTCGTAAAGGATAGCCCCATAGCAAATTTTATAAAAGCAAATCTTCGCGCTCGTAATATGGAATATGAGGGCAAAGACGTTGAGCAGGGCGGACCTTGGGGTTACAGACATCAGTTTAATATTGCCGATAGTGGCTTCGGCTTGAGAGGCCCGAGGGTGCATAACGACAGAGCAGGCGAGGTAGGCAAAACCCTTAATATAAAGGACTTTGATTTAGAAAAGCTTTTTAAAGAGGAGGGTGTTGCAATTCTTCATCTTTCAGGGCTTATCTGTGCATTATCAGAGGAAACGGGAGAATTTTGCCTTGAGCTTGTTAAAGCTGCGAAAAAATACGGTACGCTTATCTCCTTCGATTTTAATTACAGAGCATCGTTCTGGGAAAATCGTGAGAAGGATTTGCGGAAAATATTCGGTCAAATAGCAGGTCTTTCAGATATAATAATCGGTAACGAGTCTGACTATATGCTCTGTTTAGGAACAAAGTTTCAGGCAGTAGGAAAACAAGAGGAGCTTTCACCCGTTGAGCATTTTAAGGAAACCGTAAAGCAGGTGAAAAAGCTTTTTCCCGATACAACCGTTTTTGCTACCAATATAAGAGAGGTAAAATCTTCTGACCGTCATTTATGGGGTTGCGTTATGCAAAACGGTAACGAATTTGAATTCGTAGAGCCAAAAGAGATAGCAATAATTGACCGTATCGGTGGCGGTGACGGCTTTGTAGGCGGTCTTCTTTATTCAATTATCAAGGGCTTTTCCCCCGATGAGCAAATTCACTTTGCCTGGGCAAGTGGTGTGCTTGCCTCCACATTCCTCACCGACTACGCCCAACCCGAAAATGAAGAACAGATTTGGAACATCTGGAATAGGAAAATAAGAATAGCAAGATGACAAAAATTACAAAAAACTGTCCGAAAGTTACATTTCGGGCAGTTTTTTCAATATTTATGTTATTGTGTAGACAAAGAAAGGAGATGTTAGTATGAATAAAAAGACATCTGAAAAATTAAGAAAGCTTTATAAACCATTTACCGTAATATCTTTTATTTCAATAGTTACCTTTGCGATAAATATTGTGTTAACTCAATTCTGGAATAACGATTCAGCAATATATGAATTTTTTGAATTGATTTTCGGCTTCCTTGGTATTGCTTTTGGTACTATTGGCATTATGGGCATAGCTCCTGCAATAATTGCTGTTTCACTTATAGCGATAAGCATAGCTTTTGCAGTAAAAGAAAAGAATTATAAAAATGTTGTAAATTTCAGGTTGTGGGTAACAGTAATTCTCGTTATCGCAGGTGGATTTTTAAACTTTCAGTTTTTAGACGGTGCGGCATATTATTGATGAGGTGTATCGGAATGAATAAGAAAAAGCTTTCCCCAACATTAGAAAATCTTTACAAACCTTTTCAAGTGGTTTTTGGGCTTTCATTGGCTGTGTGGTTTTTTGTTACCGCTATTGAAACTGCTTTTGACGGTGCAGAAGTTTTGAATCCTATAGTAGAGGTAATCTGGTGGATTCTTATATGGATGTGCGTGTTTTTTGGCTATCTTGGTATATGGTATATATTACCGATTATGTTGAGTGCTATTTTGATTGTTTTAAGTATTTGGTGGGCAATAGCCGATAAAAATATAAAAAACATCTTTAATTTCAGATTGTGGATAACCGTAGCTCTTATTATTGTAAGCTCTGTGTTGCAATACAACTGGTTGCTTCAGCATTTTTAATTTCAAAAACCTATGGTAAAGCAATTTCTTTTGTGATATATTAGTCTCAAAGAGGTGAGAATATGCTTAAAATTGCAGTTTGCGATGATGAAAAAGCTATTTGCGACTATTTAGAAAAAAGAATAAACGGCTATCTTGCAAAGGTTGATGAGGATGCCGAGGTTTCTGTTTTCTACGATAGTGCACCACTTATTAAAAAATGCAAAGAAACAAACGATTTTGACATCATTTTTCTTGATATAAAAATGAAAACCATTAACGGTGTTGACTGTGCAAAGCTTTTAAGAGAAAACGACGTAAACAGTCTTATTGTTTTCGTAACCTCTTCTGCGGAATACGTTTTTTCGGGCTACGAGGTAAAGGCTTTCAGGTATATTCTCAAAACTGATTTGGTAAATGCCTTTGACAGAATTTTCGGTGAATGTCTTACCGAATTAAAGAAAAATACTGATAAGGTTTTTCCTTTAAAAACAACCTCGGTTGTTAAAAATATTCCCCTTAACGATATTTTATATTTTGAAAGCAATAAAAGAGTTTTAATTGTTCACACAAAAGGTGAGGAATACTCTTTCTACGGTAAGCTTGACGATATTGAAGACTCTCTTAAAAACGATAATTTTATAAGAATTCATCAAAGCTTTCTCGTAAACGCTTTGAAAATAAAAAGTGTTTCAAAAACAGAGGTTGCTCTAAAAAACGGTGATATTCTCCCCGTAAGTAAAAGCAGAGCAACAGCCGTAAAAGAGGCTTATCTCTGGTCAAAAAGTTGAGAGCTTGAAAAATAGCGGTGATAAATATGCTTGAATTTATAGAAACAACTCTTTTTTATCTCATAAGGCTGTTTTCGTCTACTTTAGAAATGCTTTTTGCATTTCTTCTGATGAATGCGTTTTTTGAGGAAAAATATAAAAGCAAAATTCCAAAATGGTCGGCTTTTGCTGTCAGCTCGGCTATTCTTTTAGCCCTGCAGGAAACAGGGCAAACGGGTAATATCAAAACCGGTGTCCAAATGGCGTTAATTCTAATTATTGCCTTTGTTGTTTATGACGGCAAAAAGCGTCTGAAAGCACTTTTCGTTGTGATTTACTCTTTGTTTGTTGCTCTATCGAAGCTGTTATCTTATTTTGCTTTCTCACTTTTCATAGATAAAATTTTTGATAAAATCCCTTATCTTGATACCGATGGCTTCTTTTACAGAATTCTTTCTATTGAGCTACCGAATATCTTTATGCTTGTGCTTATAATTCTTATCGGTATGTTTACAAAGGCAAAAAACAAAGCCGTCCCTATAAGATACTGGCTTATGCTTATGACCGTTCCCGTTACAACTCTGGGAACACTTACAGTGTATCAGTATTATATCGACAGACTTGCCCCCGGTGACGAAATAAATATTTACATAATTATTTCAACAGTTGGTCTTGTTTTTATAAACGTTCTTATTTTCACTCTTTTTTCAAAGCTTCAGAATCAGATTGAAATTCAGAGGAATTCCGATATTCTCAATATGCAGATGCGACTTGAAAAGCAGTCCTTTAAGCGTATTGAGGAAAGCTATAACAGAACAAGAGAATTAAGGCACGACCTTAAAAATCATATTTTTACCCTTAAAGGTATTGCCGAAAACGGCTCTAAGGAAGAGCTTCTTGATTACCTTGAAAAAATGACTGATGCCGTTGAAGAGGCAACGTATATTTCAATGAGTAAAAACACCGCAGTTGATGCGGTGCTTAATGAAAAGCTTATTTATGCTCAGAAAAACCAGATATCAACACAGTTTGATATAAATTCTCTTGAAAAAACAAGCGTGGCTTCAATGGATATTTGCACAATTTTAAGTAATGCTCTTGATAATGCAGTAGAAGCTTGTCTTAAAATTGAGAATGTTAAAGACAGATATATTGACCTTAAAATCAATGATAGCGAAAGCGAAATGATAATATCCGTTAAAAACCCGTCGTTGTTTGCGCCTAAACGCAGGGCAGGAGCATATATTTCTGCAAAGAAAGATAAAGAGCATCATGGTTTGGGTCTTAAAAGCATTAAAAGAACGGTTGATAAATATAAAGGTGATATGCTTGTAAAATATGAAAACGGAGTTTTTGCTCTTGTGATTTCCTTGCCGCATTAACGCATTAAAAAGATAAAAGAGATGTGTTCGATTTTATTCTGAACACATCTCTTTTTATTTTATCTGTATTTGATATCTAAAACAACTGAAAGCACGTGCTTTGCAACTGCTTGCATTTCACCTAAGGTGATACCGTCTTTTTTACCGTAGGTTTTAAGAAGAGTGCCGTCAGGCTTTTTCTTACCTGTTCTTTTTCCTCCGGGCATAAGCACGTCAACACCGGCTCTTACGCGGTAAGCATTATCTTTAAGGTTGGGGAATTCGGGGCTTTCTGTGTATTGCATCCACCAGTCTGTCATAACAAGTCCCTTAAAGCCCCATTCCTTGCGGAGAATGCTAGTGCAAAGATTATAGCTGTAGTGACCCCACACACCGTTGATTTTGTTGTAAGAGGTCATAAGTGTTTTCGGCTCTGCTTCCTTAACGCAGATTTCAAAGCCTTTAAGATAAATCTCTCTTAAAGCTCTTTCGGAAAGTCTTGAATCAGTTTTAGTTCTGTTTGTTTCCTGATTATTACAAGCAAAGTGCTTAGGACAAGCCGCAACACCATTTTTCTGCACACCCTTTACAACTGCCGCAGCAGTTTTACCCGTAATAAACGGGTCTTCCGAGAAATATTCAAAGTTTCTTCCGCAAAGAGGACTACGGTGAATATTCATACCGGGTGCGAGTAAAATATCAGAGCCCTTAACGGTCATTTCTTCACCGATTTTTTCGTAAACCTTTTCGGTTAAAGAGGTGTTCCACATTGAAGCAATAGATGCACCGATGGGAAGAAGAGAGCAACAAGCACCGATTCTGATACCTGAAGGGCCGTCGGTTGTTATAAGAGGCTTAACACCTTTTTTACGAAGAGAGGGAAGCACACCGCCCATAGCACCTGCATTACCTTTAGCGCCTAAAGAGCTGTCCATTGTGTAGTCACCACGGCTGATAGATTCCAATTCATCGGGTGAAAGCTGTGCAACAAATTCATCAAGGGTGTTTTTGCCGCTTTTAACGTCGGCAAGAGTTATGCCCACATCACCTGTGTAACCGCAGTCCCCGGGAAGATTTTTAAGAATCTCGTTTCTTAAATCTACCGTTGTGGTAGGTACTGCCTCAAGGTTTTCAGTTAATTTACCGTTTTCTTCTTTTGCTACTATTCTGTCAAAAGAATGTTGCGGTGCACAAACCTCTTTTAATTCCTTAATAACTTTAGTTTCTTCCAGGGTGAATGACCAGATTTTTTCGCAATCACGCACATTACCGCCAAGGTAAAAGCTATATTCACCGCTTTCAAGCACGTAGCAGGATTTGTGAGAGCTTTTACCGCTATCATCGTAAGAAGCGATAGCATAAAGGGGAATCTTTATAGTAAATTCCTGACTTTCACCGTTTTTGAGGGCATCAGTTTTTTCAAAGCCGCATAAAATCTTTTCGGCTTTACCTAACTTGCCCTGAGGTTGAGAAGCATAAATCTGTAAAACATCTTTGCCGCAGTAATCGGAAATATTTGTTGCTTTTACGGTAATTGAAACCACATCGTTTTCGAGAGAAGCATTTAAAAATTCTCTTTTAAACTGTGAGTAGCCAAGACCGAAGCCGAATGGGTATAAAACCTTATCCTTTGCGAAGGTTTCAAAATATCTGTAGCCAACGAAAATATCTTCGGTGTAGTTGTTATAATCCTTTTCACCAAAATAATCTGAACAAGGATAATCATAATAATTTTCTGCAATAGTGTCGGTAAGTCTGCCCGATGGCTCTTTTTCACCTGAAAGCACGTCTGCAACAGAGTTTCCGCTTTCCATACCGCTTTGCCATACGTACATAATTGCACTGTTGTTTTTGAGGATTTCCTTTTCCCAGCTCATATCCATAATACTGCCCGTATTAAGAATAACGATGGTTTTCTCGAAAGCTTCACTTACTCTTTTAATAAGAGATTTTTCTGCTTCGGTAAGTAAATAGCTACCCTCTGTAAGATAGTTTTCTCTGTCTTCACCTGCGGAACGGCCTATAACAACTGCGGCACAAGTGGATTTTTCTGCAGCTTTTTTGATATCAGCTGTTTCAATAGGCATTTCCTCGTAGTAATGAGGCCAATGACCCCAGAAGCCGTGGTCGGGGGGATTCTTTTTGCACCAGCTTTTATAAACAGCTGCTAATTCTTTATTGTAGTTTATATTTGAGCTTTCAAGACCCTCAATAAGATTTACGGTGTAGGGCTTTATAACGTCACCGCCCGAGCCGTAGCCAACATACATATAGTCATATTGAACTCTGCCGAAAACAGAAAGAATATCATCTTTTTTTAGAGGAAGAACGTTATCATTTCTTAAAAGCACAGTACCCTCTGCACCTGCTTCTCTTAAAAGCTCTGAAATTCCCTCGGTAACGGTGGTGTCAAGATTATCGGTAAATTTAGCCTCGTTCTGACCTACCTTGTTAACTATAACACCGATTTTGTTATATATTTTTCTTTTGATTTTTTCAGTTGCTTTCATTTTTGCACCTCTCAAATCGTTTAATGATTAAATAAATTACAGAAAAAGCAAGTGTTCCTAATATTATTCCACCGAAATCAACTGCTAAATCAGATAGCTGACAAGCTCTTTCGGGAACGAAAATCTGATGAATTTCATCCGTTACAGCGTAGCCTAAAGAAAGCAGAGCTGTTAAAACGGGCTTCAATTTATTTTTATACGCGAAAAGCATGTTTGCAGAGAGAAAGCCCAAAGCGGCAAACTCACAAAAATGACCTAACGTTCTTACAACGTCCTCGGGCGGTGTGAAGCCTAATATAGCGGTAAGAATTTTAACAAAAGTACCGCTTGTGTCAGAGGATTTCTCACCGTTTTGGGCAGAAAGAACGAAAATTGTTACCATAACCGCTACAAGAAGAATTGCAGAAATTACAATATAAGCTTTTCTTTTTTTAGTATATTCCATCAATTTATTTCACCTTAGATTGATAATGTTTACAAACCTCTTTTAATGAACAGATATCGCATTTAGGTCGCCTTGCAATGCAGACTGCTCGTCCGTGAAGCACAATTCTGTGACAGAAATCGTTGCTTTCCTCGGGCGGCAATATCTTTTTAAGACCTAATTCAACTGCTTTCGGGTCTTTTGAAGAAGATAGACCTAAAAGATTTGTAATTCTTATAACGTGAGTATCGGCAACGACCGCAGGCTTTTTGTAAACGTCACCAACGATTAAATTTGCTGTTTTTCTTCCTACACCCGGGAGCTTTGTTAATTCTTCAATAGTGTCGGGTAAAATGCCGTTATAAGTATCGCGGACCTCCTTTGCCATGCCTACAAGGTCTTTTGCCTTTGCTCTGTAAAATCCGCAGGAATGAATAAGGCTTTCAACGTCACCTATATCTGCCTCGGCAAGCTCGTTTTCGGACGGATATTTTTCGAAAAGGGCAGGGGTGACAAGATTAACTCTGGCATCCGTGCATTGAGCCGAAAGACGTGTTGCAACGAGAAGCTGAAAAGGTGTGTCTGCATTAAGCTGACAAACCGCCTCGGGATAATCAATTTTCAAAAGCTCGCAAATAGCCGCGGCTCTTTCTTTTTTAGTCATATAACCCCTCCTTTGTCGGATAAACCATAATACAATAAGTTTATCACTTTGTATGTAAAAATTCAACACGAAACTTTGTGCAAAAACACAATGTTGTTACTGTTGACCCTTTAAATGCAGAGTGGTACACTTTAAATTGTATAATAGTATATATTTGGAGAAATATTCAATGAATTTAAATACAAAAAATGAACTTTCTTTTTTGAAGGCTTTTATATTTTTAAGTGGCTTTATGGTGGGTGGCTACTATACTGCAATATCCTGCTTGTTTTCTATTGTGCTTGCGGGCTTTTTGATTTATAAAACACTCACAACAAAAGAAAAGGAGCCGTTTAAATTTAATATTACCGTGGGTGCAACTGCTCTTCTTGTAATTTCTTATCTTGTTGTTTCTATATGGGCGGTTGATAGCGGCACTGCTGTTTACGGCTTTTTTAAATTTTTACCCGTTGGTCTTTTAGGCTTTATTGTCAGCAGCTACGATAAAAGTAAAAGAACCGAGCTTCTCGAGGTTGTGCCTTTAAGTGCGGCAATAAACGGTGTACTTGCCTATGGTCTTTCCTTTATTCCGGCGTTAAGCAATTACCTTTTAGTTGCCGAGCGTCTTGGCGGCTTCTTTCAGTCGCCTAATGCCTTTGCGGTTTTCTGCCTTGCGGGAATAGTTATTCTTTTAACCGCAGAAAAGGTTAATTTAAAGAGCTGGATTATAACCGCAGTTCTTGTTGTTGTAATCTTCCTTACGGGTAGCCGTACCGTATTTATCTTCCTTGTGCTTACGGTTATTGCATTTTTCTTTACTCTTAAAAACAAAAAACTCAAGAGAAACATTCTTCTTATTTTCGGTGGAATGGTTTTAGTTAGTATCGCAGTTGTTTTTATCACAGACAGTGTGCAGACTGTGGGTCGTTTCTTAACTATCTCTCTTGAATCAAGCACCTTTTTAGGCCGTATTCTTTATTATCTTGACGCTTTACCCGTAATATTAAAGCATCCATTCGGTTTAGGCTATTACGGTTACTATTTCTCACAAGGCACCTTCCAGACAGGTGTTTATTCAATAGCCTTTGTTCATAACTCTGCGTTACAATTTTTGCTTGATGTGGGTTGGGTACCTTCATTAGCATTTATGTTTGTTATAGGTGCTTCTTTCTTCTCGAAAAAATCGGATTTAAGACAAAGACTTTTGCTTTTTACCGTTTTCGGTCATAGCCTTTTTGACTTCGATTTAGAATTCGTTTGTGTATTCTTTGTTTTAATTCTTGCTTTGAATTACGACTTATATAAACAAATTTCGTTTAAACCCAATGCTATACTCGTATCAGTAATATCAGGTGTATTGATTCTTACAAGCGTTTATTTCGGCTTTGTGAATTCAATGTATCTTTTAGGGAAATATGAAGCGGTAGAAAAGATTTACGGTCACGATACCTTGACTAAAATGAATCTTCTTACAACTGAAACAAACGATGAAAAGCTATTAGCGTATGCTGAAGAAATAATAGAAGAAAATGGTTATCTTGCAATTGCTTATGATGTGAAAGCGAATTATTTCTACAAGCAAGGCGACTTCAAGAAGGTTATAAAATATAAAAATAAAGCCATAGATTGTGCACCGTATTCTTTAGAGGAATACACAGACTTTTGCGAAAAGCTTTTAGTTGGTGTTACACTTTATGAAAACGTTAACGATAAAAGCAGTGCAAAGGTTTGTAAAAAAGAATTAATTGACGTAACCGAACGCCTTGAAGAAATGAAGGACAGAACAAGCACTCTCGGATGGAAGATATACGATAAGCCCCAGCTTGATTTACCCGAAGAGTATGCAAAGATTATAGAGGAGTACGAAAATAGTGGAGAATTCTAAAAAGAAAATAATCATAATTTTTTCCGTAATAGCTGTTTTCGTTGTTGCTTTAGTGGGCGTTCTTGTTGCTGTTTCCTTCGGTGGTGAGCAGACTATAGTAATAAAAGCAAACGATGGTGAAGAAATCGGCATTGCATCGTGGAGTGGTTTTTCTGCAACCATTACTGCAACAGAAGATAAATATACGGAATACGTTATGGTTTCGGTTAATCACGCCATAGACATATTTGAGAAGGAAAAAGATTTATCCGAAACGGAAGCAGAGAAATATCTTTTTGAAAACGTTACAGAGATAAAAACCAATCTTGATAAAAGTGCTCTTGAAGACATAGCCAAAGGCTATGAAAATCAAAAGCTTGAAAGTAATACGGATTGTTACATAGCAACAACCGACCTTCACGGTAAGCTTACTGCAGTTTTTTCTCAAAGTGATGAGCTTCTCGGGTCAATGGCTAAAACCTATCCCGGCTCTACCATTAAGCCTATAAGCGTTTATGCCCCTGCAATTGAAAGCGGTAAGGCTCATTGGTCTACCACCTTTGTTGATTCACCCGTATCAAAAACGGTTGATGAAAACGGCAAAGCTTCAGACTGGCCCACAAACTCAAACGGGGAATATACAGAAAAAGAAATGCTTTTAACAGATGCTCTTGCCCATTCAACAAATACGGTATCTGTAAAGCTTCTTCAAAAATTAGGTGTAGAGGAAGCGATAAGAGTTCTTGAAGAAGATTACGGTGTAAACGTTGATTATGAAAAAACAAAAATTGAAGGCACTGATGAAACAGAGGTTTTAGGTAATATAGCTTTAGGGTATCTTTATAGCGGTATTTCTGCTATTGATATGGCAGGCTACTATCAACCCTTTGCAAACGGTGGTATGTATTGCGCTCCCACCGCAGTAGACGAAATGCTCAAAAACGGTGAAATTGTTTACAAATCACAGTACGAGGAAAAACGAGTTTTTTCTCTCGAAACAAGCGTGATTATGAATGAAATGCTTCAGCTTGTAGTCAAATACGGTACAGGTGAAGAGGCACGAATAAAGGGTGTTGACGTAGGCGGAAAAACGGGTACTACCTCGGGTAACGCAGACAACTGGTTTGTTGGCTTTACCCCTGATTTTACTTGCGCTGTTTACCATTCATTTTCAAGTGAGGGTAATCAATGCCCCGAAATTTTCAAAGCAGCTTTCGAAAACAAAGAAGCAGTAAACGAAGATTATCCCGAAAGTAAAAGAATAACAAGAGAGTTTTATTGCGAAAAAAGTGGTCTTTTAAGAGGTAATAATTGTGTATTTAGCGGCAGAGGGTATTATACTGTAGGTCAGCAGTTAGCCCGATGCGATAAATGCCAATAATTATAAATATTTGCCTTGCAACCCTTCGGGTCAGAGAAAAGGTGCAAAGCAAACTGAAAAAATAAAATAAAAATAAATGGAGGTAAAAAAATGAAAAAAGGTTTATCATTATTATTAAGCTTATTAATGGTAGTATCAATGTTCTCATGTCTTTCCGTCGTAGCATCAGCAGCAACATCTGATTATGCTCTTGATACAATGTATGTTGTATATAGTGGCGAAGAGGGCGTTTTTGTTCCTACAGAAAGCGGATATTACGTTTGTGCTTCATATGGTAACGGAGACCCTCACGTAACCATTTACGACAGTATTGGTGAGGAAATTGCAGATTTTGATGATAATTGCGGTTGGGATTTCCAAGGCGTTGAGTATTTTGAGGCTGGTGAAGAATACACATTTAGATTTTATAATCATGATGGCGACGAGTACCCAATTAACTTTAAAATAGAGACACTTAATATGGATATTACATCAGCTTCTATTACTCTTGCTGAACCCTTTGAGATTGTAGAAGAAGTAGGTGGATACTGGAGTCAACGTTATGTTGAAAACACGGATGAGTACGAAGATTATTACCATTACTATTACAGTGTTATAAACAATGACGGTGACACCATTACTCTTACTTATGGTGACGGTACGTCTAAGGCTTACGTTTATGATTCTTCAATTAACGTATGGGAAGCTGCAGATGGTAGCAGATTAGTATCTTCACTTCTTGAGGAGCTAACTTATCAAGAGGATGACCCTTGGTTGCTGGGTGAAGAAAACTATATGACACTCAGTTATCTTGGTGTTGAATTCTATTCACCTGTTACAATAATCAAAAATCCTGTTGCGGCAATAGATTTTTCTTTTGCAGATTATTACTATCTCATTAAAGAAATGGGCGGAGACTGGATGAATATCTATAATGATATGGGTGAAATTGTATCGTCTTATTATTATTATTATATTCCATCTGCAAATGAGTGTGAAGGTAATACAATCACAGTTACTTATACAGACGGTAGGGTTGTAAGCTATACTTATACTGAAGGTTATGATGAGTACGGTTACTGGTATAGCGGTTGGATATCTGCAAACGGTGAAACACTTGATTTGTCACAGTGCGATATAACAACAAGCTCTTACCAGGAAGAAACACCTTGGACAGTAGGCGGAGAAAACTTACTTACCGTTGAGTATATGAATAAAACTACTCAGGTTAGTATGTCTGTAAAGGAGAATCCCGTTGAATCAATAGAGTTTACTCCTGCAAATCCTGAGGATTACACCTTGTTTTTTGAGGTGGACGGTCGTTTGAACGGAGAAGGCTTTGGTGAGCCGTATTTCCATTACTACACTCCCGACCTTCGTGAAGGTGACGTGCTTACAGTAAAATATACTGACGGTAGCACGATCGATTACATATATGACGAAGGTTACTGGTATGGTGAGGATAATTATCAGAAAAACGGTTGGTTTTCTGAAAACGGTGAGGAAATAGACGAGAGCAAGACCTACGTTCACTTTTATAATAATCAAGAGGATACTCACTGGACTTTAGGTAGTGATAATTATATTACTGTTGAGTATATGTTCAAGGAGTATAAGATTCCTGTTACAATTATCGAAAACCCCGTTGAATCTATAGAGTTTACCCCTACAACAGCTTATGAATTTATTGAGAATTTGGACGGTTATTGGGATGAAGAACACTTCTATTATGAGGCACAAGGTATATACGAGTACGATAATGCATTGACCGTCAATTATACTGACGGTAGCAGCAGAGTTTTCGTTTACGACAGTTTTTATGATGAAGAAACCGATGAGTATACTTATGGTTGGTTCTCTGTTGATGGCTTTATAGAAGAATACGAAGTTGACTACACTATGAACCAATACAACAATCCTTGGGTTGTTGGCGGTAACAACTACTTTACCGTTGAATATATGGGCAGGGAATGTCAGGTTCCCGTTACAATTAAGGCTAACCCGGTTGAATCAATAGAGTTTATCCCTGCAAGCGGTGGTCTTTCTGTTTTTGAAAATACAAAAGGATATTGGCAGGGTTATTGGGACGAATATACTGATGATTATATTTATACCTATTACGAATATGATTTTCAGGAAATTGTAGAGCAAAGTGGTAATGCCATAAAGGTTTATTATACCAATGGTTCAACATCTACCTATTACTATAGTTCATCTGAAGGTTATTGGATAAACGAAAATGATGAAGCTTTGGATTATGACTATTTAGGCTTCTGGGCAACTCAGTATGAAGGAAATAGTTGGACCATAGGTAATAACACGGCTTCTATTGAATACTATGGCAAAGAAACAGCTGTTACAGTTAAGGTTATGGAACCCGTTGATGACGTAACCGACGGCAATTTTGTTGCTGAGGTTATCAACGAAACAGATTGTCATATTATTGAAGCATATGAAAGCGCAGTAGTTAACGGTGTTCTTACAGTTCCTGAAACCATAGGCGGTTATACCGTTACGGGTATGGATGGTTGGTTGTTCTATGAAATGCCTTGTATAAAGGAGGTTAACTTGCCCTCAGGCTTCACTAATTTTTCACTTAGTACCTTTGATGGTTATGATGAATTAGAAAAGGTAAACGTTGCAGAGAGCAACTCTGTTTACGCATCAATAAATGGTGTTGTTTATAACAAAGCGAAAACAGAAATTGTTTACTGTCCTCCTTGCTTTAAGGGCGATTTGTATATCCCTGCAGAAGTAGAGGAAATAGATGGCAGTATTTTAGCTGCAATGGGCAATGCTTCATCAATTATCATTGATGAAAACAACCCCAATTTCGTTTACGAAGACGGAATTATTTATAACGCTGATTTTACAAAAATTATTAAAGCGTTAAACCTTCCTGAAAACTACGTAATGAAATCAACCGTAACAGAAATCGGTAAATACGCTTTCAGCGGAAATACTACAGTTAAAACTGCAACAATAAATAATACCGTAACAATAATTACTTATGGTGCATTCTTTGGCTGTTCTTCTCTTGAATCAGTAGCTTTACCCGAGGGTCTTGTTGATATTGATTACGCTTCATTTGAAAACAGCGGTCTTAAATCAATAAATCTTCCCTCAACAGTTAAGTATATTTCTAGTCAGGCTTTCAAAGACTGTGGTAATTTGGCATCAGTTTCACTTAATGAAGGTTTGGAATATATCTATAGTTATGCATTTGAAAATTCAGGCGTAACAAGCGTTATAATTCCGAATTCGGTTGTAGAGGTTGGTTACAAAGCCTTCTATGATTGCGATTCGCTTACAAACGTAGTTATAGGCTCAGGTGTAGGTGAGCTTACTTCATCTAACTTTGCAGACTGTGATTCCTTAAAAGAATTCAATGTGCCTGCAACTATCGAGCAGTTATCTGCAAGTGTAATAAATAATTGTTCAAGTCTTGAAAGAATCAATGTAGCTTCAAATAACCCGCATTATTCATCAATAGACGGCGTTCTTTTTGATAAATATGCAGAGTATATGCTGACTTACCCCGACGGTAAAGCAGGGGCATATACAGTACCCTCGACAGTAACCAGTATTCAGGATAGAGCTTTTGATAATGCATCAAAGCTTACATCAGTAGTAATACCCGGTTCTGTTACATACATCAATTCAGAAACTTTCATAAATTGCACAGCACTCAGTGAGGTTGTATTATCTGAAGGTGTTAAGGAAATTGATTATTATGCTTTTGAAAATTGTGAAAGCTTAACAGAAATCAACATTCCTGCAAGTGTGACATGGATTAGCGGACGTGCTTTCTTAGATTGTACAGCTCTTAAAGCAATCAACGTTGCAGAAGCAAATACTGAGTATGCATCACACAACGGTGTACTTTACGATAAAGAAAAAACATCACTTCTTCTTGCTCCTTACGGTATAGAGGGTGAGGTTGTTGTTCCTCAGGGTACATTAACTATAGGTTCATTCGCTAATTGCGAAAGAATTACATCAGTTGTTCTTCCTGACGGCGTAACTGATATATACGGTGCTGCATTCAGTGGCTGTACAAATATGACCGAAATTAATCTTCCTGACAGCGTAACACACATTTCATATTGTGCTTTCGATGGTTGCTCAAGCCTTGAAACTATTAAGCTTCCCTCACAGATTACAAAAATTCTCTGGAATACTTTTAATGGTTGTACAAGTCTTACAGCAATTGAAATTCCAGCAACCGTAACGTATATTGATAGTAATGCGTTCCGTGATTGCGATAGCCTTACAGATGTTTACTTCACAGGTACAGAAGAGCAGTGGAACAACATTGGATTTGGAGAGGGTAACGAAGATCTTCTTAACGCAACAATTCACTTCAATAGCTTTATGCCCGATACTAATGAAGCTCCCGCTCTTGTGCAGGTTGGTAACACATGGTATTATATGGCAGGCGATACTGTTCTTTGGAACTATACAGGTCTTGTAAATCAGTTCGGCTCTTGGTTCTACGTAGCAAACGGTGTTCTTGACTGGAACTACACGGGTCTTGCAAATTATGACGGTGCTTGGTTCTACGTAGCAAACGGTATGCTTGACTGGGGTTATACAGGTCTTGTACTCTATGGTGATGCTTGGTTCTACGTAAACGGTGGTGTTCTCGATTGGAGCTATACCGGCCTTGTATATCAATTTGATGCATGGTTCTACGTTTCAGGTGGCGTTCTTGATAGAGGTTACACCGGTCTTGTAAACTATGGCGATGCTTGGTTCTATGTAGCAAATGGTGTTCTTGATTGGAACTATACAGGTCTTACATATTACGGTGATGCATGGTTCTACGTTTCAGGTGGTGTTCTTGATTGGAACTATACAGGTCTTACATACTACGGTGACGCATGGTTCTATGTAAACGGTGGTATGCTTGATTGGAACTATACAGGTCTTACATACTACGGTGATGCATGGTTCTATGTTGCCGGTGGTGTTCTTGACTGGAACTACACAGGTCTTACATACTATGGTGATGCATGGTTCTATGTAAACGGTGGTATGCTTGACTGGAGCTATACCGGTCTTGTAAACTACGGTGGCACGTGGTTCTATGTTGCAAACGGTGTTCTTGATTGGGGATACACAGGCTACGTAAATTACTATGGCGGTTGGTTCTATATAACAAATGGTGTCCTTGACTGGAGCAAACAATAAAACGTGATGTCTTTTTGTGCATTTTACGATTTTCTGCCCACTCGACGTATCTTGATACGCCTTCGGAGCAGAAAAATCGCAAACTGCATCAAAAATCCAACACGTTTTACCTTTCAAGTAATTGGTTGTGGGCTTGAGATTTTCACTCGACGTATCTTGATACGCCTTCGGAGCAGAAAAATCGCAAAACACGTCGCAAACCAAACGTATTAAAATAAAAAGCATAAAAGCTTTTCCCTCGGTGTGAAAACACCGGGGGTTTTTATTGTATTGTGTACCTTGCCTAAAAATTTTTTCCGTAAATTGTATGTTTTTTCTCTTTAAACTATGGAAATATTGGAAAATATGTGTTACAATTATCGATGGTGTAATAACATTAAATTTAAACACAAATTTTTTGGAGGTAAATTATGAGCAAAAAATTCGTTTATTTGTTCTCAGAGGGCGACGCTTCTATGCGTGAGCTTCTCGGTGGTAAGGGTGCAAACCTTGCTGAAATGACCAACATTGGTCTTCCTGTTCCTCAGGGTTTCACAATCACAACTGAAGCTTGTACTCAGTACTATGAGGACGGCAGAAAAATCAACGATGAAATCCAGGCACAGATTATGGAATACATCGACAAAATGGAAGGCGTTGTTGGCAAGAAATTCGGCGACAAAGAAAACCCCCTTCTCGTTTCTGTTCGTTCAGGTGCTCGTGCATCAATGCCCGGTATGATGGATACAATCCTTAACCTTGGTCTTAACGAAGAAGTTGTTGAAGTTATGGCTGCAAAGTCAGGCAATGCTCGTTGGGCTTACGACTGCTACAGAAGATTCATT
>JAZUBO010000021.1:0-12259 GCA_045638585.1 Acutalibacteraceae bacterium | reverse complement strand
ACAATTGAATGTAGTCGCTATAAGGAAGCTTAAGCTTCTTCATTACAGAAAAAGCATCCTCGTAGGAATAAATCATTGGTGAATTAAAGTCCATATGAGCTAAAGCGCAAAGCGTTTGCATGTGCAGCTTCCTGCCGTTTTTACCTATTCTGTCAAAACGCTTTGTCATAAAATGAGCTTTTCCGTTCTCTTTGTAAAGCTTACATTCACTCATTTCTATACCTGCTTCAACAGCCATAATATAATATGCATATTCAATTTTAGTATATTCACTATCATCAGGACGAGTGTCTTTATCCTTGTTGTTTTTGATATTATCAAATTTTAATAACCAATATTCATAACCTTTACCTGCTTCAATCTGACCTGAACGGATATCGTTTGTTTCAGGATTCCAGGCTATAAGAGTCTTGGCTCTTGCTCCGCCAACAGAAGAACTGCATTCCATCAATTGAGACATAAGACGATCATTTTCTTCAATATGAAAATTCTCTTTTTCAGAAAGTATATCAGATGCAAGCTTTGTTAAAGCATCAAGGTCAACAGGCTCGTCTATAGCTCCGATTTCCTGGGAAGGCTCGTATTCCAATGCACCCATACCTCTTTTGCCTGTATAACAAAGCCTTTCTATAACAGATAAGCTATCAGGCGCTCTTCCCTGACTTTCTAAATATCTGTTGATAACAATGTTACCGAATCTGTCAGGAAGTGAATCTGCAACCATACCCGGAAGTCCGTAAAAGGTTTGTTCCGGCAAGCTACGGAAAGAATAGGTGACGTTTGATAACGGCATCGTAACAGGTGAAATTTCGATATTACTCTTCAAAAACTCATCATCATACTGAAACCCTACTAAACCATTATCCTCCTGATGAAGATAACCTACAGTAGTACCCCACATTTTAACACGAACAGTATTTACTTTTTTCAATCTTCATCATCCTCCCTGTCTTCTCCCCAAACCCAAGTAACATTTGATTTTTTCTTATCGGGTCTTGCGCGTTTTCTGATTGCTTTTTCTTCAAACATCGCTTTGTAATCAGGTTGAGGTTCAGGAATAAGCATATCAAGATTATCCAATAAATTAAATTCCGATAAAATTTTAATTATGGCAGACCACTTTGTATCATCGCCATTTTCTATACGCATTAATGTAGTTACCGAAACACCACATCTCTGAGCAAGCTGTTGCTGTGTAATATTCAAGGAAACCCTATATTGTTTTATACGATTTCCAAATTCTTGTAAAATTGCTTTTTCACTGTCAAATTGCGTAATCTTCATAACTCCTCCTGAAAATAACTATTCAGATTTGCAACATTATATTAACATAACGCACTTAATATGTCAACTTTGAATAGTTAACATAAAAATCCAACATATACCAAACACAATTTCAAATGTAAAAAATTTTACTGCATAATTCAAAGAAAAGAGCTGACAAAAAAAGTCAGCTCCTTGTGTTTTTAGTTAAAAAAATTGGAATTTATAAAGCTCTATAATACGGACAAATATCTTCATAGTATCCGTCTTTCATACGAAAGCCTTTTGGTATTGTTCCTAATTGAGTGAATCCGAGACGTTCATATAAATGTCTCGCATGTATGTTTGTTGCAACAACTGCATTAAATTGCAAAACAGAAAATCCGTGTTCACGCCCTTTTTCAATGCAATCCAACACCAACCTCTCGCCTGTATGCAAGCCCCTGCTATGAGAACTCACTGCATAGCTTGCATTACAGATATGACCACATCTTCCGATATTATTTGGATGTAAAATATATAGTCCGTATATTTTTTCTGTTTCACTATCAACTGCAACACCCGTATAGGTTTGCTCTGCAAAAAAGTCAGCACCGCTTTCGAGAGTCAGGAATTCTTCTTGGGGAAAGGCATTCCCCTCCTCAACAATTTCATTCCAGATTTCTATCATCGCACACAAATCTTTTTCTTCATATCTGCGTATTACTATTTCCACTTCTTTTACCTCGTCAAATTCTCATTCATCAACCCCATTATACCATACATTCCACAACATTTCCACAATTACATATATGCAAAAAACTTTACTGCGTAATTCAAAGAAAAGATTATTTTTATACCTTGGAACAAACAACTAAACTTTTTTAAAAAACGAGACGGAGAGGATATGCTCTCCGTCTTAGTTTTTGTAGCCAATACACTTTTATCTTAATTATCGTTGTTTTCTCTTAAATTCTTATATACATCTTCAAGGAACACTTGCATCAGTTCGCGTTTCTTTTCATCGTTATCAAGAAGGAGTGCAAAGAAATCTTGATTTTGTTCATAACCTTCTAAGAGTGCTTCCTGTACAGCATCAAAATATGCGAATCTGAAATCCTTCAGACTGTTGTTACGAGCGCTATCTCGCAGATGACCGTTCTTAAGGAGTAAGTCTCTCATCTGTAATGCAGATTTGGAAGCAACATCCACATCAAAGTTTTTATTATAAGCTGCATTAATTTCATCGATGATCTCAGAAAGTTTTTTCTTTGCAGCCTCATCGAAAAATACTTCGTTTGGCTTAGGCAAGTCCACTTCGGGCTTTGATTCAATTTCTCTTGTCTGCTCTCCTGTTTTCTTTTGCTTGAAATTAGAAGCAGTTATTTTATCGGCAATATCAAAATCATTTCCGCCGCCACCAATTTCAATTTCTTTAACGAGATATGATAAGAAATTATATTTTTTATGTAAATCAACATTTTCATAGCAAGTAGCCTGAATAAGGAAACTGTAAAAACGAATAAAGCGTTTAATGGTTGCACGGATTTCCATTTTCTCAAGCGGACCGAATTTATTGATGATTTGCAGAGATTTGTCAAGAAGTGACCACATCTTCGCTTTATCCTTGGCGGTACGCTTTTCCTGATACAAATATTCATTGAAAGATTCAATATCATCAATATCCAGGAAGTTATATTGGTCAACCTGTGCTTCAACTGCTCTGATATCAGAAGGAGTGATTGTTTCGTTCAGAATGGTTTCCGTATAGAATGGTGAAAATGCTTTCTGAATATCGTCATATTCATTCTTAAAATCGAGAACAAAGGTCTTTTTATCAAACGGTGCACAAATTCTGTTAAGACGTGACAAAGTCTGTACGGCTGAAACACTACGAAGACGCTTATCAACATACATAGCACAAAGTTTCGGTTGGTCAAAACCTGTCTGATACTTATTTGCAACCAAAAGCACCTGATAATCATTGGAATCAAAAGCCTCAGGCAAATCTCCTTCTGAGATACCGTTCATAACAGCTTCTGTGTATTCGTTGCCATCTAAAGATACTTTACCTGAAAAAGCAACAAGTGCGTGAATGCCGGTGTAACCGTGTTTTGTAACATAATTTACAAACTCATTACGGTATTTTACCGCCGCTTGTCTTGAAGAAGTAATTACCATTGCTTTTGCTCTACCGCCAAGTTCCTTCATAATATGATTTTTAAAGTGTTCAATTATGATTTCAACCTTCTGTGCTATGTTCGTATCGTGAAGCTCTATGTATTTGGCAATTTTACGCTTTGCTGCAATGGTTTCAAGCTCAGGGTCATCCTCAATGGCCTTGTTGATTTTATAATATGTTTGATAAGTAACATAGTTTTTCAGCACATCAAGGATGAATCCTTCCTCGATTGCCTGCTTCATAGAGTATAAGTCAAAAGCAACCTTTCTACCTTCTTCGTTCAGTGAACCAAACAATTGAAGAGTAGTGGGCTTAGGCGTAGCTGTGAAAGCTATCATTGAAACATTATCCTGTTTACCGCTTCTTGCAATTTCATCTTCAATTACATCTGCCATAGAAAGCTCATCTTCACTGACATCTGCAGGTGTTGCATCGCTTAATTTTCGACTTTCAGAAAGAGTATATGTAACCGATTCCATAGCAGAGCCTGCAGTGGAAGAATGTGCCTCATCAATAATAACAGCAAAAGTTTTATTCTTAAGGTCGCTTACAAGCTCGTGAATATACATAAACTTATGAATGGTAGTAACAATAATTTTTGTGTTGCCGTTAAGTGCTTCAGCTAAGTCCTTGGAAGTACATTTGTCATCCATAACCTTAATAAGTCCTGCTTTGTGCTCCAATGATAAAACAGCATTCTGTAACTGACGGTCAACAACAATACGGTCTGTAATAATACAAACAGTATCAAAAATAACATTATCTTCTGCATCGTGTAAAGAAGCGAGTCTGTGTGCCAACCAAGCAATTGTGTTGGTTTTGCCGCTGCCTGCCGAGTGCTGAATTAAATAATTTTTATCGCTATGATTAACAATAACATCATTAACTACTTTTCTAACGGCATTAAACTGATGATATCGCGGGAATATAAGAGTTTCTTTTGTTTCTCTTTTGCCGGTATCAGCATTCTTTTTGGTTTCTTTCTGCAAAAAGATAATTTTATCAATAAGGTAAATTACAGTATCTTTTTTGAGAATATCATCCCACATATATGAAACATTGATGCCGTCATCATTATGAGGGTTACCTTTACCCGAATTGATACCTTCGCCGCAACCTTTATTAAAGGGAAGGAAGAACGAAGATTTACCCTTAAGATTGGTACACATATATACTTCGTTCAAGTCCATTGCAAAATGAGCAAGACAGCCTGCCTTGAATTTCAGAAGTCTTGTTTTGAAATCACGCTCATATTTGTACTGACGGATGGCATCCTCATAGTTCTGACCGCTTGTATTGCATTTAAGTTCAAAAGTAAAAATAGCAATACCGTTAATGAATATAACAAGGTCTATGCGTTCGCCTTCGGTGTGATAAACCTCTTCCATAACAGACAACACATTTTTGTTGTAAAGCTCTTCTGCCTTGGGATTGAAAGAGTTTGCGGGTTTGCGATACATAAGGTTAAGTGTAACACCGTTATCAAACTCAACACCGTGTTTTAACACATCGAGCAAACTACGGTTTTTCTTGTTGATTTCGTTGTTGATATAATTCAGAACTGTCGGGCGTATTTTATCACGGTAAAGTTTTTCAAGCTTTATCATAGATTCGCTTTGTGTATCGTTCAAGAAGTCAAATAACAATTCAACATCCATACCATAGCCGGCATCATAATCGTCCGCAGAACGGATTTTATAATCGTTGTTGGTCTCAAGCATTTCTAAAATATATGCCTGATAATCTTTGCGTTCTTTTAATTGACCGCTTTTAATTGCCATATCAGTTCACCTCCGTTACTCTTTTTTTACCCGTTACATATTCGTAAATCAGGGATTTTTTATGTTGTTGTAATAGTGTTAATGCCTTTTCTTTTTGATTGAGAATAGTATCAACGTTAGCACACTTGCTATCAAGAAAAACAACAATTGCTTTTTGTTCATTGTATGGTGGGACACAAATTTTAAACTTGCCTAAGTTTTCTGCTGAAAGATTAGGCTGTGCAGTACCGTTATCCCATAAAAAGCGCTGCACTTCATCTATATTGGAATTAAGAGAGTAATACAAAAACTTTGCAGATATATTCTTACTGCGCAAAGCAACAAGTGAAGAAGCCACGGTGCCACGATTTATGCTCAATATAGAGTTTTTGCCAACGCTTCCACGAAGACAGTATAAAATATCATTCTCCTGAAGTTTCACTCCGCCCATTACTCTATATTTTTCCTCCGAAATGAAATCCATATTTTCCATGTCTAATCCGCCGTTTAACAAATGACCGGCATTTATAAAAGGAACGCCATCGGTAAGCATTTCTGCCTTAGATGGATAGTTTTCACCTCTGTCTCCGTTGAAAAAATCTACACGATACTTAATTGGTTCTACTTTCCATCCGCTCGGAATCTCGCCTATCCATTCAATACCACTATCTTTCATGGGCACAGATTTATCCAATCCCTTGGTTACGGTTTCGGTAATCAGGGATTTTTTATATTTCTGCAAGGTTTCAATTTGTTTTTCAATGTCGGCAATAATACCATCAATTTTTGCACACCGGGCATCGAGAAAATTAGTAATGGTAGTCTGCTCATCAATCGAAGGAACTGCCAAAAAAACGCTTTTTACAATGGCGGAATTCAGACCGTTCATTATAGAACCTTTACTATTTACGATAAGTTGCTCATAAACAACACAGCTTTCATAAATATACTCAAAAAAACGAGGACTCATTTTCTTTGAAAGACGTATTTTAATCAAATGGGAATCCATAATTCCAGGTTGAATTCCATGCGGGACAACCGAGCACTTTCCGATTGTTCCCATCATAGAAACAGCAATATCGTCTGGAAGTACTTCATAGTTAATAAGTCTTCTGTAGTTTTCCTCTGTTACAAAATTATCACCATAGTCAAAATCTTTACGAATTAGATTTGCTTGGCCATATATTTTGTATTTACCTTCCTCGCCGCTAACAACCTCGTTGGTTAATGCACTGCCAAAAGGGCCCACTTTGATGCCATCCGCATTGTTTTGGATGATATATTTGACTCTTTTGACATCCCAACCAGCCGGGATATCACCTATCCACACAATACCGCTTGGTTTCATTTGTTCTGTCATATTAAATAAAACCTCGCTTTCTTAAAGGGATGCAATTTTTTCTGATAAAGATTTTTCAAGTTCCATAAACTGTGCTAACAAATCATCGGCTGATTCAGGTGCTTTGTATTCATAGAAGAAACGTGTAAATGGGAATTCAGCACCTTGCTTTTCTTTATTCGATGGACCTTCCTTTTTAGCAGGGTCATACTCATATTTCCATATAGCATCAGGAACATGAGGATAAACTTCTTCTTCAAAATATTCTTTCGGATCCTTGGTAAGCTTTATGATTTCGCTATCCTTGGTAGTGCTATCAACGAGCACGTTACCTTTTTTATCTTTTTGGATAACGGCAGTCTTGTCCACAACCGAAAGAGCCATGGCAATACTTGTAAGACGGCTCGTAGATAAGCCTTCCACATTATTAAGGAGACCCTTTAAGTGCTTTTCAAATTCAGAGAAGTCCATATACACAGTATCAGAAGTATTGTTTTCTAATATCGCAATAACATCCACTACAAACTGACGACCTTTAAGATATTTCTGATATTTTTTCTCATCAGCAGCACTGCGAGGATTCATTTCCTCTAACTGTTCAAAATCAGCAACATTAAAAATATTGGAGTTAGCTGTAAATAAATAACTGTTTTTAAGTTCTTCGACAGCATCTTTGCTTAACGTACCCCTGCGCTGAAGTGGCTGCCACACACTGTACTCACGATACATAAATTCTTCATTAGCGAAAATTTTGCATTCGGGAGTTTCTTCAAAATTGGCATAGAGTTCAGTGATTTTAAGCATACTGTCACGGTCAATCTCACGGCGCTTTTTACCGAGAGATTTACGTAACGGTTTCCACATATTAACAGCATTTATAAGCTGAACCTTGCCTTTACGGTCAGGACGCTTGTTTTTAGAGAGAATAAAAGCATAAATACCGATATCTGTGTTATAGAAAAGCTGTGAAGGAAGAGCAATAATAGCTTCAACCAAATCTTCTTCAAGCATCCATCTTCTGATTTGGCTTTCACCACTTGTGGTGCCACCAGAAAATAGAGGTGAGCCGTTAGAAATTATTGCAGCACGTCCATTCTTATCATCCATTTTATTTATAATATGCTGCATAAATAAGAGCTGAGCATCACCACTTGCAGGCAGACCTTTCTCAAATCTACCGCCCTTTTTATGCTCATCACGAACAGCTTTTTCCTGTCCGTCAGGCGCATCTTTTCCGCCCCATGGCGTACCGAAAGGTGGGTTCATTACAATCAGGCGCATTTTCTGATTGGGAAAACAGTCAGTTTTCAATGTGTTAGCCGGGTCTCCACCTTTAATGTTTCGGGCATCCTCTCCCTTAATTAACATATCTGCCATACAGATTGCATACGACTCCGGATTGATTTCCTGACCGAAAAGACGCACATCTACATAAGGGTTCTTTCTCACAAGAAAATCGTGTGTGGTTGAAAGCATACCGCCCGAACCACAGGCTGCATCCAATACAGTTGCTACCTTGCCTTCTTCGGTAAGAAGGTCATTGCACCCTTCGGCGAGAAGAACATTTACTAAAAGCCTGATAACCTCACGAGGAGTATAGTGGTCACCGGCTTCGGCATTTTCAGAGAATCTTCTGATAATATCTTCAAAGATATAACCCATCTTCATACCGTCAATGCTTGCAGGGTCGAAATCTATAACAGAGAACTTTTTTACAATACCGTAAAGACGGTTGTTTTTATCCAATTTATCAATTTGCTTCTTGAACTCAAGGTTATTGATAATTGTCTGAACATTGGCAGAAAAACCGTCAATATAGCTCTTAAAGTTTTCAGCAATACCGTCACTATCATTAAGAAGCTTCTTAAGAGTAAATTTACTTGTGTTATAAAAAGGATAACCGGATATCTGTTCCAATAATGCAGCAGGTGTAGTTGGGGACTTTTCATGCTTTTCAATTACGGCTTGTTTTGTTGCAGCTAATGCACATTCAAAACGACGAATAATAACCATTGGAATGATTACATCTTTATATTTATCAGAAGTGTATGCACCTCTCAATGAATTAGCAATTGACCATACAAGACCAACCTCTTTGCTTACATCAATGGAATTGTCGTCAAGCATAACATTGTAATTATAATTTTTAGCCATTTTGTGATTCTCCTCTCGCGGATTCGGTTATAAATGAAATTAATAGTTTTTGTAGTTCTTCCATCTGTTTATCAGACAGCTCTTGTCCTTCTATAATACGAAGCGTGTCGTTCATGCCATTGTTTTTACGAATGATATTACATATATCAGGGGGTGGGGTTCCGCGAATGATAGTGTAAAGATTATCCATTTCATTACGGAGTTTGGTGCCGGGTTTGAGCTGTTGGATAATTGCGTTGTAAACTTCTGCTGTTGGGGCGTTAACTCCATCTTCTATATATTTCATATTAGAAGGTGGTAGACTGACTGCATTAGATAATTGGCGTAGGCTCAATGAGTTTTCTTTGGATTCCCTAAGTCGCTTGATTTTCTTTCCAAGTTTTTCTTTCGCTTTAACTATTTCGGCACTTTCAGCAACACTTTTTTTCATTCGCAAAACACCTCCTTTTATGTTCTGTGTTCTATAACATAGAACATTATATCATATTCAAATTCATGTGTCAATGCAGTGTTTTTACAATTACGTCATCAATTGTAGAAAAAGAGGAATTTTTATGTTATAATAGAACAAATTAATTGCTTTAAGGAGTTTTAATAATTGAATAAACTTTTTGAAAAACTAGGACGCAAAGGCACTAAAAGATTTTATTGGTATGGTAGCGGGGGTTTACTCGCTTTGTTTATTGCATCCGCAGTGGCACATATATATACATCTTGGGAATGGCTTCTTTGGATTGGAATTGTTACGATAATAATCTGGCCAATTATCACATTTGTTTATCTATTTATGGTATGGTCATGGCATATAGAAGATTTGATGAATGAATATAAAGAAAACAACAATGTTTTGAGTGGAGGCCTTGCTATTTTGGCTTTGTTTGCTTTTCCATTCATCATTTCATTAATCTTTTCGCAGTTAGAAGATTACGAAAGTATTAAGGAGTTTTTCAAAGGTCTTTCCTCCTTGATTATTGCAGCTATGCCAGCTTTTATCGGTTTGCTTGGTGTGCAGTATTCTGTTGCAATCCAGGAAAGAAACAGAAAAGAAGATATACGTCTTGGTGCCAAACCTTTTTTCTCTGTGTGTTGTAATAGAATTGAGTGCATTCTTGAAGAAGATAAGCATTATATAAATAAAGTTAATATTATGATACAAATGAAAAACATTTCTCAAAACATAGGCATCCCCAAAAAAGTTACCTCTCTTGATGATGAGAGCTGTGAAACAATTTTCAGATACACACCATTAGCACCCAGTGACGAATTTTGTGAATCCGTTATAGTATCAAGTAAAAAGCCATATCAAACCAAAGCAAAAATAGCGATTTATTATAGTGATGTATACAAAAACATTTATAAAATGGAAGTGGAATTTATATTACATGATGATACAACTTTATCAGAAACACGCATCATCAGCGATGAGTTAATTAAGGAGTAAGCTATGACTTTAAAACAGATAGAAAAAATAAGAGAAGCAATAACAGAACTTGAGAAACTAAAAGAAAATCCAACACCAGAAGCAATAAGCAAAATCAACAACACTTTAGAAAACTTCTTTCATGAATCATTCAAATCACCGTATATGTACATTGACAATTATTTTAGTTATGATACATACGTATCGGAAGAAAATATGCGAGATGATATTAGCAATTTAATTTCAACTCTTGAAGGTATGATTGCTGTTGATGAAAACGCACCTTTAATTATAGACATTTTGTCACTTATAGAAGAAGGTGAAAAAGCAAAAAAATCCACCTCAATGATGGAAAAATATATTTCTAAAGTTTATTATTCCTACTCAGGAAGAATAGAGTTTGATGCAATAATAGGCTCAATCGCAAATGCATCTCAGGAAGTTTTAGGGTTAGATATATTCGATGTAACTAAAGAGATGATTGATGGTATTATCACAAAGTTAAAAACATATGCATACGAACTTAGCTTACCAAAGCAAATTGATAAATCACAAATTCAAAACAACCAGGAAATTAATTTCCAACCTCAAATTCACGTTGAATCGAAAAGCGAGACAAATATTAACATAGAGGTTGTTTTTAAAACTGCTCGTCAAAAAGTTTCAGACGAAGGGTTGTCGGATGCACAAGCCAAAGAGCTTCTTGATAAAATTAACGAGTTAGAACTTCTTTCGAAAAGTTCTGAATCCAAGGGTAGTAAATGGACAAAAATAAAAGAAACTATGAAATGGCTTGTTGAACAAGGCATTTCAGTTGCTGGCATTTTGATGCCGGTAATGACTCAGGTACTTCAACAAGAATTCAACAAATAAAATTACACACTTTTTTCTCTGGACTTATGAAAACCTTTGTGGTATATGTTTGTACTGCAAAGGAGGTGCTGGAATGGCACAATATACTATTGAAGAGATTTATGCAGGCGATAAATATCATGTCATGAGTGATGTTATGCAAGAATTTTTTCATAAAGGAAGACCTGTTGATTATGACACAAAGACTTGGCTTGATATGCTTATCGTGAAGCATTCAATTTCAGTAGCAGAAAAAATGTTAAAAGAGGACGACTCTGTATCGGGAATGTTCGATAACGAGTCGTCCTCTTCTTATGTCAGCTGGGAGGATACTTCGGATGAGAATGATTGAAGATTTATTTTACGGCAACATATGCCCGTGCGAGAAGCACCTGACTCGTGGTAGTGAGTATTCACATCTGCTTGAATTGGCGGTTAAGAATGAGGAGAAGCTTTCAGCACTATTATCACCGCAACAGAAGGATGTGTTTGAAAAAGTCAAAGACTGTATGACGGATATGAATAACATCCTTGAAAAAGAAGCTTTCATCGACGGGTTCAGGTTGGGCGTTAAGCTTATTTCCGAATCAGTTTACGATAAGTCAGGAGATATCTGATACATACAAAAACATAATTTAGAGAGCAGGTCAGCACCTGCTCTCTTTTCCTTTGCCAATGTAAAAATTTTTACTGCATAATACAAAGAAAGAGGTTGCACTCCGCAACCCCATAAATTAAACCGTTATCAACTCTTTATCTGCACGGCTGAAATCGATTTCTTTGGTATTTCTACCATCCAAGTAAGTAACAGCATTAAACATATTAACAATGCCGTGTTGAACAGGAATATCCGCTTTATTGCACGAACTGTATAAAACCTCCTTGATTTGTTGGTTATTCAAATCAGGATATTGGGTTTTAATCATTGCACATACCGATGTTACAAACGGTGTAGCACAAGAGGTTCCGGAAAAATCTCCGTATTCATCCACCCCGTATATCGATGGTAATTTAATGCTTTCGCTTGGTGCTGCTACATTAACCCAATCGCCAAAGGTTGAGGTCTCACTCAACCTTCCATCTTTCGTAATACCTGCAACAGACACCACACCATCACAAGCAGCAGGATATTGAGGAACATTGCTTTTCACATTACCTGCAGAAGCAACATGCAAAGCTTTCTGCAATCTGCTTTCAAATTTCACAAACATACCGTAACTACTGTTTACAATATCCACACCGTCAAGCTCTGCCTGAATTTCTGCTAATCTTAATATAGCCAATGCTGTTTCCCGTTCTGAAAATATTTT
>JAZUBO010000020.1:0-62764 GCA_045638585.1 Acutalibacteraceae bacterium | reverse complement strand
TACTCATCTTCATCATCGTCAGATTTAGATTTTTTTGAAGATTTCTTTGGTGCCGGTTCGTCATCTTCATCTTCTTCATCTTCATCATCTTCGATTTTCTTTGTCTTCTTTGAAGGCTTTTTCGATTTTGGCTCATCGTCTTCATCTTCTTCATCATCTTCATCTTCTTCATCTTCTTCATCTTCTTCATCTTCTTCATCTTCTTCATAAGACTTAGATTTTTTTGATTTCTTAGACTTTGGCTCATCATCTTCATCTTCGTCATCATCTTCTTCATCATCGCCATAAAGAATCTTTTCAGCTTCTTCATAAGTTGGAACTGTAAGAAGTTCATCAAAACTGATTGCATCTTTAAGAAGTTTTTCATCAAGTGGGTCATCACGGTCTTCAAATCCAAATGATTTGAACTCTGTAAACTCCATTCCGCTCTTTGTAACCTTACTTGCACGGAACTTAATTTCCATTCCTTCTTCTTCATCTGCAAAGTCAATGAATCCACCTTCGTCATCATCACGAGCTTCTTCGATAAGCTCTTTTTCAAACAAATAATGAGAAGTTTCGAAGACCTTAAGAACCCCAGGCTCCTTCAAATCTTCAATATTGTAAACTACGCGGCGAGAAGGCTTGAGTGCATTTGCTTCTTTCTCTTTTCCAGCCTTTCTCAAAGCAGCAGCCTGTTCACAAATTGGACAAGGCTTTCCATAAGTGTTTTTCAAACAAAGGACTGTCTTTTCTGCAGGACCAACTCCACGATGAGCATAAAAATCCAAAACATAATCCTTTTCTCCAATTTCTGCTTCACCAGATTTTACCAACGGATGATTCTTTGTCTTGATTACATAAGGAATAATATTGATTCGATGTTTTCCTTCTGCTGGACTAAAGAACTTAATTTCGCCATCATGATTACGATAGTTGATTACTCCGCCTTTTGAACCAGAACCACTGTCCCTGCTTGCATAGCTGTTAGCATAACGTTTTGCCATTCCGCCTTTCTTTTTCTTGTTAATCATCTTCTGACTCCTTGTCATTTAATTTTTTTCTCATTTCTCTTGCCGTCTGGTCATTAACCGATTTTCTTACACCGGTACCACCATTTGTTGGCAAAGAATAATACCCTGAACAATAAAGTTTTACCAAATTATCAAGTTCAGATTTTCTATGTTCAAAAGCCTGAACTGCCACTGATAATTTTGAATAAATTGTTTCAGCTTCAATAAGCTTGTTCTTTGCTTTAATTACAATTTCATCACAAACAACAGCTTTTTCGAGCATAGGAATTGTTGTCTTAATCCCAGCCTTTTCTTTCTCAATTCTGATTTCTTCATATCTTTCAGATTCTACCAATTCAAGGTTGTTCTTAGCTCTTGAAACATTTTTCTTTGCTTGAGCTGCTGCCTCGGCATATCTGAAATACAAAGAAGAATGCGAAAGACACTCTTCATCGAGTTTGTATTTATTTATGGATAAATCCTTTTCAAAATCAAACTCTTCATTTCCATCTTCTGAAACTTCAGATTTTTTCATTTATCATCCTGTATAATCATCTCTAATATATTATAAGATTTATTAAACGGTTTTTATTCATCTAAAAGGTCGATGAAATCCAAAACAGCTACTGTCAAAGCAAATTTTCCATTACGATATGTGTCAGCATTACTGAAAGCCTGAAGAGCTGCTACAGCTGCTGCTGGTGGTTTTCCGTTAAGAATTACAGCATTCATATAACCCATGACGCCCTGTCTTATTTTTTCAGCTTCTGTAGTATCCATAGATTTCAAAATGTCTGTAAGAGTTTTCAAAGAACTACCTTTCAACAAAGCTCTACACAGTTCAATACTTTCCTGACTTTCTGAAACATTCTCTTTTTCCAATATAGCCAATCTTTCATCTTCATCATCAAGATAGATTACCTTTGCAAGAAGTTTCAAGGCCTTTCTACTCCCACCCTGAGCAAGTTCAATAATTTTATCACAAACTTCAGGAGTAATTTTTTTGCCTTCACTTCTTGCAGTTCTTTTAAGAAGATATGTCATTTCATCATCTTTCAAAGGTGTAACATTAATTATTGAACATCTTGTTTTCAATGGGTTAATAAGTTTCTGTGGGTCTGTAGTACAAAGTGCAAAATACACATGGTCCGGAGTATCTTCAAGAAGCTTCAAAAATGCATTCTGTGCGGCACTTGTCATCATGTGAACTTCATCAAGAATGAAAAATGTTGAATCTCCATCTGACGGATTAAATCTCGATTTTTCTTCAATTTCTCTAGCAGTATCTACACCACGATTGTTTGCCGAATTTATTTCATATAAAGATAAATCGCCTGTTCCAACTTCCTTGGCCAAAATTCTTGCAATAGTGGTTTTTCCACAACCTGCTGGACCAGTAAATAAAAATACATGAGAACCATTTTCCAATTCAGCCATCATACTTTTTATAGCTGTTTCATTTCCCACAACATCTTCAAATTTCTCTGGTCTGTAACGTCTGTATAATTCTATATTTGCCATTTTATTCTCCTTTGTTTTTATTATAAGATTTATTTAACAAACAATAATTCTTCTGCATACGGAAGAGATTTTGTCCAATTTATGAAACTTTCTGACCATTCTGTTAACTTATGATTCTGACGATAAGTTATCATATTCAAAATATTTTCATAATTCATCGTGATAGTTCTTGTCTGAAGCCAACTTTCTGGAAGAAGTCTGATGAGTTCCTTCCAATAGTATTTATCTTTTGTTTCAAGATATTTTTTCCTAAATCCTTCAAGAATAGGTATCAGAACATATTCCCAATATAAGACATAACTCAATCTAAAATCTTTATATTCGTATATAATTTCATTATTGAGAAAATTAAAATCATCCATTTCAAAACATTCTTTAGTTATTGGTGTAGAAGCAAGCTTGTGCATAGTGCTTGTACTGTTTGCAACAGTTCCAACTTTGTAAGTATCAAATTCCTTCCACCAATACAACGGCGCGGTAATGTCTACTGATACAAAAATCTGTCTCAAAAATTTTCTGTGAGGCTCTCCGGCTTTAATTAACTTTTGAGCAAGTTCCAAATCATTTTTACCAATGTGATATTTCATTTCAACATTTCGATATTCCTCATTAACATCTACCAATGAACATTCATAAGGAGCTTTTTCATAATCATAACAATTACACCCAGCACATTTTTCTACACGACAATCTCTTACATCACACCAATCACTGTCAGATTTACTCCAACTATTCATAGGATTTCTCATACCTCTAAGAGCATGCTCAAATCCCCAAACATCTGTCTTTTCAAATTTCATATTTTAATCCTTAAATTTTGCAATATCATCTTTTGTTACGTTCATTGAAGCTAGTAACAAAACACCGTAACCAATTACATCTGAAACATCATTCACCCTAGTTTCTTCACAATTCTTAATTCTACCAACTTTGTCATCAAGTCTTATCTTGATTGAATTTGTAGAATCTCCCTTGTAAAAAATATTATTAGGATGAAGAGCTGAATCACCATATTTTTTATTTTTATACAAAAGCAAATCTTTTATTGCATCACAAATCTCAACAATTTTTTCCTGAGATTCTGTCAAAGTATTTTCAATAGGATGAAACCCTGCCCAATTTTCTGTTGGTTCAATTGTTCCATCCATAATTCCTTTTGCAAATTTTTCTCCATTCATTTTTTCCATTTTATTTCTCCTTAAAATAATGAATCATCATTAAGATTTATTCCAAAATCACATAGACGTTTTTCAGCCAAGTCTATATACCAACGTTTGTCCAATTTCTCAGATACTTTAACGTCATTAACATCATCGTTGTAAACAAAACAATGTTCTGGTGTATCTGCAAATTTTTCTCCTTTATAAACTATGTCTGAACCATCATCTCGTTTACCAATAACAGCTCCGATGGGATACTTACATTTGAGAATCTTTGTGTCATCTTGATTCCTACTTGCAAATACACGGAAAGTCTTATCGTTAAGATATTCATGATTATGCCAGCCGCAGCGATAATTACTAGATACTCGAACAATTATCTGGAAATCCTTAAGAGTATTGCAAGCATTTACAGTTTCTTCCGGATAAATTCCTTTTGTTAAATAATCAACAATTGCTTTATTTACAATTGGAAGATTATTGCTCAAATCATTAAGCTCCATGACATAGGCACCTTTTCTTTCCAACTTTCCATTTGAGAATCTGAAAACGTAATTATTTACATCTTTTTGCCAGATTTCATCAATCTCATCAAAGCCTAATCCCATTCCGGTTCTATCTTCCCATTCATGACAAATCTCTTTGAATTTATCAATTTTCTTTTCATCTTTTACCTGAACAATAAGTCCATCAGTATTACTCTGAATTAAAGTAATGTAAGGCTCAAGATGTTCAAGAAGGTCAAGAAGCATCAACTGTCCATTTACACAAACATTGTTTGCCTGTCTAGGGTCATAGGCACTACTGAATTTATCCTTACAAATACCATAAGTTCCATTCAAGACGATTTTATATGGGGCCTGTTCTTTTTTCTTTCCCGCTTTTTTAAGAGCTACACGAATGTCATAAATCTTCTTGTAATTCTTTTTATCTGTACAATTTCGTGTTAAGAAATCATGCACAATCATAATAGTTGGATAATATGATGTGACATCTACATGGAATAGATTTCCTTTTGCATGAAGTGGTTCTTCAGGACAACCGTGTAAGCCGCCCCAGCCAAACTGATGAGGAACTCCACAAATATCCATAGAAAGCGATTTTGAATAATCCCTATTACTTGGAACATCAAACCAATCCTTAGCAGCTTTATATTTTTTAATTTTCAAAACGTCAACGATTTTCAAATCAAATTCATCGCCACGGTCATCGGTTCTTTCACATTCCAAAATATTTGCTGTAAGCTGAGCCTGTGTCAAACTTATCATGTCCTTTCTCAAATCAAAAGTTTCAATCAGCTGCACTTGAGATTCATACAATTCAGTTGTTCGAATGAAGACTTCCATTGTTTGTTCAACATCGTGAATATTATATTTCACAGTCTGTCTCATTTCTTTCTGAGTTAATTTTCTTTTAAGATTAAAATCGACTTCAGTTTCTCGAATATCATTTCCCATAGATGCTTCGAGAGTTTTCAAACTTCCAAATCTTTTCTGATAAATATCAAAATCATAAAACTGAATCTTTCTGAAATCTGGAGAAATCTTCCAACCTTTAATTCCTCTCAAGATTATGTCATCATTTGTCTTTTTAGGATTTATTCCTGTCAAGATTGATTTCATGATAAATACATCATAATTTCTTGAATTATAGCCAACCCATATTTGATTCTTGTGTGCTTTGTAGTATCTTCTCAAAGCTTCAGAATCATTGGCAATAACGACCATAGTTTTCTCAACAGGATTTATAATTGTTACACACCAGTCATATCTGAACACTTCAAAGTCATAAAAGTTCAAACTGTCAGGATAAAGCTCTTTTGTGAAATTCTGATATTTTTCAGGGTCCAACTGAAACTTTTTATTAATTTGAACTCTTTCATCTTCAGGGATTTCATCATCATAATCAATATCGTTATTGTTTTCACTTTCATCTGGAAAGAACTTTTTAACATTTTCTGGCAGTTTTTCTCTACCTTTAATTTCGTCGATTTCATCATTAAGAAAAGACATTTTCACTTAACTCCTTTATAAAAAAATAAATCTTAGAGAACATTCCTGTTCTCTAAGACATTCTAAAATTTTTTAATTTATTATTTTTCTTTTGCTTTTTCTTTTGCACTGAAAGTTGTCATCATGTGCTGACTTTTATCAGATACAAACATGAATCTTGGAATTATTTTTCCTGTTTTTGGAGAAGTTACTTTTGAAAGATAGAACTTCAAAGACCTCTTTGCGATAAACGACATCATTGCAGGGTCGACATACAATGTAATTGGTTCAAACTTAGCTTTGAAATTTTTATCCCAAGCAACTTTTTCAGCATAATTTCCTGATTGTCTTTCAGAAGTGATTTCAATTTTCTCTGGACTTAAAATCATCCTAATTGCAGCATGGTCATTGATATTCATCGCAAAAGTTTCTGCACGGTCAATTGCGTTAAACAATTCTTCCGGGAAAGTTGCATTCAAATCATCTTCCTTAGGTTCACCTGTATCCATAAGCTGCATCAACTTTTCCATTGGGAACTTGCTTGAATCCAAAGTCTTAATGCTGAAAATAGAACCATCATCTGTCTTAAAGTGAACCCAATTTTCCTGCAACTGAATCTCTTTTATGTTTGTAAACTTGAGAAGTTCAGCTGCTGAATTGTCGGAAATCCAAAATTTAGGAAGTTCAGTTTCCAAGGTATAACGGTTAATCTGGAAACCATCTGTTGAAACTATATAATTGCCTTCAAAATAAATACCGCTCATAGGTGTTTTATTTCCAAGCATCTTACAAGTTCCAATACATTCAATGAAATCTTCAGGGAGTTTTGTCCAACTCTTTTTGTCAGAATCTGGTGTAACACCTTTCAATCTTTCTTCAAAATCAAACTCCATGAGATTCATGCCGATTTTAGCTTTTCCACATTTCAAAAGCCAAGAATCATTTTCAGCTACAGTGAAATTGATTTCATCTGCTGAAAACTTCGAAAGAATCTTGAAGAATTCATCTGCATGAACTGCTCCATCAATTCCTTCATCTACAAGTCCCTCAATCTCCAAAGGAATTGAAACTGCAATAGAATCATTGTAGGTAAAAATCTTTCCATCATGAAAGATAAATGCATCCGCGCCCTGCAATGTCTGATTTCCATTTTCAATTCCAGGCATAGCCTTCTTAAGGCTTTCAAGTAATACTTTTCGACTAATTGTCATAATTTAACCTCACTATATTTATTATAAGAATTACCAATCAAATAATTTATCTTCATCGATTTTTGAAAGTCGATAACCAATTCTACGATATTCATCATAAACGGGTTTCCAAATATATTCGCACTGTTTTCTTTCATTAGGTAAAAGCTGACCCAGTGTGAACAAATCTTCTTCCAAGTTAGGATTAAAAGGACAACCTTTACAACCAGTTCCTAAAAAGTTGTATGGTGGATAATACAATTCACATAATTTTATATTTCTGGTTTCTATGTACCATTTCTCGAAATCTGGATTCAAAGGTGCCATTGGATGAAATTTCTTTAATTTATTATTTTTATCAAATGACACGCAATTTATATTACTTCGAAGACCTTTATCAGTTCTCATTATTCCAGTTATAGTTATAAATTTTCCAGATTCTTTCATATAATCCATAACTGGTTTTTTCTTAAATTCAAAACAACATCTATCACTTATATTTAATTTACATTCATCAGTTATCTGATACCTTAATATTTTAGGACAAGTCTGATAAATATCCCCCTCCATTAAACCAAAATATTTTAAAAGTTTGTCCCAAACTTTCTTACAATGCTTAAAATCATGAACTCTTTGAGCATGTTCTTTAGATTTGAAAGGATAACCAACTTCATCCAAAGTTTTTCTGATATTTTTACCAACAGTATATATATGGATTCTATCATCTTTTTCAGCAACTTCTCGTACAAACTTTAATACGAGACCATATTCAATACCTGTATTCAAGAATAATCTAGGAATTTTATTTCCAGGAAGAGCTTCATCCATAAGATGGCTCAAAACGGTACTATCCTTGCCACCACTAAAAGAAATATATGAATTGTTTAATAAATCATGTTGTTCATTAACACTTCTTATTTTCGCAATTCTATCTTGCAATAAAAATTCATTTTCCGTCATTTCTTACCTACCAATCAAATAATTTTCCATCATCTTCATTTATTTTAATTATATTCCCATCTTTATCCAACGGATTGTTTAATCTCTTATCCACAGGTTGGGGATTATTTACATCATATTTCGTTTCAATACATTTTGGATATTCTTTTATTATTGGCCAAGAAATATTTTTTAACATATCTTTCTTTGACCTTCTGTCCGCAATGATATATATATATCGATATTTTGCAGATATTAGTTGTTTATAATCAGAATCATATCTTTCTTGATGTCGAGCATGTTTACCATTACACCACTTCATAAAAATTTCTTCCTGTTTACCGGTGTATAACCAATTTGTAGCTTGATAAATATATCCGCAATGTGACCAACCTGAATCTGCGTAAGACACCACATATGTTTTATTTGGTAACATTTTCAAACATCTACTTACGAAATAACTTCCATAATTTTTACCGTTATATTCAGGTTTAATGGACAATCTATTAAGTTCAAGAACTATATCATCATCTGTAGATTCTTTTAACATACTTTTCTTTACAGAAGGTGATGCTGGATAACCAAAAGTGCAAACACCAATCAATTCTTTATTTTCAAAAAGTCCAAACGCATAAGTGATTTGTGGCATTCTTCTAGCATAATGAATGAAATATAAAAAAGTCCTTGTATCTTCACGTTTTATTCTTCTCACTTCACAATTCATTTCTTTTTCCTCTCAATACCTTCTTTTTTCTTCCAAACTGGAATTTCAAAATTTATACATTTTTCCCATAAAGAACAAACCTCACATTCATCATGTTCATCATATTCTTTCCCAAACTTATATTTATGCGGACAATTCACTTCACTCATTTCTTTTTCCTCTTCAAATCTGAATCATCGTCATCATCAAAAATAACATCATCTTTCCAATGAGATTCTATTATTGGCCGTCCTAAAGCAAGATTTTGAGTTGCAACAACTTTTCTCATTTCAGGTTCACCTTCTCGAATAGCCATCTGACTGAATATTGCCAATTTGTTCTGTTTACAATATTTCGTCTTAGATATTGCAACCATAGAAGTAACATGAGCGATTTTTCTTACATCTTCTGCAACATCTTCCGCTTCAACTTCCCTTGAAATTGCTCCTCGATTTGTCTGACTGGCAGTAAATACTGCGCATTTTCTTTTCTGTGCCAAAGCTCTTAGCCTTTTCCAAATACCATCAATCTGCTGTCGATATTCTCCTTTTTCACTTGGGGCCATAATATCGGCATAATCGATAATCACTACATCTGGATAAAATCCTTCATAAGCCAAATCATCAAGTTTATTCTCAAGAGATTCTACAGTCAAACTATAAGCTGGCTCTGCATAAATTCTGAAAGAACCACCTCGAAAAAGTCTTTTTAATGATTTTTGTTTTTTCTGAACTTCAAGAATTGAACTTGCTTTTTTCTCTATGGTTTTTGTCTCGATTCTCCATTTTTCTCCATCTTCAACAAAATATGGAATTTTAATTTCCATATCCTTCGTAACCTGTCCAGACAATGCCTTCCAAGTTCTTTTTATCATATTGACTCTACTCATTTCGAGTGAAAACATTGCAACTTTCAAATTATTTTTAAGACTTTCAATTCCTACATCAATCAATGAGAAAGTTTTACCAGCTTTCATTGGAGCCAAGAATGCAATAAAATCTTCTCGATTTACATCACCCATTAACTGACCAAAGTCTCCTGGATATCTGAAAAGCAAATCCTGTTCTTCAGTGAAGGCTTCAGTAACTATATCGAAATCATCAAGAAGTGAAACATCTTCACCACTAGCTGCTTCAACTTTTCTATACTTCGTTACACAATTTTCTGCTTTTTCAATATCTCCAGATTCAATGTATGAATCTATATCTTCACTAAAATTCTTCAAACTTCTCATTCGAAGATATTTAATTGCATTCTGAATTGCAAAATCTTCATTCGTTACTTTTATTTTGTCGTAGTCTTTGTCCAGACGTTCGATAAAAGTCAGAATGTTGTTTTGAAGGTCTTCATCTCTAAGTTCATCAATATGACTTCTGTATAATTTGATGATATTCTTTTTTGGAGATTCCTTAAACTTTTGAAAGTAATCTTTAATCCAAATTACTATTGTCCTAACATAGACAACTTCAAGCATTTTTGGATTTATAATTGGAACTATCTCTCGACAAAACTTATCAGAAACAATAAGTTGATAAACTATGTCCCGCTCATTTATCGTGTTCAGTTTTTCTCTTTTCATTTCTTCTTACCTAGATATTTTTATTATAAGATTTTAAAACTCATAAATAATTATAGGTCTGTATTTTTCATTCATATATGGTAAACTTCTGATTGTGTTATAGTCTATCCATTCTGAAGCTTCCTGAAGAAAATCTTCAAAAGTTCTTTCATCATCATTTGATTTATTCATGAAATTTTCACCAGCCATACCGGCCACTAATTTCTGAAAATCATAAACTAAATGACACTTGTCTTCAGTGACACCAATAATTCCTTTGTTAAAATCCTTTTGAGGTTCAAGAATTATCGTCTCATCTTCAACGTTCCATTCTCTAAGCTTTTCCTTTAATTCATCTTCATTCATTGTTCTTTCTCCTTAAAACACAACATCTTCCAAATCATCAAATGTCAGTTTATCTTTTTTATAACATTTCTTGAAGTCTTCCTTTGTCACCAATTCTGATAAATGAGAATTCAATCCATGTTTAATGCTCATATCTTTTACAAACCAAGTCCAAGGTGAATTATCATTCACAGCTTTCTTAATATCCAAAGTGTGAACTGAAACTGAAATTTCCTTTTCCTCACAATACTTAGCAAATTCATTAGGTAAATCATTTGGAGACATCAACCAATATTGAATATTAGGTTCACTATTAAAAGCTAGTTTTCCCCATTCTATCATTTCCTGAATTCTTTGCCAGAATAAACCTGAAGGCATATTTTCATTCAAACTAAACAATCTGTTCCCGCCTTTTTTAGCCACATTATTCAATGAATCAAATATCTTATCAGCTTTTAATTCAGAATGATGTTTTGTCGTATACTCTGGTTCAAAAAGAGAAAGAATGAATTGAGATTGCGGCTCATCTCTATTACTTACGTTGTCATAAAACCAGAGATTCAAATTTGTTTGTAAATATTCCTTACTGTAAGGCATTCTGTTTTCATCATGCATCAACATAAAATTTCTCATAGAATTGAGAATCAGTTTTTTGACTTTGAGCCAGTCTCCCTGAGTTTCTTTTATTTTGTCTTTCCAACCTTCGATATTAAACTGAGAATTGTTTAGGAACTTTTCACTCAATGGATAGAATCTTGATTTGATAAAATTTCCATTATAAATGTCGGTTATCTTATTACACAAATTGACATAGGTCTTTGTTGGCTCGACACCTTCTTCGGGGACTTTATGATTAAAATAACAATTATATCTTTTGAGAATCAGTCTTGCAATTGCATCAGCTTCCTGACAATACTTAGATTTAATTCCCATGTCCTCTTCACTTAATAACATCGATTCATCTTTTGAAGCTCTCATCTTTGATTCCTTTTTCTTCACTAAATAATTCCTTCCATTTTTAACAACTATTTCATAACCCTGATTGAGTAAGTCATCGGGATTATCTTTTTTATTTTTCAAATCTCTCTGTTCACGAGCATATTCATGAATTCTTTTCCACCATTCATTGCTTTCAATTTCTTTTAATACTTCTTCACTCAAAACGGACTCCTCAATTTTATTCCAATCCAAACTAACATAATTCATATGATAATTTATAACAATGCTTTTATCTATAATTCCTATATTTTTTAATTCTGTAAAAATTTGACTGATTCTAGCTCTTGTTAAAAGTCCTTCATTATATTCCGCTAGATGAGTTTGAGAAATATAATAAAAAGTTGTATTTTCAGCAACAAATAATTTTGGTGGTTTTTTACTTAAAATCCAAAAATAAATGTCCTGAAGAATTATTATTGAACTGAAAGAAAGTTTATTTTTTTTAATAAAATCTGTATTAAAAAATTTCCTTGTACTCATAAACAAATAAAAACCCCTTGGCAAGCAACTTGCCTTCAAATTTAGGAAACTGTATATATTTTCCGATACAGTAAAGAAAACAATACAGCCTGAAAGCAAAATTGCTCCCCAAGGGATTTCTATTTTTTACTGTATCTAAAATATTATAAGAAATTTTTCCTAGGAATTTCTTATGATTAAAATATAAACTAAATTATGAGGATTGTACAGATTTATTTTCTCATAGATAAATTTCTAATTTTAGAAAATATGATTTTATCGAAAATCTTTTATTCTTTATATTTATATAAAGAATAGTTATATATTATTAATATATTGGTGTAAGCACACTAACACCCCATGTAACTATACTTACACCCCCTCAAATATGGTGTAACTATACTAACACCACCTAAATCAAAAGGCCCTGGTACTATAATACCAAGGCCTTAACAAATTACTTTTTCTTTTTCTCAGGAACAATAATTTCTGCATTAAGCTCTTTCTGACAATCTGAACATATCAGACGAATATAACCAAATCCAGAACCATAGTGGGTCCTTTTCACTTCAGTTTTCTTCCCACAGAAATCACAAGTTGCAATAGTTTTCATATAAACCTTCCTTCCTAGATTTTTAAGGAATCTAGGTAAACCTTAATATTCATATTTTATTCCCAAAGCACTGCAAAGTGTTTGAGCAATAACCTGCGGCTGTCTCCATGAAAATACATTTCCAGAGAATATTGTCACATAAACTCTATGGTCAGGAAGTAGTCCTTTATAAATTGAATATTCAATACTATGGGCATCTTCTTCCCAAGAAACATCGATTGAATAACCACATCTTGCAAGATTCATTTCAGCTTTGTAAAGTTCTTTGAAGAATCCCTGTTTTTCCCACAACTCAAAAGGCTGTTCTACCATTTCAGGAATTCCATCAAGTTTTGTCAGGCCTTCGTAGCAGCAAAGCTTCTTCTCATTTACCAGTTTTTCAAGTTCGTAGATTTTCATAGTTTGTTCTCCTTTTCAATTTAGTAAAGTTCAGTTCCTGTGGCTTTTGCCCAAGCTTCCTGAACCGGCTTATAATCTCTAAGAAGATGATTGTCATTTTTACTCCAACCATAAAAATACTGACCAACAACCAAAAAACAAGGAGCATATTTTCTGCCTTCTTCATTTGTGTGATAAATTACAATAACGTCACCCATTTCAAAGTTTTCTTCACCTTTGAAGTTTCTGTAATTTTTAGCCATGTCCCAAATTGTCAAAGAAAAACCAGCTGTGTATTTTCTAAGTTCATAATGTTCTTCCAAGTCCAGAACTTCCTCTGAAACCATTTTATAATTTCCATCAGGAAGTGGCTGATTGATATGAGTGTTGTTGATTTCCATCTGTTTCAACAAAGCAGCTCTCACAAATTCATCTGTTGGTTTCCAAATCTGATAACCGTACTTCTTCATAATAAACCTCACTTACTAGTTTTTTTGAAAGGAACTAGTAAACCTTAAAAGTAGGCTAGGCTTTCGCCTAACCTACTTAATTTTTTAATGTTCGAAACTTCTAAAAGTTTCTAAGGCTCTATCCAAATCATATTCGGTAGCCTTTACTTCACCATTGATACGAATCTCATAATGAGAATCAACATCAACCAACTCCAACTTACAACCTTCATAAAGGTATTCAGTTTTTAAGATTTTCATATAAACCTCACTTTCCAAAGTTTTTCTCAACTTTGTAATTACATTATACAATATATTTTAATGTTTGTAAAGCACTTTTTAATAAAAAAAATAAAAAAATTTTCTTATAATCAAAATATCGTTGTTTCTTATACAGTTTGATTAAGTTTATGGGAATAGTATTTTCAATCGCACCACAACGTTCCTACAGTCGCATAACATATAAAATTTCAAATCCAAATATCTTATAATAAATGTAGGAAGGTAAACTATGAAAAAGGGTGATATTGTTTATAACAAATTTTTTGGTTATGGGATTGTTTTGGGAGTTTCTCCGGATTCTGCCCGGATTAAATTTGATTCATTAAAAACAAGCCGGAATATCAAAACCGGATTTTACAAAAAGGTGTTGTGATGGATAATCCCAAATTCATAACATTAGACAAAAATGATATAACTCTTTTACAAGAAGCTCTACACTTTTATTTTTCAACTTCTCACTTCCCGGAAAATGGAACCAAGGGGAATGAGCTTTTGAGAAAATTATCAACTTTGAATTATTCTCTTTTCCAAAACGGAATCCGGGAAAATTTATATTCAAACTTTATAAGAGGAAGGACAATATGAGATTATGGCATAAGGATTTGATTCCATATTTACCAAGACAACAGTTGTTAGCTCAATGGCGTGAACTTTGCGCCATAGCCGGAAGTATTGCGAAAAAAGGAACACCAAACCATCTTCTTGTTAATAAGGTTTTGAAATATGATATCCGGTGTTTTATAAATTACTCCGGAATCGTAATTGGAGAAATAAAATCAAGAGGATACAAAATCAATAAAAACTCTTATGAAAGATTTCTCCAAAACATTAAGGCTAGAATGTATAATTGGACTTCACCTTTTGATATTGGTAAAGAGCTTTATCACGGTTGGCACAATGACCGTTATCTTCGTCAGTGTCTTTTTAATCTTCAAGAAAAATATGACTGTGGCGGAATCCCGGAAGAAGAATGGAAAATTATTGAATATCATTTTGGCGGTGTTCTGGAAGGTCATTGTTAATTTTCAAACGTAATCTCAAGCGGTAATATTCAACCCGCGCAATCTGGCGCAGTCGCAAGTGCTATAAGTTATTCAGAAACAGAAACTAAAACAGGTGGAAAGTGGATTGACGGAAAGGACATTTACAGAAGAGTTATAAAACAAACGTTTACTGCAAGTGGAGCAACAATAGTCTTGCGAAACATTAAAAATGTTTTAGGGTATGAAACAATTACAAACCTTTATTTAATAAATATGGGAAATGATGGAAATGTAAGTATGGCTTATTATTGGGGAAGTAATGATAAAATTCGTGTTTATATTGGTCTAAGTTCAGCTAATCACTTGATTGTGGAAATTGGTGAAAGTTGGCCAACAAGACCATTAACTTGTTACATTGTGATTGAATATACAAAAACTAATAATTAAATATAAATAAATCTAACCGTAATCCATCCACCGTTTATGGTAATAATTTCGTTATGATTGAAAAAGATATCTAACACTTAAAAACCACTGATAAAAATACACCTGTTACGTTCGAACCATAATGATAAAACTTAACTCCACCCGAGTTTGAATTAATTTCAAAAACACAAGGATATTTTGCACTTGAACTTTCACAAACTCCGTTTATATAAATACTTTTACTTGGTCTACAACCACTAGGTAATGTTAATAATGAAGCCCCATTTGAAATATTTGAACCGTTTATAGCACCCGTTAGAACGCACATATTACCAAACTTAAATGATTGAAAGTTTGCATAAGTAAGTCCGCTTACTTGAGTAAAAGTAAAATCATTTCCTAAATTATTTATTGCTTCTGCGACTGCGCCAGATTGCGCGGGTTGCGTGTTTCCTGCTTCAATTGTATTTGTCGGTGTACTTGCAGTTTTTGTAATATTCCCATTTTCATCAACGTAGATAATTGCAACATAAGTTCCGGTATTCATCACCAAGTCAGTCGCTCCGGCTTTTCCGGTTGTAAGTGTAAGTGTACTTCCGGCCAACTGCTTAAAATATACGTGGTATGTTTTTGCACCAGTTCCTTCGTCGTCAAGATAAAGTTTGAATGTTGAGCCATTTCCCGCATTTCCGATAAAGCCAATTGTTCTGTATGTTACGTCTGCTGATGGCATTTGAGTGTCTGTTGGAATTGTGTACCATCTTACACTGTCTGTTGAATTCTCTTTGTTGCTAGCTCTTTGAATACTTTTCAAAATCAATTGTAACTGAGCGTTCAAATCTGGCTCAGGTTTACCAAAAGAAAAGTTTATGTCATAAGAGGCAAAAGCCCAATGCTCTGTAACTGAAAGGATTTGTACCACCGCACTTTTTCCGGAGAAAGCCACGGTGATTTTATCTCCAACATTGTATTCGCTCTCGTATTCATAAGGACATTTAGCAAGTCCGTTTCCGGATAGAGTAAGTGTCTGGCCATATTGGGTTAGCATACTCAACGCTTCGGCTTCATATTCACTCTCTGTCGTCATTGAACTTTGATTATCCCAACACTCAAATCTATCTAAGCCGGAAGGTGAATCGCCCCCAATAGCGTTTTCACCTTCGTAAATATCACGGTCATCGTTTTGTCCTTTTCCGCCAACGTAGATTGCATTTGAAAATGACTCACTACTGTCAGTGAAAGTTCCTTTTGCTAATGACTCGTAATTCGTATCAAAGCGGACAGTCTGACTTCTATCTTCTCCGGAGAAGAAAACCAAAGTCAAAGAAGTTCCGTCAAATTCTATTCTCCATCCAACCTCGCTCTGAGTTGCGATAGTTTTACAAACTTCATAGAGATTGGTGAACTGTTCTGAAACTGAATAAACCTTTCCCAAGGCATCTTGTGCGGAAGGAATTGTGTTTACAATAGGCAACCGCCTTTTTTCTTCGGCGTTAGCTCCGGCTTGGTCGGCAATTAAATTCCGGATAACCAATTCACCTTTTCCGGTCATAGTCCAAAGACCATTGCTATTCATATTTTTGATAACCCTTCTTTTCAAAAGGTATCTTGTGTCATAGCCGGTTATCTTGCGAAGTTGAGAGCCTGCACCATCTTCTCCGATTGAATCTTGAATTTTTAGGATTTCCCCAAATTCATAACTGTCGCCAAAATTTATGAATAACCCTCGCTCAAATAAATGAGCATTTGGAATGTTGTAATTTATCGTAACAGAGAATTGGCCTGCGCCATAAAGATTATTTTCCCAGCTTGCTTCTTGATAATCATCGATTATGGCTTGAAGTACAAAAGCATTATTTTCATATTTGTAAAGTTTCAATTGAGGTTTTTCTTTATAGCTCATTTTCTTTCTCCTCTTCATCGTTATCGAGAATAGCAAAAGCGAGTTTTATTGAATAAGCGGTCAATCCGGTTATTCCAACTACAATTAAAAGTATACTGAAAAATAATAACATTTTATACCCCGATATATTTTTTGCGATAGGTCAATATTGCATTTTTATTAGATTCATTAACGTACATTATATTATTTTCACCAATCTCCAAATTAAATGACATATCTGAATCTGGTAAAAGTTTTGATATTAAATTCTTCTCTGTTAATTTAGAATTTGATAAAAGAATTCCATTTTGACCAACCGCATAAATTAAATTATTTCCATAACAAACACCATATAAACCATCTATTGTTGTGAATGCATCTTCTTTCCAATTTAGTCCATCGCTAGAAGTAATTATAGTTCCACGGTTGCCGACTGCTACAAATGAACCATTTGCGTAAATCACTTTTCTTAAGGTTAAGGGCGCTTCATAATTTAATTTTGTCCAATTCGCTCCGTCCAAACTTGTATATATTACTCCGGAGTTATTAGAAAAATTTGTTCCAACTGCTACAAATAAATTATCTGCATACGCTACACTGAACAAAGATATATTTTCATCAATGAGATGTTGAGTCCAATTTGCTCCGTCTGGACTTGTGGCTGTTACACCTCTATTTGTTCCTACAGCTACAAATAAGCCATTTCCATAAGTAACACCATATAAGCCATAAAAACCTATTCGATGAGATGTCCAATTCACTCCGTTTGAACTTGTCATAATTACATCTGAGTTATTAATAACAACAAATAAACCATTTCCATAGGTTATACTTGTCCAATCACCGCCGTGTGGTGTATATGGTGAACTCCAATTTATTCCATCTGGACTTGTTCTAAAAATATTGTTATTTCCAATTGCTACGAATAAACCATTTGCGTAAATTACGTCATTAAAATCATACGATGTACTTATTCGTAATGTCCAATTTATTCCGTCTGGACTTGTATAAACATTTTTACCACCAGCTACAAATAAGTTATTTCCATAGGTTATACAACGAAAACTAGTAGAAAAATCAATACCGTTGGCTATTTCCCAATTTGTCCCATCAATAGAAGTAATCATTATTCCGCCATATCCAACTGCTATAAATGAACCGTTTGCATAAATTACTGAATTTAATATCGACTTTATATTATCAGAATTTAATTTTGTCCAATTTGCTCCATCTGGACTTGTGTATATTGTTGATGAATAATCGCCACTTACAAGGCTTTGGTCACCGCCAACTGCTATAAATAAACCTAATTTTTCAGAATAAGCTACAGACCTTAAAAGTTCAACATTTTCAAGTAAAATTTCAGTCCAATTCTCTAAATCGTTGCTGATGCGTACTGATTGATATGTATTTTGACCAACTGCTACAAATAAGCCATTTCCATAGGTTATACAACGAACCGTACCTTCAATATCAGCTCGTTGATTCCAAGTTTCCCCATCTGTCGAAGTAACTATAACACCCATACTACTTACGACTATAAATAATCTTTTTTTATAAATTACTGAAATTCCACCATAGAATGATGACTTTAATGTCCAATTTATTCCGTCTGGACTTGTGTATATTGATGATGGACCAACTGCTACAAATAAGCCATTTCCATAAGTTATGTCTTGAAACGAATAAGCTCCAATGTTTAAGCTTTGAGATGTCCAATTTATTCCATCTGGACTTGTTATTAAAATATTTACTCCACCAGCAACATATAAGCCATTTCCATAAGTTACGCAAAGTAATGAACTAGCTAAATCAAAATCAATACGATTGAAATCACCAAAATTGTCTCTCGTTAATATTAATGAACCAACAATTATAAGTCTGCCATTTACAGAAATAACTCTATTTAACAAACCGCCGGAATTCCAAACAAAATTATTTTCATAAGTTTTTACAGATTTTTCTCCAAAATTAGTATCAATTATTATTGGGTTTTTAGAGTTTTCTTGTAAAGAAATTTGTTTTTTATTCTTTTGATTTATTATCGCAAATTCATTTGAATTAGATGGTATTGTAATTTTTACTTGAATTGTAACATCACCATTATTTTCAATAACATTCATACCTGTCAATTCAACTTCAGTTTCTTCCAAATCTTCCCAATACGGAGAAGGACAAGAAAACGTAATGCTGGCTTTGAGAGTACCGATATCATTTGAATTCTTATTCTCAAAAATCGGAAGTTGTGGAACAGCTTTAATTCGTTTCGATAAAAAATTATTTCGATAAATTAAAATGCCCTCACCAAGTTTTGGATTTAATACGGAAATCAATTGTCTTTTTAGCTCATATCTTTTTTCCAAATCACCATCATCTGCAACAGCTACAGTGACGGTTATCTCTCTCTGTTCCATAAGAGCATCAAGAAAGACACCACCATCATTAAATGGTACTTGCTGTGTTTGAATATTTAATTCAGTATTTGATAAACCTTCCCAATAAGTTATTCCAAAAGCTCCGGAAGTTAAATCGATTTCCGTTTCATTCTTATTTATAAAAATCAACTTCTGCATATTTTTCGCTCCCTAAATAATTCCATTTATTGCCAAAGCCCTGTTGTATTGTTTCATTTGTTGCATCATAGCAAAGGCTGTCGTGTCTTGCAAGTTATTAAATGTTATGCTTTGATTTATAGTTTTCCCACCCATTCCTTCTAAGGCCTTCTGAGTATTATGAGCATTCAAAACTTGTTCTCCACCTTTGAAATTTACTAATTCAGGACCAGCTTCACCAACCAATGCTAATCCTTTTGGTGTTTGTTGAGTTCCAATTTCAAAACCAAAAAATTTTTTTACTGCCTCTGCAGCTTTTTTACCTGTCTCAACCAAACCTTTGGTTAATGGATTTGAAGCTGGGTTTGGATCAACTATTGTTCCTTGGCCAATATAACCTCCACCGCTTGAACCACTTCCGGAAGAACCACCGCCGGAACCAGACAAACCAGGTATTGGAACATTCAATAATTGAGATGTTAAATTATTTACTTGAGACATTAATGAATTTAACACTGAAGTTACACTACTTGTTAAACTACTAAATGAACTAGTTATGTTTGAGAAAATATTACTAGTTATATTTGTTAAATTACTGAACAAATTGTTAAAAACACTTGTTACGTTTGATGAGATGTTATTAAAAATATTTGTTACTGCACTTAACAAACCATTGAGTATTCCGGAAACAGCGTCAGTTATCCCTTTTAATCCATTTATTAAACCCTCAACCATATTTGTTCCAAATCCTTCAAAAAGAGTTGAAGGAGAATGAATTCCAAATAAACTCATGACTGCATTTATAAATCCGGTAAATATATCAGAAACAACTTGACCCCAATTTACTTTTGTAAAACCTTTGACTAACCCTTTAACTATTCCTGTTACAAGTTTTGGTGTATAACTAGGTAATTCTAACAAGAAGAAATTTATAATTTTTGGAAGAGCATTAACGAGTAATTCGACAATAGCAGGAATAAGCCCTTCGATAACACCTTCTATGGCTTCTATGCTTGAATTAATTACATCATTACTAGTTATTACATCAACGATAGCAGTAATAATTTTAGCAACAAGAGGTAAAAGGGTTTTTGCAATTTTCCCTAAAGTTTGACTTGCAGAAACAATTGAGTCAATTAAAGTCTGAACTAAATCTGGCAACATATCTTCAATTGCCTGAGCTATTTCTTCCATATTATCTGCTATAGCATTTTCAATAGCTTTTTGAATTGCAAGCAAACCTTGAAGGATATTTCTCCAACCACCGCTCTTTATAAATCTAACAACTGCATCAATTATTGATTTAATAATGGCAGTTAAATCGTCGGAAAGTTTCTGAGCGTTATCTGCAAAATATTTTCCTATGTTTGAAATATATTCGACAATAACGTCAATTACATTTCCAATTATTTTCGGAAGTGATTCAATAATTCCAAAAAACATATCACCAAATACTTTTGTAATTTCTGGAGAGTTTTCAACTAAAACTTCAGAAATAGTAGAAAGGAGATTCGTAAATATTGTAGTAATTCCTTCAACTATTCTAGGGGCGTATGTTACAAATGTTTTAACCATTGAATCCAAAAATCCTTTCACTTCTTCCCAATCTATTGAATTCATTAAAGTTTGAACTAAAACTAATACAGAGCTAAAAGCAGACTCAAAGAAGAAAGGAAGGTTTGGTAATGTTTCTACGAAGAAGGTCAATATTGCATCTTCAATTTTGAGAAGATTATTCAAAGCATCATCAATATTAAATTCAAAAAGAGTAGAAAAAATATTTTTCACTTTAGAAAAAATATTTTTAATAAAATTTTCAATTGTTGAAAAGATATTCTTAATAGTTGATATAACTTTCTTAAAAATAATTATGGTGTTTGAAGCAATAGTTTTCAACTGATTTATTACGATTAACGCTGTCTGTTTAATCATATCACGTTTTGCTTTTTCAGAACGTTCATTCTCCTGTTCAATTTTTCTGTTATAGTATTTATTTATTTTTTCAGTATCAGCTCCAGTTTTATCAGCTTCAAGTGCCTTCTTTCTTTCTTCTTCAATAAGTTGAAGATTTATTTCATGAGCTTCATCTGACCAATCTGACAAATCTTCAAGTCTTTGCTGAAGTAATTTTGAATCCCATTCAGAAAAAGCTTTGTATGAACTTTCACCACTAGATGTTGCGCTTGAAAAATATTTTTTCTGCTTTTCAGTTTCAGTTGCAACACCATTTGTCAAATCTTCAATTGCACCAAGAGCGTTAGAAGTGAATCCTGCAAATTTACTTGAAACTCCCTGAAGGTCTTTTATTGCAATGTCAGCAGTGTGACCAGTTAATTCCTGAATCTTGTTTTCTGTTTCTTCAACCTGTTCCTGAATAACACTTCTCATTTTTGATGAAGTATTTGTTAAACCCTCAAGTCCTTTTAATGCTGCAGAAAGAGCTATTCCCATTCCGCCAGGTAAAAATTTGACAGCTAAAGATGCGATGCCTAACATTTCTTGCATCTTATCTTTGAATCCATTTTTAATACTTTCCAAAGTCGTAGCTACTGATTCAGCAACTCTAAGAACAGCGAGTTTTGCGTATTCCCAAGCAACTTGCCAATCTCCATTTAATAAAGCTGAAACTGAATTTATCAAATCTTGAGCTATTCTGAAAATATTATTAAAAATTGAATAAAAATAATCTCCCCAAGATTTAATGTCACTTTCGGAGTTTGCAAGAGCATCTTGTGAGTTTTGAAAAAGTTCTTTTATTTTATTCCAAATTTCAATAACTTTACCTACAACAAAAGCTCTTATCTCTCCAGCAACTCTTTCAATTTCACCCCACAAAAATACAATTGCATCAATTATTGTATTAATAACATCTACAATTTTTTGAAACATCTCTGAGTTACTAAAATCTATTAAAGATTCTTTTAATTGATTCATCATTTCAGATGATTCATTAAATCTTGATTTAATTCTATCAAATACAGTTATAAATACTCCTGCAAAAGTATCTAAAATTGAGATAATTGGTTTGAAATTAAATCTCGAAATAAAATCGCTTACTTCATCTTTAACACTTCTTAAATAATTTGAAATCTTTTCAAAAGTTGAACTGAATATTTTGCTCAGATTTGTTACAACATTAACAATTGGAGTAAAATCCATATTTGAAATTAAATTAGTTAAATTATTTAACGTCTTTGCACTATTCTCAGCAAATACTTGCATAACAGGAATTAACTTTCCGCCAAGAGTGTCACTAAAATTTTCAACAGCATGTCTTTGTCTAGCAAAAGAATCTTGTCCTGCTTTAGCAGCTCCACCATAACTATTTGCTAATTCGTTAAGAATTATTTTTTGAGCTTCTAACTGTTTTCCATTTTTAACAAGTTGAGTTAATTCGGCCTTTTGTTCTTCTGTAAATTGGAAACCCTGACGCCTTAAACTGTCAAGTCCTTTTATAGGGTCGTCAAGAGCTTTTCCTACAACTTGTGTTGCACTCTTCAGATCCATTCCCATAACAGTGGCCATATCCATTACTGCTTCACTAGCTTCTCCAAATGTGTCACCTGTTATATTTCTGAATCCTAAAAGCACAGATTGCATTTCTTCAATTTCAGTTACAGCATAATTGGTTGAATCTGAAAGAGATTTTGCCAATTGGTCCATTTCTTTAGTTGATGTCCAAGCATCTGCACCAGTAGCTTTAATTGTATTGTCAAGAATGTTAAAAGCCTTTTGAGCTTGAGTCGCAGACTGAACACAACTTCGACCAAAATCTGTTACTGCTTTTATTGATACACCTATACCAACAATTGAAAAAGCACTTTTAAGAAGTTTCTGAACCCCTTCAATACTTTTACTCATTGTGTTGATTGAAGACTGAGCATTTTTTATACCTTTTTCGAATTGAGAAGTTTGTGCACTAATTATCGCTTTCACATTAAAATCTGCATCAGCCATTTTCAATCACCTCGTTACATCAATTTATCTACAAGACCCTGTTCAATTGGAATATCTATTCCAGGAATTGGTCCATGTTCTTTCTTTTCCATTTCGTCTGGGTCTTTTCCCCAAACATAACTAGCAATATAAATCGCTAAGTTTTTTTGATTTATTTTTTCAATTTCTTTCTTTTGGTCAATTAAAGCAATTATTTTTTTCGGCTCGGATTCCCAAAAGTATTCCTCACTCAAACCCATTAACAAACATTCTGTTAAAAGGTATGAGTAAGGAAATTCAGTTATGCTTCCGCTTCCGGTTTTTTTTCTGTACTGTTGTCCTGTGGCAGTGAACCATAAAGAGCTTTTGAAAAGGCTTCTGTTATCATCTGCATATCTGCCATTCCGTAATCTTCAAGAATGTTTTCTTCAGTTACTTCAGGATATTTGTTTCCTTCAGAATCAGTAAACGCTGATTTGTCTTTAAGACCAAGAAAAAGCAAATGAGGAATTGTCTCAAAAGGAGTTTCCTCAATTTGCTTCTGCATTTTGTCAAGATTCTGAATCCCTTTGTATTCTTTCTCCAACTTTGCCCAAGCTGAGAAACCAAATTTGATTTCACGTTCTTTTCCGTGAATAAACAAAGTTACCTTTTCAGATTTTACTTTGTCAAGTTCTTTTGTTTCTTCCATTTCGTCCATCCTTACCTAAAATAGAAATTCTTCCTAGTCATATTTCGGACTAGGAAGAAAGTAAAAAAAATTAAAGGTCAGCATCTGTCATTGGTGTAGCACCAATTCCATAGTTATCCTTCAATCCTGCTGTTACAGTTACAGCTGCTGGAGCATTTGCATCTTCAGCAGGAGTGAATGTAATTGTAGGAGCAGTTGCAGTTCCACCGAACGCAATTGAACCTTCAACAAATTCACCACTTGCATCTGTAACAATAATTGTTTCACCGAGTTTTGCAGAAGCTCTTCCGAATGAAACGTTTGCACCGCCTTCCTTACTTCCTGTAAGGATTACAGTGTTGTTTGAACCACCAGCAGCGGTTACTGTGAATGCGCCTGTATTCTGAGCTACAGAAATAACTGGAGCATCAAACCAGTTCTCAATAAGAGAAGCTGGAACATCAGGGTCATCAGTTCTGATTCTTGAACCGATTGTACCTGATTTCTGTCCGTCAGGAACAAACTGTGTCTTAACGAACTGAGCTGTGAGATTCTTGTGGCCAAATGTGATAGAATCGCGCTTTGTTTCTCCACCACTTTCAGGAACAGAGAACTTACCTTTTGCATACCAAAGATAAGTGTAAACAGCATCACCAGTTTCATCTGAACCGGCCATGAGAACTCTTGCACCAAATGCAAAATAAGGACTCTGGTCAAGGTCAGTTTCAATGGTAACTCCATTCACTCTTCTCTGTCCAAGCATCTTTGCTTCATTCTCAGGTGTAATATCAATCATCTCAAGAGACAATTCTGTATTACCACGGTTGTTCTGAGCAAAGAACGCACCATCATCTGCGTAGTCTGTTTCTACGCTAGAATTCGGATTGATTGTTGCTACTACGGCACCTGGAATCGGAAACGGTGTATCATAAACGATTCCGTTTTCGTCATCGGAAAGTACCTGAGCAAGAACCAAACCACTCAAACCAATTCTTGGTCTTTCGTTCATTTTCTTATTCCTCCAATTTTAGGATATTTATAATCAATTAAAAATTGACTTATTAAAAACCATAACTCTATGTTCACAATCTGGGTCAGGATCTGAAACTTCTCCGTTTTGTGAACAATTCCATAAATCTTCATTCATTACTTTGGCTATTATAACACCAATTTCTGAAGTTGTAACATAATTTTCCAACTTCTTAGAAAATATATGAATCTGAACTGAACATCTACTTGCACCAGGCGTATTTTCATAATATTCATCATCACTCTGATTTTCATCCACAAAAATAATACATGGGAAAGTTTCAAATTCATCAGGCCATGAACTCAAAATATTATCTTCATTAACAAGTTCTGTAATTCTTTCATCGTTGAGAAGTTTGTTATATATTTCTTTTGCGTTTATCATTTCTCAACTCCTTTTATACCTTTAGCTACGGCGTTTGCAATTGATTTTCTAACCCAATCGTTATTTTTAATCATAGCTGGTCTCAACCAAGGGCGCGGAGCCATTCCTTTTCCACCCCAACCACCTTTTGTAGTTCCATATTCCAAATATTGACCATAAGGTGGGTCTTTTTGAGTTGTTCCTACAATCCCGTAAACTTCTTTTCCTTCGCCATGAACTTCATATCGAATAGATTCTCTCAAATTACCTGTATCAACAGCAGGTGGATTTCCTGGCATAGAAGGATGATGAGCTTTGGTTTTATTATTTGTATAATAACTCACTGCTGTATTTATTTCAGTGTGAGACATACTGTACTGAATGTCATCCTGAACTTTCTTACAACAAAGAGCTATTGTTTTGTTTAACTCGCCTTCAACTTGTGGAGCAACTTTTGAGAGATAATCTGAAAATTGGTTAAATGTTAAATCTTTACTCATTTTTCATTCTCCACAGGTATTAAAAGAAATTCCTTATGAAATCTCCAAACATTAACTGGCTGAATGTTATAGATTTCAACAGAATTGTCATCATATACAACTTTAGCTCTGTTATTTGAAGTCATAAATTTTCCATCTTCAAGATTTATAAAACATTTTTTGGTATTTGCGGTTTTTGAGTTTATTCCGTAAAGTTCTATTTGAGCAGATGTCAATACATTAGGCTGTACATCACATCTGAAACTTTCTAAAGGATTATCAAAATCATAAGTTTTGATTTTTGTGCCTTCCGCATTTTTAATAGTCTTGAGGTCTGAAACATAAACTGTAGCGTTAGGAAAAAATAACATATTCAAACCTCCTAAAAAGAATTTACATGATTATTGGAAATGCTGGCATACAGTTTCTATTCACATCCATTCTTGGACACTGTTTCATTAAGTCCAAAAGCATTTTTCCATATTTAGTTGTGGCAAGTTCACTATCACTCTGATTCTGTGCAAAATTAATATCTATTCCGCCTTCATGATAACCAGTTACAGCTCCACCACCAATTGAGTGAATTCCTGTTTTATCTCCCGCAGTTACTGTAAACAAATGACACGCTTTATAAGCAACTGCTTGATTGAACAGTTTTCCGAAAAAACGACTGTTCAAACTCTCATTTGCCATTTGCACAAATTGAGATAAGGATGGACTATCTGCTAAATCTGGGCAAATAGTCTGAATTATTTGAACAGTCGTCATCATACAATTTTACTCCTTTTCAGAATTGTTTTCCAAAGCAGCAATCAAATCTTCTTTCTTCATGCCCTTTGTATCAATTCCCAACTCTTCACATTTTGCTTTGAGTTCTTTTACGCTCAATTCTGAGAAATCTTCTTCAAGTTCTTCTTCAGAATCGCCTTCGTTATCATCAGATGAATCAGAATCTTCATCATCACTCTCTTCATCAAATTCATTTTCATCATCTTCATCAAATTCATCGAGAGACATTGGAGCTGCATTTGGAGCTTCAGGAATCTCTTCTGTTGGTTCTTCAACTTCAAGAGCCTTCATACGCTTTGTAATTGCAAGGCGTACTTCCTCTTTTGTAACTTCTTTGTACCACTTTTCAAGAGTTTCAGGATTGTTACATTCTGAAACATACTTAACGGCAATATTTACTGGCATATCTACCAGATTCTTTGCTTTTCTTCCACCTGGCTTTCCACGACCATCACCAACTTTCTGGGCGAGGATTGCGATTTCGCCACTTTCAAGTTCAGAAACAATGTTTCCTCTCATGGCTTTCCATTCATCATCAGTTACTTCATTTGTTCCAGGAAGCAAATGAACCATTGTTCTTTCAAGTATAAGTCCTTCCTTTGGGGTAAGAACTACACATTTCAAATGTTCAACCTTTGGACTAAATTTCAATAACATAATTTTCCATCCTTCTGTTATGTTTTAATAAAAATATCGTTATAAACGACTCTAGGATTCGTAAAAACGGGGTGTTTCCAATAAAACAGTATAATTATACTCCTTATCAGAATACCCCGTTTTACCACGCTTTTCTTACAGATTAGATACCATCTGCGTATGCAAATGCAAGCGGATAGTAAATAATTGTACCAGCACATTCAGAATGGCAAGGAATTGTGTATTCCATACCTTCCTGCTGTGGCTCGAACTGCTCGAATGGCTGTGGGATTTCCAATGTGATATGGTCTTCATCGAAACGACCAACCATAGCACGGTTTGTACTTCCTACACCAAAGTTCTTGAGTTCAGAAAGCCAATCGATGCGCTTGATGTATGGAGAGTTCTCAAGAATGTACTTCATGAGTGTTTTCTCTCCAGCTTCTCCAATGCGGCGAGTAGCAATATCGTTGTACTGTGCGATTGGAAGAAGAAGTGTATCAGGAACTTCACGAGCGAATGTTGGTTCCATAACAGCATTTACCATGTCGTTAATATCACGAACAATCTGGTCGGCAGTCTTGCTTGCCCATGTCTTTGATGAATCTGTTCCATCATTCTGAAGAGTTACTTCAGTGATTCCAGGATAGTCAAGAAGTCCGTTTGTTCCATTGATTGGGTCAGACTTCAAGGCCATCTTATTCATCTGCTCATCATGAGCACGACGAGCTGTAAGGGCACGGCGCTGGTCAAGATTCTTTCCAGCTCTCTGTGACTGACGGATTTCTGTGATAGAATATCCGTATGAATCACCGATTCCCTTTACCTTTACAGACTTTTCTTCACCGTAAACGTCTACGCGAGGGAAGTCTTTTGCATAGTCAGCAATGATTTTTGCAAAACCAACACCGCGATACTGCTGATAAGCAATTTCGTTTACACCTGAACCTGCTTCAGTTGAGATAGGAATCAAAGAAAGTCCCTTCAACTCTGCAAGTTTTGCATCGTAAGCCTTTGTCTTTACATACAGAAGCTCACGGTCAAAGAATGCCGATTCATTTGAATCAAGACGCATTGGATTATTACTTCTTGGGTCCATTTTCAAATCTCCTTCTATTCGAGTGAAACAAGTGCAAGTGCGTCAGAGTCAGGACCTGCTTCAGCACCAGACTTGAATTTTCCAACCAATGTATTACCACTTGATTCAGTAGTAAACAAACCTTCTGCTGTAACATAAGCAGAAGCTTCAACTGTAGGAGTAACACCGCTTGCGAGTACTCCATAAACGTAACCTTTCTCCATTACGTTTACTGCTTCTTTTGCTACATAGCAGCCACGAGAATTGATGAATGCGTTCTGGTGGAATACTGCAACTCCAGCATAAACACAATCACTTGAAGCAGTTACTTTTGAAGAAGTAACATCAGAACCATCGTAAACGAGTTCAACTCCGAGGTCTGCACTGTCATCAGAAGTAACAATAATTTTTCCTGCATCTGCTCCAGTTCCAGCAACTGCAGTAACTCCTTCTACATCATCATTGATGTCTTCAACGATTGCAGCAACATCAGTAGCAATTGTTCCTGAAGTTGTAGCTTCGATTTCAACACCTTTGATTGTAAGAGTGATGTTCTTGCTTGCTGTTGTGTATGCAGACAAATCAATTACAGCTTTGTTGTTGTATTTACCACCAACAAGTGCAGTCTTTTCTGCATTCAAGAAAACAGCTTTTCCAAAATTAATTGTTTCTGAGGCAGGAATTGAAACAATTGTTTTTGGATTCATACCGTAAAGCATACCTGCCATTGCGGCTTCATCTGACAAATTTCCGTACAGATTCATTTTATTCCTCCTTTCCATGATTCTTCATACGCTGAATCATCTTTTCACGAGCATCATTTTCATCAGCACGTGTTTCTGGTGGAGTGTCTGAGGTTGCCTGTCTGATTGCTGCATCATTCTTTTCAACCATCATTTCTACTGCACTGTCATAACGTGCCTGAATATACACATCATCTTTTCCATCAAAGTTTGCCTTAGGGAACTGAGATGTGATGATTGCCTTCTTAATGTCCATATCAGACATATCTTCTTTAACTTCAACCTTTGCTTTTTCTGCATTGTGAAGAAGTTCGATTTTTGCCTTAACTGCTGCGTCAAGGTGTGTAGGGTCAGCTGCGTCAGCCTTTACTTTTTCAAGTTCTGCTTCAGCTGCATCCTTCTTTTCTTTTGCTGAATCTCTTTCAGCTTCCAACTCAGAAATACGCTTTTCAAATTCAGTTACCTTCTTTTCAAAGTCAGCAACCTTTTTGTCCATCGATTTCTTTGTCTCACAAGCATCTTCTTCAAGCTGTTTAGCTTTTTCATCAGCTTTTTTGAGAGCTTTAATTACTTCAGCTTCTGCTTCGTACTCGATGCCGTCCAAGTTGATTTTCTTCAACATAGATTTTCCTCCATCTGTTTTGATTATCATATCTTCAAGGACAGCATCTTCACTGTCCGCTCGAAGTTCTATCTTTGCGTTGTCTCCTGCTCTTGCAGAATCAACAATTGCACAATGATTGTATCTGATATTTCGCTGAATAAAATCATATTCAACTCCACACCATGTAGAACCAGGCTCTGCCATTTCAAGGTCACAAGTATAACCCATTGAAAGGGCCTGCTTTCCATTAAGAACTGCGTCGATTGCATCTTTCTTAGTTACAATCATGTCAATAGCACAATTTATTCCGTCTGTAACTTCTTCCCAATTTCTATCGTGCCATTCTTTTGTCCAAGAAGGATTATCACCAAGACTTCCAACCTGAAGTTTATCTGCATTATCAGATGTTACAAGCTCTGTCGGATGGTTCAAAGTTACAGGTTTCAATTTCATTGAATTAAGAGTTGAAGGACTGAAAACTTCTTCAGGGAGGCGAAGCTCTCTCTGAATTGTTCCGTCTGCTCTCTTGTAAGTGAAAACACCAATTGATGTTACAATGGCTCGACCTTTGAGAAATCCTTCATTTGTTCTTTCAAATGGGATTGTCATCCACTGTGAATTATCAATATTATCAAAACGTTTCAAATCTTTTTTAAGTTCCATGACTTTATCCTTCTGACTAAATAAAAAAGGCAATCCTAGGGTTATTCCTAAGATTGCCTCTGTTTTCAGTCAGCCTATAAATAATTTAATATTTTTTATCCACTTCTTTGAGAGGTGGCTTTGTAGGCTCCGTTTTAAGTCTTATTTGCTTGTCAATTACTAAGTCAATGTGGCCAAGTGTTGGATTCATTTTTATTGTTACAGAACCATATTCAACACTTTCGCAAGCTTTCTTAATTTCATTAATCTGATAATCATTCAACTTCATATTTAATTTATAATTCATAAATTAAAAAATGTAAAGAATTATTTTTTATAGTCTTTGTAAAGTCTTTTTGTTTCTTTGAGAAGGAAAGATTCATCACAGTCCTGTTTCATTCCCCATTTTGTTATACAAGCCATTGCGTACCCAGGGTTTTCTTTTTTCGGTAATTCTCTTTCACTCACTTCCCCGTTATTATTTTTAATAACGTACCAAGTGTCTTCATTTGAGTAAACTATTGTATTGTTATTATGGCATATTAAAGTCATAGAATCACCTCAATAATTATTATAAGATTTTTAATTTTAATTTTAATCCATGTATTCTATATCAATTTTATACTTTTTCATCAAAGCTTCAAATTCTTTCCACTTTTTGTGAGATTTATATTTTTGTGGGACAATTATTTTTTCAACATCTCTTTTGAAATTTAATCCACCCCAAGCTTGAAATTCAATATAAGGTCTATCATCAATCAATTTACCTTTTTCACCAAATATACGATTGATGTGTCTTATCGAATCCAATGGTTTACGGTCATCACTTCTAAAATTGAATAATGTATTAATATCAGTGAAACTTTTATTCATATTTGAAGAGTTATCCAAAGTGAAAGAAGTTCTGTTTTTTATTGAGTTCTTTTTGAAAATAAATATTGTGTCGCCATATTCTTCTGCTCCATCAGCCATCCAACCGAATGACTTATATGCTTTAATTTCTTCATTAGTGAGCATATGACCGTAAACAGGTCTCAATTCAGAATTTGCGAATTTGTCACCTTTCTTGAAAAATTTATCAGTGTCTGGTGAAATTGTTTTTTCCCAATAATTTCTATAATCGAGGTTTGATGAACCACCACTTTTACCAGTTTCAAATAATGTTTTGAATCTAGGGTCTTTCAAGAACTCATCATTCAATAAATCACTTAAATCGCTATTTCTTACAAACTGGCACTCTCTTATTGCCGCGTTGCATTTGTCACTTATTTCTTTAGTTATTTTCAGATAATAATTTTTTAATTCAGATTCATTCATAGTTGTAACATCTTTTAATTCAATTCCAAAGTTATCACAACATTTTCTCAAATTTCTACTTCCAATTCTGAAAAATTCTTCGAAACTTGATTTGTCATCCAAATATTTATTTAATTCTTTAATGTTCCAATAATCTTGAGAAGGCTGCAAGAAATTATCCACAAATTCCTCGCCAAATTCTTTTTTATAATCATCGAAATTTAATTCTACATTTTGTTCAACGCCTTCATTAAATTGTGGCAAATCTTGAACATCAGGTAAACCTTCTGTTTGTTCACTTAAAGAAGTCCCTGTCATTTCAGCTTCTAGCTCTGGATAAAAAGATAAGGCTACACAACGACACTGAATATCTTGACCAGGATGAAGGTCTACAGCTCCACTTGGTCTCGCAACCCATGTCTTCCCATTATCATAACTACAAACTGAAGCATCATCCCATCGACAAAGTAAACCTTCCATTGCTGCATGAGAATCTCTTACACGGTCATCGTATGCCGTACTCCAAACGTACAGATCCAAACCGATTTCCTGCATCTGAGCTTCTGTTATGTTTCCATTTAATTTTCCCATCTGGTCACGAGCCAATAATTTACAATGTTTTTCAGAAAGACCTTCAGTTGCTTTCATTATTTCTTCTTTGAGTTTTTTTGGAGAAAGACCATTGACGATTGCCTGTTCAGTAAGTACATTAATCTGCTCAACATATTTCTTTGCATTAGAAGTTATCAAAGTGTAATTATTTTCAGCCCACGAACTCTTCATATCACCCCACCAAGGACTGGAAGTTGGAACACTTACATGAATTCCTTTTTCAATTATTCTCTGAAATTCTTTATCACCAAAGGCCTTAGCTTCTTCTGCAGTTTTTCCTAAAGCAGTAAATATAACGTTATTGTTTGAATCTGCTGATAAATCTGCAATATCAGGCATATAGATTGACAACCAATTCTCAAGATTGTAAATCATATTTCTGAAAGATTGTCCGGGAATAGTATCGAGATGAATCTCAGTTGAATCTCCTCTCAAGAGCGGCTCAAGATTTTCATTAATGTATTTATTTACATAATCGGTTAAAGGTTTGAAAAATCCTTTCAGCTGCCTAAAATATTTCATTTCCACACCGTGTGGATAAGCTCTCTGAGAAGTTATATTTTTTGTAGGTTTCTTTCCGCTAGTTTTGAAAAGAATCTTCATCAACTGAATTTCAGTTTCATTCTTGATTTTCATTTCTTTCTCAATGCTCCAAGCAATTTTTCTTTACTTCTGATTGTTACTTTTGTGCCATCTTGTTTGAATCCATTCTGTTCAAATACAATTAATGAATTATTTAATTTTCCAAGATAAATTGCAACATGGCCATATTTATTTGTTTCTGTTGAATCCCAAATTAGTGTATCACCAGGAACAAAAGCTTTATTTTTTGGAATCTTTATGAAGTATTTTTTCTCAATTGGCATTTTTTCATAATCGAGATAAAGGTCTTTTGCTCCGCCAGTTGTAGAACAAGGTCCAGTATGTTCGGGGATTCCTAACCCTTCTTTCCAATACTGTCTTGTCAAATCTACACACTGAGCACCAAAAGCTCCATCAAAATCAACTTTCTTTCCTTCATATTTCTTTACGAAATCATCAAGTAATATTCCAGCCATATTAAACTCCTGAATTAAATCTATTTACATTTCCAAGTTCATCTGCCCATTTTTCCCAAGGTTGATTATAATACCATTTTTTTCTTTCACAAATCATCCAATTTCTATGCACAACTCTGTCCCAAATGTTCCCCAAAAATGAAGGAATTCCAATTACTAAAAGATATAACCAACCTAAATGTAAACTTTGTTTTTGATGTCCTTGTTCGTGTTTCAAACTTGTGTCGTTTACTACCTGTCCAAAAATTATATACTTTCCTAATGAAACTCCAAATATACCTACAGTCGTAACCCAACATCCTTTGTTGCAATACTTTGCTTTTGTAAATAAAATTACAAGAAGTCCTAAAATATTTTGTGGAAGCTGCCAAAGGAATAATAAAATCTTTTTCACAATTTACTCCTCTGTTTTCTTAAACTTATCAAGTGCAGTATTCACTGAAACATCACCAAAGATTGCCGCAATTGTTCCAGCCACTACACAGATTTCATAAATTGTTGCATTTGGAAAAACACCTGTCCATTTCAATACTGAACAAACTATGACAAAAATCACTGCTACAATTTTAATAACCAAAGAAACTTTCTTTGCCTTGAGTTCTTTCTTTTCTTCAATTTTTGTTTCTTCCATTTTTCTTCACCTCTTTTCTAAAACAATCTATGCATAATTTATCATTTTTCATTCTCCATCTGAAGAATGATTGACTACAACATTCACAAGTGTACATCATTGCTGCATATATTCCTTTCTGACTTGAATCAGATTCAAAATTAATTCTCTTACCCATCCATCCATTCTTGTTGAAAATTCAGGTGTTTTATAATCATCATCTAAATTGTCTTGTGAATAAACAAGATTTTTTATTTCACCTTGTTTTATTTCCACATAACTATTGTTGGCTGATATATGATTATAATTTATCCAATCAATGACTTTGACATAAACTTTGTAAAGAATCAATTCAGCTTTTTCATTTTGAGTTTCTGTTGCATCTTCTGTAAGGACTTTTCCTTTTATCGCCATTATAAAAAGATGAGCCCACTTTGATTGCTCACGAATGATTGTTCTTTCTGTCTCATCGGGGCCAATTCTCAATCCTTTACCTTTGAAAGAGATTAAACCAGATTTGCTCATTTTTACAAGAACAAAAATTACAAATGCTAAAAATAAAAGAAACATCCAAGCATTTGCACTTGTTAAAATCTCTTTCAATCCATCAGCCAACTTTTCCATTTTTATGCCTCACTTACTGGTGGGAGTTCTTCAGATTCTTTTGAACTTCCAACTTTTTTTGCTATTTCTTTGAGAGTATCTCCGAACTCAAGTTCCTCGACAATCTCAGGTGTCATAATTCCCATATCGATATAACCCTGATATGTTTCCTGTTTTGTTTTTTCTGTGTGTGCTTTCTTCTCATCAATTTCAGCCTGTTCTTTTTCAGTCATCTGTTCGATTGGGTTGAAAACAATCTTTGGTTTCTCAATATTTTTCCATTCTGAATAGATGTATGTTAATCTGTCGAGAATTGGAAGAAGCTTTCTTTTTTGTTCAGATTCGACTTTATCATAATAACGATATGTATCACCATCGCCTGTAGAATTTAATCCTCCTGGAGAAATTCCAAAAAGTCTTGTCATTGGATAACTACTTGCTGAACAAATTAACATGAAGAATTGATACATCACTTCAGGTACTCCAGCAAATGTTGCACTATCTCGAATGAAATCTTCATCTGTGTCCATAATTAATGAATGGAATGTAGATTTCATCAAATCCATGCTCTGTAATCTTTTCTGAATTAACTTGTCACCATCTGGAGCAGCAAGAATATCAGCCAAATCTCTGAACTTGTATTTTCCAATTGAAAGTTCATGAAGCATATTTGAAAGAGAACCAAAAGCACCGGCAACATCTTTCAATTTGTCCTGAACTCTCTGAAGCTCTGAAAGTCCCCAATAACGATAATCAGGTGGAATTAAACTTGATTGTGAAGTTGGAATTTCAATTCCGTGAAGTTCAATTACCCTTGTCCAATGAACTTCTTTTACAATAAAATCTCGACCAATTCTGAATGTCAAAGGATAAATCTCAGGCTGACCATATCGTTCTTTCTCAGGTTCCATCTGCCACTGAATTGTTCCATACATAATGTTGTTTCTTGGAATGAATTTAAGATTTTCAAAATCTTTTATTGCTCTGATATTTAATGGTTGTTTAAGTTCATTTCCATCAAAAGCTCCAAGCAAAAGAACTCCACCGCCATAAAGTCTTGCCCATTTAAGAGCATTTGTTAATTTATCAATTGCCATTATATGAGCAAAAAATGAATCATATTCATCTGATAAATCTTCAAGACCTTCTTTCTGATTCTTGAATTCATAATGCCAACCATGTTTCATCATATCTTCAGGTAAGAAATCAATAATATTTGCTCCTAAACCATCATCGGCATAAATTGTCTCAAGTTCAGCATCCAAAAGGAATCCATCAGGTCTTGCTTTCGTGTGTGTTTTCTTATCTGCTTTTCCACCAAGACCTGTGAAAAGATTCTTCCAACCGTCATTCTTGATTATATTTTTGATTCTCAAATCGTCCATAGTTTTCTAGCTCCCTAATTATCTAAATCTATATCCAATCCGAAAGCACGACCATATTCAACTTCATTTCCATTAAGCAATACTGTAATTGAACCCGTGCCTGCGGTGGATATTGCAGTAATTGTTACAACTCCCAAACCTTCACCTCCCGTCTCACTTGAATCCTTTCCGTAAATTGCTTTATCGCCAACAGATGGAGTTTCAGAAAATGTATACATATATTTTATATCTGCAAATATAGAATCCCAACCATAAATAAAACGTACTTTTCCACTTGAAATGTTACTCAATGTAACGGTTGCTTTTTTCATTCCATCTTTACCACTTTCTGGAACAACTTCAACCGGTTCAGTATAAGTTGAAACATCAATTGTGGTTTGATGATTATCTTCCAAATCAGCTCCACCACCTGAACCAGGATTTTCATCAATAGTTCCATCAGCGTGAAGATATTTTGCAACCTTTGGATCTGCCTGGTCATATATCTTTTTGTAATAATCATTTTTGATAATCAAATTTCCTTCTTCATCTACAACAGAACCATCTGAAAGCAAATATTTCTTTACTTCAGGATTCCATTTTGTATAAAGGTCTTTTAAGCTCTCAGATTCTGCAATAACGTTTCCTGCATCATCAACTAATTTTCCATCTGAAACCAAAAACTTCAAAGGCTTTGGTACTGCATTTTCGTATGTATTCATTTTTGTATCTCCTCAATTAATTGTTTCTTTTCTTCATATTTATCTCTCTCGTCAAAATAAAAAGTTCTGAATACAAGCAATCTTCTGAAGTAATCTTCATCAACTGCTATTTTTCCATTGTTGGTTTTTTCATATTCACCTACTTCAGGAAACTCAGGCCAATTTATATCCGGACACTTATATGTTGTCTTTTCGATTACTGTTGTTGTCTTGCAGCTGATGCATAACATCATCGATAGACATACAAGAAATATCAGCAAGCTTTTTAGCAAGCTCTTGATTGTGTTTCTTTTCAATTTGCATCTCCTTATTTAATTGTGTATATGAATTATTTAATTCTTCATAAGCATTTTTGAAAGTTTCATTTTCAGATTTAAGTGAATCGATGTCTTTGTTTTTATGTTTAATAATCAAGATGAGAACCACAACGGCAATAATTAAAATAAGACTAAGAATTGCAAATATTTTCCACATAATATTTTCTCCTCTTAGTCTCATAATAAACTAATTAATGAAAAAAGAAAAGTTTAATTTTTACCACTCGTAAAGGCTTCTTGTTTTAGCCTTGTGTGGTTTACAAACTTCACGAATAAGACTTGCGCAAGAATCTGGAGCATCATCAGGTTCACTTCCTTCATGATAATCAAGAACCTGATTCAAATATTCAGGGTCGGTATCTGGTGACCATTGAATCTTTTCCCAATATTCATACAAGTTGGTTGAGATTTTAATATGTTTATTTTCACTTTCTGCGTAGGTTCTAACTCTCAAACCTTCTTTCTGAAGCTGATTTGCCAAGTAACCTTTATCAGGATTTGTTTCGCAGTAGATATATTGACATTTATATTTTCTGTAATATCTTGCAATTTCTTTTACCCAAGCCTTTACATTTCCAGGATAAGCAAAACCAATTCCTTGAAATTTCTTAGCTAGTGCAGGTTCGTTATTATCTAAAGGTGAAAGAATTGTCATTGCACAATAATGGTCTCCATCAAAAGCAGCATCAACATGTGCAAAAGCTCTTCTCGTATAATCCCAATAATCCGCCATTTTAGGGTCAGTGAACAATGAACTTTCATCTTTTCTGATTTCCAATTCATAGTTTGCTGCATATAGGAATGGTGTTGTTGTTCTTCTTTTCTGCTCAGCTGCTTCTTCTCCTAAGAAATTGTTTTTGCTCAAAGGATACATTGCTATATCGGCAAATTTATTTATTTCATTCCATGCATCATCTCTATGCCAAGGGGTTCCAATCCAGATACTTCCTTTCCCTGGGTCTATAATGTTTGTGGCGATTTCGTTCACCATTTCTTTTGTCTTATCTCTTTCAGCCCTTGAGATTCTATCCTTTATGGTGATAATATCATCACAAATAATCCTATCATAGTGCATACCAGTCAAAGAACTTTCAAGACCGTGAGCTGTTAAACTGACTTCAGGTGTTATTGTAGTTTTGAAATTGTATCTTAATTTTCCTTCCTTGGCAGTTATTGCCTTTGGTGTAAATCCATGAGCAACTTCAAATAACTTTTTTATCTGCGGAAGCTCCATCGCCTGTTTAACCGCATTTACTACTGTACATGAATCCTGGTATGACTTTCTTATGAGTGCAACACGTTCATTTGGATTTACTAAGAAGTTTCTGACACAACCAACTGCATCAATCGCTGTAGATTTGTAACCACCGCGGAAAGCTTGTAAGGCCCTTGGTTCATTACTATCCCAGCAATATTTTATCCATTCAGAATGGAGTGGTGTCAGTTTATCTTTTCCCATGAGCCAACCTAAATAATGCGGCTGGTCTATTACCAACTTCAAAAATTCTTCATTAATTTCAAAATTATTTCCATCCATGTTTTTAAGTATAACTCATTTTTTATTTTTTAGTAAATAAAAAAGGCCTGAAGATTTCTCCTCAGGCCAAAAGTGAGATTTATATTTTTTATTTAATGTCCAAAAGTTCTTTGCAAGCTTCATTCAATAAAGTTCTTTCATCATCTTCACTATAAAGATAAAGTTCATCTCGTACTTTCTTGAAGTATGCTTTCTTGTATGGGCAAGGAGAACCGTAAATTGAGAACTTCCATTTGCCTGTTTTCTTACTCTTAAAATGCCATTCACAAGAGTATTTTGTATAGTTAGATGTCCCAAGTGTAGATTCATAAGCATCTCTCAAAAGTTCAATCTGTTGTTCTGTGATATAAGTTCTTTCCATAGTTTACTCCTTACCGAAATATTTTTCAAAGTTCTCAATACCAATTCCAAGAATGATGCAATTTTTCTTTTTCTCATCATCTCCTCGGAAAGAAGCTCCTTCATTATTTCTAATATAATCGATTGGGCAAGTCTTTTCTTCATCTGTAAGAGTTTCGTACAAACTTTTTACAGTGACACCGCCGCGCGTATTATATCTGTTGAATTCGTCTTCGATATAAACCGGAACATACCAATTTGTAAAATTCAAAAACTGACCAAGTGTAATCTTTTCCATATTTTCCTTCCTTGCCAGTTTTTTGAAGGAACTGGCAAACCTTATTTTATTTAATCTACAGGCTCCAAAATACAAGCTTCTGTATACATGTTGTTACATCTTTTAACTTTCATCACCTGTACGACACAGCCATATTCTCCACAGTCATGAATCAAAAGAACTTCTTCACCTTCTGAAACCTTTGGGCAGTATTTTCTTTCTTTGATTTCCTTAATGTCTTCTGCTCCAAAAGAAGCTTTAATACAATCTCCTACATGCTGTACATAAAATTTGTTTTCTTCCTTGTAGTAGTGAATTGTTCCATAAACTGTGATTTCACCGAATCTCTTTGAAGGACATTTTACTCCAACTTTTTCTCCTTCAAAAATTGTCTCATAACCTGCTACAGGGTGTCTCATGTTAATTGTAATACACTGGTGTGTATCCATAGCCTTTACAATCTCTTTTCTGTCTGTTAAAAATTTCATATAAACCTCACTTACAGAGCTTTTTCTCAACTCTGTAATTACATTATACAATCTATTTCAATGTTTGTAAAGCACTTTTTAATAAAAAAATAATCTTTTTTTGAAATAAAAAAACCTCCACTTTTTACGGTGGAGGCTAAAACCAATGGCTGTTAGTTTTTTTGAAGCGGCAACATTTACTTGTTTGTTGTAGCTTTCTTCTGAAGCAACTTTCCAATTGCGATGATGAGTAAACCAATTGCCTGGATGATACCAAAGACAAGTTCCACAACCTGGTTAATTTCGCCAACACTTGTTCCACCAAGAATCTGGATGACTACGCCAATGATAATCATTACCCAACCAACAACTTTTACCCAAGTCTGATTGAAAAAGTTTTTAATTGCTCCGCTCATAGCTCTTACCTCCTTTATATTAAGTTTATGTTTTTTTTGCTTAAAGCCCTAAAATAAAAACTCCCCTAGGCTGTGGGTGGGGAGGGGAAAACAGCCCAAGGGAGGAAAACTATTTTTCAACAGTTTTCGGAGAAGGTTTATATGAAAAAGTATATCCTGACTTGGCGATTGTAAGAGTTGCGTTGTCAGATAACCTCTTCAGTACAATTTCATTTTTGGAATCATCTACGACTTCATATAAGCCGCCGTTCCATTTATTCTTCACAATCATTGAAGATTCTCCAATCCTTTAAGAAGCTCCTTGAACTTCTCATCTCTTTCTTTGTCAGTCTTAAATGTGAAATTCATTCCACCAGCTGTTGTTACAATCTGAAATCCTGGAACAGATGTAGGAATCTTTTCTCCACTTTCTTTGTCTGTTTCTTCACCTTTCAGATTTACTTTCTGAATTGTACAAACGTTATCTGCATTAAAGATAACTCCAGCAAATTCAAATACTTTCATTTTATCTTCCTCCTTTTGAAGATTCATCGAAATAGTTTTTCAGTCCCATCTTTACACCAGCAGCTATAAGAACTGGCAGCCAAAGTGAACCGATAATAAATACAATCACTAACAATATTATTTTAAGAAGTATCATTTTAATTTTTCTCCTTTTTATTAAAAATTCTGAATAACTCCCTAACATTGGGATTTGATAAAACATAACCAGCGTAAAACACATCAATCAATGTAGGTTTCCTATTGGTTCTTTTCATAAATAATTCATACCAAGTTTTGAAAGTTTTGTTAATTGGCTCCTCAATCCTTATTTCTCTCAAATCTTCACTTGCCAAACTTCTCACTTCAACTGTTTTCATACTTCTTCCTTCAAGCCGCATTTAATTCTGTATCTTTTTCTAGCTTTCTTTTTTATTTCTTCTTTATGTTTTTCATAATATTCCTTTTGATATTCCAACATTTTTCCTCTATCTCTTTCGTATCTCCGATGATAATATGCTTTCACTTCTTCATCAGTAAAGGTCTTGAAAAGTTTATCCTTCAAATTCAATCTCCTGTCCAAATCTATGTCCATCAATTTTTACTCTTTCAAAAGCTTGAACTAAATCCATCTGACAAGAATCTCCACAACACAAATTGTCTCTGAGAAGAGTGAACTGAACTACTTTGTGAATCCCTTTGTGAAATGCGCCGGTTACTTTACCTTTTGTTCCATTCAATTCAACTTCTTTTCCAATAAGTTTTTCAACATCACTTATTCTCTGAAAAGGTTCATAAAACTTTTCAACTTTCTTTTCTTTGGAAACACCTGTAGAACCAAAACCACCTTCACCTCTTTCTGTTTCTGAAAGATTCTCTGTTAAATGCCATTCAGCTTTAATTACTGGACAAATAACTGCCTGAGCAATTCTATCTCCATCCCTAACTTCAAAAGATTTATCACCACAGTTCCAAAATATGGCTCCAACTTCTCCGCGATAATCTGAATCTATTGTTCCTAATATAACGTTGATTTTATTTTTAGAAGCTAAGCCGCTCCTTGGTCGAATCTGCATTTCATAGCCTTCTGGAATCTCTACTGCGAAACCAAGTGGGAATGTATATGTTTCTCCTGGCTCCAGAACCAATCTTCCTGTGATTCTTGCATAACAATCTGCTCCGGCACTCCCCTGTGTTTTATATTCTGGTAGTTTCCCATTCTTGATTCTTTTAATCTTGATTTGCATTTATGTTTGCTCCTGTTTTATTATAAGATTTTTGTCCAATTTTTTCAGACATTTGGACAGTTTCCTACGCATTTATTTTTTCTTTTGTTTTACTTGGCCCTTTTCCTATACTTTCTCTACTCTTCACCATTCTCTTTGTTTTTATGTTTTCTAGTCCATAATCTTATTAATCCATATATGAGAAAACTTAAAATCCAACACATTATTATATATTTTATATCTTCCATTTATTCTGTCCTTTTTTTTATTTCCTTTGGTTTTACTGTAATTTTATTTGTTTTTATTACTGTCTGGTATATGTTTTGAATCTTCTTTTTTGCATCTTCTGGGAGGTCATTTGGTTGTGTTATATCTTGTCCAGTTACGAATCTGTATAAAGCATTTAGTGCAGCATCTCTGTTTGGTAATTGGTAGGCTGATATTACAGTTTGTGTTCCTGTTATTTTTACATACTTTATATCATCTATACAGCATATATAATCCTTGTCTATTTCTTTTAATGGTAAAGGATTACCGCTGTCATCGTAGAATTTATCGATTGTGTACATAGCCCTTCTGTAGTAAACATTAAGAAGCTCCAGTTCCAGTCTATCCTTATATGGTTGAATTACTAAGTCTATGTATATTTTTATTGCCTCAACTATTTCTTTTCTTTGAAGCAAACTGTATGCAATAGCTCTGTATTTCGCATTGGTTCTTTCTACATATCCTGCTTTCTGAACCGCATCTATTGCATCGAAATTATTTGAACAATATACCGCCAGAAATTTGTATTCACGTGGATTGAGGTCCAAATGTTTCATATTTTCTGGAAGTAATCTTCTTGCCTCTGTAATTGTTAATTCCTTACTTGAAATATATTCAGTAGGCTGCTCGGGGAGTGTAGGGTTTTTTGTTACCATTGGTGAGTTTTTAGCTTTCTTATTCATATTTTCCATCCAAATTTGAATAAATTTTATTTAATTTTAATTCATTTTTGTTTAATTGACTAGTAAAAATTAACTAAAAACACTATAGGATAATCGCATTTTATTCAATAATCTAATTATATCAACGATATTATTCGAATCGCACCAACGTCTGTTTTCGGTCGCATATTAATTAAATTTAACAATAATTTCTTTCTATGATTAATGAATTAGGATTAAACTCACTTGGAAAATAAATTGTCAGATATATAAAATTTTTTTCTTTGTTAGTTATCTCCAAACTTTTTTCAGTTATATTTATACAATTATTATTTAATAAATAATTAGGAGATATAAGATGTCCCCAAGCATAATCTTTTAATTCCTCTTCAATCTTACTTTTTAATTCGATAAACCAATTAATATTTATAATTGGCTGAGGTAAGTTTTCAGCTGTTTCTATACAATCATCCAGAAGTTCAGATATAGTTTTATTTTTGACTGAATCTGCAAAATTGATTATCGTTTCTATTACACTCATTTTAATTTATCCCCTTCAAGATTTTGAGAATCTCGTTTTTATGAAGGTCTAGAATGTTCCTTGGTATTCTATTATTCAAATATGCTTTTGCGACGTTCCACAAGCTGATATTATCGTCACCAACGATTCTTTTATTTATCTTGTTTAACTTATCGATTAAATCTCTTTCATCAAGAGAAAGCTCATTCATTCTCATTGAGCATTTCATTTCTCCACCTCGCTATCTTTCAAGTCTTGTTCCATTTCATCAGCAATCTTATCAAAGTCTAATCCTTTGTTTGCTTGTTGGATTGCATTGTCAATATCACAATCCTTCAAGAATTGCTCTGCTTGTTTTTTAAGTTCTTCATAATCAGAATTAAAAAATGAAGTAATTTCTCCATCTTCATCTCTGCCATAGATACTTCTTGGTGTTGCTAACAACCTTTTAATAATTTCTTTTGCATTGGTGAGTTGGTCTTTCTGTATATCTGCCAATTCAGCCTTTTTCGCTAACTGTACATATATTTTCTTATCTACATCATTATCAATAACTTCTTTCAGTTCTGCGTTTTCTTTTTCAAGAGCTTCGCACCTGTTTTCTGTATATCGCTGTATTTCTTCAGCCCTTGCTATTCTGTCTTTCATTTCGTCTATATTCATTTTTCTTTTATCTCCTTATAAGTGTAAACTCATTCATCCGGGTCATAGCTCTTTTCTTAAAGTATTGAAATATACTTCATTTATAACTTCACAATCATTAAATTCTTGAATGAGAAGATTCTCGGCGTCATCCCAAGAATTAATGTAACCAGCTTGAATTGAAACACCGTATTTTTTCTCAGCTTTTATTACTGCCTCTTTGAACAATCTTGCTCTATCTTCAAAACTCAATTCTTTTTTCTCAGAGGATTTCATTGGTTTCTCCTTCCAGATTCTTTTCTGTTTTCTGAATAACTGTTCCACAATTTCCAGCTACACAACGACACCAATTATTTTTAAGTTTACACCATTTCCACATGTGAAACTCGGCAACTTTTATATCGAAAATTTCAGCTTCTTTAATTTCTTTTTGACGAACTTCATACTTTCCACAAATCTTACATTTTGACTGTTTCATTTTTCTTCCTCGCTTTCAAAACCATACTGAATAACATGAACATCTGTTTTTAATATTCTGATTTCTTTCTCAAGCTCTTCAATCTTTTTATCCTTTATAACTCTTTCAGCCGCAAATTCATTTTCTAATTCTTCGAAATCAACAATTAATTTCGTATAAAGAATTATTGGAAGAAAGAATACAACAAACAACAAAAGGACTGTCGCTAAATCATTTAGAATCTTTTTCATTTATTCACCCTCCTTTGGAAGTACAATTTCTTTCCACAAATAATCTTTTCCTACTGATTGACTTACTGTATAGCCACTTCCCCATTTACAATCCCAAACCCATTCTTTATGTCCGTAAGGAATATGTCTACAAGCAACAACAGGGAAATTATCATTTTTATTCCAAAAATAAACAAGTTCATCCATTTCGGGTAATTTGTCTTTCACATAATGCCATTCGTTCGCCTTGTCCTTTCCATTTCCCCAATGCTTATTCAGATAGTCCATTTCTTCTTTGGCAAGGTTATAACCGAACTCTGCACCGTCTTTGAAAGACATAGCCTTTAGCCCATAAAGATATTTTTTCTCTAGGAAGTCCACCTCTTCCTGCATATTCTTCTGCTTCTTTCTCAAACATAATTTATTTTTTAACCTCTTATAAACATAGCTACTACAAAACAAAGAAAACCAACAATTATGCAACCTAGGGTGTAAATCTCTTTTTCATTTTCTTTGAACCAACTTACCTTTCTATAAACATTTCCCTTTTTAATAATCTTCATTTTCCCACCTCACTATTATTATAAGATTATACTGCGAAAACCAACACTTTCTCTTCAGTTTCCGGATGCTTAAAACATTGAATTTCGCCATTATGACTATAATGAGAAATATGTTCGAAATCTCTTTCTTCAAGTTTTGATTTTAATTCTTTCCATTCTTTTGGATTCTTCACAATTTCATAAGAACTAATTCCCGGTGTAGCTCTTCCCTGAATAACAAATCTCATATTACAAGAATTGCAGCAAACACCTTTTCTTACTGGTTCTGCATTATTAGGTCTTTCCGTAAAAGTATGTCCACAGATACAACATTTCTTTTCCATAATTCTCACTCCTTATCTAACAAAATTATCAATATGATTTTTTGCTTGATTAAGTGTCACAAAGTAACCTTTCTGACCTTTAATCTGGAAATAAATCTTTCCAAACTTTACAACTTCAACAATTCTCAAATCATTATAAACATGATAATTCATATAAACCTCACTTCCGGTTTTGAAAGGACCGGAAACCTTTTATTTTTAACAACCTATAGCTTTAAGTCCAAATTGTTTATCCAAAGAAAGATTATTTCCCATAGAAGCTCCAGCCTGAAAAGCAGATGAATAAACTGAAAGAACTCTGCTTTTCGCAGTTTTCATATTCATATTATTATCAGCCCACTTTCTCACTTCGTCATATATAACAAGACCGGTTTCATTTTTATCTTCCTTTTTCTCTTCATAATATTTCTTTACAAGAGAATTAACGACGCCAATACAAAATGACTGTCGTCTTGCGTAATCAGGGAAAGTTTTATTTGCTTCTCTCTGAATTACTTTTCTCAACCATTCATACATAATTTCACATGTAATTCTATTAGATTCATGACCGATGAATCCCATAGAATGAACCCACCAACCATAATGTGTCGGGTGTTCTCTTCTCTGATTAAAAGAAATTGAATCGAAATGATTTGCAATAACAAACCCAAGCTGCCTCTCCCATATAGTGAGTTTTGTCACAGCATTAAGAGTTGTAGCCCCGATTTCTCCAAGGTCTTCCTGAATCTGACCAGCGTTCAAATCACTCATCGAAATGTGATTTTCTTCCATAAGTTTGAAAGCCATCTCAGCAGCCTTTGCAGATTCATTCTCATTTGAGCTTGAAGTCAAGGCCATTAATTTGTTAATCTTTGAAATAATTTTTTCGTTCATATAAACCTCACTTACAGAGCTTTTTCTCAACTCTGTAATTACATTATACAATCAATTATAATGTTTGTAAAGCATTTTCTTAAAAAATATTTAATTCTTTTTTTATCTGTTGGATTTCTTCTGGAGTACATTCTCCCATATCATTTTTTCCAAAGTCTCCAAAAGCATCAACTATTTCTACATCTAGACCAATTGAAGAAAGCTGCATTCCAAATTTGTGTGCCTTTTCCTGAGCTTCTGGTTCATTATCAAATAATATGTAAATCTTCTCGAATCTTTCTGAGAGTAAACTTATCTGACCTTCAGTAAGTTCTGTTCCTAAGCTACAAATTGCATTACCATCAAATCTAAGAACATCAAAAGAACCTTCTGTCAATACTACTTCTTTTCCTTTACAATTATCAAGATTAAAAAATAGTTCCTTTGGATTTCTTACCGATTCTTCAATTGAAAGATTCTTATATCGAACGATTTTTAATTCTTTTAATTTCTTTTTTGATAAGATACTTCGACCAGTCCATGACATCAATTGACCGTTATAATAAATTGGGATAATTATTCTGAACTTCCATCGACCACTTATTCCGCCACCAACAAGCCCATATTTTTCATGAAGATATTTTGGAGAAAAACCTCTCGCTTTCAAATATTTTCTTTCAGCTGGTGTAAAGGTATCTGTTGGAAGTTCAATTTTATTTACTTTGGATTTTTTAATAAATCTTTTAGATAAATTGGCTCCGCCTTCATAGCCACTCAAAATCTCATTAAGAGAATTCATTGGAACATTTAAGACATCACTTAATACTTTTTTAATTGGAAATGCATGCGGAGTTTTCCAACAATGATAGTAATCTCCTGCACAATTAAAACCCATATTATAATGACCTTTTTCATCACAATATGGGCAGTCAATATTTACCCACGGTCCTCTTTTATCTGGAACCGCAGGCACATGATAATCTTCAAATAATTTTATAAAGTTCATAATGATTTGAAATATTCAATAGTTTTAATTAAACCAGAATCCAAATCAACTTTAGGGCTCCAATTTAATGTTTCTTTCGCAAGAGAAATGTCAGGCTTTCTCTGTTTAGGGTCATCACTTGGAAGCTCTTTGAAAACCAATTTCGAGCTGCTCTTTGTTAATCTGAGAACTTTCTCAGCCAATTCGAGCATAGTAAATTCTCCAGGATTTCCAATATTTACTGGTCCAAGAAAATCATCTTCAGTTTTCATCATAGCTAAGAATCCATCAATTAAATCATCAATATATTGGAAACTTCTCGTCTGACTTCCATTTCCATAGATTGTAATGTCATTCCCTTTAAGAGCTTGAATGATGAAGTTACTTACAACACGACCATCATCTGAACTCATTCCTGGACCATAAGTATTGAAGATTCTCACTACTTTAATTCTTGAACCATACTGACGATTATAGTCAAAGCAGAGAGTTTCTGCTCCTCTTTTACCTTCGTCATAGCAGCTTCGTATTCCGTCAGGGTTTACATTTCCCCAGTAATCTTCCTTTTGTGGGTGAATCTGAGCATCCCCATAAACTTCACTTGTCGAAGCTTGAAGAATCTTACAATTGTTTTCAGTTGCTAATTCCAAAGCATTTTTCATACCCAAAATATTTGTCATAAAAGTAAATATTTTGTCCTTCTGATAGTGTATTGGAGAAGCCGGACAAGCCAAGTTGTAGATTTCATCTATTTTTGGCAAATCAAATAATGGGCCAAATGGACCAAATCTAACATCTGCATTAATAAAATCAAATTCTTTATATTTGAAAAGGTTTCTGATATTTTTTATATTTGAAGTGTAAAAATTATCAACACAAATTACAGCATCTCCATTTTTCAAAATTCTCTCACAAAGATTTGAACCGATAAATCCTGCACCGCCTAAAATTAAACAAGTCTTCATTATAGTAATCCTCTTCCAATACAATGATATTCAATTCCAAGCTTCTTCATATTTTCAGGTTCAAAGATATTTCGACCATCAAATACAACCTTAGACTTAAAATCCAATTTTTCAAAATCTACATTTTTGAATTGTCTCCATTCGGTCATTATTACAAGCGCATCTGAATCTCTGAGAGTTTCTTCCATTTCACAAAATTCAATATTTTTCAATTCTTCTTCTGTAAAATACTTTTTGAAATTTTCTTCAGCTTTAGGGTCATAACATCTTACCTTTGCCCCAAAACAAATAAGACTTTTTACAAGATAGAGTGATGGGGATTCTCTGACATCATCTGTCTCAGCCTTAAAAGCTAATCCCCAAATTGCAAACTGTTTGTTAATCAAATTGTGAAGTCCATACTTTTTCCAGATTCTTTCAAACATAAGATTTTTCTGGTCATAGTTTACGTCTTCAACTGATTTCGCAATCTTCATTTCAATCCCATTTCTTCTTCCAACTTGAATCAATTCTTTTATATCTTTAGGGAAACAAGAACCACCATAACCGCATGAAGCATAGAGAAAACTCATTCCAATTCTTGAATCTAGTCCCATTCCTTCTCTGACAGCTTTTACATCTCCACCAATTTTATCACACAATTTTGCGATTTCATTGATGAAGCTAATTCTTGTCGCCAACATAGCATTTGCGGCATACTTTATCATTTCTGCAGAAATAACATCTGTATGAACAATTTTATGACCGTTTGTTACAAATGGTGAATAAAGTTCTGTCATTCTGTTCTTTGCCCATTCTACACTTGAACCAATAACGATTCTGTCTGGTCTCATAAAGTCATTTATTGCCTGACCTTCTTTTAAGAACTCTGGATTTGATACAACTGAAAAAGCATATTCTGTATTATCTTTCACAATTTTTTCTACTTCAAAACCTGTTCCAATTGGTACTGTAGATTTATCCACAACTACCATTGGCCTATCCATATTTTTCGCAATACTTTTAGCAGCTGAAAGTACATAAGAAACATCTGCAGAACCGTCTGCAAGCGGCGGAGTTCCTACGGCAATAAAACAAATATCTGAGCCTGGAATTGAATCTTCAAAAGAATTTGAAAAAGTCAGTCTTTTTTCATCAACATTCTTTTTTATTATTTCTTCCAAACCAGGCTCGTAAATAACAGATTCACCGTTGTTTAATCTTTCAATCTTTTTAGAATCTATATCAATACAAGTTACATTATTTCCCATTTCAGCGAAACAAGTTCCAGTAACCAAACCAACGTAACCAGTTCCAACAATTGCAATTTTCATTCTTTTCTCCTATTTCTTATATTTTGAACTTATAATCTGAGCAGTTCCGAATTTGAAGTTTATTTTATGATGAATCCTATATTTGCTCATTCTGAAACCTTTAGAAAAAGTTGAAATCTTTATAAAAGATGGGCACTGAAGAATGCTGTACCAACTTTTCTGATAAGTTCCAATTTCCTTATACATTCCAGCAGAACCACCAGTTGTTTGAGTAGGTTCCTGATTCAACTGAACAAATGGGAAAGTGATAAAAATCTTTCCTAATTGATTGTATCTTGTGTAGGCATTTACGTCATCATTCATCTGTCCCATCCAACTGATAAATCTATCTGTTGAACAGAAGAAAGCGTTCATTGCTTTTCTCTTTGTTTCTCCATTTTTCACAACAGATAGGTCCGCGCCCTGTGCCCAGCATAATGTTGTAATCTGCTCATGTTTAATGAAATAATCGAGATAAGCTTTAATCGCTTCAGTAAGATTCCAACAAGTGACAGATTTTTCATTTGGGAATCTGTAACGGAATGAATCATAATCATCATCAAGGATAAGAAAACAATCAATTCCAATTTCTTTAGCAAGGTCAAAACAAGCGTTTCTTGCATAAGTATCGATTGCCGTAATAGTCCAATTGCTCATGAAATCTATTCTTTTTGCAACTTCTTTCTTACTAAAAATCAGAAGCTTATCCTTGCCGTAATTCTTTTCATACTGCGGGATAGATTCATCCAAATCGTCAAGAACAAAATAAAACTTTCCTGAATAATTACACTTCATCAAAGTTTTATATGTTGGATTCTCTGGTCTTTTATGCGAAAGAATAAATATCGCAAAGTTATTCGGTAATACTTTCTGCTTCATTTCTTAATTCCTTCAAAGTCTGTGTAAGTTCAACGAAACCATTTTCCATAGCATCATCAAAATCAATAATAACCAAACCTGATTCTTCCATAAGTTCTTGAACTTTCTTGTCAGCCTGAGAATAAAATTCGGCCAACATTTGATAATTGAAAATAATGTGTCGTGTAGCTGCTAAAAGCAACATTTTTTGAATGTCCTTCGGAAGCTCTGTTTCTTTAATCTTTCTTTTCAACTGTTCATACTTTTCTGTATTATAACATCTTTCTGCAGACACCTTTTCTCTCATAGTTGGTACATACTGAAGGTGGCTCATACTTTTTGAGTAGATTCCTGCATCACAATCATTGGTAAATAATGGGTTAATTTCGCCTTTCATTTCTAATTCTCCATATATTTATTATAAGATTTTTAATATAAAAATCAAATATTTTTTATATTAAACTTTGAAAATATTTCGCTTATGTCTCCTTCCATCTTCTGTCTTTTAATCTTTTCCAAATACATAGGTTTGACAAGTTTATAATTTATTTCCAATTTCTTGTATAAATCACTATTTTTATCTTTCAATTTTTCAATAGCTTCTTTTGTCTTACCAGTATAATTTTTATATGATGTCAGAATGTCAATACAAGTATCAAAAGAAACATAATTGCTGTGTAATCTTTCATCGAGGCAAAGCTCTTTCAGAATCTTTGTAGGAAATCTTTCAAAACCGATTGGAATACAATCACCTGAATCTCCTTTAATTACTTTCCAAAGCAATGGAAGATAATCCAAATCCAATTCATATTTACGTTTAATATGTTCTCGAATATCTACAATTTCACCCAAGGTCAGATCCTTTTCGAATGATACACAAAGATTGTAAGTTCCAATATTTTGAAGAATATCATTGTCGCGGAAATAAAAATCCCAATCGTTATCAGCTTTGAGAATCAAAGTTCCAATAATGTCGTCTGCTTCATAACCTTCTTCTTTGACGTAATAGACATTTTCAAAAGAAGTACAAAGGGTTATGACTGCATCGTCATCTTGATGAATGCTATAATCTATGAATTCATCTTTAATTTCTTTATGTCTATTTGATTTATAAGTTGACAATATTTCTTTTCTGATTGTAGGGTTTGAATCAACTGCCAAAATAACTCTTTTGTATTTACTACTCAAATCCTTAATGAGGGTGTAAGTTCCATAAATATGTCCTGTAGGAACTCTTTTTCCATCAATTATGCAAGAAAGCTCTTCGTGAGCGTGTCTATATCTGTGCATAATCCATGACAAATCTACAACTGCGATTTTATTCATTTCATTACCTCTCTTAAATTATAAGAAAATCCCTGACAAGATTTCTCTCATCAGGGATTTATTTTAAGCAGCCATCAAAATCTTCTGAGCAGACTGAAGGATTGGATTTCCTACAAAGAACTGATTCATTTTATTTTCTTTGTATGTCGAAGTCTGTCTGAAAGGAAGAGCATTTGAAACATAGTCAGCTACAGCGTTGTAAATTCCCCAGCCAGTTCCTTTGAAATTCTGAAGGTCGTCTTTTTCATTGTAGATTGTATGAATACGCTCAATGATGAGTTCCTTATTCTTCTCACACTGGCCTTTGATGTAATCAGCTTCGAATAATCTTCTGAAGAATTTTTCTTCATTAATTTTCTGCTGAGCCATTTTTTCTGCAGCTTCTTCCATAGTATCGATGTACTTTACTGCCAAGCCAAGAGCTTCCTGAGCCTGCTGTTTTTTATTTGTAATGCTTTCTGTATGTCTGCAATACCAAGTTCTCTGAGCGCCTTTCAAAGCCATCTGAAGTGTATTGTTACAAACTACTCTGACATTTGTAAGACCAGCAGTCAAAGCTGAAGAACCATCATGTGAATTTGTGAAGAAAAGATAATTTTCAATATCATCTCCGAGAATGTTTTTGTTTGGAAGTTTTACCAACAAGAAAATCTTTTTTCCATTGAAAAGACTTCCAGCAGTTTCATAATGACATTCGATTTCATCATTTCCAATAATATTGTCTACAAAATCAAACGCTTCATTGTTCTGAACAATCTTGTATCTTCCCTTTACAATTCCGAGTGGGAGATTCACATCATCTCTCATATTACAGAAATAATTAGGAATCTCAACTCCGTTTGCCATAACTGGAACCTGTACTACATCCCAATCAAGTTTGGCCAATTTAATAGCTTCATCACTTGTTGGAGCATCTTCTACAACAGTTCCAATTCCATGCCAAGGTCTTTCCTTAGCTGATACCATCCAATCATAATCCATAAGTCCGTGTGCCATATTTTCCTTCCTTGCTAGCTTTTAATTCTGGAGCTAGCAAACCAATTCTTTTCTAGTAAATTATCTGACCGCATTTAACAAATGCTTTAATAGCCTTAATTGTTTTGTAAATCTTCTTTGTAACATCTGGGGTAAATGCCGGAGCATTTGGGTTTTTTGTATCAACATAAGTAAGATAACCGGCATGCTCTTTTGCATATTCTTCAGACCATAAAATTTTGAAAGGATAACCTTCAAAATGAATTTCGTAAAGATAAGTGTCAGTCACTTCGATTGAAACCTGTTCATTAATTTTAATTTTCATATAAACCTCACTTACAAGGTCTTTTTCTCAACCTTGTAATTACATAATACAATACATTTTAATGTTTGTAAAGTGTTTTTTAATAAAAAAAATAAAAAATTTTTTCAAACTTTTTAATAATAATTTTAAGCTGCTTTGAGGTTCTTTTTCTTCTTGTATTCATCAAGAATAAGTCTATTAAATTCTTCTTCCTTTACTTCTGAGAACAAATCTTCATCTTTATTATCTATAACTTTTTTCAAATCTTTATTTCGTTTATTGAGAACTATCATTTGCTGTTCATCGATACTATCTTCCATTGTCAGATAATAAGCCAAAACTGAATCTGCTTTCTGAGAGATTCTATGAACTCTATCTTCCGCCTGTGCCATTCCCGGAGCTGTATTTCCAAATTCCAAAAAAGCTACTGCCCTTGCAGCTGTTAAAGTCAAACCAACCCCAGCAGACTTAATCTGACCTATAAACAATCTCACTTTTGGATTTGTTTGAAACTCTTCCTTCATTTTTTCTCTCATTTTTGGTGGTGTTTTTCCAGTAACCGACACTGAAATATTTCCAAATTCTTTTTCCAATAAATCACAAGCTTCCTTATGCCAAATAAACACTACCAACTTTTCATTGACCTCAAGATAATCTTTGACCCATTGAATCATGGAATTTCTCTTAGCTTGGAAAGATGCCTGTTTTAATGCTTCAAGTTTACTCAGAGCATTCTTTTCTCCATTAAGAATTGCAAGTTCAAGTTGTCTATCACATTCATCATAAAGTTCTCTATCAGCAGCTGATATTTTCATAGGAATTACAGAACGAACCTTTGGTGGTAAATCTTTCAAAACATCTTTCTTTAATCTTCGAATCATAAACTTGCTTATAATTCCATGAAGCTCTTCCGCGTTTGAAAGTCCTTCAAACTTCCAACCAAAGAACCCTTTGACAGGGTCACAATATCTCATCTTGAATTTATATTCATTTGAAAATTCTTCAGGGTCCAGAATATGAAGACAATTGTAAAATTGAACTGTTTTATTTTCATAAGGTGTTCCAGATATAAATATTTTTTTAGCTTCTGAAAGTGCAAAACAAATTTGATTCATAGCTCTGGTTCTTATTGTATCCGCCCCTGAAATGTATTGAATCTCATCACCTATTATTGTATTAAAACTTATTTTTATTAGTTCGTCACACCAACCATCAACTTTTATTTTGAAGTTTCTTTTTATGGCTTTATACATTTGTAATTTTCTTTTGATGTTTTGTTTTTGTTCATCGTCTTTGCATTTCTTTTCTCTGGTCTCAAGTGATTTAATTTTCTTTTTAATTGAATTCATGTATTCCTTATCATCTTTATTGTCCTGACCAAGAATATCATAATTGATAATTAACACAGGATATTTCTTCAAAAACTCTTCTGAAAATTTCTCACTTTTTCTTCCTTCAATTACATAAGAATCTTTTCCGGTCCAAGTCTTGATTTCTTTTTTCCAATTCTCTTTCAAAGAAGCTGGACAAACTACAAGGGCAGGGAAAGTATTTTTTCCCCATTTCAAATAACTAGCAGCTTGCGGTGTTTTTCCTAATCCCATTTCGTCACCAAGTAAAACATTACCCTCACTTTTAAGCATTCGTTTTACACCAACTTTTTGAAACGGGTATAATTCCTTTGTACCATCTACAGACTTGAAATCGATTTCAGATTTTTTCTCAGTCAAGAATATTTTTGCAGATTCATCAAAATGATAACCAAGTTCATACAATCTTCTGGCTATATTTTTTGTTGAAGATAAGACAACAGAATTGATACTAGGGAAGTATTCGAAATCCTTGGATTCTTCTCCCAGTTTCAATACTTCCCTATATGTTTTTTTATTCAGCGAGACAACTAATTTTTCACCATCAAAAATTACCATAAATTTATTATACTACATCCTTTTGGTAAAATTAACAGTAAATTGCCCAACCGTAATTATTCCAAAAATCTTTGCATTCAGCCCATACGACTTTTGAATAATTTCTATTCCAACCAAACTGATTCATCACCATAGTGATACAAGGCTTTAGCTTTCCCTGAAATTCCCAAGAACGATTCAAAATCCATTCAATGAGTTTGTAAGAATCTTCGCTCAACTTTTCTTTGGCCAAAGTAAGAATGTCAATCAATGAAGGATTTACTTCCATCGCCATTATACTTTTTTCAACTTTCTCTGTCAGAGTAGCACAACCATTTTTATTCTTTTTGTTGCCGCCCTTGTAATAATATGTATATTCATACAGGCCATTAAGAGCTGTGTACAAGATTGTTGAAAAAGAAGATTTTGAAACATCGTAACTTTCCAAAGTTTTACAATAAATCAGAGCCCCCTGAGCTTTCAATTCTTCAAAATCAACACCAGTTTTCTTTGAAACTTCCCACGCCTTTTGACTAATCATTTTTTCGAATCTTTCAAAAGTAATCTCTTTCATATAAATCTTTCCTTCCGGTTTAAGGATTACCGGAAACCTTATTTTATTTTTTTATCTGCTCATGAATTCTGTAATCTGTTCAATATAAAATCTACAAGTAAGAACTACATAACCTTTTGAAGCCCAATCTGCATAATGAATTATGTCTTTCTTAGACATAAGGTCCATTCTCAATTCACTTATCATTTTAATGATTCTTGCATAATCATTCTTTAATGAAGAAAGATAATCCTTGGCCTTTTTAATATCCCAATCTGAAATCTTATTTTCCATGAAAGATTTGAAGAAATTGAACCCTTCAGCTTTTTCAATGAACTCTTTGAGTTCAGCTTCTTCTTTTTTCAATACTTCCCAAACTTTTGATTTCTGTTCTGAACAGTCCATATTATTCATTTCAGCTGCCATAGAATCCAATTTTGCAAGAACTCTATCACAGATGTTTGCTAAATCTTCCAAATCGATAAGCTCAGATGTCCCATTGTATTTACCACAAAGTTCATATTCTTCTGTTTCTTTCCACATTTCCCAAGGTACGCCTTTGTACTGAAGGTAATCTGGTCTAACATCACAATAAACACAACCGTCAGAATATAAAGTTGTAATTGGAAGTCCTTTATAAGAAAATCCTTTGAAATGATTTCCGTCATCAGAGAAATCCAAATCCTCACGACGAACAAAATTTGTTCCCTTAATGTTTGCAACAGACAAGTTCTTTACTGTTTTCATATAAATCTCCTTACAAAGTCGTTTCCCTCAACTTTGTAATTACATTATACAATCTATTACAAATAATGTAAAGCACTTTTTTATAATTTTTTATTTTTTTCTTAAAATGTAAAAAAACGTAAAAATCAGGGTGGTTTGAATATAAATCTATAATTATACTCAAAACTATTTTGCACCCTGATTTTACGCTGTTTTCGGTCGCATAGACGATATTTAGATACTATCTTTCAACTACTCTTGAAATACCTTTTTCATTTTTCTTTACTTCAAAAACTTTATCAGCTACATCAATAAATTCTGGTATGTGCGTAACCATTATTATTTGAAGTTTCATTTTTTCTGACAAAGTTTTGAGAATCTCTCCAGCACGTTCAACCAAATCTCTACTCACAAATTTGAACGGCTCATCTAAGATTATCAAATTGTCAGTTCCATTTTCCAAAGCCCATGAAGCTATTCTGAGAGCGAAACAAGTCAAATCAACTACTCCGCCGCCAGCAGCATCCATAGGGTCTATTGTCTGTCCGGTTCTCTTATCTAAGAAAACCAATTCAGCGTCAGTTTTACCTCTGCTGACATTAAACTCAATCTTGAATTCATACTCATCTGGAAATACAGTTTCCAATGCAATATTTACAATATCTTCAATCTGAAATTTTAATTTTTCCTGAGTGCTTTGAGCCACAGTCTGAAGAAAAATTTGTGCTTCTTCAATCAGTTTTAATTTCTTTTCAGAATACTTCTTCAGTTCAATAGTTTCTTTCAAAGACTTCTGAATTTGACTATATGCTCCTTTTGACTGATTAAATAATTTTTCAATTTTCTCAAAATTCATTTTTAATCCTCAAGTTCCTCTTCAATCTTATCCCAGTCCTGAGATTCATTCAATTCTTTTATCAACTTTTCTTTTTTCTTTTCATTCTTCTCAAGATTTTCAGAAAGCTCTTTCAGTTTTTCTTTGGCTTCTTCCAAAGTTTCAAAGCCATATTTCTTTTTCCAGTCAGCTTTGATATTGTCTTTTGCACCCTGTGCCTTTGCCTGCTCCAATTCGGCTGTTTTAATTAAATCCTTAATTCTTTCCATTTCACTAGTTTTCATCTGTTATCTCCTTAATATCATTATCATAATATGTACTCATAAAAGCCGCACCTGAAAGTACCGACAAAATCTTGTCAATCGTTCGATACTTACAATACTGAAGTGACAATTTATTTTTTATCAAATCTTCAGTTGTAATCTCTTCAATTGGTTTTTCGATTTTTCCTTGAATTTCCTTTTTTAGATTGTAAAGTTCAATCATAGATTCTTCAACGTTCAAACTAAAAATCTTTTTGAGAAGTTTGTTTGTATGTCGGTAAATCTTATTGTAATATTTTTCTAAGATTTTCATTTTATATCCCCACTAATTCATTAATTGTTTCCTTAAGCTCTCCTGATAATTTAGAAGTCATCATTGCTGATTTTACATTCTCAATGTAATCCAAGGACACACTTTCAACCTCTCCAATTTTATCGGCAAAGGCTTGAATTCTTTCTTCTTTTTCCTTTTCTCTTAGAATGTATGAATCATCAACAAACTTCTCATCATCTATTATAAGTTGAAAATCAACAATATTTTTATCAGTATCAATGAAATAGAATCCCGGCTGATAATCTTTGAAATCAACAGCCTGTCTCAACATACAACCTGGATTCACAACGTGTCTTCCATTTTTCTCATAATGGAAATTTTTATGCATGTCTCCTGTAAATATCCATTTTGCATTTGGAAATTCACTCAACAAATCTTTAGCTGTTAAAGCATCAACATTTGGTGGAAGGCTTTTCATATCTGGAAAACAAAGAACATGTTTGAAAACTATTTCTGCATCTTTGTCATCTTCTTCATCAAAATTAGCAGCTGAAATATTCATTATTTCAATGTCTTCAAAATGCTCTTTTATTTTTCCAATCCCATAAGAACGTAAAAGAATGCCAACAGCTGACCTATCAAGATTCTCAGAACTGTGATAAGGCAAATCATGATTTCCAGCTAACATATATAAACCATTGTCCAACTTTCTTGCCATTTTTTGAATCATTTGGATACACTGAAAATTTGTCTCACCTATTGAATGAAAAATATCTCCTACGACAAAAACTGGACAATCATTTTTATTTGCAAAAAGTCTTATCTGTTTCAAAGCTCTTTCTTGAGTTTTGAACCAATCTTCATCTTGTCTACATCTAGGGAGATTTGACCTAATATGCCAATCTGCAGAAATTACACACTTCACTTTGAAACCTCCCATTTTGTTCCAGTTCCTTTGTAGACCTTCTTCAAAATCTTTTCATCTTTCAAAGAATAACTACAAATGACAGAATCGTCATAAGGTGGGGTTTTTAATAATTCAGTCAAACTCTTTTTAGGAAGAGAACAACCAACTGAACCATTTTCAAAAGTTCTCTGAATTACAAAAACCACATCAGGGTCATGTTCAATAAATAAATCTGGTCTGAATGAAAGTAATGCTTCAGCCAAAATTATTGCACTTCTTTGAACTGAAGGTAAATCTTCCAAGTTCACATCTTTATATTCATAAAATCCGCTTTCCTTAATTGCGGAAATCAATTCTTCCTCTCTGTTCATTTTTTAGTTCTCCTCCACACACTTATCATCTTTCATCTTTGCTCCACATAATGGGCAAATCTCTGGCAACTGTTTCTTTAATCCTTTTATATATTCTTTTTGACTTTTCACGAAGCCATCTGCATATTCAACCTGCTCAATTTGTTCTTTCAACTTTTCAATTTCACTCTTATCAAAATCCAAACTTTCAATGGTTTCAATAAGTTTCTTTTCCTTTGAGAAATCAAATTCAGATTTCTCAGAAAGATTTTCAAATTCAGAAATAGATTCATCCAAACTTTCAATTTCAAATACCAAATCTTTGTTCTTGGAATTTATATCTTCGATTTCCTGAATAAGTTTTTTCTGTTTTGAAAAGTCTGGAAATTTTCTTTTGTTTATCTCTTCAAACTTTTCTACACTACTTTCAAGGTCATCTTTTTCATCTGAAAGTGTTTCATATTTTTCATTTACAACTTTGTATTTTTCAAGAAGAACTTCAACTGAATCTAACCAATCATATCGCTCCAATTTCTTCTGAAGATTCTTTTCATTTTCTTCAGCTGTCTCAAATTGATTCTTCATTTTTCTTCTGGTAGATTCAGCGTTTGTCAAGACTTTGTCAATAATGTCAACTCTAACAATTCTGTTAAAATATTCAGCAATCTTTCCAGAACTCTGAGAAAGCAAAAATGGAGCATCCTGCTGTTTCTGAATATTAGTTCCTGAAAGTGCAAAGAACTTTCTAACACTTTCAGGAACATCAGTTTTAATAGCTTCTAGGACTTCCCCATCCAAAATATATTCATTGTCTGTTTTTGTTTTTCTTCTGATTAAAGTTGAGTTTTCTTTCTCAACTGTCACAGACATTTCTTCATTCTGTTTTCCTTTTGAATCATAAGCCCAATTCGAAAGCAGAATTTCTGTTCCAAGTGGTCTATTTGTTATAGCCCACATCAATGCTCGAAGTACAGCAGATTTTCCATTATTAGAAGTTCCTACAAGTGCATTTATACCTGGAGAAAAAACCAACTTGGAATCTTTATGACTTTGAACATTCTTTATTCCTAAAGATTTAATCATTTTTATCCTCTGTATTATTATAAGATTTTCATCATCATCTTTTCAAAACATTCCCAACCCATTATAACAAACGGTTCAGATCCAAGTGTGTGTTTCTTAAAAACTACCAACCAATCACGGTCCTCTTTTTTATTGTTTTCTTTAGCTTGTCGAATCCAATCTGGAATTGAAAGGGATTCGCAAGACTTACACTCAATATCAAATGGGAATTTGTTATAGATTTCTCCCCTGACAATAATATCTATTCCATGCTGTCCCATCTCTCTTGAATGAACTGGACAATTATCATCAGATTGAACGAACTCTATTCCAAACATTTTTGCGATTCTTTCACAAACCCAATATTGTAAGCCGCGCCCTTTACCTTTTCTTGAAGACACTTTTATTATTTTCTCAGCTCTTTCAAATTTTTTAATAAGTCTTTCACATTCTTTTTCTCTCTTAGCTCTTTGATTGGCCGATTCCATGTCCTGACCATAAAGACCAATTTTCAATGAATCTATTTCCCCATGAAGACATTCTCGGATAAATTTCGATTCGTCTTTTGTGAACAACATCTCTTTCATTTTTATTTCCTTAAAAACTTAAAATTGAACCTTTCTTTTTCTTTATTGACATTATTATTTCAATGGATTTATCTTTTCCATGAATCTTTTCCAAATACTCTAGACACTCGCTTCGTGATGGGAAGATTCCACCGCCTTCTTCTACGAAAACAGGTGTATCACCTTCCCACCAGAAGCCTAAATGTCCGTTACGACAAATAACAAACATTATTCTTCACTCTCCAACTGTTTTGAATAATATTTCTTTTTTCGATTTGATTTGATACTGTCTTCGAACTCTTCCCATTTATTATCAACTCTTGTTCTGAGTTCATCTTCAAGATTATTTTCCTCAATGTAAGTTATCAATTCATCACGTGTCATAGTATCGCCAAACTTTTCATTGAATTTTGCTTTATAATCTTTCTTTGACTGAATGAATGCAAACATATTATCAGCATCAGTTCCGTCCATATCATAATATTTTGAGTTTTCAAATCTTTCATACAAGTCATTTTCTTCAAGGAACTCTTTCAAAGACTTTTTATCAAAATCATTATCCCCATCCCATTTAATTGCAGCTGCTTTTTTATTGAGTTCTCCTTTATCGGTTCTCAAGTCAAAAAGATAATCTACGCTTGTACCAATGTCATCAAGTCCGTAATCGTAAATGAAATCAAAGAAACATTCACGGAATGGTCTAGGTGTTTTTGATTTTGTTGTCTTAGCTTTTACAACGTTTCCAACAGCTGTCTCCTTTCTGAGAATCTTCTTTGTTCCAGCCAACCATAAAACTGAATGGGCATAGAAGTCCATTGCCTTTCCACCTGAACGAGTATATTTCTCAAAACTCATTGCATCAATTTTTTCACGAATCTGAGAAATAATAATGACAAATACGTTTGTTCGTTCTATTTCTGAACAAAGTTGAGGGAAGAATTCCTTTGAAAGATACCTTTGTTTGCTCATAGCATAGGTTCCAGTTTTAAGCTTGGCTCCTTTACCTTCTTCAAACTGCTTTTTTCTTTCTTCAGCTCTTTCATCATCTTCATAAGAAGTCAAACCGTCAAGAGAATCTACAACATAAATTCCGCATTCATTCTTTCCCAATTCGTTTGCAAACTTTGAAATGTTGCAGAAACACTCTTCAACGTTCTCTGAATGCACTCTTTTCTTTACATCTTGCGGCATTATTTCAAATCCGTACATAGATTCAGTATCGAAACTATATCCAGATTCACAATCATCATAAACCCATCTGAATTTCTTTCCGATGTTGTAATGAGCCCAAGCGATAAATTCATTACTCAAGAAAGTTTTTCCTGCAGATTTATCACCTACGATATTTATGAACTTTCCAGTTGGAATACCAAATACGCCTTTACTTCCACCAAGCACTTTATCGAGTAAAGTACAGCCGCACTGAAAATAAATTGGTTCAATTTTTTTAGTTTCCATATCCTTCTTCACTGCCGTGCTTACGGATTCTGATATAGTTTTCAAGCTCTTCGATTTTGACATATTTTACTCCTTTCGATCCCATTTTTTTCATTTCTAAATTTCCAGCATGTATGAAGAAATATATTGTTGATAAAGGTCTATTCAATTTCTTTGAACATTCCAAAACAGTACAATAACCTTCTGGAATTGGTTCAAGCTTCTTCATACACCATTCTTCAAATTTTTCTTTATGAAAAATATTATTCCTATCAATATCTCTCTCGATGAAACCATATTTCAAACCGGCGAGATATAATCCTTCACGACTTATTTTTATTCCTTTTTCTTTACATCTTTCAAGAACCTGATTGAATTTCATTTCAATCTCCTTATAAAAAAGACTTCTACTGAGCACCATCCTTTACTCAATAGAAGTCCCGACAAATAATTTTACTTACTTGCTTTTACGCATTTTGGCCACAAATCACAGTCATCACATTCATCGAAGACATCACAATCTTCACCGAACTTATGACCGTGCGGACATTTTTCACAATTTCCACCACACTTTGCCTTGGACTTTGGCTCATCATCTTCATCTTCGTCATCATCTGATTCAGACTTTTTTGAAGATTTCTTTGAAGACTTTTTAGGAGCTGGTTCTTCATCTTCCTGCTCATCATCTTCATCAGATTCTTCCTGGTACTCATCTTCATCATCGTCAGATTTAGATTTTTTTGAAGATTTCTTTGGTGCCGGTTCGTCATCTTCATCTTCATCTTCTTCATCTTCATCATCTTCGATTTTCTTTGACTTCTTTGAAGGCTTTTTCGATTTTGGCTCATCGTCTTCATCTTCTTCATCTTCTTCATCTTCTTCATCTTCTTCATCTTCTTCATCTTCTTCATCTTCTTCATAAGACTTAGATTTTTTTGATTTCTTAG